>CABZJY010000004.1 GCA_902526175.1 uncultured Alphaproteobacteria bacterium | reverse complement strand
TAAGGGTTTGAGTGTATCGGATATCTCTGACTTGAGAAAGAGCGTTAAGGAAAACAAGGCAATTTTCAAGGTGACAAAAAATAGTCTTGTAAAAATTGCTATAAAAGATACATGTTATGAGGCCCTTGAAAAATATTTTAATGGTCCGGTAGCAGTCACTTATTCTGATGACCCTGCCTCGTGTGCAAAGGCAGTTTTTGACTTTTCTAAAAATAATGAAAATCTGAAGATTGTAGGTGGAGCAATTGGTAACAAAGAATTAAGTGTTGATGAAATTAAAACATTAGCAAGCTTACCAAGTTTGGATGAATTGAGGGCTAAAATAGTTGGTCTTATATCTAGCCCTCTGTCAAATATAGTTAGAATTATATCTGAACCACAATCATCTCTTACCAGACTAATAAATAAAAAACCTGAACAAAACAACAACTAACTTTAACTAAGGAGAAATAATGGCCAATTTGGAAAAAATAGTAGAAGACTTATCGAATCTATCGGTGCTTGAGGCTTCAGAACTTACAAAAATTTTAGAAGAAAAGTGGGGAGTTTCTGCTGCTGCACCTGTTGCCGCTGTCGCTCCTGCTGCTGCTGGTGGTGATACAGCAGCTGCTGAAGAAAAAACTGAATTTACAGTTTTCTTAAGTGCATCTGGTGAAAAAAAAATAAATGTTATCAAAGAGGTTAGAACAATCACTGGTCTTGGTTTAAAAGAGGCAAAAGATTTAGTTGAAGCTGCACCAAAAGAAATCAAAACAGGGGTTGGAAAGGAGGATGCAGAAAAATTTAAAAAACAGCTGGAAGATGCTGGCGCTACTGTAGAACTTAAATAGGTATATTTTCATGAAACAATCATTTGTTCATAAACATAATGTCAGAAAAAGTTTTGGAAAGATTCCAGAACTTACCAAAATGCCAAATCTTCTTGAGATACAAAAGAATTCTTATGAGCTTTTTTTACAACGCGATGTGAAACCAGAAGATCGTGATGAAATTGGATTGCAAGCTGTTTTCAAGAAAGTATTTCCAATAAGAGATTTTTCAGAAAAAGCAGAATTACAATTTGTAAAATATGAGCTTGAGGACCCTAAATATGATGTAGATGAATGCATACAAAGGGGCGGCACTTTTGCATCATTGCTAAAAGTCACGTTAAGGTTGATTATCTGGGAAATTGATGAAGAAACAGAAGTCAAGTCTATAAAGCATATAAAAGAACAGGATGTCTATTTAGGGGACATGCCATTGATGACTGATAAAGGCACTTTCGTATTCAATGGTACTACCAGAGTTGTTGTTTCACAAATGCACAGATCACCTGGTGTTTTTTTTGATCACGATAAAGGCAAAAGTCATTCAACTGGTAAGTTTTTGTTCGCCTCGAGATTAATTCCATACAATGGCTCATGGATCGATTTTGAATTTGATGCAAAAGACCTAATGTATGTAAGGATCGATAAAAGAAGAAAGATTTTAGCTTCCACTTTATTACTAGCTTTAGATAACAAAAATTCTGAAGAGTATAGAAAAAAAAGCAATGGTTCTGAAATTGATCAAAATAAACTTACAGGGTATTCACACGAGGATTTATATAACTTTTTTTATTCTGTTAAATCTTATTTTAAAACAAACAATGGGTGGAAATTTAAATTCAAAAAAGAAGACTTTATAGGCTCCAAATTAAATTTTGATCTTATTAATTCAGAAGATGGAAAAATTATTGCTGAGAAAGGCAGTAAGTTTAATGTTGTCTTGGCAAAAGAAGTAGAAAAAAAGGCACTTAAAGAAGCTTTTATATCGAATGAGGATATTAAGGGTAATTTCTTAGCAGAAGATATTTTCAATAAAGAAAACGGTATTATTTATTTTGAAGCTGGTGCAGAAATAGATGACGAAGTAATAGATTTTTTAAATAAAGAAAATATCGAGGAGTTCAAAATACTTGATATTAATAATGATAGACAGGGGTCTTATGTCAGGGATACCTTTTTTGCGGACAAAAATAAAAACAGAGTTGATGCATTATTTGAAATTTACAAAGTAATGAGGCCTGGGGAACCTCCTACAATTGAATCAGCAGATGAATTATTTAGAAATTTATTTTTCAAGCGTGATAGATATGATCTGTCTGCAGTTGGAAGATTAAAAATTAATTCTAGACTTAAACATAGTGATAATTTAGAAAATAGAGTTTTAGTACCTAATGATATTTTGCATATTGTGAAGTATCTTGCTGAACTAAAAGATGGATTCGGCGAAATAGATGATATTGATCATCTAGGTAACAGGCGAGTAAGGTCTGTGGGAGAATTGCTTGAAAATCAGTATACTATTGGAGTTATTAGAATGGAACGAGCAATTAAAGAAAGAATGAGTAATGCTGAAATTGAAATTGTAATGCCTAATGATCTTGTTAATCCAAAACCCGCATCAGCTTCTGTCAGAGAATTTTTCGGACAGAGCCAACTATCGCAATTTATGGATCAAACCAATCCATTGTCTGAGATCACTCACAAAAGAAGGCTTTCAGCCCTCGGACCTGGGGGACTATCTAGGGAGAGAGCTGGTTTTGAAGTAAGAGATGTGCATCCAACGCATTACGGAAGAATATGTCCTATTGAAACCCCAGAAGGACCAAACATTGGTTTAATTAATTCATTAGCAACCTATTCGAAAGTAAATAACTACGGATTTATTGAGACACCGTATAGGAAAGTTTCTAATGGAAAGGTTAGTAGTGACGTGGTTTATTTGTCTGCAATGGATGAAGGCAATCACACTATAGCTCAGGCTAATGAAGAGCTTATGAATGATGGCTCATTTAAAAATGATCTTGTATCTTGTAGAAAAGACGGTGAGTTCATACTAGTGGATCCAAAAAAGGTTGATTTAATAGATGTTTCTCCTAAACAATTAGTTTCTGTTGCGGCTGCATTAATTCCTTTTCTTGAAAATGATGATGCAAATAGGGCTTTAATGGGTTCAAATATGATGAGACAGGCAGTCCCATTATTGAAGGTTCAAGCGCCCTTTGTCGGTACTGGCATGGAAAGTGTTGTAGCAAGAGATTCAGGTGTTGTTGTTGTTGCTCGAAGATCAGGAACAGTGGATCAAGTAGATTCATCGAGAATTGTTATAAGAGCAGACAAAAAAGAATCTAATGATACAGGTGTTGATATTTACAGAATGAGTAAGTTTCAAAGATCAAATCAAAATACATGTATTAATCAAAAACCTCTTGTAAATGTTGGTGATTATGTAGAAAAAGACGATATAATCGCTGATGGTCCAGCATCAAAAATAGGTGAACTTGCACTTGGTAAGAATGTAACTGTAGCTTTTATGCCATGGAATGGTTATAACTACGAAGATTCAATACTTATATCCGAGCAAATTGTTGTAGATGATGTATTTACATCTGTTCATATTGAGGAATTTGAAGTTTTGGCTAGGGATACAAAACTTGGTCAAGAGGAAATTACAAGAGACATTCCTAATGTTGGTGATGAAGCATTAACAAATTTAGATGAGGCTGGAATAATTCAGATCGGTGCAAAAGTTAGTCCAGGCGATATTCTTGTTGGTAAAGTTACACCAAAGGGTGAATCACCAATGACTCCTGAAGAAAAATTATTAAGAGCTATTTTTGGAGAAAAAGCTGCCGATGTTAAAGATACCTCTCTACGATTACCTCCTGGGGTATCTGGAACTATTGTTGAGGTAAGAGTTTTTTCGAGAAGAGGAATTGATAAAGATGAAAGAGCTTTATCAAATGAAAGACAGCAAATTGAACAATTACACAAAGATATGGAAGATGAAAAACATATATTGGAATCTAGCTTCAAAAATAGTTTGCTTGAGATTTTTGAAGGCCAAACTGTAGATGGCAATACTTCAAAGCTTGCCAAAAATAAAAAAATTTCAACAGATATGATTTCAGATTTAACTCTAAAAGAAATTAGGAATATAAAAATTAAAGATGATAATGTGATGAAGAAAATTGAATCTTTATGCGATGCTTTTGATCAAAGCTTAAATTTATTGCATGATAATTTTAAAGATAAAGTCGATAAAGTTCAATCTGGGGACGATCTACTCCCAGGTGTTATGAAATTAATTAAAGTCTTTGTTGCAATGAAAAGACAATTAGCACCAGGTGATAAAATGTCAGGTCGTCATGGAAACAAAGGAGTGATTTCGAGGATAATTCCTGTAGAAGATATGCCCTATATGGAAGATGGAACTCCAGTAGATATAGTTCTTAACCCTTTAGGCGTCCCATCAAGAATGAATGTTGGTCAAATTCTTGAAACACATCTGGGTGCAGCATCAGTTGACTTAGGAAAAAAATTTTATAAATTATCTCAAGAAGCTTCAGATGATACAAATAAGGTAAAGGAATTAAAAGACTTATTTAAGGATGTATATGGAGAAGACTTATTTAAAAATAAGTTTGGGAAACTTGATAAAGATGGGTTGATCTATCATGCTAAAAATCTCAAAGATGGCGTGCCTTTTGCGACCCCAGTTTTCGATGGTGCTAAAGAAAAAAATCTTAATGATTATTTTGAATTAGCTGGCTCTAATACTAGCGGACAAAAGAGATTAATTGACGGTAGAACAGGAACTTACTTTGATAGGCCAATTACCGTAGGACAAATTTACATGTTAAAATTACATCATCTTGTTGATGATAAGATACACGCTCGTTCAATTGGTCCTTACAGTTTAGTAACTCAACAACCTTTAGGAGGTAAAGCTCAATTTGGAGGCCAAAGATTTGGAGAAATGGAGGTATGGGCTTTAGAAGCTTATGGAGCATCTTACACTCTGCAAGAAATGTTAACTGTTAAATCAGATGATGTTTCTGGAAGGACTAAAGCTTACGAAACAATTGTAAGAGGTGATGATAATATTGAATCTGGTATACCTGAGTCATTTAATGTTTTGATAATGGAACTTAAATCACTCGGTTTAAATGTTGAACTTTTAGAAAGAAACTGATTGGAGATTTTAATGAATGAAGTAATTAAATTTATAGAGAAACCAAATTTTAATAATTTTGATCATATAAAAATTTCTATTGCAAGCCCTGAAAATATGATTTCTTGGTCTCACGGAGAGATTAAGAAACCAGAAACTATAAATTACAGAACATTTAAACCCGAAAGAAGTGGTCTTTTTTGTGCTAGAATTTTTGGACCCATAAAGGATTATGAGTGTATTTGCGGCAAATATAAAAGAATGAAGTTTAAGGGTGTTATTTGCGAAAAGTGTGGTGTTGAAGTTACAGTTACTAAAGTAAGAAGAGAAAGAATGGGGCATATTAATCTCGCTGCACCTGTAGCACATATCTGGTTTTTAAAATCCTTACCAAGCCGAATTGGATTGTTATTGGATATTACTTTAAAAGATTTAGAAAAGGTTCTTTATTTTGAAAGTTTTATAGTAACTGAACCTGGAATGGTAAAAGGATTAAAAAAATTTGATATTTTAAGCGAAGAAGAAAATGCTAATTATGTCGAAGAGTTCGGAGACGAGTTTGAAAGTATGATCGGGGCGGAAGCAATTCAAAAGCTTTTAAGCGAAGTTGATTTAGAAAAAGACAAAGAAACTGTTAGAGAAGAACTAAAATCTACTAATTCTGATACTAAAAAAAAGAAATTGGTAAAACGACTTAAGCTCATTGAGGCTTTTCAAACATCCAAATTAAAGCCAGAATGGATGATATTAAATGTAATTCCGGTAATTCCCCCTGAACTTAGACCGCTTGTGCCACTTGATGGCGGAAGATTTGCCACATCAGATCTAAACGATCTTTATAGAAGAGTAATTAATAGAAATAATAGATTACAAAGACTTCTTTCTTTAAAGGCGCCAGAAATTATAGTGAGAAATGAGAAAAGAATGTTACAAGAAGCTGCAGATGCTTTATTTGACAATGGCAGAAGAGGAAGAGTAATTACTGGGACAAATAAGAGGCCACTTAAGTCTTTGTCAGATATGTTAAAAGGAAAACAAGGAAGATTCAGACAAAATCTGTTAGGAAAAAGAGTTGATTATTCTGGTAGGTCTGTAATTGTTGTTGGTCCAGAGTTAAAACTTCATCAGTGTGGTATTCCAAAAAAGATGGCAATCGAATTATTTAAACCTTTTATTTACTCAAAACTAGAGAAATATAATCTTGCTACAACCATCAAAGCTGCAAAAAAAATGGTTGAAAAAGAAAGGCCGGAGGTCTGGGATATTCTCGCTGAAGTAATAAGAGAGCATCCAGTACTTTTAAATAGAGCGCCCACATTACATAGATTAGGTATCCAAGCTTTTGAACCTAAACTGATTGAAGGAAAAGCTATCCAACTTCATCCACTAGTTTGTACAGCTTTTAATGCTGATTTTGATGGAGATCAAATGGCAGTGCATGTACCCCTTTCTCTTGAAGCTCAATTGGAGGCAAGGGTTCTAATGATGTCTACTAATAATATTCTCTCTCCAGCAAATGGTAAGCCTATTATTGTTCCGTCGCAAGACATGATTTTAGGACTTTACTACTTAAGTCTTGAATCAGAAAGTGCTCCAGGTAAAGGAATGCTTTTCAGCAATATTGGTGAAATTCAGATCGCACTTGATAACAACATAGTCACTCTTCAATCAAAAATAGTTGCAAGATATTCAACATTAAATAGTAATTATGAAAGTGTTGACGTGACTGTTCAAACAACACCCGGTAGAATGAAGATTGGAGAAATTCTTCCAAAACATCCCAAAATTAATTTTGATATAATAAATAAAACATTAACAAAAAAAGAAATAAGTAATGCGATTGATCTGGTCTACAGACATTGTGGGCAAAAGCAAACTGTTATTTTTGCAGACAAGCTAATGGATTTAGGTTTTCAGGAAGCCTGCAAGGCAGGAATATCTTTTGGAAAAGATGATTTAATAATTCCTGAAAATAAAAAAGAATTATTAGAACAAACTTCTAAACAAGTAAAAAATTACGAAAGGCAATATTCAGAAGGCTTAATAACTAAAGGTGAAAAATATAATAAAGTAGTTGATGCATGGGCAAAATGTACAGATGATGTTGCCGATTCGATGATGAATAAATTAATACCAAAAGAGTCAGAAGGTACAAACAATGTCAATTCAGTATATATGATGGCAGATTCAGGTGCGAGGGGATCAGCAGCTCAACTCAAGCAGCTTTCAGGAATGAGAGGGCTTATGGCTAAACCATCTGGCGAAATAATTGAAAACCCAATAATTTCAAATTTTAAGGAAGGTTTGACAGTACTAGAATATTTTAATTCTACACACGGGGCTAGAAAAGGTTTAGCAGATACAGCATTAAAAACTGCTAATTCAGGGTATTTAACAAGAAGGTTAGTTGATGTTGCCCAAGATTGTATTGTAACTATCGATGATTGCTTTACCTCAAACTATATCTCTGTTAGAGCAATTGTTGAAGGAGGTGAAGTAGTTGATTCTTTAAGCGATAAAATTCTAGGTAGAACTGTAGCAGTTGATTTAATGGATAAGAATGCAAAAAAAATAATAGCAAGCAAAGGAGAAATTATTTCGGAAGAACATATTCCTTTAATTGAAGCTGCAAATATTGAGGAGGTCAAAATCAGGTCGGTACTAAGTTGTGAGGCTAAATTTGGTGTTTGTGTTAAATGCTATGGGAGAGATTTAGCAAGAGGAACCGCCGTAAATATCGGAGAAGCCGTTGGTGTTATTGCTGCACAATCAATCGGAGAACCAGGCACACAACTTACGATGAGAACTTTTCATATTGGAGGAGCCGCTCAGAAGGGATCTGAGGTTTCTAATATTGAATCTCAACTAGATGGAGATGCAAAATACCATAATCTAGTTCTAGCTAAAGATTCCAATAATAATTCTATTAATTTATCTAGAAATTCTCAACTTTGTATTTATCAAGATGGAAAAGAAAAGGCTAAACACAGGTTACCATATGGAGCAAAGCTAAATGTTAAAGAAAATGATAAAATTTCAAAAGGAGATATTTTAGCGGAATGGGACCCATTTACTCTGCCGATAATAGCTCAAAAGAAAGGTTATGTAGTCGCAAAAGATCTTGAAGATGGTGTTTCAACTAGAGAAGTAATTGATGAGTCAACCGGTTTATCTAGTAAAATGATAATTGATTGGAAACAAAAGTCCAAAAATAAGTCAATTAACCCAAGAATTGAAATTCACGACAAGCAAAAAAGTGGTAAAATTTTAAAACTTGATAATGGTAGTCCAGCTTCATATGAACTTCCTGTTGATTCTATCCTTGGAGTATCTGACTCACAAATTATAAATGAAGGTGATTTTATTGCCCGAGTTCCAAAAGAATCATCAAAGACAAAAGATATTACCGGTGGTCTCCCAAGAGTTGCAGAACTTTTTGAAGCAAGGATTCCAAAAGATCATGCTATAATTGCAGAAACTTCTGGGAAAATTGAATTTGGTAAAGATTATAAAATGAAACGAAAAATTATGATTGTTCCAGATGACAAAAAAGTTGAACCAACTGAATATGTGATTTCGAAATCAAAACATCTATCTGTTCAGGAGGGTGATTATGTTGAAGTGGGAGATGTGCTTGTCGATGGTAGTGCAGTTCCACATGATATTCTTCGTATTAAAGGGGTGGAAGCTCTTTCTGAGTATCTTATTAAAGAGGTACAGGATGTTTATCGACTTCAAGGAGTTAAAATAAATGATAAACATATTGAAGTAATTATTAGGCAAATGATGCAGAAAGTTGAAATTACAGATCCTGGTGATACAACTTTACTTGTTGGGGAGCAGATAAGTAAGATTGAACTTAACCAGATTAATTCAAATACAAAAAATCAAAAACAAAAAGAGGCAACTGGTACACCATTATTACTGGGGATTACAAAAGCTTCTCTTCAAACTGACAGTTTTATTTCTGCAGCATCATTTCAGGAAACTACCAGAGTTCTTACAGAAGCTTCTGTTTCAGGAAAAATTGACAGTTTAGTTGGTTTAAAAGAAAATGTAATTGTAGGAAGATTAGTTCCTTGTGGCACGGGTTCATTTTTAGCCCAAGCAAAGATAGAAGCTAATAAAAAAGATAAGGAACTTCTAAAATCATCAGAGGATCAAGAGATTCAAAGTTCCTCTAATTAATTTTTTTTGAAAATATATAATTCTTTTGTTGACTGATTTCTAAGATGTATTAATATCCGGATTAATTGTATTGGTAGTGGTGTAAACCAAACACAATAACAGTTTAATTAAGGAAAGATAATGCCAACAATTAATCAGTTGATTCGTTCTCCTAGAGCGAAACAACAAAAAAGAAATAAGGTACCAGCTCTAAATGCTTCTCCTCAAAAAAGAGGAGTTTGCACAAGGGTTTACACGACAACACCTAAAAAACCAAACTCAGCACTAAGAAAGGTGGCAAGGGTTAAGTTAACTAATGGATTTGAGGTAACAAGTTATATTCCTGGTGAAGGACATAATCTGCAAGAGCATTCAGTAGTTTTAATAAGAGGAGGAAGAGTGAAAGACTTACCAGGTGTTAGATATCATGTTTTAAGAGGTATACTTGATACAGAAGGTGTTAAAGATAGAAAACAAAGAAGATCCAAGTATGGTGCAAAGAGGCCAAAATAATGTCTAGAAGAAGAGCTGCAGAAAAAAGAAGTATTTATCCAGATCCTAAATTTAATGACTTGGTACTTACAAAATTTATAAACATTTTAATGGTTGATGGAAAAAAGTCACTCGCTGAAAAAATTGTATATAAAGCTCTTGATAAAGCTAAAACTGTCGTTAAAAAAGAACCAATTGAAATTTTTAGTGGTGCACTAAATAACGTAAAGCCTGGTATAGAAGTTAGATCTAGAAGGGTTGGCGGGGCAACTTATCAAGTACCTGTAGAGGTAAAAGCAGACCGAGCCCAAGCTTTGGCCATAAGATGGCTTGTAAATGCTTCAAGAAACAGAAATGAAAAAACTATGATTGAAAGATTATCTGCTGAACTAGTTGATGCTTTTGAAAACAAGGGTAATTCAGTAAAAAAAAGAGAAGACACTCATAAAATGGCCGAGGCAAACAGAGCTTTTTCTCATTACAGGTGGTAAAATGACAAGAAAAACCGAATTAAAAGATTATAGAAATATTGGTATAATGGCACATATTGATGCCGGAAAAACAACCACAACTGAAAGAATTTTATATTACACTGGAGTGTCTCATAAAATAGGTGAGGTTCACGATGGAGCAGCTACTATGGATTGGATGGAGCAGGAACAAGAGCGAGGGATTACAATAACTTCTGCTGCTACGACCTGTTTTTGGAATGACAAGAGAATTAACATAATTGATACACCTGGACATGTAGATTTTACCATTGAGGTTGAGAGATCTTTACGTGTTTTAGACGGAGCAGTTTGTGTATTTGATTCAGTGGCTGGAGTTGAGCCTCAGTCAGAAACTGTTTGGAGACAAGCAGACAAATATGGTGTCCCGAGAATGTGTTTTGTTAACAAAATGGATAGAACTGGTGCAAATTTTTATCGATGTGTAGAAATGATTAAAGATAGACTTGGAGCTGTACCACTTGTAATTCAACTGCCAATTGGCTCAGAAGCAGACTTTAGAGGTTGTGTTGATTTAATTAAGATGCAAGCCATTATTTGGGAAGACGAATCTTTAGGTGCAAAGTTTAATTACAGTGAGATACCATCTGATTTGCTTGAAAAATCAAAAAAATATAGAGAAGAATTGATAGAAACTATAGTTGAAATGGACGATTCGATTATGGAAAAGTATTTGGAAGGACAGATGCCTAGTGAAGAACAAATTAAAAATTTAATTAGAAAAGGGACAATTGAATCAAAGTTTGTTGCAGTTCTATGTGGAAGTGCCTTCAAAAATAAAGGTGTTCAGCCAATGCTTGATTCTGTGATAGATTTTCTTCCTTCTCCACTGGATGTACCTGCTATAAAAGGTATTAAATATAAAAGTGAAGATGTTGAGATTAGAAAAAGTTCGGATTCAGAACCATTTTCTGCTTTAGCCTTTAAAATAATGAATGATCCGTTTGTTGGCAGTTTAACATTTATGAGAGTTTACTCTGGCTCTGTTGAAGCAGGATCTTCGGTATTAAATTCTGTCAAAGATAAAAAAGAGAGATTTGGTAGAATGTTACAAATGCACTCTAATTCAAGAGAAGATATTAAAACCGCTTATGCAGGTGATATTATTGCAGTTGCAGGTTTAAAAGATACAACAACAGGTGATACACTTTGCGACTCAGAAAAAGGAGTCATATTAGAAAGAATGGAATTTCCAGATCCTGTGATTGAAGTGGCTGTTGAGCCTAAAACTAAGGCTGATCAAGAAAAAATGAGTATTGCGTTACAAAGATTAGCTGCTGAGGATCCCTCTTTCAAAGTAAGTGTCGATCACGAATCTGGGCAAACTGTCATGAAGGGTATGGGGGAGCTTCATCTTGAAATACTTGTTGATAGAATGCAAAGAGAATTCAAAGTAGATGCCTCTGTTGGTGCTCCTCAGGTCGCCTACAGAGAAACAATAACAAACCCGACAACAGTTGATTACACTCATAAGAAACAATCTGGCGGTGCTGGGCAATTTGCAAAAATAGTGCTTGAATTTGAACCATTAGAAAAAGGTAGTGGTGTAATGTTTGAAAGTAAGATTGTTGGAGGTCGTGTTCCAAAGGAGTATATACCAGGTGTTGAAAAAGGAATTAAACTATCAACAGAGTCAGGATTTTTAGCCGGTTTTCCAGTCATAGATTTTAAATGCAAGCTTGTCGACGGGGCTTACCATGATGTTGATTCAAGTGTTATGGCATTTGAAATTGCGGCAAGAGCAGCGTTTCGTGAAGCTATGCCAAAAGCTAAGGCAGTGCTGTTAGAACCTATGATGAAAGTAGAAGTTGTTACACCTGAAGAGTATATGGGGGATATAATTGGTGATTTAAATTCAAGAAGAGGACAAGTCTCCGGTATGGAACAAAGGGGTGTTAATCATGTTGTGAACTCTATGGTTCCTTTGGCAAATATGTTTGGCTATGTTAATAATCTTCGTTCTATGAGTCAAGGTAGAGCAAGTTATACAATGACCTTTGATCATTATGAGCAAGTACCTCAAAATGTTGCTGAAGAAGTTAAAGAAAAAGTTTCTGGATAATAATTTTAAATTAAGGAGATAAATATGTCTAAAGAAAAATTTGATAGAAGTAAGCCACACTGTAATATTGGTACAATTGGTCATGTTGATCACGGCAAAACCACTTTGACGGCAGCTATTACTAAAGTACTTGCAGAAACTGGAGGCGCAACTGCCATGGATTATGCACAAATTGATAAGGCTCCTGAAGAAAAAGAGAGAGGCATTACTATATCAACTGCTCATGTTGAATATGAAACAGATAAGAGGCATTATGCTCATGTAGATTGTCCAGGTCATGCTGATTATGTAAAAAACATGATTACAGGCGCAGCCCAAATGGACGGGGCTATCTTAGTAGTATCTGCTGCAGACGGTCCAATGCCACAAACAAGAGAACATATATTATTAGCAAGACAAGTTGGTGTGCCATCATTGGTAGTTTTCTTGAATAAGGTCGATCAGGTTGATGATCCAGAACTTTTAGAGCTTGTTGAAGTAGAAGTTAGAGACTTACTTACTAAGTATGAGTTCGATGGAGATAATATACCAATCGTTAAAGGGTCCGCCTTAGCAGCTGTTGAGTCATCTAATGAGGAAACTGGCAAAAAAGCTATACTTGAATTGATGGGTAAAATTGATGAATTTATACCACAGCCAGCTAGACCTCTTGATCAAGACTTCTTAATGCCAATTGAGGATGTATTCTCTATATCTGGTAGAGGCACAGTTGTTACTGGTCGAGTAGAAAAAGGTGTAGTTAATGTCAACGAGGAAATTGAAATTATTGGTATAAAAGATACAACAAAGACTGTGTGTACTGGTGTAGAAATGTTCAGAAAACTTCTTGACAGAGGGGAGGCTGGAGACAACGTTGGCGTTTTGTTAAGAGGTACAAAAAGAGAAGATGTTGAAAGGGGCCAAGTTTTAGCAAAACCAGGTTCAATAAAACCTCACAAAAAATTCAAAGCTGAGGCTTATATTTTGAATAAAGATGAGGGAGGTAGACATACGCCATTCTTTAAAAATTATAGACCGCAATTTTACTTTAGGACAACTGATGTTACCGGTCAAATTGAGTTACCTTCAGGAACTGAGATGGTCATGCCAGGCGATAATGTAGCAATGTCCGTAGAACTACTTACTCCAATAGCAATGGATAAAGGCCTAAGGTTTGCTATTAGAGAAGGTGGAAGAACGGTAGGTGCTGGTGTTGTGTCTGAGATTGTAGAATAAGACTGAATTTGGATTATAAAAAATGGCGGATCAAAACATAAGGATTAGACTTAAGGCGTTCGATCACAGAGTACTTGATCAAAGTGCGCAAGAGATTCTTAGTACTGCAAAGAGAACTGGAGCAAATGTTAAAGGTCCCATACCTTTGCCTACCAGAATAGAAAAATTTACTATTTTAAAATCTCCGCATGTTGATAAAAAATCGAGAGATCAACTTGAAATGAGGACTCATAAGAGGATGATGGATATAGTTGATTGGACTCCACAAACAGTTGACGCTTTAATGAAGTTGGAGCTCGCTTCTGGTGTTGATGTTGAGATTAAACTCTAGGGGAATCTATGAGAACTGGTGTGATAGCAAAAAAAATTGGAATGAGCCGAATCTTTAAAGATGATGGCTCTAATATTCCTGTGACAGTTTTGCAAATGGATAATTGTACTGTTATTCAAAAAAAGGTTGAAAATCTTGACGGTTACAATGCTGTGTCAGTTTCATTTGGAAAAAAGGAAAAAAATGCAAATAAACCAACTAAAGGATTCTATAAAAAAAATAAAATGCCTATCTCTAAAATGTTACGTGAATTTAGAGTTTCTGATAACGGTTTTTTAGAAAAAGGCACAAAAATTACATGTCAACATTTTGTTATTGGACAAAAAGTTGATGTTACTGGCTTTACGATTGGTAAAGGTTTTGCTGGAGGCATGAAACGACATAATTTTGCTGGGAATAGAGCAACTCACGGCGTTTCTATTTCTCACAGATCGCACGGTTCCACCGGTCAATGCCAGGATCCAGGAAAAGTATTTAAAGGAAAAAAAATGGCTGGTAGATTAGGAAATGTAAAAAGGACTGTACAGAATTTAGAAGTTGTTAAAACCGTGATTGAAGATGATTTAATCCTTGTGAAAGGATCAGTACCTGGGCCTAGAGGGTTATATGTAACAATTGCTGATGCTGTAAAACTTAAGCAGGATTTACCGTATCCAACATTTAATAAATCTGTTCAAAAAGAAGAAAATAATTCTGACCAAGACTTAAACCAAGATCCTACCAATGAAGTAACTAATGACAATATCGAAAATAACAATGTGACTTCACAAAAAATGGATGAAAATAAGAAAGCAACCCCTAATGTAAATGATAAATCTGTTGATGAAGATAATAAAACTGAAAAGCAAGGTGAAAGCAAATGAAAATAAATGTTTGTTCACTTGATAATAAAACATTAAAAGAGGTTAATCTTGATAAGAACATCTTTCAAATTGAAGTCAAAAACGAAATTATCTATAGAATGGTTAGATATCAGCTAGCAAAAAAGCAATCTGGGAATCACAGTACTAAAAGTATTTCTGAAATTTCTGGAACTACAAAAAAACCCTTTAAACAAAAAGGTACTGGTAGTGCTCGACAAGGAAGTAGAAGATCTCCTCATATGAGGGGAGGCTCTGCTATGTTTGGACCTAGAGTAAGATCACACGCTCACAAACTACCAAAAAAAATTAGATCATTAGCTTTAAAAATGAGTTTGTCTCAAAAATGTAGTGAGGGAAAAATTAAAATACTAAGTGACTTAACCTTATCAAAATCTAAAACATCATTTCTTAAAGACAAAATCAAAAAATTTGAAGCTAAATCTATTTTGTTTATCGGCGGAAAGGAAATTGAAAAAAACTTCTTAAATGCATCTAAAAATATTCCTAATATTGATGTTTTACCATCTCAAGGTCTTAACGTTTACAATATACTAAAGAGAGATTATTTGTTTATCTCCGAAGATGCCCTAAATTTAATCAATGAAAGGTTTAAGCATGGGTAATATCTCACAAGGAAGGTCATTTGAAGTAATTAGATCTCCGCTTATTTCGGAAAAGTCAACTTTTGTATCTCAGTTTAATCATTACGTATTTAAAGTTTCAATTGATTCAAAGAAGGTTGAAATTAAAACAGCTGTTGAACGGATTTTTAATGTAAAAGTGAAATCTGTTAATACCTTAATACAAAAAGGAAAGAAAAAAAGATTTAAAGGTAAAATTGGGTCAAGAGTTAACGTTAAAAAAGCTTATGTTAAGCTTGAAAAAGATAACACAATAGATGTTTCAGTGGGAGTTAAATAAGAATGGCTTTAAAAAAATTTAAACCGATGACACCTGGTCAAAGAGGTCTAGTCCTTACAAGTAAAGAGTCATTATATAAAGGAAAACCTTTTAAGGCTCTAGCAACTGGTTTGAGTTCTTCAGGTGGTCGGAATAATCACGGTCATGTTACATCTAGAAGAAAAGGTGGTGGACACAAAAGAAAATACAGAATTATAGATTTTAAAAGAAATAAAACAGATGTTACTGGAAAGGTAGAAAGAATAGAATATGATCCAAATAGGTCTTCTTTCATTGCTTTAATAAAATATGCTGATAATGAATACAATTATATAATTTGTCCGCAAAAATTATCTGTTGGTGATCAGGTTCTTTCATCTGACAGTGCTGAGATAAAACCAGGAAATTGTTTGAAGATTAAAAATATACCTGTTGGTAGTATTATACATAATGTAGAAATGAAACCTGGAAAAGGAGGTCAAATGATTAGGTCAGCTGGCACTTTTGGTCAATTAGCTGGCAAAGACCAAGAATATGCTCAAGTTAAGTTAGTATCTGGCGAGATGAGATCTGTTAGAGTAGAGTGCAGAGCAACAATCGGAATGGTTTCAAACCCTGACAGGAAAAATGAAAAACTTGGTAAAGCCGGAAGAAATAGATGGCTTGGGAAAAGGCCTTCAGTTAGGGGTGTAGCTATGAATCCAGTTGATCATCCACATGGTGGGGGTGAAGGAAGAACATCGGGAGGAAGAAACCCTGTTTCACCTTGGGGGCAATCTGCAAAAGGTAAGAGGACTAGAAATAACAAAAGAACTGATAAATTAATTATTAAAAGCAGGCATAAAAGATAGGTTTTATTATGGCAAGATCAGTATGGAAAGGACCTTATGTAGACTCTTATTTGTTGAAAAAAGCAGAAACAGTAAGACAATCAGGTAGAAATGATGTTATTAAAACTTGGTCTAGAAGATCTACTATATTACCACAATTTGTAGGATTAACTTTTGGAGTTCATAATGGAAAAAAACATGTTCCTGTAACAGTAAGTGAAAATATGGTCGGACATAAATTTGGTGAGTTTTCACCTACAAGAACCTATAAAGGACACACCGCAGATAAGAAAACAGGTAAATAAAATGGCAGAAAAGAAAATAAATGAAACTCAGGATAATCAAATATTATTAGCAAAAGCATCCGCAAAATCTATTAAAATAAGTCCGCAAAAAGCTAATCTAGTTTTGGGATTAATTAGAGGATTAGAGGCTGAAGAAGCACTTAATATTCTGGAATTTTCTAATAAAAGAATTTCAAATGAAATTAAGAAAATATTAAAATCTGCTATTTCTAATGCTGAAAATAATCACCAATTGGATATTGATAAACTCGTTGTCCATGAGGCCTTAGTAGGTAAATCAATGGTTATGAAAAGATTTAGACCTAGAGCAAGAGGTAGGTCTGGAAAAATTTTAAAGCCTTTTTCAAAAATCAAGATAATTTTAAAAGAGCAACAAGAAAGTAAAGATAATCCAGAAAATAAACAAAAATTGTCTAATAAAATAGACAATTCTGTTGAGGTAAAAAATAAAAATATTTCGAGTAATGAAAATAACTCGAAAATAGAAAAAGTTGAAACAAAAGAAGATGTTAAAAAAAATGTGCAAAATGAACAAAGTGATAAAGATTCTTTAATCAGTAAGATTGAGAATAATAATGAAAAAGGAAAAAAAGATGGGTCAAAAAGTTAATCCAATTGGTTTAAGGCTTGGTATAAATAAATCCTGGGAATCGAGATGGTTTGCTGAAAAAAACTACTCTAAATTATTAGAAGAAGATCTTAAACTAAGAAAATTTATTCAAAAAAGATTGGCTTCAGCAGGTATTTCCAAGATTGTAATAGAGAGACCAGCTAAACTCGCTAAAATTACAGTTCATACAGCACGACCGGGAGTTATTATAGGAAAAAAAGGTTCTGATATCGAAAAGTTGAGGAACGATATTGTAAAAATGGTTGGTGGTGATGCGAGTTTAAATATAGTTGAAATAAGAAAACCTGAGGTTGACGCTAAACTCGTGGCAGATAATATTGCTCAACAATTAGAAAGAAGAGTAGCATTTAGAAGAGCAATGAAAAGAGCTGTTCAGTCTGCTATCAGGGTAGGTGCTTTAGGTATAAGAATAAATTGTAGCGGAAGACTTGGTGGAGCGGAAATAGCAAGAATGGAGTGGTATAGAGAAGGTAGGGTCCCTCTACACACTTTAAGAGCAAATATTGATTATGGTGTATCGAGAGCAAATACAACGTATGGTATTTGTGGTATAAAAGTTTGGATTTTCAAAGGTGAGATTATGGAGCATGACCCGATGGCCTCAGAAAAGAATAATGAAGAAGTAAAAAAGGCTGATACTAATATCTTATAAAACTTAAAAGGATTTTAAAATTATGTTACAACCAAAAAAACCAAAATATAGAAAACAATTTAAAGGAAGGATGCACGGGTTTTCAAAAGGTGGAAATCTTTTAAACTTTGGGTCCTTTGGACTAAAAGCCTTGTCTCCAGCTAGAATTACCTCAAGGCAAATTGAAGCTGCCAGAAGAACAATTTCAAGACATTTAAAGAGATCTGGGCGAGTTTGGATTAGAATTTTTCCTGATGTACCAGTTACAAAGAAACCAGCAGAAGTAAGACAAGGAAAAGGTAAAGGTGCTGTGGAATTTTGGGCAGCCAAAGTAAAGCCAGGAAAAATAATGTTTGAAATTGATGGAGTAGCTAGAGATCTGGCAAAAGAAGCACTAACGCTTGCATCGGAAAAATTACCAAATAATAGTAAATTTGTGGCGAGGCTTGGAAGGTAGATATGAAAAAAATAAAAGAGTATAGAGATTTAAAAGCAAAAGAGATCATTGAAAAAATTAAAGATTTTAGAAAAGAATCTTTAAACCTGAGATTTCAAAAGGCTAGTGGGCAGTTAGAAAATACAGTTAGAATTTC
This sequence comes from uncultured Alphaproteobacteria bacterium, assembly GCA_902526175.1. Classification (GTDB taxonomy): domain Bacteria; phylum Pseudomonadota; class Alphaproteobacteria; order Methylaequorales; family Methylaequoraceae; genus CACBWF01. Next base: position 109,738 of record CABZJY010000004.1, on the reverse strand, counting down.
TATTGTTAGGAAGGAAATAGCGAGATTAAAGACAATTTATAACGAAAATTTTAGGAAGTGAAATAAATGCCAAAGAGAGTATTACAAGGAGTAGTTGTATCTAATAAAGCTGATAAAACAATTTCTGTTTTAGTAGAAAGAAGAATTATGCACCCAGTATATAAAAAATATATTAAAAGAACAAAAAAGTATGCTGCACATGATGAAAAAAACTCTTGTAAAATTGGTCAGATTGTAAAAATACAAGAAAATAAACCAATTTCTAAAACTAAGAAATGGGTATTAGTTAGTTAGGAATATTATGATTCAAATGCAAAGTACACTTAATATAGCAGACAATTCAGGAGCGAAATCTGTGCAATGTATAAAAGTTCTTGGTGGGTCTAAAAGAAAGTCAGCCTCAATTGGAGATGTAATTGTTATTACTGTTAAAGACGCTATTCCTCGTGGAAAAGTTAAAAAAGGGGAAATTCATAAAGCTGTGATTGTTCGTACAGCAAAAGAAATATATAGAAATGACGGGAGTTCAATTAAGTTTGACAACAATTCTGCTGTTTTAATAAATAACAATGGCGAGCCCCTTGGCACAAGAATTTTTGGACCTGTAACTAGAGAGTTAAGGTCTAAGAAGTATATGAAAATAATATCACTTGCACCGGAGGTCTTATAGTGAGTATGAAAATAAAAAAAGGTGATATGGTTAGTGTTGTTTCTGGCAAAGATAAAGGTAAAACTGGTAAGGTTACCAAAATATTGACAAAAAAGTCAAAAGCATTTGTTGAAGGCATTAATCTTGTAAAAAAGCATACCAAGCCATCTCAAACAAATAAAGGTGGTATTGAAACTGTGGAAATGCCAATTCATTTGTCGAACTTGATGATGCTTGACCCAAAGACAAATAAACCTTCTAGAGTGGGTTTTAAATTTTTAGAAGATGGAAAAAAAATAAGATTTTTTAAAAAGTCTGGAGAAACAGTTGGTTAATTATGGCTAGATTAAAACAATTTTATACTGAAAAGTTAAGACCTTCCTTAATGCAAAAGTTTAATTATAGTAACATTTTGCAAACACCAAGGTTAGAAAAAATTGTTGTCAATATTGGTGTTGGAGAGAACGTTGCAGATTCGAAGAAGATTAATGCTGCTGTAGACGATTTAGCTTTAATTACAGGTCAGAAACCATCTGTAACAAAAGCTAAAAAATCTATTGCTGGTTTTAAGTTGAGAAAAGGAATGAATATTGGTTGTAAAGTTACTTTAAGAAAAGATAGGATGTATGAATTTATTGATAGATTAATAACTATTGCTCTTCCTAGAGTTAGAGATTTTAAAGGATTGTCAAAGAAGAGTTTTGATGGTAATGGAAATTATTCTCTAGGAATAAAAGAACAAATTATTTTCCCAGAAATTAACTATGACAAAATAGACAAAGTTCGAGGAATGGATATAACAATAGTAACATCGGCAAAGAAGGATAGTGAAGCAATGGAGCTTTTAAAAGGCTTCAACTTTCCATTTAACTAAAGGAGATAGTATGTCAAAAAGAAGTATTGTAGAGAGAAATAAAAAAAGAGTACGTTTATTTAAAAAGTATAAAAATAAACACGACAAACTTTTAAAAATTGCTAACAACAAGAATATTTCCCCGGAGGAGCAGTTTAAAGCAAGACTAAAACTGTCAAAAATCCCAAGAAATGCCTCAAAAGTAAGAATTCGAAATAGGTGCATTGTGACTGGAAGAGGTCGAGGCGTTTTAAGAAAATTTAATTTGTCAAGGATTGCATTCCGAGAATTGTCTTCTATGGGGCAAATTCCAGGAATAACAAAATCGAGTTGGTAAAATAGAAAGGTAGAAAGATGAGTTTATCAGATCCAATGGGCGATATGCTAACAAGAATTAGAAATGGGCAAATTAGAAGAAAAGATTGTGTCAACATGCCTGCTTCTAGATTCAGGGAGAATGTTCTTGAAGTTCTTCAGCGAGAAGGATATATCAGGGGCTATGAAAAAATTAGTGCAGACAATAAACCAGAATTTAAAATTGAACTTAAGTATTTGGAAGGTGAACCTGTAATAAAAAAGATCGCCAGGGTTTCGACCCCAGGAAGACGCGTTTATTCGAAAATTAAGGATCTTCCAAGAAATTTTGACGGACTAGGAATTTCAATACTATCTACATCAAAAGGTGTTATGTCAGATAACGAGGCTAGACAAGAAAATGTTGGTGGCGAAATTTTGTGTAAAGTGTTTTAGGTAAAAATTATGTCAAGAAGTGGAAGAATAGAAATAAAAGTACCTGATTCAACTCAGGTGAATATAGCTGATGGCTTTATTTCTGCAAAAGGTAAACTCGGTGAAATGAAATATAAATTGGACCAATTTACTAAGGTTGAACTTTCTGACAATTCAATTAAAGTGTCTCCAAAAGATAATACAAAAAAATCTAAGCAAATGTGGGGTACGGTTAGATCAAGAATTTTTAATATTATTCATGGGGTTACTGAGGGTTTTAACAAAAATTTAGTATTAAATGGAGTAGGGTATAAAGCAATATTGAAAGGTAAAATTCTTGAATTGAATTTAGGCTATTCTCATCCAATTAATTTTAATATTCCTGAAGATATCAAAATAAGTGTTTCTAAGCCAACGGAGATCAATATATTCGGAGTTGATAAACAAAAAGTAGGTCAAATTGCTTCAAATATAAGAGCATTTAGAAAACCAGAACCATACAAAGGTAAGGGTATAAAATATAGCGATGAAATCATAAGACGAAAAGAAGGAAAAAAGAAATAATGACTGATATGAATAAAATTAATAGACTTAAAAGAAATAGGTATAGATTATCAAAAAAGAGCAAGAGTGATTGTAGATTGTCAGTTTTTAGGTCAAACAAACATATCTATGCTCAAGTAATTGATGATAAAAATCATAAAACTCTTTTTTCTTCTTCAACTCTTGATTCAGACTTAAAACTGAAAACTGGTTCTACAAAAGAATCTGCATTTAAAGTTGGTGAAAAAATAGCACTTATTGCTAAAGAAAAAGGTTTTAAAAATAAGATTACATTTGATAGGGGTACATATAAGTATCATGGGAGAATAAAAGAAGTTGCTGAAGGTGCAAGATCAAAAGGTTTAAAAATATAGGAAAATTATGGCTGAAGATAAGAACAACGATACTAATAATAATTTAAAGACCAATAAAACTAAAGGTCTTGAGAAAAAAGATTTAGAAAGCAAAGAAACTGTATTAAATAAGGGGTCTGAAAATAACTCTATAAATAGTAAAGTATCTAAAGATACCGGTGCTGATAATTTACAAAAATCTGAAAGTAAAAGTGAATCAAAGGAAATTACTGGTCAAGATACACAGAAAAATTCATTGGAAGAAAACAGTCAAAAAAATGGTGACAAAACAAAAAAATTAGATCAGCCTAAAACTCAGAAGAGTGTAAAGGTTTCAGAATCTTCAAAAAACCCAAAGAAAAAAGACAAGTTAAATAATGTATCGAAGTCTAACAAGTCGTCAGATGAAAATAACGAATTTATAGAAAAACTAGTTAGTATTAATAGAGTTGCTAAAGTCGTAAAAGGTGGTAGAAGATTTAGTTTTGCGGCATTAGTTGTGGTAGGTGATGGTAATGGTAAAGTAGGGCATGGAAAAGGAAAGGCTAAAGAGGTTCCTGAGGCAATTAAAAAAGCTACAGATGAGGCAAAACTAAATATGTTGCGTGTTCCACTGCGTCAAGGGAGAACTTTACATCACGATATTTCAGGAAGATTTGATTCAGGAAGAGTTTTTTTAAGGAGTGCACCTTCAGGTACCGGCGTGATTGCAGGTGGACCTATGAGAGCCGTTTTTGAAGCTCTAGGTATTCAAGATATTGTTGCTAAATCAGTTGGTAGTTCAAATCCTCACAATATGATTAGAGCAACTTTTAAAGCACTTGAATCAGTTTCTTCTCCAAAATTAATTGCTATTAGACGAGGTCTAAAAATTAATGATATAACAAAGAGGAGAAAAAACGCAAATATCAATTTAGAAGGTAACCAAGATGCCTAAAATTAAGATTACACAAATTAAAAGCCCAATCGGAAGAAATAAAACACAAAGAGACACACTTATTGGGTTAGGTTTGAATAAAATTAATAGGACTAAAGAGCTTGAGAATACTCCTAGTATTCTTGGAATGATTGAAAAGATTAAGCATTTAGTAAAAGTTGAAAGAGTTGGGTAATTAAAATGAAGCTTAATGAAATTAAAATTGATAATTCTCTTAAACGTAAACCAAAAAGAATTGGTAGAGGTATTGGTTCTGGAAAGGGTAAAACATGTGGAAGAGGAATGAAAGGACAAAAATCAAGGAGCGGAGTTAGTATAAATGGATTTGAAGGTGGTCAAATGCCATTGCACATGAGATTACCAAAGCATGGATTTAAAAATAATTTTAAAAAAAACTATTTTTTAATAAGTACAGATCTAATAAACGATTTGGTTAAAACAAAAAAAATATCTTCTTCAAAAAAAATAACTATAGCTGACTTTGTCAAAATGAATATAAAAATTAATAACAAATATAAAGGAATTAAAATTTTATCAGGTTCTAATTTGAATGCAAAAATTGAGATTGAAGCTAATGCTGCGTCCAAGAAAGCCCTAGACTTATTCAAAAAAGCTGGGGGTAAAATAGATATTTTGGATAAAAAAAAATTCTCAACGTTATTTAAAAAGGATAAAAAAAATAAAACAAAGTCTCCACTAGAGTCTGAAGAAAGCGTAAAATCAAAATTAAAAAAAAATGAGAAAGATAAAAGAAAAGTAGCTTTAAAAAAAGATGATAAGCCACTAAAAAATAATAAAAAAGATAGTAAATAAATATGGTTTCTGCTGCCGAACAATTAGCTTCAAATATAAATCTCAGTTCAATTGCACAAGCTGAGGATCTTAAGAAAAGAATTTGGTTTACACTAGTTGCATTGATTGTATATAGGATTGGGACTTACATACCAATACCTATGATAGATCCTGCCTCTCTTAAAGATATTTTTAATCAGAATGTTGGTGGAATATTAGGAATGTTTGATATGTTTGCTGGGGGTGCGCTTGGGAGAATGACTATTTTTGCACTAAATATTATGCCTTATATTTCTGCCAGTATAATAATGCAGCTATTAACCGTGATTTCGCCACAATTGGAACAGTTAAAAAAGGAAGGAGAAAGTGGCAGAAAGAAAATTAACCAATACGCCAGATATGGAACGGTTATCTTAGCAACGGTTCAAGGTTATGGTGTAGCAGTTGGAATTGAAAATATGACATCGCAAGGAGTCAGCGCTGTGACTAACCCTGGTTTGTACTTTAGATTTATTACAGTTATAACTTTAGTAAGTGGTACATTGTTTTTGATGTGGCTAGGAGAACAAGTAACTCAAAGAGGAATTGGTAATGGAATATCCTTAATAATTTTTACTGGCATAGTTTCTCAGCTTCCAGCAGCGTTGAGTACAACATTTGAGTTGGGGCGTACCGGAGCATTATCGACTATTTTTATAATTTTTTTATTGATCATGTCAGTTTCAGTAATAGCTTTTATGGTTTTTATTGAAAGAGCTCAAAGACGTATTTTAATACAATATCCTAAACGTCAAACAGGTTCAGGGGGTAGAATGGCTGAATCAAGTCATTTGCCATTAAAAATAAATACATCAGGTGTAATACCTCCTATATTCGCAAGTTCTTTATTACTATTGCCGGTCACTTTTGTTAGTTTCAATTCTGGATCTGGTCCGGAATGGTTAAATACATTAAGTATTTTTTTAAGTAGAGGTCATCCAGTATATTTGTCTCTTTATATCGGGCTAATTGTATTTTTTGCCTTCTTTTACACAGCTATTGTCTTTAATCCAAAAGATACTGCTGAAAATTTAAAAAAATATGGGGGCTTCGTTCCAGGTATTAGACCTGGAGAAAATACGGCTAATTATTTAGATTTTGTTTTGACTAGGTTAACAGTTGTCGGGGCACTATATCTTTCTGCGGTATGTTTGTTACCTGAACTACTTATTTCAAAATACAGTGTTCCTTTTTACTTTGGTGGCACAAGTTTACTAATTGTTGTGAGTGTTACAATGGACACCGTGACTCAAATTCAGTCATATTTACTGGCTCATCAATATGAAGGCTTGATAAAAAAATCTAATTTAAGAAGTAGAAGGAGATGACAAATATAATCTTACTTGGTCCTCCAGGTTGTGGTAAAGGCACCCAATCAAAAATTTTAGTTGAGGAAAAGGGGTTTTTACAAATATCAACCGGTGATTTATTAAGAAGAACAGCTGACACGAAAACTTCTTTTGGAAACGAAATTAACAATATTATGAAAAAAGGTGACTTAGTCCCTGATAATGTTGTAATTAAAATGATACTTGATGAGATAACCAATAACTATGGAAAGAATTTTATTTTTGATGGATTCCCAAGAAATTTAAATCAGGCAGAGAAACTTGATGAAGCCTTTTTAGAAAAAAAAATTAAAATAGATTTTGTAGTTTTGTTGGATGTAAAACTGGATATTTTAGAGCAAAGAATTGAAAAGAGGATTAAAGAAGCAGGTAATGAGAATGTAAGGCAGGATGATAATATTAATACACTAACAAAAAGAGTAGAGACTTACAAAAGTGTGACAATGCCGTTAGTGCAATACTATACTAACCAAAATAAGTTGACTAAGATTAATGGGATGGATTCTATAGAATCGATTAGCAAAAAAATTAATACAATAATTACAAATTAAGATTGACTTGAAAACAAAAAAAACTATAATTCCAATTTCTCATTTACTTTAGGGAGAGTCTGGTGGCAAGAATTGCTGGTGTAAATATACCTTCATCCAAAAGATTAGAAATAGCATTAACATATATTTATGGTATAGGACCTAAGTTTTCTAAAGTGATTTGTGAATCTGTAAATGTTGATAAAAATAAAAGGGTTAATCAATTAAACGAGTCAGAAGTAATTAAAATAAGAGAATACATAGACGGTAATTATTCCGTTGAAGGTGACTTAAGGCGTCAAGTTTCCACAAATATTAAGAGATTAACTGATCTAGGTTGCTACAGAGGTTTAAGGCACAGAAATAAGCTTCCAGTTAGGGGGCAGAGAACACATACAAATGCTAGGACTAGAAAAGGTAAAGCTATACCAATAGCTGGAAAGAAAAAAGCGGTTTAACTAAATGGTAGCCAAAAATCAGAAAACAAAAAAAAAAGCAAAAAAAAATGTTCCTGCTGGAATTGCTTACATCAACTCCTCTTTTAACAATACCATAATAACAATTACTGACTTAAATGGGAATACCGTTTCTTGGTCTTCCTCAGGTAATAAAGGTTTTAAAGGTTCAAGAAAATCAACCCCTTTTGCAGCACAACTTGCAGCGGAGGAGGCAGGTAAAAAAGCTATGGAACATGGTATGAAGAACGTTGAAGTGATAATAAAAGGGCCTGGAGCTGGAAGGGAATCTGCTATTAGAGCGCTTGGTTCAGCAGGTTTAAATATTACAATTATAAAGGATATAACACCAATACCACATAATGGTTGCAGACCACCCAAAAGAAGAAGGGTTTAAATATTAACTTTAAATTTTAAGGAAGTATAAGAGTGATAAACAAAAATTGGAAAGAGCTTATAAAACCAAAAAAAATTATTTTTGAAAAAAATAAAAATAATTTAACTTCTGCACAGCTTGTTGCAGAACCTCTCGAAAGTGGTTACGGACAAACACTTGGAAATATGCTAAGAAGAGTCCTTCTTTCTTCAATAAGAGGAGCTGCAGTTACCTCTATAATGATTGAAGGAGTTACTCACGAATTTACATCAATACCAGGTGTAATTGAAGATGTAACAGAAATAATACTCAACATTAAACAGTTAGCAATTAAGTTAAACGATGTTGAAAGTACTAAGATCTATTTGCGTTCATCTGGAGCTAAAAAACTTACTGCTGCTGATATTGACTGTGGAGCGCATGTTGAGATATTAAATAAAGATTTGCATATATGCACAACTGATACAAAAGCCACTGTAAATATAACTATGCATGTTTCTGAGGGAAAAGGTTTCGTTCCTGCTGTTTCAAATGCAGCTGACGAAATGCCTTTGGGAACAATAGCAATAGATTCTTTTTTTTCACCTGTAAAAAGGGTTTCTTATAAAGTTGAAAATTCTAGAGTTGGACAGGTTACAAATTATGATAAATTAATAATGGACATTGAAACAAACGGTTCTGTTGTACCTGAAGATTCTGTTGCTTATGCTGCAAGGATTATAGATGAACAATTAAAAATGTTTATTAACTTTGATGAACCTGAAGAGGAAAAGGACGTTGTTGTTCCTGAGGAATCAAGTTTAAATATTAATTTATTAAGAAAAGTTGAAGAATTAGAATTATCTGTAAGATCTGCAAACTGTCTAAAAAATGATGAAATTGTTTATATTGGTGACCTAGTACAAAAATCTGAGTCTGAAATGTTGAGAACACCAAATTTTGGAAGAAAATCTCTAAATGAAATTAAAGAAGTTTTAACTTCAATGTCTCTAGAACTTGGTATGAAAATTGAGGGATGGCCTCCAGAAAATATTGAAGATATTAGAAGAAAACTTGAAGAACCTTATTAGAGTTACCCATGAGACATGCAATTTCAGGAAGAAAGTTTAACAGAAAGTCTAGTCACAGAAAGTCAATGTTTGTGAATCTATCTAATTCGTTAATTAGAAATGAGCAAATAAAGACAACTCTCTTTAAGGCAAAAGACTTAAGACCTTTTATTGAGAAAATCATATCCATTGGTAAAAATAATAATTTGCATTCAAAAAGAAGAGTTTTCTCCATTCTTAGAGATAAAGAAAGTGTTAAAAAAGTTTTTAGCGTATTATCAAAAAGATATCAAAAAAGACCTGGAGGATATACTAGAATAATTAAATCGGGTTTCAGATATGGTGATTCATCACCAATGGCGATTATAGAGTTTCTTAATAGGGATAAAGAAGCAAAAGGTCTTAAAGATAGGGAGAGAATAAAAGAATTAGAAAATACTAAATCAGGAAAACCTGTTCCAACAATTGATGATTCATCATCTGACTTACCAAATATCAAAGAAGAAAAAAAAAAAGAAAATAAGGATCAAACCAAATAGGCTAAAATGAATCCTAGTAATAAATTCATAAGAATTATTACTGATGAGTTTAATGATTCAAAATTAATTGGCTGGTTAAAAAAATTCTACCCTGACTACCCGTATACCCTTTTATGTAAGCTTGTGAGGAAAGGTAATATAAGAGTTAACGGCTCTAGATGCGAGACTAATCATATATTAAAACTTAATGATAAAATAAAAATTCCTACACTTTTGAAACAAAATAAACTTGAGCATAAAGTTAAGATCGATAAATTTTTAGAAGAAAAGATAAAAAGCCTTATTTTGTATAAAGATAATGAAGTTATAGTTATAAATAAACCTAATGGTCTGGCTGTTCAAGGCGGAAGTAAAGTAAAAACAAGTATTGACAATATTTTGCAAGCTTTAAAATTTGAAAAAAAAGAAAGACCAAGACTTGTTCATAGGTTGGATAAAGATACTTCAGGCCTGCTTATTGTTGCTAGAACAAAAAATTACGCAAATTTTTATACAGACTTATTTAAAAAAAGAATGATTAAAAAAGTTTATCTGGCAATTGTTTATGGGGAGTCTAAGTTAAAAACAGGTAAAATTAATGTTGATATAGAAACAAATAGAAAAATTTATGATGCATGCACAAATTACAAAACATTGTTAAAAAATAAGTTATATTCTTTGTTATTAATCTTCCCAACCACTGGCAGAAAACATCAAATAAGAAAACATTTGTATTCGATTAAACACCCAATCGTTGGTGATAGGAAATATAAATATGAAGAAAGTAAAATTGGAAAATATGATTTAAATTTGCATGCTTTTTTAGTTAATTTTAAAAATATAAATGGTATTGAAAAGTTTTTCCATGCCGAAATACCTGATCATATGAAAAGAAATTTAGTTAATTTTAATTTAGACTATGAATTTCAAAATCTGGATTTTAAAAAAGTATTTTATGACAACAATATTTGGTTTTAAAAAAGTAAAAACAAACTTTATAATTTTAAAATACAATGAAATTTTAAAATTAGGTAACAATAAAAAAATACTTTCATCGTCAAGAGATTTTATTCAGACAGTAGTCAATAGATTAAATTCAATTAACAAAAGTGAACTTAGTGATGAAATCATACAAATTATATGTTTCGTAGAGAATTTAAGTAAAACTGATAGAAAAAAAATCATAAATGAAATTCTATACCAATTAAACTTTGATGAAATTCTTTATAGAACTGATAACCCAAAAATTAACAAAATTATGGATACAAAATTAAAAAAGTATATTTCGAGTTTCGAAGATCAATTTGAGATTAACTTTAAAACATCATCAAAAAGATTATTTCATCAGAAAAATCTAAAAGTTAGCAAATTTAAAAAATTTTTGGAAAGCTTAAATAATGATATGTTAACGGTTTTGTATAAATTAAGTAAACTTGAATCTTCGCCAATTTTAAGCTATTTTTTTTTTTCAAAATTAATCAGTTACCAAATGTTTTATGAACTTTCTAATATAGAATTTATTTACAATTTAGATAAAAAAAAAATAAGTGATGAGTTAAATAATTCCATTAATGAAAGAAAAAAAAATATTAAAAATATTTCAAAATTCTTTAATTTATTGCCTTAATTGCTTTATAATACCTATTCAATAATGAGAGAATACAATGCATGATATATTAAAAAAATTAGATGAAAAAAGAAAACTAGCTATAGATGGTGGTGGGAAGAAGAGAACAGATTCTCAACATAAAAAAGGAAAATTAACTGCAAGAGAAAGAATAGAAGTTTTATTGGATCCAGGGACATTCGAAGAATGGGATATGTTTGTTGAACACAGATGTTCTGAATTTGAAATGGATAAGCAAAAAATACCGGGAGATGGTGTTGTAACTGGTTATGGAACTATCAATGGGAAACTAACCTTTGTTTTTAGTCAAGATTTTACAGTATTTGGTGGATCACTTTCTGAATCGCATGCCGAGAAAATTTGCAAAATAATGGATAAAGCACTTCAGGTCGGTGCTCCTGTAATAGGTTTAAACGATTCGGGTGGTGCAAGAATACAAGAAGGAGTTGCATCTCTTGCTGGTTACGCTGAAGTTTTTCAAAGAAATGTGTTGTCTTCTGGAGTTATTCCACAAATTTCAGTTATTATGGGTCCTTGCGCTGGAGGAGCTGTTTATAGCCCTGCAATGACAGATTTTATTTTCATGGTAAGAGATTCGTCATACATGTTTGTTACTGGACCGGATGTAGTAAAAACAGTAACACATGAAGAAGTGAGTCACGAAGAACTAGGAGGTGCATCCACACATACTCAAAAGTCTGGAGTTGCCGATCTAGCATTTGAAAATGACATAGAAGCATTGTTTCAATTAAGAAGATTTATGGGATTTTTACCTTCATCGAATAAAGAGATGCCACCTAATAGAGTATCCGAAGATCCGGCTGACAGACTTGAAAATTCTTTAAATACTTTAGTACCAAACAATACAAATCAACCATATGATATGAAAGAATTAATTACTAAGGTTGTAGACGATAGGGATTTTTTTGAATTGCAACCTGAATATGCGCCTAATATTCTTACAGGTTTTGGAAGAATGACTGGTTCACCTGTTGGGATTGTCGCAAATCAACCAATGGTCCTAGCAGGTTGTCTTGATAATAATTCTTCTAGAAAAGCAGCTAGATTTGTCAGATTTTGTGATTGTTTTAATATACCAATTATAACATTTGTTGATGTTCCAGGATTTCTACCTGGCACATCACAAGAATATAACGGGATAATAAAGCATGGAGCAAAACTACTCTTTGCCTTTGCTGAAGCAACAGTTCCTAAAATTACAATAATAACAAGAAAAGCTTATGGAGGTGCTTATGATGTTATGAGTTCTAAACATTTAAGAGGTGATGTTAGTTTTGCTTGGCCACATGCTGAAATTGCTGTAATGGGACCAAAGGGTGCTGTTGAGATAATCTTTAGAAATGATATTGGTGATAAAGAAAAAATAGACAAAAAAACTAACGAGTATAGGGATAGATTCGCGAATCCATTTATTGCTGGTAGTAGAGGATTTATTGATGATGTAATAATTCCAAGTACAACTAGGAAAAGAATTTGTAGATCACTTGAAATGTTGAGGAATAAAAAACTTTCAAATCCCTGGAAAAAACATGACAACATACCCCTTTGATTTTGAGAAATAAATGTTTTCTAAAATTCTAATAGCTAATAGAGGAGAAATTGCATGTCGTGTTATTAAAACGGCTAGAAAGATGGGAATTAAAACAGTTGCTATACATTCAGAAGCAGACAATAATTCAACTCATGTAATGCATGCAGATGAAAGTATAAATATTGGTGGTCTTACATCCCAAGAGAGTTATTTAGATATAAATAAAATAATTGATGCTGTCAAAAAAACAAATTCAGATGCAGTGCACCCTGGTTATGGTTTTTTATCTGAAAATAGAGATTTTGCTGAAAAAATTGAAAATATTGGAAAAGTATTTATAGGTCCACCACTAGATGCTATTTCAATTATGGGTGATAAAATAAGGTCAAAAAAAATTGCTAAGGAAGCAAATGTTTCAATTATCCCTGGAAACCTCGATAGTATTAAAAATATTAATGATGCAAAAAAAGAAGCAAAAGTTATTGGTTATCCTGTAATTATTAAAGCATCTGCTGGAGGAGGTGGTAAGGGAATGCGTGTTGTTTTCAAAGAAAAAGATTTAGAACAAAGTTATAACTCAGCTATAAATGAAGCTAGATCTAGTTTTGGTGATGAACGAGTATTTATTGAAAAATATATTCAAAATCCCAGACATATAGAGATACAAGTACTAGGAGATAAATTTGGTAATTACATTCATTTAGGAGAGAGAGAATGTTCAATTCAGAGAAGACACCAGAAAGTTATCGAAGAAGCACCAAGTCCGTTTGTGGATGTTAATTTAAGAGAGTCAATGGCTGAACAAGCAATTAATTTATCAAAGTTGGTGGGCTATTTTTCCGCAGGTACTGTTGAATTTGTTGTTGATGACTCTAAGAATTTCTATTTTTTAGAGATGAATACAAGACTACAGGTAGAACATCCCGTGACAGAATTAATAACCGGTCTAGATATTGTTGAATTAATGATAAGAATATCAGCAGATGAAAAATTACCGATTAATCAAAAAGATGTTCAATTTAATGGTGCGGCTATTGAAGCAAGAATATATGCTGAGGATTCAAAAAGAAATTTTTTGCCGTCTATCGGAAGATTAACTAGATATATTGAACCTGTTGGAAAAAATATAAGACTTGATTCAGGTGTTGTAGAGGGATCAGAGATCAGTATGTATTATGATCCAATGATCTCAAAATTATGTATACATAGTGAAAACCGAGAAAAGTCAATAAACCTGATGACAATGGCGTTAGATAGATATTTGATTAATGGTGTAAATACAAATAAAGATTTCTTATCAAATATTGTTCAAAATCATTCATTTAAAAAAGCAGACTTTTCTACAAATTTTATTTCTGAATTTTATCCAGAAGGCTATGACTCAGAAAATAAGGATAACAAATTAATTGATGAAGTAATACTTATAGCTACGTTTATTCACTATAAATATTTGCTGCGTGCAGCATCTATATCTAATCAGGTTAAAGGGTTCCAAAGATTAATTCCAAACGATTGGAATGTTATTACAGAAGATGAAAAACATATTACTAAAATAACTTATAATTCATACAATAAAAATTATGATATTATTTTGAATAAAAAATATTTTAAGATAAAAAGTGATTGGCAAATAGGTTTTCCTCTAGTTGCAGCTTTAATTGAAAATAAATTACTATATTTTGAAATCTCAAGAAATGGTCCTTACTATTCTGTATCTCACCATGGTAACAAGTATAATTTAATTGTATTATCAAATAGACATTCAGAGTTAAATGCTTTGATGTTAAAGAGGAAAGAAAAAGATACCTCAAAGTTTTTAATGTCACCGATGCCAGGATTGCTTGTTTCGGTCATGGTAAAAGAAGGACAAAAAGTTCAAGCTGGAGAGGCTTTGGCTGTAGTGGAGGCAATGAAGATGGAAAATATTTTAAAAGCTGAAAAAGATGCAATAGTTAAAGAAATTTTTTCTAAAGTTGGTGATAGTCTAATTGTTGATCAGAATATAATTGAATTTGAATAATTGCGGTCGTGGCGGAATTGGTAGACGCGCAACGTTGAGGTCGTTGTGAGATAATATCTCGTGGAAGTTCAAGTCTTCTCGACCGCACCATAACATGGTAAATCTTATAGATTTAATAGCAAGGCAGTAGATTTTCCAAAATCAATGATAAAATAAATTTAAGGTGATACAAATAGTGAAATCGTGAAACTCTGGAAAATTATCCAGTGACTGATGATTATTTCAAGGAGAAGTATCCATTTCAGTAACAGTTATTCTTACAACTGACCCTAGCAGTGTTTTTGAATCAATTAAGATAGATGCAATTCTTTGATTATTTGTATAGTTAAGTAAACTTGAATCCGCTCTAACTTCAGATAGTTTTTTCCAATCAAATTTAGGAAGCTCATTTCTAAAAAAATCAAATACCTCTAATTGAGATTTATTTGACTCGAAAGTCAGTCTACCTAACCATGCTTCTTTTTTTGAGATTATAATTGAATTTTTCTGATCTAAGGTAGAGCCGATTGGAATAGGAATATCGTCGAATTGCGCAAAATTTAGCTCTGGAACTCCTTCTGTTTCAGGACCTTTTATTGGAATTAGAGTTTCACCAGTACAAGATACTAAAAAAATAAATAAAAATAATAATTTTACCTTAGAAATAATTTTGAAAAACATGTAAATAAATCTTTTTTTTTTAATAAATAATTATTATATTAATTTGATGAAAAATATAGTTGTTTTTTTATTATTTATGTTTTTTTCTACTAGTTCATTTTCTTCAGAAACTTCTTTTCATGATTTTAGTGTTGAATCTATCGAAGGTAAAGAAGTTAAGCTATCTGCTTATAAAGATAAAGTCGTATTACTTGTAAATACTGCTTCGAAATGTGGTTTTACACCTCAATACGCTGGTCTGCAAAAGCTCTATGATAGATATAAAGATGACGGATTGATAGTTCTTGGTGTCCCATCTAACGATTTTAATCAAGAATTTTCAAAAGACACCGATGTAAAAGAGTTTTGCGAAATTAGATATGGTGTAAATTTTCCCCTTACAAAAATTATGCATGTTAGGGGTGATAATGCTCATCCATTATACAAATGGATATCTGATAATGTTTCTATGATAGGTACGCCGAGGTGGAATTTTCACAAATATTTAATAAACAAAAAGGGTGAAATAGTTAACTGGTATTCTTCAATGACCAGTCCAACGTCAGAAAGCTTGAAAAAAGAAATTGAAACTGTTTTATACTAATGCTTGTTAGTAAAAATGATTGTTTATTACTTGTTGTAGACTTACAAGATAAACTATTATCTAAAATAGAATGCAAGTTTAATTTATTAAGGAATACTGATATACTAATAAAATCTTTTAAAACACTTAATCTTCCTATTGTTGTGACAGAACAATATCCAAAGGGTCTAGGTAGCTCGCACTCAATACTACAAAGTGAAATTTCAAGAGAAGATTATATTCAAAAGACGTCATTTTCCTGCATTAAAGAAAAAGTTGTATTAAATGAAATTAATAAAAAAAAAAAAACTCAAGTTATAATTTGTGGTATAGAAACACATATATGTATTTTACAAACTGCAGCAGATCTTTTGATAGAGAAATATAATCCATTTGTCGTGTCAGACGCTGTTGGATCGAGGAACACTGTAGATCATGACAGAGCTATCAGCAGACTGGCTAAAAATGGTGTAAATATTGTAACAACCGAAATGATCGTTTTTGAGCTTTTAGAAAACTCAAAAAGCGATCATTTCAAAAAGGTTACTGAGCTTATAAAATAAATTATACTGAATAATACATTTTAAACTCTACAGGATGAGGCGTATGCTCTAATTGTAATACTTCTTCCATCTTAAGACCAATATATGCGTCAATCAAATTGTCAGTAAAAACATTACCAGCCTTCAAGAAGTCTCTATCTTTATCCAATGAATCGAGTGCCTCTCTCAGAGAACCACACACTGTAGGTACTCCTTTAAGTTCTTTTTCAGATAAAGCATACAAATCTTTATCCATAGCTTCTCCAGGGTGAATTTTATTTTTTATTCCATCAATCCCTGCCATTAACATTGAAGCAAAAGTGAAATATGGATTACCTGAAGCATCCCCAAATCTTACTTCAAATCTTGCTGCTTTGGGACTACTAACATAAGGTACTCTGCATGCCGCTGATCTATTCCTAAAAGAATAAGCTAAAAGAACTGGTGCTTCAAATCCTGGTATAAGTCTTTTATAACTATTTGTAGTAGCATTAGAAAAAGCATTAATGGCTTTTGCATGTTTAATAATACCACCTATGTAAAACAAACACTCATCGGAGAGTCCATTGTATCCATTTCCAGAAAATACTGATTTATTATTTTTCCAGACTGACTGGTGTACGTGCATACCTGATCCATTATCATTATATACTGGTTTAGGCATAAATGTAGCTGTTTTTCCGTAGGCTTGTGCAACCATATGTGCACAGTATTTATATTTTTGAAGATTATCAGCACTTTCAATCAGTGAGCCAAACTTCATTCCAAGTTCATGTTGAGAAGGAGCAACTTCATGATGGTGTTTTTCCATATCAAGACCCATCTCCATCATAGTTGATACCATTTCTGCCCTTATATCTGTTGCTGAATCTACTGGTGGGACTGGAAAATAACCACCTTTGTCTTTTGGTCTATGTCCCATATTTCCACCATCCATTTCAGAACCTGTATTATATGCTCCCTCTTCTGAATCAATACTAAAAAAAGTATATTCTTGATCGGTTGCCCATTTTACATCATCAAAAATAAAAAACTCTGCTTCAGGCCCGAAAAAACACTTATCACCTATTCCTGACTTTTTTAGATATTCTTCAGCTTTTTTTCCTGTGCTTCGAGGATCAAGCTCATACGGTTTACCATCAGCCGGCTCGATAACATCACAAAATAATATAAGTTGAGGTTGTGCTGTAAATGGATCCATAACAGCAGTAGATGGATCTGGTTTTAAAATCATATCTGCTTCATTAATATCTTTCCATCCAGCAATTGATGATCCATCAAACATTATTCCGTCTTTAAACGTACTTTCATCTATTGTTGAAACGGTCTGGGCAGTATGTTGCCATTTACCTTTGGTGTCAGTAAATCTTAAATCTACAAACTTTACCTCTTTTTCTTTAATAAGCTTCATTACATTTTTTACAGACATTTTAATCTCCCTTTCTTTATGTTAAATTGCCTTATTGCCTTTTTCGCCAGTTCTTATTCTGATTACATCAGCAACATCATAAACAAAAATTTTGCCATCTCCTATTCTACCAGTTTTTGCTTTTGATTGAATAATATCAACAACAGCATCTAGCATAGAATCCTCAATTACAATATCGATCATAATCTTAGGTAGAAAATCAATTGCATACTCAGCGCCTCTGTAAAGTTCAGTATGGCCTCTCTGTCTTCCATAACCTTTTACTTCAGAAACAGTTAATCCTTGAACACCTAACTCATTTAATGAATCTTTAACTTCATCTAATTTAAAGGGCTTAATTATTGCCTCGACTTTTTTCATTACTACCTCATCATAACTTGATGCAGGAAATGTGCCATTATTATTATAATCATACATAATACGGTAAAACCAAAAAAAAAAAAAATTAATTTTTAATATTTTTAAAATAATGCATAATAATTAAACAAAATTTGATTAAATTTTGACCAAAATTAATTTTCATTCAAATAATCTTTTATTAAAAGAATTGATTTTTCTAAATTATGCATTTTATTTGCGTATGATAATCTAATAAACCCTTCACCTAAAGTTCCAAAAGATGAACCAGGAACCGTAGCTAAAAATTTCTTTTCAAGTAAGTCATTCGAAATTTGTTTAGAAGACAATCCTTTTTTTGTTATTTTAGGAAAAACATAAAATGCTCCTCCTGGATCAATACACTCAATATTTTTAATCTTATTAAGTTCTTCTACCAGAAAGTTTTTTCTATCCTCAAATTCCTTTACCATATTAGTAACAAATAACTGCGATCCCCTCAGCGCTTCAATGCCTGCATATTGAGAAACATTACTAACACAAGAATGACAATTTATCGCAAGTTTCTCAGCAAAAGAGAATATTTTCTTTGGATATATTCCATAACCAAGTCTCCAACCAGTCATTGAATACGTCTTGGACCAGCCATTAAGCAAAATTACTTGATCTTTAATTTCCGGATATGAAAGCAAACTAATGTGTTTTTGATTATTAAAAATTATTCTTTCATAAATTTCATCTGAAAGAATGTACAAGTTTGGATAATTTTCTAAACCTTTTACTAGTTTTTTAAATTCATTTTCTCGAACTACTCCTCCAGTAGGATTACCTGGAGAATTAAATATTATTAATCTAGTTTTAGGTGTTATGAGAGAAAGTAATTCTTCTGCATCAAATGAAAAGTTATTTTGCATTTGATGTGGAAGGCTAATTATCTTTGCACCTGTATAGTCTACCATTGACTTATAGGCAATGAAACCAGGATTTGGTACAATAATTTCAGCATCTGGTTGACCAAACATAAGTAAAGTATAAAAGATTATAGCCTTTGCTCCAGGTGTTATAAGTACTTGTCCCGGATCAACATTAATTCCTTGATTAGAATAGTATTCACACACACTTTCTCTGAGTTCCAAAATTCCATTTGAAGCACTATAGCCATGGTGTCCATCTTTAAGTGCTTTGATACCAGCTTCAACAATATTTTGTGGAGTATTGAAATCAGGTTGACCTATACCGAGATTAATAACTTCATTACCTAGCTGGCTCAACTCGTTAGATCTTGATAAAACTGCAAAAGCTGTATCACTTCCGATTTGGAACATTGATTTATTAAGTCCATCCATGAGAAGAATATAATGTAATTAATTAAATATGCAAATTTGAAAAAAATTATAGAAGATTTTTTTTTTTAGTTTATTTTAGTCAATAGTATGGTGGCTGTAGCTCAGTTGGTTAGAGCGCTGGTTTGTGGTACCGGAGGCCGGGGGTTCAAATCCCCTCAGCCACCCCATTTCTAGTTTGCATCAGACCATGTTTCAATCTTATATTTTAAAATGAATGTTAAAATTTTTTTTAGAATACTGCGTTAGATTATAAATCAAGCTGACAAATATTTATATTTATTTTAATGTTTAAAATATAAACTTAAAATTTAAAAGGAGTTATTATAATGGAAAAGGTTGCATTTATAAGTGGGGCAAATAGAGGTATTGGATTTGAAACTGCAAAAAAATTAGCTCAGACAGGTGTAAAAGTTGTTCTAGGGTCAAGAGATTTGGAGAAAGGAGAAGAAGCAGTCAAAAAATTAAGATCAATTGGGATTGAAACTGACTTAACCCAATATGATGCTTTTGATGAAAATGCCCCCCAAAAAGTTTTTGACTACATTTCAGACAAATATAAAAAATTAGACATATTAATTAACAATGCTGGCGTGCTTCTGACAGGTGATATTTTTGTTGTTAACAGTTCTACAGTTAGTGATAAAGATTTAAAAGAGACCTTCCAAACAAATTTTTTCTCTGTAATTTCTCTTACTCAAAAATTACTCCCATTAATAAAAAAATCTGATGCTGGGAGAATTGTTAATGTCTCAACTATTTTAAGTTCATTAACTTTACATTCTGCTAAAGATTCACCTATTTCTCCAGCAAAGGAATTAGCATATAATGCATCCAAAACTGCGCTAAATGCCTTTACAATTCATTTAGCACTTGAATTAAAAGATACAAACATCAAAGTCAATTCAGGTCATCCAGGTTGGGTTAAAACAGAATTAGGAGGTCCTAAAGCTCCAATGGACGTTGAAGATAGTTATAAAACATCGCTACGTCTAGCTACATTAGATCAAGATGGACCTAGTGGCGGTCTCTTTCATGAGAATGATGTTTTACCTTGGTAAAACCTAAATATTTTCGAATCTAAGTGAGGACTTAAATTTTAGTAGGTGCTAATCAGTCGAGCAAAATAAATACATACAGATCTATCTTTATGTTTTTATTCTGTAAAAAGATTGCACAATATTTTTATTGAATTTTTTTTTAAAATAAAAAAATCAATAACATGACAAATTCATTGATGTGGTTTAGATATGATCTAAGAATAAAAGATAATGAAGCTTTTTTTGCAGCATTAGAAAACCAAAATTGTCTGCCAATTTTCATCTTTGATAATGGTTTTTTAAAACTTGAGACCACAAGTAATTTTCATTTAAGTTTCATAAATGATTCTTTGATTGATTTAAATAATAATTTAAAAAAAAATTATAATACTTCAATAAATTGCTACAAAGGAAAAACTATTGAAATATTAGATCATCTAATAAAAAAACATAAAATTGACAATGTTTATTCAAACAAGATATTTAAAGGAAAATATTTTAATAATTTAGATAGAGACATTAATTCATTTTTAATGGAAAGAGGTGTGACTTGGCATCAAAAAAATCAGTTTGGTATTCAGCTAGATAAAAGAGTAAGAGGAAAATGGTCTTTGGATTGGCATAAGTTTGTTACTAATCCAATAAGCCCGAAAATTGAAAGTAAAAATTTCTTGAGTGATGATACACAGATAATAAAATCAACCTCTTCTATTTCAAGTTGTCAAAGAGGAGGGGAAAGTAGGGCCTTTTTAAATCTAGAATCATTTTTAAATACAAGACATAAAAACTACTCTAAAAAAATGTCCAGTCCTTTGACTGCTGAAAATTCTTGTTCGAGACTTAGTCCACATATTACCTTTGGGACAATTACTATTAAGTCAATACTGAGAAATATTAGTAAATATGAGAATAGAAATATACTTGAAAACAGTTCTATAAATTCTTTTAAGAAAAGATTAGCATGGCATTGTCATTTTATTCAAAAATTATATGACGAACCAAGGATTGAATATGAAAATCTACATCCACTTTATAACGGATTAAGAGAAAATAGTTTCAACTATGACTATTATGCAAGATGGAAAAATGGAACCACAGGGTTCCCTTTTCTAGACGCTTGTATGAGATTTTTAAATATAAAAGGTTGGTTAAATTTTAGAATGCGTGCGATGGTTATATCATTTGCATCTTATCAATTGTGGTTAGATTGGAAAATAACTTCGAAGTTTTTAGCAAAAAAATTCATAGACTATGAACCGGGAATTCATTATCCGCAAATACAAATGCAGTCTGGTACAACTGGAATAAATACTATTCGTATGTATAATGTAGTAAAACAATCATACGATCAGGATCCAAATGGTATTTTTATAAAAAGATGGGTTCCTGAGTTAAAAAATTTACCAGTAAATCTTATTCATGAGCCTTGGGAGATAAATTTTATAGAAGAAAAGGAATATAATTTTAAATTAAATAAAAACTACTATGAACCGATAATTGATAATAAATCTAGATCAAAGTTAGCTAGAGAAATGATTTGGTCAGTAAGAAAAAAGCCCGAAGCAAAGGAAATTTCAAAAGGTATTGTTTTGAAACATGCGAGTATGAAGAGGTAAAGAATAAATTTTCATTCGATAATATAGAATTAATTGTTAAAAAAATTTATAAATTCATATTATTTATTTCGCTATAGAGTAAAAAATTTCAGTCGAACCAGATGAGTATCCGGTTTCAGGGTTAAATTCAACTGTTCCTCTACCATAGCCATTTACACCTTTGTAAACACCTGAGCCTCCTGTTATTGAGATAGTTGTATTAACTATACCATTTTTTGTAAGATCTTCTGGTGTATGTGCAATACCGTTAACTTTAGAGAAAATTTTACTTCCATTATCATAAGTTCCTATTGAATAACCTGTAACTTTACCATTTTTTTTTATATAATCGCTAATGCCGAAGAAATCAGTTTTTATTAGTTTTAATCCTTCACAATTTTTTTTAGGATTTAGGTGAGAGGTTTCAGTTTTGAAGATCCTTATTACATGTCCTTCTTGGTCATTTACATTAATTGATTTTTGTATTGTGTATTTAACTTCATTACTTGTTGTTACATTTTTAAATTTACATTTTGAATTAAGATCAAAAGCAAACACAAGTATAGAGGTAAAAAATACGATACGCATAAAAATCATATGTTATTTAAAAAAAAAAAATACAAGAATTTATTTTAATATAATTTCAGAAACTTTTTTTGGGTTTTCTAGAAATGAGAAATGACCACAATTATCAATTATTTCAAATTTTTTTAATCCTAAAAATTTTTGGGAATTTACTCTATCAGTTTCATTGGCCCAGTCATCACTACCGTAAATTAATTTAACAGGTATACGTATTTTGTGATAAATGCTTTTGGCTTCAGCCCAACTTTTGAAATTTGATAAAACATTTCTAAAATGGTAAACATAGTTTTTTTTTTTTGTTGATGAGGAAAGTAAGTTTAAATATTCAATAGAAAAATTCTTACTATTGACAAATCCACCTTTCATAACATTTTTGAGTATTATTTTGTTTTCTAAACGTGAAAATAAATTTCCAATTATTGGTAGACCAATATGAAACATAATAAATTTCGCAAAAAAGTTACCTCTGCCGATGCCCTCACCAAAATAAGTATCATAATCATAAGGATTAAATAAAAAAATTTTTTTGATAAGTTTTGGTATTTTAACCGTTACTGTAGCAGGAAGCACACCACCAATCGATTCACCAGCAAGAGTTATTTCCTTAATTTTAAAACTTTTAATAAATTGTACTATTGAGTTAGTAAAAAAATCCTGATTATAATTTGTATTTCTATTAATAGGAGAATCGCCGAAACCTGGAAGATCAATAAGATATATAGTAAATTTATTTTTTAAAAATTCAGCAACATTTTCTGAATATTCTAACCTATTTCTAAAAGTATGAAACAGAATTAACGGCTTTCCTTTTCCAAAGACTTTATATCTGATATAGGTGCCATCAGATAAGTTAAATTTTTTTATGTTATCTTTCACAATTATATCTTCTATCTAATTAATAATTTTTTCAACATAAATTATTGCAAAGTTAAAATGCATTTACAAATTCAATAATTTTTAATTTAACTTTTAATTTAGATAATAATTCAAAAAGATTGAAATAATAAAAATCAAATATAAGATTAAATACAATGAAGTTTTTAATTTTTTCAGACTTGGATGGAACTTTTTTAAACCGTAAAACATACTCATTTGGAACTTTAAAGAAATTTATTAACAAGTTAGACACAAGTTTTGAGATTATATTTGTTTCAAGTAAAACCTATGAAGAAATAACTCAAATCAATAAATACTTAAATATTAATTTCCCATTTATTGCAGAAAACGGAGCATGTATTTTTTTTCCATTAAAATATTTTGAAGGAAAAGAAATGATGTATAAATTTATTAAATATAAAAATCATATTGGTTTTCCATTAACTAGATTTGATTCAAATAAAATTAAGGAAAAATTTAACTTTTTAAAAAATAAATATAAATTTAGTTTTTACGATAATTTATCAAATAAAAAAATTGGTAAAATTACCAATCTTAAAGATAGTGATATAAGTTTGAGTAAATTAAGAAAGTTTTCTAACCCAATCTATTGGGAAGATACTGAAAAAAAAAGAAGTGAGTTTATTAATGAAGTCAAAAAGCAAAATAAAAAACTTGAAGTTTTAGATGGTGGGAGGTTTTTACACATCTTAGATAATTACAACAAAGGTGTAGCACTAAAAAAGTTTTTTAAAATTAAAAACATAATAGACTCTCGTTATTTATCGATTTCACTTGGTGATAGCGAAAATGATATCCCTATGCTTGAACTTACAGATTACGCATGTATCATAAAATCTAAAAAGAATACAAACTTAACGTTAAAAAATAAAAATATTTTTAGAAGTAAATTACCAGCTCCTGAAGGTTGGAAAGAGTCAATAGAAAATATTTTGAAAGGAGAAAAATATTTCTGATTTCTATCAAAATGGTATTGTTGCTACATTACATAATTTTTCTAATAGATCTTTTGAAGATTTAGAAAAGGAATTAGTAGATTTTTGTAAATATAGACCTATTACTTTAATTTTGCCCTCCTTGTATACTGAACTTAAAGGTAATGCTCTTCCAAAAATTATAGATGAAATATCTAAAGTAAAATTTTTAAAGAATATTGTTATTGGTTTAGATCAAGCAAATAAAAAAGAATTTATAAATGCAAAGGAATTTTTCTCTAAACTTCCACAAAAACATGAAATACTATGGAATGACGGACCAGGACTAAAAAAACTAAATTCGCAATTGGAGTCGCAAAACTTAGCCCCGCAAGAAATGGGTAAGGGTAGAAATGTTTGGTATTGTATGGGTTATATTCTTTCTCTTGGTGATTCAGAAGCAATAGCATTACATGACTGTGATATAATTACTTACAATAAAAATCTTCTTGCTAGACTAGTTTATCCAGTAGCAAATCCAAAATTTAATTTTGATTTTTGCAAAGGTTATTATCCTAGAGTTTCAAAAACAAAAGTTAGAGGAAGAGTTGCAAGACTTCTAGTTACCCCAATTTTAAGAGCATTAGAAAAAACTATTGGTTTTAAAGAATATATTTCTTTTATCGATTCTTTTAGGTATCCATTAGCCGGTGAGTTTTCTTTTAGAAGGAGAGTGTTGAAAGATATAAGAATACCGTATGATTGGGGTTTAGAAATTGGAGTTCTTTCAGAAATGTATAGAAACTATGCCGGTAACAGATTATGCCAAGTTGATATAGCTGATAACTATGATCATAAACACCAGGATATCTCATTGACAAATACTTCAAAGGGTCTTTCAAAAATGTCAATTGACATCATTAAGGCAATTATAAGAAAGTTAGCCTCTCAAGGTGAGACTTTTTCAATGTCAATTTTTAGATCACTTAAAGCAACATATTACAGGGAAGCACTTGATTTTGTTCAAATTTATAAAAAAGACGCATTAATGAATAACTTTGAAATTGATGTACATGAAGAGGAAACAGCAGTTGAATTGTTTGCTAAAAATATTATGATAGCGGGCCAAACATTTTTAGATTCACCTATGGAGTCACCGAATATACCAACATGGAGTAGGGTAGATACAGCCTTGCCAAATTTTTTAGAAGATTTAAAACAAACCGTTAAAAAAGATAATGAGGCTTAATTTTTTCAATGAATCAATTAAATTTAAAAACCTTACAAAATTATCTTAGCTCAATATACAAAAATTATAGTCAAAAAGAGATAAAGACTTTATCTGGTGAAATAAAAAAAATTTTCTCAAGGTATTCTAATAAAAAGGTAAGTAAAGAACTATGGGATGAAAAAGACTGTTTTTTAATTACTTATGCAGATTCAATCATTGATCAAAAACAAAATAATTTTAAGATACTAAATAGTTTTCTAAATAAATTTTGTAAAAATTTTTCATTTATTCATATTCTGCCGTTTTATCCATATACTTCTGACGATGGATTTGCTGTTAAAGATTATAAAAAAATTAAAAAAGAACATGGAAATTGGAATGATTTTTCAAAGTTATCATCAAAATTTAAAATTATGAGTGATTTGGTGATCAATCATTGCTCAACTGAAAATCAACTTTTTAAAAATTTTTTAAATAAAACTGAACCTGGGTCAGATTTTTTTATTTCAAGTAAGAAAAACTTCAGTAGATTTTCAAAAGTAGTAAGACCTCGCTCATCTGAGTTATCAAAGAAGGTAAAGGTAGACGGTAAAAATGAATTTGTATGGTGTACATTTAGTCATGACCAAGTAGACTTTAATTTTAAGAATCCAAAAGTCTTAATTTATTTTTTGGAAGTTATTAAATTATATCTTGATAAAGGTACAAAAGCTTTAAGATTAGATGCTGTGGCCTTTCTTTGGAAGGAAGAAGATACAAAATGTATTAATCTACCAGAAACCCATCTAATAATAAGACTTATAAGACTTTTAGTTGAGTTTTATTCAGGTAATTGTCTAATCATAACTGAAACAAATATACCAAGCCATGAAAATTTGAGTTATTTTGGGAATAATAACGAAGCGCATTGTATATATAATTTTTCTTTAGCACCCTTATTAGTTCATGCAGTTATATCTGGCAATAGTACTTATTTAAAGCAATGGTCTAGAAGTATGCCACCAGCACAATTTGGTAATTCATATCTTAATTTTTTATCAACACATGATGGAATAGGCTTACGTCCATTAGAGGGTATTTTACCTAATAATGAATTAGAAAAATTTATAAGTACTTTACAAAATTCTGGGGCACATCTGACATACAGAATATCACAAAAGAAAAAGACCGTATATGAGGTCAATACTACATTATTAGATGCTTTAAAAAATACGTATTCAGGAAAAGATAACTTCAATATAAAACGTTTTTTATTAGCTCATGAAATATTACTTTCAATGGAAGGAATTCCAGCAATTTATATTCAAAATTTATTAGGTTCTAAAAATGATATCGTAAAATTCAAACTTACTAAATCGAATAGATCAATTAATAGACGAAATTGGAATTTCGAGGAAATTAAAAGGCTTCTAGAAAAAAAAAATTCTCTTAATAGTAAAGTCTACTCTTCAATTACAAAATTAATATTATTAAGACAAAAACAGCCTGCTTTTCACCCTAATGCTACACAGTTCACATTACAACTCCCAATATATTTGTTCGGTATATGGAGACAAAGTTTGGATAGAAGCCAAAGTATTTTCTGTATTAGTAATCTATCAAAAAAAAAGAAAAAAATTTCATTGCTTGAAATTAACTTAATTGCAACAAACAGTTGGTATGATATTTTAAGTAAAAAAACTGTCAAAGATATATCTGGAGATTTTACTTTATTACCTTATCAGAGTATTTGGTTAACAAATAAAAAATTTTAATTAATTATCTACAGAATAATTAACACCTTGATTTTTAATTATTTTAATAATAAGCTTTATAAAACGTTCAACCTTATGGTCGGAAGTAGGTTAGACACCGAAGGAACGCATTCTAAGTCTCTCTCCCTCTTCTGATATGAGTATAAAAAATTGTTTAATGAAGTTTATAAAAATTCTAAGGTTAGAAAACCTTACAATCAAATTATTGATTGGGCCAAATCACTTCCTGAGAATGTCATTGTAAAAAAAAAAAATGAGGCAGAGAGCTTATTTAAGAGAATAGGCATTACTTTTTCAGTATATAATAATTTTGACTCTACCGAGAGACTAATACCTTTCGATATGTTCCCAAGAATTTTATCATCATCGGAATGGAAAACTATTGAAAAGGGTGTAATTCAAAGAGCACTAGCAATTAATGCTTTTTTGAACGATATATATAACACTGCAGAAATTGTTAAGGCAGGAATTATTCCTGAGGACTTAATATTTAAAAATCCAGCTTACGAAATTAAAATGGTTGGTTTTAAAGTGCCCAAAAATATTTATAGTCCAATTATTGGATCAGACATTATTAGGATAAACGATAAAAGTTTTAAAATCTTAGAAGATAATTGTAGGACACCATCTGGGGTATCCTATATGATTGAGAACAGAGAAATTATGATGAGAATGTTTCCAGAATTATTCGAAAAACTCAAAATTGAAACAGTTGAAAACTATCCAACTTATTTACTTGAAATTTTAAAAACATTAACACCTCTTAAGTGCGAAAATGAACCTAAGATTGTAATTCTAACTCCAGGTTCTTTTAATAGTGCTTATTATGAACATAGTTTTTTAGCTGATCTTATGGGTGTTGAGCTTGTTCAAGGTCCAGATTTATATGTTGATGAAAATATTACATATATGAAAACAACAAAAGGTCCAGAAAAAGTAGATATTATTTACAGAAGAATTGATGATAATTTTATTGATCCTATATCATTTGATAGTACTTCTTTAATAGGTGTGCCTGGATTATTTGATTCATATAAATCCGGTAATCTAAACATTTGTTCTGCTCCTGGAGCCGGTGTGGCTGATGATAAGGCTATTTATGCATATATGCACGAAATAATTAAGTTTTACTTAGGTGAAGAAGCTATTTTAGATAATGTTAAAACATGGAGATGTTTTAAAGCTGATGAAAAGAAATATGTATTAAATAATTTACATAAATTAGTTGTAAAAGAGGTTCATGGATCAGGAGGCTATGGATTACTAATAGGTAGTAAATCATCAAAAAAGGAGATTGAAGTTTTTAAGAAAAAAATTGAAGCTAACCCAAGTAATTATATTGCTCAGCCAATTCTTGATTTATCATCAGTACCAATTTTTTCAAAAAAGGAATTATCCCCTCGCCATGTTGACCTAAGACCATTTTGCTTAGTTGGCGCTAAGAAAACAAAGTTAGTAAGTGGTGGGTTAACAAGAGTAGCTTTAAAAAAAGGATCATTAGTTGTAAATTCTTCACAAGGTGGTGGAGTAAAGGATACTTGGGTAATAAATGAGTAAGATATGTTAAGTAGAACAGCTGAAAATTTATTTTGGTCTGCAAGATATATTGAAAGAGCAGATTCATTGGCTAGACTTTTAGAAGTAGGATACAGAATATCACTTATTCCAAATACTAAATCAGGGTATATTAATGAGTGGGAATCAATTTTAGAAACCTCTGGAATTAAAGAAACATATCTTCAACAAAACCACAAAATTACAAAAGAAAAAATTATTTCGTTTTTATTGTTTGATACAAACAACCCTTCATCTATCAAAAATTGTATTAAAAATGCAAGGGAAAATATCAGAATGGTTAGAACAGCAGTAACTCTTGAGGTATGGAATGCAATTAATTCAACATTTCATGATCTTGAATCGAATACTCGATCAACAAAAAATATTCTTAAAGAATTACCAGAAATTATTGAATGGGTAAAAAGGCAAGTAAATCTTATTCGTGGAACAATACTAAATACGCAATTGATTAATGATGGTTATGATTTTTTAATTTTAGGAACCTATTTTGAAAGAGCAGATTTCACTGCAAGGATAATTAATGTTAAATACTTTATATTATTGCCAAGTGTGAATTATGTAGGAAGCGAGGTTGATAATTTTCAATGGAGTATGATGTTGAGGTCCATTTCATCTTTTAGAGCGTTCAAATGGGCATATGGTGAAGAACAAATTAATTATATAAAAATTATTGACTTTTTAATATTGAATATGACATGTCCTCGTTCATTAATTTTTTCTGTGGAAAAGATTAATCATCATTTAGAACGATTATGTAAATTTTATAAACAGAAAACTAAAGCTAAATCACAAGTAAAGTTAATGTATAGGGATTTAAAAAAATTGAATGCAAACGAAATTTCTAATATTGGATTACATGAATTTTTAAGATCGTTTATTAAAGATATAAACGTAATATATTCAAATTTAGAAAAGAAATATTTTTTTGGAACTGAAGAGTGATAATAAAAGTAAATCACAA
This sequence comes from uncultured Alphaproteobacteria bacterium, assembly GCA_902526175.1. Classification (GTDB taxonomy): domain Bacteria; phylum Pseudomonadota; class Alphaproteobacteria; order Methylaequorales; family Methylaequoraceae; genus CACBWF01. The sequence continues at coordinate 79,940 of CABZJY010000004.1, read as the reverse complement.
AACATTATATAAATATAGTACAGAGGTTCCGAAATTGATTCAGTGTGTAAAGTTATATCCCACACAGTGCGAAAATCAAAAAATTATGGAATGGGAAATTAATTGTAATAGTGGTAAAATTGTTGAATCGCATATTGATGGATTAGGTCATAAAATACTTAATATTTATAATAAAAATTTTAGCGGAGAATTAGAAATTACGTCTAAAGGAATTGTTAAGACAAAAGACCTTTCAGGTATAATGAAGGGTTTGTCAGAAAAGGTTAATCCTTTATGTTTTTTAAGAAATACAAACTTAACACTTCCATGTAAGATGATAGAAAATTTAACAAAAAAAATTAAAAAAAGAAACTTAATTGAATTTGCTCATGAATTAAATCTTAGTGTATCTAACTCAATCAAATATGTTAGTGGGTCAACTTCAACATCAACTAGTTCAAGAGAAGCAATAGAGCAAGGAGAGGGTGTTTGTCAGGATTATGCTCATATATTGATATCTGCTGCAAGGTATTGTGATATTCCAGCGAGATATGTTAATGGTTTCTTGTATGATGATTTAAATGCTTCAGAAAATGCTACACATGCATGGGGAGAGTTATTTCTTAAAGAAGTTGGATGGGTAGGTTTTGACCCATCTCACAAAAAATGTGTTGATGATAAATATATAAGAATTAATTCTGGTTTTGATTTTTTAGATGCTTCAATTATTAAAGGTATAAAACTAAATTATAATGGTAACGAATCGTTAGAATCGAAAGTATTTATTGAACCTTGTCAATAAAAACTATGATTTTTCTTTGATAAATGATCTCTTACCCTCATAAACTTCTATCTTAATATTAGGATTTTGTTTCATTTTATTTATAATAATTTCTTTTGATTTTTCTGCTGACTCTTGAGAGTCAAATTTGTTGATAACAATACTATGTAATTTTGATATCCTTACATTCTCTACTGACAATATACCAGGTAACTTATTTATAAGTTCATGCTCTGCAAAAGCATGCATGGCATCAGCTTCAATTTCTGAAGCAAATTTTACATTTACTATTCTTATATACATATTAAAATTGTATTAAAATATACATGTCTTGTGTAGTTTATTTTGCATATTTAGCAACTTTACTATAAAAATAAGGTGTAAGAAATAATGTTAGAAAAATAGAGAATAATAGTCCAAAAAATATCACTACACCAATGGTCGTTCTAGATTCGTTGCCAGCACCTGTACTTAATATTAAGGGAATTGCGCCAACCATTGTTGATAAAGCAGTCATTATGACTGGACGGATTCTTTGCTCACAGCTTTGCATTAAGGCGTCATGTAGTTCAATACCTTTGTTTTTTAACTGATTAGCAAATTCAACTATCAAAATACCATTCTTTGCTGATATACCAAGTAATATAATTATACCAATTTGGCTAAATATATTTAAAGAACTTCCAAATATCCAAAGACCAAAGATTCCCCCAAATAATGATAATGGCACTGTAATAATTATTATTACAGGATAAATAAAACTCTCAAACTGTGCACTCAAAACAAGATAAATAACTAAAAAAGAAACCAAAAATAAAAAATAAAATTGCTTGGATGATTCTTTGAATTCTTTACCCTGTCCCTTAAAATCTATCTTTACATTTTTATCAAATTTTTCATCTGCAACTTTTTCTAAAAAAGAGATTGCTTCTCCTAGAGAATAATCCTTTGATATACTCGCCTTTAATGTGATTGCCCTACTTCTATTATAACGATTAAGTTCTTTAGCTTCTGCTAACTCCTCAAAATAAACTACTGAATCTAGACGAACAAACTCACCATTAGATGTTTTAACTTTAATCTGAGATAAATCATCTTTTAACCGTCTATTGGATTTTTTTGACTGAAGTATTACGTAGTATTCCTCGCCTTTATCTAGGTATGTGTTAATTTTTCTTCCAGCTAAAAGTATTTCAAGTGTTCTACCTATATCATTAGATGAAATTTCAAGTTCAGCTGTTTTGCTCCTATCTATGTAAACTTTAAGTTGTGGACGAGTCTTTTTATAGTCAACATCATAAAAAGTGAAATTAGCATTTTTTTTTAGTTCATCTAAAATAACGTTCATATTATCCTGAATTATATTATAATCATTACCTTCAATTACAAATTGTACTTGAGATCCAGACCTTCTTTGACCCAAACCTCTGGGGGGAAAGATAATTACTCTAGAATCTGACACGTCAGTCGTCTTTTTTACTTCACTTATAATTTCATTTATTGGTCTTCTTTTAGACCAATCGTCTAGAACAATTATACCAATGCCATCACTAAAATTTTCTGAACCTGAAAAACTTCTTGGGACTTTAAGTAATACTCTTGTAGCTTCTTTATTTTCATTCAATTTCATTAATTGTTTTTCAAGTGCTAACATTTGATTAACTGTATTGTTAAAGCTACTACCCTCTGGAGAATTCATAATTAAGAAAAAAGCACCCCTGTCTTCACTAGGTGATAATTCTTTTTGCAAATTTAAAAAAATAATAAATGAAAATACGATTGAAACTCCAAAAATTAAAGGAACAATAAATTTATTTTTGATAAATATATTTAAATAATAAAGATATTTTGATGTATTAATTATTTTTTTTGAACTAATATTACCAATCTTTAATATTTTTGAACAAAGCATCGGTGTAAGTGTTAAAGATGTAAACGTAGAAAAAAAAATTGCTCCTATAATTGTCACAGCAAGTTCATCAAATAACCTTGCAGTATCTCCTTTTAAAAAAATGATTGGTAAAAAAACACTTATTAGTACTACAGAAGTTGAAACAATCGCAAAGAAAACTTCTTTGGAACCCTCTAGAGATGATTGTACCAATGATTTTCCTTCTTCAATTTTTCTATAAATATTTTCCAGCATTACTATTGAATCATCAACAACTAGACCTGTACATAATACAAGTGCAAGAAGAGTAATTAAGTTAATTGAGAATCCAAAAAAATTTAAAAAAATAAATGTAGATAATATTGAAACTGGGACTGTCAAAAATGGAATAAAAGAAATAGATACATTTTTTAAAAAGAAAATAATTACAATTGTAACAAGTGAAATTGCTAGCAATAGTGTTATTAGAACTTCTTCTAGTGCTTTTGTAACAAATGAAGAAGTATTCCAGCTTTTGTAAATATTTACCTCAGGAGGTAAATCCCTTTTAATTTTTTCGAATTCTTTTAAAACTAAATTTGACATAGAGATTAGATTAGCTGAAGTTTGTTTAACGATTCCAAAACTAATCATTTCTTCTCCATTTCCTCTAAATAACTCTCTTGGTTCTTCTGGTCCTAACTCAATTTTTGCAACATCTTTTAATTTTACGTATGAAAATTGATTACCTTTCTTAACAACCAACTCTTCAAAATCTTTAACATTTGTTAATCCACTTTCTAATCGAACAGAAAAATCTCTTGTTTTTGACTCCAATCTGCCAGCTGGAAATTCAACATTTTCCTCGAGCAATTTGTTTTCAATATCTAAAACTGTGACGTTATAAAATGATAGTTTTTCTGGATCAATCCAAACCCTCATAGATTTTCTTTTCTTTCCAGAAACATTAATTTTAGCAACACCAGGTATTACTGAAAGTCTATCAATTAAGTATCTCTCTGCATATTCAGTTAATTCCATTTGGTTAAGACTGGAACTTGAAAGATTGAGATACATTACTGCATCAGCATCTGCATCAATCTTATAAATTTCTGGTGCTTCAGAATCTTTTGGTAATCTTCCAAATATTCTAGATACTGAATCACGAACATCGTTCGCAGCTTCATTTATATTTTTCTCTGCATTAAATTCAATTTTAATCCTAGATCTACCGTCTCTGCTAACCGATGAAATAGATTTAATTCCTTCTATGCCACTTATCTGATTTTCAATAATCTCTGTTATTTTAGTCTCAATAGTAGCTGCAGAGGATCCAGGGTATCTAGTATCAATTGTAATTTGTGATTTTTCTATATCTGGATATTCCCTCAGTGGAATTCTGTTTAAAGATAATAGTCCCAACAATATTATTAATAAAAAAATTACAATACAAAAAATTGATTTTTTAATAAAAAAACTTGAAATATTCATTTATTTATTACAACCTTAATTCCATTCCTAACTTTATTTGTGCCTTCAAAAATTACATTTTCATCAGTAGATAATCCGTCTAATACCTCAACCAATCCGTCTTTTCTTTTCCCAATTTCTATTTTTTTTTTAATAACTATATTTTCGCTGTTAACAACGTAGATGAATGTCTCATCATCTTCAGGTATGATACAACCTTCTGGGATAGACAACTGATTATTAGATTCTAAAATTATGCCTACATTAACCATCATACCTGGTTTAAAAGATCTATTTTTATCATTTTTGATTATTCCAAGAACAATAAACGTTCTCGTACTTTTATCTATTAATGGATCTATTGCAAAAATATTTCCCACCAATTTTTCTTTTTTATTACTGGGTATAATTGCCTCAAATTTTTGACCTATTTTTAAATTGTTACTATATCTTTCAGGAATATTTATTTTTACTTTAACTTGCTTAATATCATAAATTGAAACAACAACATCTCCCGGCACTAAAAACGAACCTTCACTAAAGTTTTTTGTTCCTAGAATACCATCAAAAGGAGCTTTTAATATTAAATCATTAATTTTTGCTTGGACTTCTTCGTATCGTCCCTCTAACTTTTTCTTTTCTTTCAATCTTCTATCTAGAACTGCTTGTGAAGTATTACCTTCCTTAAATAACTTTTGGGCTCTAAGAAAATTTATTTCTGATTCCTCTAATTCAGCTTGTACCTGTTTTAATTGAGCCTTTTCTTCAGAATTTTCTAAAATTACTAAAACATCATCTTTTTTTACCAACGAACCCTCATTAAATTTAATTTCCCTAATTTTCTCTGACACAACTGAAGTTATATTTACATTTTCATTAGCCTCAATAGATCCTGTAATTTTAATTTCATTTTTAAAGACTATAAATTTTGGGTTAATTACTTTTACATTAACAAAACTTTTTTTTTCTTGTGAATATATATTGTTTTCTACCACTGAAAATAGAGAAATAATTAAAACCAAGCATTTTATGAAAGATAAACGATATGACACTTTAGATAGATCTTAATTCTTCGATGTTATGTTTATAATTACAATTTCTAAAAACTGCTGATCCCGCAACAAGAACATTGGCTCCGGCTTCAATTGTTAATTTTGATGTAGAATTATTAATTCCACCATCAACTTCTAGGTCAATCGATTTTTCGCCTATCATTTCTCTGATATTTTTGATTTTTTTAAGTTGAGAATGCATAAAAGTTTGACCTCCAAATCCAGGCTCCACAGTCATAACAAGAATTAAATCAAGAAGATCCAAATATTTTTCCAATTTTTTTTCTGATGTATTTGGTTTGATTGATATTCCTGTTTTTAGACCATGCTTCTTTATTAGTCTAAGACAATTCTCGACATCATCATTTATTTCTTCATGAATAGTAATTATATCTGCACCAGCATTAATATAATCAGGTATAAATTTTTTTACTGGATTAATCATAAGATGTACATCAAAAATCTTTTTTGTATAAGGTCTAATCTTTTTTATAATTTCAGGACCGAATGTAATATTAGGTACAAAATGTCCGTCCATTACGTCTATATGAATATAGTCGCAGCCCGCTTTATCAATCATTGATATTTCCTCACCTAATTTGGCAAAATTAGCTGATAAAATTGACGGTGCAATTTTAACTGAACTCATATACTATTTTCTTCAAGACTTAGATTATATTTTCCTAAAGTAGCGAGAGAATTTAATTCCGACCTTTTATAAAGTGCATCTTGTGCTAGTTTGATATTTGAATCTTTTCCTAACCAACTTGAAATTGCAGGATGTTGGAGAGCTCTTCCATAAGAAAAACTTAGTTTGAATGGTAAATTATTAAATTTATTCATCAAGTTTAAATGTTCAGTTGCTAATTCATTAGACTGTCCTCCTGATAGAAATACAATACCAGGAACTTCACTTGGAACATTGTCAGTTAGACATTTTACGGTAAGTTCAGCAACAGTTTCTGGATCTGCTTGCGATTCACATTCATTACCTGATATTACCATATTCGGTTTGAGTAATATACCTCCTAAATATACATCTTGTTTTTTTAATTCTTGAAAGAGTACTTGCAAAACTTCTGAGGTGACATCAAGACATTTATTTATATCATGATTACCATCCATTAGAACTTCAGGTTCTACTATCGGCACTAGACCATAGCTTTGAACTATTCTAGCATAACTAGATAGATATATAGAATTCAAATAAATACATTTTTTGGATGGAATATTGTCACCTATGGTAATTACCGCCCTCCATTTTGTAAATTCTGCACCTAATTCATTATAGTTTTCTATTCTTGACGAAAGACCGTCCAATCCTTCTGTAATTTTTTCCTTTTCAGAACCAATTAATGTTTTGGCGCCTAAATCAACTTTAATTCCAACTGCGATTTTCTTTTTTTTTAATAGATTTACAAAACTTGTATTTTGATCACTATCTTGCCTAATCGTTTCGTCAAATAATATCACTCCACTTATATATTTTTCTAATTGAGCAGTAGAAAAAAGAAGATCTCTATACTTTCTTCTATTTTCAATATTTGACTCTAGATTTATTTGGTCAAACCTCTTTCCAATGGTCCCAGTACTTTCATCTGCTGCTAAAATCCCTTTGGGTTCTTCAACAAGTTTTTTAGCAATAATATTTAATTTTTCTTTATCCATGATTATAAGTTAAACTACTTATTTAAAATCTCAATACCTGGTAAATTTTTTCCTTCGATTAATTCAAGAAATGCACCTCCGCCTGTTGAGATAAAAGAGAAAAATTCATAGAATCCAGAGTTTTTTATACAAGAAATTGTGTCTCCACCACCTGCGACTGAAAAAAATTTTTTTGAATACATAACTTTTACTACGGAAGCAACATAGTTACTGCCATTATCAAAAGGTATTTTTTCAAAAAATCCTAAAGGTCCATTCCATAATAATATTTCTGATTTACTAATAATATTATAAAAATTTTTTCTAGTTTTAGGGCCTATGTCCATAATTACATTTTCTGAACCGCTCAAACTATCAACATTAATAGTTAGATTTGAATCAGGTTTTTCTGAGTTTACAACAATAACATCATCTGGAATAATGATTTTTCCCTTAAAGTCATTCAATAGTTGCTTAGCATCTTGTTCTAACTTAGACTCTTTAATAGAATTACCTATATCAATACCTAAAGAAGCTAAAAACGTATTCGCCATTGCACCACCAATAAGAATTTTGTCAAATTTTTTTGCAAGATTATGAATAAGACTAAGTTTTGTAGATACTTTAGCACCTCCTAAAACTGCTACTGTTTTTCTATTTGAGTCTCTAAATATTTTACTAAGATTTTTAATTTCAAATTCAAATAATGAACCGGGAAAGCTTGGTAAAAACGTCCCAATTCCTGATATTGAAGAATGATTTCTATGTGAAGTAGAAAAAGACTCGTTAATAAATATATCACCAAAACTTGCAAGTCGTTTTGAAAATGATAAATCATTTTCTTCTTCTTGATGATAAAATCTAATATTTTCTAATAATAAAATATCCTTCGGGATCATTTTTTTTATTAGTCTTTCAATTTTTTTTCCAAAAATATCTTCGTTGCAAAATGTTATATTTGACCCAATTTTTTCCTCTAAAAATGGAAGTAGTGGTTTCAATGAAAGTTCTTTATTATTAATCCCTTTAGGTCTTCCTAAATGAGATATTATTATAATTTTACCATTTCTATCTAAAATACCTTTTATAGTAGGCAAAATTTTATCCATTCTAGTGAAGTCTGAAACTTTTCCGTCAACAATTGGTAAATTTAAATCAATGCGTAAAATAGCTGTTTTATTATTTACAAACTCAAGAGAGTCTAAAAAACTCTTTCTAAGGTTAATCATCATTTTTAAATTTTATCTAAAATTTTGTTTAAAATTAAATTTTCATCGAATCCAAAATGTTTCATAACTTCATTTCCTTTCCCTGACTCCCCAAATGTATCTATACCAATAATAATATCATTTTTTTCTTTAAATTTATACCAATTCATTGAAGCACCAGCCTCTATAAAAACTCTGGGATTTTTTCCTAAAATTTTATTTTTATATAATTGACTTTGACTCTCGAATAATTCAATGGAGGGCATAGAAACCAAATTTGATAAAATTTTTTTTTTCTTTAGTAATTGGTAAACTTTTAAGGCAAGACTTACCTCTGACCCGCTCGCAAAAAGTGTTAGTTTAGAATTTTTGTTTTCTTCAATGAAATAGCCGCCCTTTTTACATTCATTCGTTTTGATATCATTCCTAATAAGGGGTAAGCCTTGTCTGGATAAAATTAAGCATGAAGGTTTATCATTATTTATTAGCGCTAATTCCCAACATTCAAATGTTTCAATTGAGTCACACGGTCTTAAAACTAATAAATTTGGAATTGCTCTTAGTCCAACTAATTGTTCTACAGGTTGATGAGTTGGGCCATCTTCACCTAATCCGATAGAATCATGTGTAAAAACGTAGATAACTTGTTGCTTCATTAATGCCGATAATCTTATAGCATTTTTACAATAGTCAGAAAAAATTAAAAAAGTACCTCCATAAGGTATAAATCCTCCATGTAAGGAAATACCGTTCATAGCAGCAGCCATTAGATGTTCCCTAATCCCATAATGAATATAATTAATTTTTTTCCCAGATACTTTTGAGGCTTTAACCTTTGTTAAATTTGATTCTGTTAAATCAGCTGAGCCACCTAAAAAGTTTTTTATACTTTGAGAAAGTATTTCTATTGAATTTTGTGAAGATTTCCTTGTAGCTTCAGGTTTTTTTTCTTCTAGAATCTTTCTTAAATAATCCTTTGAAATTTTATTTCTAAGATACCGCAAAGGCTTAATTTGTCTAAGAAATATATTTTTTTTTTTACTTTTATTTAGCCTATTATCCCAATTGATTCTTTCCCTATTGCCTTTTTTAGAGCACTTTGCCCAAAGATTTAATACTTTTTTTGGTAGCTTGAAGTTTTTCCATTCTAAAATATTAAGATTATTCCTAGTAGCAATAGCTTCATCTTGACCCAAAGGTGATCCATGTGAGGAAGATTTACCTGATTTATTTGGTGATCCAAATCCTATTGTAGTTTTACAACTAATAAAAGTTGGTTTTAGGTTCTTTTTTGCTTTATTAAATGCGTTAAATATTTCGTCAAAGTTATGGCCATCAATTTCGATTGTATCCCAACCACAAGATTTAAATCTCAACATATGATTTTCAGATGACGCTAGGCTTGTTGGACCATCTATCGAAATACCATTATTATCAAATATTACAATTAGATTTTTTAGTTTAAGGTGTCCAGCAATTGAGATTGATTCTTGAGAAATTCCTTCCATTAAACATCCATCTCCAACAATAACGTAAGTTTTATGATTAACAATTGATTTCCCATAAATAGAATTTAATAAACTTTCCGATAATGCCATTCCAACAGCATTAGCAAGTCCTTGCCCTAGAGGTCCAGTTGTGGTTTCTATACATTTTAATAAGCCATACTCTGGATGGCCAGCAGTTTTACTTCCAAGCTGTCTAAATTTTTTTAATTGATTAAGTGAACTATCTTTATACCCAACTAAGTATGAAAGTGCATAAAGTAGCATTGATCCATGTCCAGCAGATAAAATAAATCTATCTCTATCAGGCCATTTTGGGTATTCAGGATCAAATTTTAAGAAAAAACTAAATAATACGGTTGCAACATCAGCAATTCCAAGAGGCATACCAGGGTGTCCAGAATTTGCTTTCTCTACCGAATCTATAGTGAGACTCCTGATTGCGTTAGCCATCAAAGTTAATTCTTTTTTCTTACTTTTACTAAACATAATTTAATCTATCACAAACTTTCCAAATGATCTTGGTCCCTCACAAACTTCTATTTTTTTTATAACCTTTTTATTTCTTAAATTTAAAATTACAACCTCGTTATCAAACCAACAAGCAATAATAATTAAATTTAATTTTTTATTAATATTTAGTCCTTCCGGGTATCCACAAACATTAGAAATCTCATTTTTCAATTGGTATGTTTGCAAATTCAGTATTGAAATACTGTCATCTCTTTGATTAGAGACAAATAATTCATTGTTTTCTGGAAAAATTGATACTTGATAAGGCCATTCTTTAACTTTAAAATTTTTTATTATTTTACGTAATTTAAAATCTATCACACTTATAGAATTTGATTGTACATTTGAAACATAAATCTTTTTGCCGTCACTGCTAAAGAAAACACCAAATGGAGATTTTTGAACTTTTATTGTATTAATGATTTTTTTATTTAAATCTTCAATGATAGTTACAGTATTACTATCTCTGTTAGCTACTACTATCTGACCAGTTTTAGGATGAATATCAATGCCAGCAGGCGATTTTCCTACTTTTATAGTCTTTTTGTCTTTTTTTTCTTGATCAATAATTGTAATGGTATCGTCATACCAGTTAGATACGATTATTTTGTTGTATATTCCATGAAACTTGATACCTAATGGACTTTTATTGGCATCAATATTTTCAACTTCTTTAGTTTTAAGATTAATAATGCTCACGTTGTTACTATTTGGGTTTGCAACATAAACTAGCTTTTTTTTTGTATCTATATCAATAGCAGCAGGCGCAGATCCAACCTTGTAACTATATTGAATAGTTAGAGACTTTAAATTGACTACATCAACTTGATTGCTTTCTTGGCATGTTATAAAAGCTAGGGGTTCACTTTTGATTGAATTACTTAAAAAATAAAGAATTGAAAAAAAAAAAAAGTCATTTTTCTAATATTGTTTTTAGGTTTTGTAAAGCTGAGCTAATGAACTCTTTAACTTTTTTTTTTGAGTTTTCATCGTTTAGTTCATCAGGAGGATCATTACCCATAAAACCTCTATAAAATCCAGCTTTGTAGGTTGCTTCAACTTTTCCTCCTTGGTCTTTGAGTATCAAAGTAGCTTGATAACTATTAACTGGTAAAAGTTTTTGGTCTGTTTCCTTAATCCTCCAACTGATCATTTTTTTTTCTTCATTAAGCTTTTCTAATGACTGAGAAATATTTGAGCCATTTTTTGATTTTATTTTTCTCAAAGAACCAATTTCATTTCCATTAGAATCAGTAGAAACTACAAGTGGATTCCAGGAAAAATCTGAAAAATTTGAAACAATTTCCCACACTTTTGTTAGTTCTGCATTGATAACTACTTTCTCAACTACTTTTTGCCTAGATGGACCGTGAGAAATAATTTCAAATGAAATAAAAAAAATAAATAAAAAACAAGCGTAAAATTTTAAATTCCTGACAATCATATTAAGACCTTTCCACTTTTATTTACAACTTTAAATCTCTTCACGTCTTCTAAAACAGATAGAGCTACCATAAATTCGGTTTTCTCATCTTTTATATTTACAATATATGCATGAACATTTCCACTTATATTTTTAAGCCTAACAATTCTAAATTTTTCACCAACAAAATGAGAATCTGTTATCTTTTCCAAAATATCATTTACGACAAGCCCCATATTTATATAATTAATTATTTAAAATTTAAATTTAAGTTTTTTATGTTAAAAAGGATAGTTAATTTTTTTATTTATTATAGCGTAATTTACCCTAAATCTAATATTTTTATTTTCTTCTGCCTTACATTTGTATCTTTGAATTTTTTTTTAAATAATATTCAAATTAATTCTTCAACTGACAGCTTAATATCAGAAAAATCTGAATTTAAAAAAAAGCAAAATGAATTAAGAAAACTTTTTCCATATCTAAGTAATAACAATATTATAGTCTTAAAAAGCCAAAATAATGAAAGGCTGGAGTTTATCGCAAAAGATATACTAGCGAAGTTTCAAGAAAGAGCAGATAACTTTAATTTTTTCTTTTGCCCGCAAATCGATAATTTTTTTAAAAAAAATGCATTTAAATTATTGAATGAAAAAAATAGAGATGATGTGTTAGAAAAAATTTATAAATTCCAACCTTTTTTAACAGAAATAAATAATAATCCAAAATTATTTGGATTTAATAATTTATTTGAACAAGCAATCAATAATAAAGCAGATATCAGTTTATTTTTAGAAATTCTTACAAAAATGAATTATTCAATTAATAATGCCGAAAAGATTAATTGGAAAAATGAGTTTAATAATAGTAATGAAATTTTTATCATTTTTGGATTTACGAAAAATTACTTAGAAAAAAATAATTTTTCAGATTTCTATGTTTTTTTAAATGAAATAAAAGATTACAATTCAGAAATAGAAATTAACTTTACTGGCTCTCAAATTCTTGACTACGAAGAATTAAATTCTGTGACTAACGGTGCTTTAAAGGCATCCTTGTTTAGCATTTTTATAGTTGGAGCTTTATTATGGATTGCTTTCAGAAATATTTCTTACATAGCATCTCTAATAATTACTATTTTTGTCGGTTTAAGTATAACACTTGGAATTATCGCAGTTACGGTTGGTTCTTTGAACATGATATCTGTTGCGTTTGCAGTCTTATTTATAGGAATTTCTGTTGATTTTGGTATTCAATTATCATTAAGGATGAGAGAGATAAAAACCTACAAAACAAAAAATGTTATATCTTCTATAAAAGATATTTCACGATCAATAATAATAGTTGGCACAACCTCGATTATTGGTTTTTTGTCATTTGTACCAACAGAATATATAGGTTTATCTGAATTAGGATTAGTTTCAACGATTGGAGTACTAGTAGGTATAGTAACAAACATCTTTTTGTTGCCCTCATTACTTTTAAACTTTGACGCATTTAAAAATCAGAAAACAACCTTTTTGTTTAATGGTAATCTTATAAATCTATTAGATATTCTTTTAAAAAAAAAAACTATTACAATTTCTTTTTTTATTTTAATAATAATTGTCGCATTATTTTCATACAGAAATATAAATTTTGATTCAGATCCACTTAAATTAAAAGATCAAGAAAGTCAGTCAGTTAAATTAGCTTTAAAATTACTAGATAAAGATCCGTCCTCAGATTATAAAATATCTGTATTTGCTAAAGATTTTAAAAAAGAAAAAATAGATGAAATTGATAGTATTTTTGAAGTTGAATCAGTTTTTTCAATTGAGGATTTGTATAAAGCAGAGACTCTAGATGAGGACTTAATACATTTGAAATTTTTACTTAGCCCAAAAAATAATAACCAATTTTATTCAAATATTAATGAATTTGAAAGATTAAAAAATCTTTTGAAATCTTTAGAAAATTCTGATTATGATAAGAACGGTAAAATTCCTGAATATCTATTTCAAAATATAGATAAGTTAGATGAAGATAAATTAAATTCGATTGAAGAATTATGGTTTAGTGGTTTTAGTAAACTAGTGGATAACATAAATAGCTTCATAAATTTAAAACCCATTAATGAAAATGAAATCCCAGATTATTTTCAAAAGAGATATATTGCAGAAAATGAATTTAAAAGAATAGAAATTTACCCTAATGAAATTACATTAAAAGAAAATAATTTAAGTAATTTTGTAAATAATGTTTTAAAGGTTTATCCAAATGCCACTGGAATGCCTGTTATTCAGGAAGAGGCAGGTAAAGTTGTAATTAAATCATTTGTTACCGCTTTAATTATCACTTTGTCAATATTGAGTATCTTTTGCTATGTAGTTTTTAAAAGTTTTAAATATTTATTATTAAGTTTTTTGCCAATTTTTATATCAGTTCCACTAACAGTTTTATTGATGTCAGTATTCTCTATAAATTTGAATTTTGCTAACATGATTGCACTCCCTTTGATTTTCAGTCTTGGTATGTCCTACACTATATTTATATTAAAGAGATATAGAAGTAATAATTCATATAAAAAGCTAATGGAAAGTTCTACTCCTAATGCAGTAATATTTAGTGGTTTAACAACAATAGGATCATTTTCAACTTTAGCACTTTCTAATCATTCTGGAACATCTTCGATGGGGATCTTATTATTTTTGAGTTTATTAATGACTCTGTTTAACTGCTTAGTAGTACTTCCATTTATTATTAAGAGTTTAGAAAAAAGTTAGAGTAATACCCAATTACCTTTTTGGTTTCTACAGGCGGTTGCATCCGTTAAATATTTTTTGTCATTTTTTATAACAGTTTTTTTGTAATTTCTACATACCTTTTGATTACTAAAAAATTCTTCACCTGGAACAATTTCAGCTACAGTTGAATTATCCTCATTACTACGCCAAACATTTCTTTGATTAGGAGGACTTGTTTCCAACGAATTAATTATTTCATCATTTAATTCGTCTTGTTCACTTCTGCTTAGAATTTCAACTATTTCTCCACCTATTAAGTACCCAGTTGCGGCACCAAGAATTGTCATAATAGCCTTGCCGCTTCCTGAACCAAATTCTGCACCAACAACAGCCCCAACTGTTGATCCTAATATTTGTCCCAATTTTTTATTATCTGCTTCTGATGAACAACTTTTAACAATAAAGATAAATATAAATAATAATAAAATTTTTTTTAACTTCATACATATTAATTAAAATTTCCTTTAAAAAAATCAATGGAAATTATAACTTTTCTGTTTTTTTAAAACCTCTAAATGTTTTAAATCTTGGAAATCTTAAACTCCAGAATTCACCATCTTGACTTTTAGTAACTGCGTCAGCTTTAACTTCAATTATTTGACCTATAAGATCTTTTTTTTTTTCCCAAAATTCTATTCTTTGTTTATCTGAAAAACCAGAACCAACACTTAATTGAAAGTATTTATCATTATCTTGACCTTCTACAGCAATTGCACCTAATTTTCCAGAATTTCTGCCAGTACCTTCTTCAATACTTTTGACTTTAAGTGACACTTCTATAACAGGTTTTGATTTTAGCCATGAAGTTGATCTTTTACATTCATAATTAGCATTAGGATCTTTAATCATTATTCCCTCATATCCTTTTTCAACTGCACGATTATTAAAGTTTTTAAAAATATTTTTACCCTCTGTGGTTTCTAAATTAATATATTCCCTTGGCATTAGTTTTACATTTTTAAGGTATGGTTTGTTTAATGCGAACCATTTTGATAACATAGAAATTCTGTCAATTTGTTTAACATTACTTTTCCCAGATTGAAAATCTTTCAATGCCAAATAATCAAAAACATATAGAATTGCATCACTATTTTGAACATTATCTTTTCTATAGATTTGTTTCATAAGTTCTTGAAAATTCTTACTAACAATTTCGCCATCTATAACCAAAGATTCATTAAGTGTGTTTTTTTGGGTTGAGTCTCTAAATTGTCTAGTAATATGATCAAAATTATTTAGTTCTTTTCCATTTCTGCTAAACATAACTACATTTCCAGATTTATACAAAATTGTTATGACCCTTACACCATCTAATTTGACTTCAATAATCTTATTACCGACTAATTTTTTTTGGTGAAGTTCCGAATCTTGCGCTAGTTGACAATTAAAAACTGCAATCTGATATTTTTCAAAATTATTTTTTTTTGCAACATTATTAATTGTTTTTTCAGATACACCACATCTAAGATCTTTAATTAAAATACGTCTGTAGAAATAATTCCATTCATCCATACATGTATTTTTGATAAAGTCATTCATATGTTCTTTTGCACTATTCCCAGTTATATTTCTATTCATTAGATTATTTAGAAATACTTTAAATTTTTCCCAGTTAGTTTCTCCGTTAAGATTCTTTGAAATTGGAACTTTTTTTATTCCAAATGTTTTTAATTTGTCACAAGCAAAATTTGCACCTTCAAAAAATATATCATTTCCCATTCTCATCTCTCGAAGGATAACTGACTCTTTAAATAATCTTGAGTTATTTGACTCTAGTTCTTTAATTATTTCATATGGTTTTTTCATATCTTTAGATTTGTTAAATTTACATATTCACAGTATTTACAATTTCTTGACGGCGGTGGATGATTGTGTCCTTGCAATATTTCAAATATTTCACTTAATTTCTCTTCAATCCAGTCAAATTGAAGAATGTTTGAAAATAAATTGGTATTAAACATTAATTTAGACTCAAATTTTTTAGTATTTTTTATAGCGTTGCAATATATGATATATCCTAGATTTGAAACTTTAAAATTATTTTTTTTTAATAAATAATTGTAAAAAGATAATTGTCTCCAATAATTTGACGGAATATCTTCTAAATTTAATTCTTCTTTTTTTGATGTGGCCTTAATCGACACGACCGAATATGTTTGCTCTTTTTTATTAAACCATAATTCGTCTATTGTACCAAATAGCTCTAGGTTTGTGTTTTTGTGAATATATCTAATCCCTTTAAATACATTTTTCCAATCATTAAGTTCTGTATTCTTTGCGAAAACAAAATCTTTTCCTAAATTACTTAGAATCTCATGTCTTTTATCTAATTCTCTATAATCTTGAAATTCGTTTTTAATATTATAAATTACTGCATTGTTTAAAGCCATCGGTGGTCCCTGTGGACGCTTTATTCCTCTAACTATTTCATTATAAAAACATTTCCTGCAATCGATGAATAAGTCAATTTTTGTACGACTTAACGCAAAGGGTGACAAATTGCCTTTGATGTATATTTTTTTTTTCCACATTTTTTTATCATAACAGAATAAAAAATTAAATATATTCCGTTACAAATAATTAGAAAAAAAAATTGACAATTTTGTTTTATGACTCAAAATATAAACATGTCAGAAAAATTAAACAAAATTAAATTTTTCTTGTTCATTTTTTTATTTTTTTCAACAAATATTTCTTCTGTAGAATTAGATCTACTATGCACACAAAATACGTCTGGTTTTTCAAATCATATATATCCCAGAGATTTAATAGTAAGAATTAATTCTGATACAAACCAGATTAATATTGGAGGCCTTTCAATTTCTGTACAAAATCTTGAGGTTTCAGAATCTAATATTAAATGGTCAAACGCAAAAAAAGAAAATATGTTTGGGGAAAATGAGCATGGTTTATCAAGTGGGCTACTTGGTCGATTTTCAGGTATATTAAGTTTAGAATTCTTGAAAATTTCTTCAAATGCAAAAAGTAATCTAAATTATCAATGTGAAAATTTTAAAATTAAAAACCGAAAATTTTAATTAAAGAATACCTTTTTTTTATCTACATTCTCCAAAATCTGTTTGTAACAAAAACTTAACATTTTATCTCTATCAATTTTTTTATAATTATATAATTTGTCTTCAAATTTGTGCTTAGAAAATAAATTAGCTTTACCAAGGTTTTTTAAAGTTGAAAAAAAACTTTTTGGTAGTCTTAAAGTCCCGAGTGTAATAGAGTGAATTCTATCACTATCTAATTCACAAAAAACAGATTTAAAAAAATCTCCATAAATTCTATTAAAATTATCGTGGTAGATTAGCGGGTCAAATCTGAGTCCAACTTGCCAACCCAATTTTTGTAATTTTTTTATTACCTCTAACCTCTTTTTTAAACTTGGAGTTTTATTCTCATAGTTTTTTGTAATTTCATTTGGATTTAAGGACCATGCAAGTATTATATTATCTGATGGTTCAAAAGCTAAAATATTTTTAATATTTGTACTCTTAGTTCTTAATTCTAAGTATGCATTTTTAATCTTTTTAAAATAAGGAATAAATACTTTTGCGAAACTTGTTATATTTTCTAATGCTAAACTGTCACAATCATAACCTGAAAAGAAATGTACTGCTTCATTCTTATGAAACTCAGAAATTTTTTTTATTTCACTTTTAAATGAATGATAATTTGTAAAAATTACGTAATTCGCTGATCTATACATTCCTTGCAAAAAACAATATTCACAATCAAATAAACAATTAAGCATGTGAGAAAAATAATAATTATTTTTCGAACCAATATTAAATTTTGCTGGTGTTTTTAAAACTAAGTTATTTTTTTTTTGAGCTAGTATCATTGATGGATTCTTCTTTTGTAAAATAAAATTTTGTTTTTTTAAATTAAAAATTTCTCTGTAACTATCGCATTTAATAATATTTTTGGCTTTAATTTTCTTAATAATATCTTTTACAATTTTATTATTACTTATGGTGTGTTCAATATAAATATTTTCAATCATATCAATTTTTAATTCTTAGAACTTCCAAAATTTCTTTTCCAGAAAAATATTCAATATCAATACTTTTTTTCTTATGAAGATTCCATTTATATAACAGATAGAGTATTTCATCTTCTTCTTTTTTCTTTAATTTATTTTTTGCAAAATATATATTTGCTACATTTTTAATTGAGTCATCAAAAATTACAAATGATCGTGCTATAAGTAATTTAATAATTATATCCTCGATATCTTTTATATGGGGTTTTATCAGTTTACTTATATAATCATTATCCATAATTGTTTTTTTCTCTATTTCATTATCTGAAATAACTTTTATACTATGAATTAGTTCATTATATGAAAATCTCAAACTGGCTGAAAAAAATCCACTTAGTTCCATATCATTTAGATGATTTTCATATTTAAATACCGGTATATCAAATGTTTTGCATGCTTTTGTGATTATTTTTGTTTTAAAACAAAAAGATGGATACCAACATTTTTTACTTGAATGATCAATTGATTTATTGATCATAAAAAGTTTACCAATGTTTTCTTTTCCTCCTGCAATACCAATATTAAGCCATATGTTATTTTTTATATTTTTTGATTTTAAAGCCAAATATGTAACTGCTGAAGCAGCATTTATTTTTCCAATACCACTGATTATTAGTGAAATTGTTTTTTGGTAATTTTCAAATATTTTAAATTCTGAGATAAGTTTATTTTGCTTTAAATTAAAAAATTTAATAATAGGTTTTGCCTCTGGAATAGTAGCTACAACTAAATTCAACATCGATTCACAATAATTACATAATTTAATATTATATGATATAATTATTTATTATGGTTGATAATCTTTTTTGTCCGAAATGGATTTTTGATATTTGTTCTGCTATGACTGCTTATGATTATATTGTGAATGATGTACCAATTGATATTAGTTGCAAAAAATATTCTAGAGGTTTAAACGAAAAATACAAAGAAGTGAAGTTCATTGAAATTAAAAATGCATCTGAATTAATTATTAAGTTTATGGGTAAAATTAAAAATCCTGAATATGAACCTTATGAAAGATTGAAACATTTTTTATTTTTTACACTTAAATATGAAACATATTATAAAAAAAGAAAATATAAGACATTATTTGGATCTGCTTACGATGGCACTAAAGAGAAGGAATATGAAGAAGAATCAACTTTACAAGAATTTAAAACATTTGTTTATTCGCTTAGATCAAATTTAGTTAAAAAAGCACCAAAAAGTTGGGATATTAAAGAAGAAGAGGATCCAGAATTAGAATTTTTAATTTCTTTAATTAATAAAAATTTCGGGATTAATGACTTAATAGAATCATTAGATAAAGATTAGGTTAATTTTTTTTTTTTGGGTTTGAAGTTATCTGCATAATTCTTTTTAGTAAGAGTTCTTTTGCTCTCTTCTTCAACATTAAATTCCCATCCTTTTTTTGTGGCAAAGTCAATAGCCTGTTTTTTTGTATTAAAGAATAATTTTATTTGCTCCACGGGATTATTCGATGAAACCCATCCGTAATTAGAGCTATGGACTTTATCTGAAACATTGGATGTTTCCAAACACCATTTTGATGAATTGTGTAAGCCCGATTGCATTGATGATTTCGCTGGGATGTATATCTTAAATTTTGTATTCATTTTTCATAATTATCTATTGCATAATCAATGTCATTAATTAAGTCATTGACATCTTCTAAACCTACATGAATCCTACACCAAAAACCATTCTCATCATTACAATTATGAAATGGATCAAGAGATTCAAGTGGTAATATTAAACTTTCAAATCCCCCCCAGCTAAAGCCTATTTTAAAAAACTTTAAATTATCGAAAAAAAAATCTAAAGACTTTTTTCCATTTCTTTTTATTTTAAACGTGATTAGTCCATTTCCAGTTGAATGATACTTTTTCCATAACTTGAAATTCTTATTCTCAACTACTGAAGGAAATAATATTGATAATACGTTCTTATTTGTCTTAAGATATTTATACATTTTAATTGCTGATTCATGATGTTGTTTTAATCTTAATGATAATGTTTTAAGTCCACGAATTGCAAGATAACAACTCTCAGATGATACAAAATCACCAAATCTAACTTTGGTTTTAAATATTTGATTAAAATGTCTATTTGAACAAGCAATTAAGCCACAGAAGCAATCTGAATGTCCTGAAAAATACTTTGTTGCTGATTCAATCACAATGTCAATACCATACTCTAATGGATTACAACCTATAATAGTTGACCATGTATTATCCATAACAGTAACAATTTTATTTTTCCTCGCAAATTTAACAAATCTAGTAATGTCTTGCACTTCATAATTCAATGACGCTGGTGACTCTAAGTAAATGAGTTTGGTATTTGTCTTAATTAGTTTTTCAATATTCTCATTAAAGTCTGATGAATAAAAGTCGCAATTTATTCCAAATTTTTTAAACTCATCTTTAACAAAATTTGATACAGGTTCATAACAATTTTCAACCACTAAGATATGGTCATTTTTTTTTACTAAAGCAAATAGGGTAATTATAATTGCCGACAAACCAGAACTTGTGATTATGGCCTTTTCTGATTTATACAGATCCTTAACTATGTTTTCGAATGTAATCACAGTTTTTGTTTTAAATCTCCCATAATAAAGTTTTGAAAATCGTTTACGCTTGGCCAATAAAAAATCTTTGTAATTATTAAATACTATTGTTGAATTGTGGTAAATTGGTGTAGTCAAGGAACCAGCAAATTTCTTGGTATCAATTCCTGAATGTATAAGTTTTGTTTTTTTTTTCATTTCAAACCCCATTCAGACCATGAACCGTCATAAAGATATATTTTTTTTTTATGTTGTATTTTATGTAGGGCAAAAATTATATTACACGCAGTTACACCGGAACCACAAAGGACAATAATTTTTTTTTTTTCTAATTCTTTATTTTTGTATAGTATTTCTTTTAATTTATAATTACAGAAAATTTTACCAGATTTATTAATTGAATCGAAAGGAATGTTTATACTACCTTCTATATTACCTCTTATGATGTTCTTTCTGGGTTCTGCCACTATGCCATCAAATCTGTTTTTTGGTCTCGCATCAATTATTTGAAATTTAATATTACCTAAAATATTTTTAACTTCTTTCTTAGAAAGTATAACTTTATTTTTTTTATAAACTTTGTAAGTAGTTTTGGAAAAACTTTTAATATATTTTTCAGTTTTAAACTTTTTCTTCCAATTTTGATATCCACCATTAAGAACTGATACTTTTTGGTGACCAAAAATTTTGAACATTAACCAAATTCTTGTTGAACAAAAGAATCCTACTTGATCATAAATAATAATTTTGTCTCTTTTTTTTATACCTAATTCTGATACTTTTAATTCAAATTCTTCTTTTGAAGGAAGCATGTGAGGTAAGTTAGACTTTTGGTCTGAAAAATTCTCCAGATCTAAAAATATTGAATTGGGTATGTGATTCTTTTTAAATTCGTTTAGTCCTTTTCTTTTGTCATTTAGATACCATCTGGAATCGAGAATTTTTACATCTTTATTATTCACAATTCTGTTTAATGAATCAGCTTCAATTAACATATAATTTGGATTAAAACTTATAGCCATTTTGGTATTGGTAATTTCTTAATTTTTAAAAATTTCTTATTGAAGATTTTACTCTCATATCTTGTGCCGTAATCACAAAGTATAGTCACAATTGTATTTCCAGGTCCCATTTTTTTCGCAAGTTTAATAGCACCAGCAATATTTATTCCAGAGGAACCGCCTAAAATTAAACCTTCTTCTCTTATTAATTTGTAAACTATCTGCAAAGCTTCTTTATCGCTGACTCTAAATGCTTCATCAAGTGAAATCTTGTTAACGTTTTTAGTTATTCTTCCCTGCCCAATACCTTCTGTAATAGATGTACCTTTACCCTCAAGTTTACCTGTTTTAAAATAACTGTACATAGAAGCTCCATGAGGGTCAGCAAGTCCTATAGTTATATTTGAGTTTTTTTTTTTAAGATAGTTGCTCACCCCAGCAAGTGTTCCACCTGTACCAACTGCACATATGAAGCCATCAATTTTTCCTTTTGTTTGATTCCATATTTCAGGACCTGTAGTATTGTAATGTGCCTTACAATTTGACAAATTATCAAATTGATTTGCCCAAAAAACACCATTTTTGTTTTTTATTTTCTGTGACAATCTCTCAGAAACTCTTATATAATTGTTTGGATTTTTATATGGTGCATCTTTAACTAATCTTAAATCTGCACCACACAATTCTAGCATTTTGATTTTTTCTTGACTTTGTGTTTCAGACATTACTATTACAGTCTTTAATCCTAGAGAGTTTCCAACTAGTGAAAGTCCTATACCTGTATTACCAGCAGTACCTTCTATAATAGTACCTCCTTTTTTAATTGCCCCAGATTCTAGTGCATCTGTTATAATTTGTAATGCTGCTCTGTCTTTTACAGAGCCACCTGGGTTAAGAAATTCACATTTTCCGTAAATATTACATTTTGTTATTCTTGAAGCTGATCTAAGTTTAATTAAGGGGGTATTTCCAATTACATCTGAAAATGATTTGTTTAAAAATGTTTTCATAGGTTATTTGAATTTTTTTGCATTATAATATCATCTTGGATTTTACAATGATATCTATTATATAATTTGTATCTAAACTCAAACAATTTCTTTAAACACAATATTTATGGATTCTCTCAAATTAGTAAATGTCACAAAATTATTTGATAATAATGTAGCACTAAATAAAATAAGTTTCACTTTACCAAGTAAAGGAATTTTTGGTCTTTTAGGTACAAATGGAGCCGGAAAAACTACTTTAATTGGAATAATTCTAGGATTAATTGACACTACTAAAGGTGACGTTTTTGTATTTGAAAAAAATTTGTCAGAATTTAGATACGATATTTTAAAAAAACTTAATTTTACCAGTCCATACCTTGATCTCCCAAAAAAACTCACCGTTAAACAAAACCTAACTTTTTATGCCCGCCTTTATAATGTATTAAATTTTGATATAATTGAAGAACTTTCAGAAGAGTTAAAAATTTCTGATCTTTTAAAAAAACAATTTGGTTCGTTATCAGCTGGGCAGAAAACTAAAGTAGGTTTATGTAAAGCTTTAATTAATACTCCTAAACTTTTATTACTTGATGAGCCTACATCTTCTCTTGATCCAGAAACATCGTATTTTGTGAGAAACTTTTTAAAGAATTATCAAAAAAAAAATCATATCACTATTTTTACTGCATCACATAACATGCAAGAAGTTGAGGAGATTTGTGATAGGGTTATAATACTAGACAAAGGAAAGCTATTTGTCGATGGCATTCCAAAGGAACTAATTAGTAAATATAATTTTGAAAATCTTGAAGATCTTTTTTTAAATATTAGGAATTAACATGTTTTTGAGGATATTTGCATTAATAATCAGATATAAAACATTAGTTGTAGGATCAATACCAAGACTTATAAGTGTTTTTTGGTGGCCTTCAATACAGATAGTTTTGTGGGGATTTTTCTCAACTTTTTTGGATTCAGAAACTTCTTCTCCATATAGTACAATTTCAGTTTTACTTACTGCTGTAATTCTTTGGGATGTACTTTTTAGAGGACAATTAGGTTTGACTATAACCTTTTTTGAAGAAATATGGTCTAGGAATCTTAGTCATCTTTTCATTACTCCTCTGAGAAATTTTGAACTGATAATTGGTTTAATTATAACAAGTTTTATAAGAACAGTTTTGGGTTTAATTCCCGCTATATTTATTTCAACTTATTATTTTGAATTGAAAACATTTTATCTGGGATTTTATTTCGTAATATTTTTTTTTAATCTTATTATTACCGGTTGGTCAATAGGATTTATAGTTTCTGGATTAGTTCTTAGATATGGTCAATCTTTTGAAGAACTTGCTTGGGCATTTATTTTTTTATTGCTTCCTTTTTCATGTGTTTATTATCCTTTGAGTACATTACCAGAAATTATTCAGAATTTTTCAATCTTTATTTCTCCAGTTTATGTATTTGAAGGTATGAGAGAAATAATAATACAAAATCAGACTAATTTTTCTTATATCTTAAAGGCTTTTATTTTAAATATTCTTTATTTATCAGTATCTGTGTACTTCTTTTATAAAATGATTATTTCTACAAGAAAATCAGGAAAATTTTTAAACTTTGGAGAATAAGTTTAAACAATCATATAACGTATACTTTCTGATTTATCTTCTTTATTAGAATAAAAAGTTTCACATGATTTTTTCAATAAATTTAATTCATTTTTATTTGTGAAATAATTTAAAATTCTTAAGTAATTTATTTCACTAAAAATTGTTTTTTTTTGAGTCCTTCTATACCATTTCTCAGCTCTACCTAGTGCTTTTTTACAGGCAATTTTTTTGTAATGATTATTAATATTTGGGTTTTCTTTAATAAAATAATATAAAGCTGCGTTATAATCATGAAGAAGTTGAGTTTTTTGTCCAAGCATAATTCTTGTTTGATCATCTTTAGGTCCATAACTAGTAATGTTATTAATAAAGCTGAAACTTCCTTGGCTTGATAATCTAAGTACTAGCGAGAAGTCTTCTACAAACAGTCTTGTATCACAACCCTTTGATTTATGAATTGCTCTCTTTGAATATAAATTTGGTGTTGTTCCTGAAAAGGTTGATGAAATTGTTTTTTCTAAAGGGTTGGATATGGTCTTATATATATTTATTTTTTCATTACTAAATATTAAATTTTCATAATTATCTACTAGTTTATACTTACTAAACACTGCGACAGAATTTGTCTTTTTTATAGTTTCTAAAAGGATATTTGTACAATTAGGAGTCATGACGTCATCGCCACCTACTAACTTAATAAAATCACCTTTTGACCTAAGAATCCCTTCTTGCGTTGCCCTGGCTGGACCCTTATTAGTTTGATTGATAATTGTTGTATTCTTCCATTTTTTTGTTTCTTTTTCTAAAAAATCAAGGGAATTATCTGTTGAACCATCATTAATAAATATATATTCTTTATTAAAATCTCCAATTTGATTTTTTATAGATTTTAATACTTTTGGTAAATACTTTTCTTTATTAAAAATAGGACAAATAAAACTAATCTTTGTCATATTAAAATAATCGATCCTTCCATGTTTTAGGTGTAAGTTTATTTATAATCTCTAAATCAAGATGATATCTAAATTTTCTAACACCTTTAGATTTGATGTAATTGATCATTTTTAAAAGTGCATCATCGAGTTTTGTTTGCGTTTTATAGCCCAATAATTTTCTTGCTTTATCTGCCGAACATGTTGCGAGTTGGACCTCCTTTGGCCTTTCCTTAACATACACTGGATTTAAATTAAATCTCATAATATTTGCAATTCTATCGGCTAACTCATTAATTGAAATAAACTCTTCATCGGGTCCGATATTAATGATTTCCCCAACAATTTTTTTGTCAGTCGCCATTTTTTTTAAACAAAACAGATCATCATCAATATATGAAAAACATCTTTTCTGTTTTCCATCTCCATATATAATTGGCTGTCGTTTTTGAAGCATTAAATTTATCATTATTGATGCAACATTCCTATATGGATCATCGTATTTTTGTCGTGGACCGATTATATTGTGTGGTACTGCTATTGTGTATTCAACACCATGAGTTTCGCACAAATTTTTCAATATATTTTCAGCAGCAACTTTGGCAATGCCATAAGGGTCTTGTGGTTTTGGATCAAAAGTTTCTTTAAAAGGTATATCATTCGTACCATATCTTGCCATAGATGAACAAAAAATTATTCTTTTTACTTTATTCTGAATTGCCGCACTAAAAAGTGATACTGATCCAGTAACAATATTTTGTGTTATAAGATGAGGTGAAAAAACTGAAAGTCCTTCATATGCTGTAGCTGCGGTATGATATACTAAATCACAATCCTTTGTGATTTTTAACATTGAGTTTCTGAAACAGCAGTCATATTGATAAAATTCAGCTTCAGCTGGAACATTCGCTAATTCTCCACCTATTAGGCTGTCGCAACCAACAACTTGATGACCATCTCTTAAAAAAGAATCAGCGAGATGACTTCCCAAAAAACCTGCAATACCACTAATAAAAATCTTCATTTATTTAATTCATTTTTCACTAACTTTAACTTATTACGATACGATCCAAAATAGGTCAAGGTGTTATAACTTTTCATCGCAATACTTTTACAATAAAATTTCTTAAAATTAAAGTAAATGCAAAGTAAAATTGGTTTTATTTGAGACTGCATTTTGGAAATAAATTTCATTCTTAAGATAATTATATTAATAATAATAATTGTATCATTAATATTTCACTGTCTTATAAAAAGAGAAAAGGAAAAATTAATAATCTATAAATTCTATATAGGATGGCTCCGGCGACAGGACTCGAACCTGTGACCCAGCGATTAACAGTCGCTTGCTCTACCAACTGAGCTACGCCGGAAAATTTAAGATTTATATTAGATCAATTTTTTAATTTGTAAAAACATTTATTTTTTGGAGGTGCGGACCGGATTCGAACCGGTGTAGACGGCTTTGCAGGCCGCAGCGTAGCCTCTCCGCCACCGCACCTTAGATAAACTAAAGTTACAAACTATTGTAATAAATATATAAAATAATATAGTACAAAATAAAAATGGATAAAGATGAATAATAAGTTTTTTCAAATGTCTAGGGAAAATATGATCAAAAATCAGATTATTACTAATCAAGTTAGTAGTCAAAGTCTAATTGATGCAATAAGTGAAATAGAACGTGAAAAATTTGTACCCTCAGAATCACATGCTATTGTTTACAGTGATAGTAATATTTTAATTAAGAATAAAAGATTTTTAATGAAAGCTTTTGTTTTTGCTAAAATGATTCAAAATTGTAGTATCAAAAATAAAGATTCTATTTTAGTTATTGGGTGTCTCACTGGATATTCTGTGGCTGTTATCTCGAAACTTTGTGGATACGCTTTTGGAGTTGAGAATGACTATGATATGGTTGCTAAAGCAAATAATATACTTTCAAGTATTGGTTGTCTTAACTGTTCAGTAAGTTATTCAAATTTACAAGATGGATACAAAAAAAATGCTCCCTACGATAAAATCATTATTGAAGGTGGGATAGAATTTGTACCAAAAGCAATTTTGGAGCAAATAAGAGAAGGGGGGGAGATTTTCTTTATGATGAAAAAAGATAATAGTATAATATTTGAATTTACGCTTGGAATAAAAGTAAATGGTATAGTTTCCTATAGACCAATTTTTACTTGTAATTCAATATTACTTGATGATTTCATAAGTAATGATAAAAATAAATCTTTTTAAATTTTTAGTTATTTTATTATGTGGTATTTTTTTTTTAAAAGATTCCCATACAAAAAGTTTTTTATCTGATGATTTGCTTAATGCATTATCAAGTACATATACAAAAAATCCAAAAATTAATTTAGAAAGAAAAAACTTATTTAAAACTGATGAATTAATGCCACAAGCATTATCTGACTTTAGACCGAAAATTGATGGATATTATAATAAAGGAAAAGTTGATACAGCTATATCTGGTTCAAATTTTATTCAAGATGGTGTAAGAACTGAAACATCAAAAGGAATAACTATTACACAACCAATTTTTAATGGGGGTAGTAGTATCAATAAGATTAAGGAAGCAGGAAATAAAATTATTTCTCAAAGATTTTTGTTGAAAAAAGTCGAACAAGATGTATTGATGTCAGCAATTAGAGTATACTCAAAATTAACTTCAGAAAAATCAAAGTTAAAACTTAGAAAAAAAAATGTAGAATTCTTAAGCAAAAATTTTGAATCAGTTACAAATCAATTTGAAATTGGAGATTTAACTTTAACTGATGTATCTATAGCCAAGTCAAGGCTACTTTTGGCTGAATCTGATTTAATCAGTTCCGAAAGTAAATTAAGGGCAATAACAGAAGAATATAAAAGCATTATTGGGATTGAGCCTGAAAGGCCAGATTTATTTTTTAGTTTTCCAGATTTTAATTTAGACATTGAAGATATTATTCAACAATCGAAAAAAAATAATCCTGAGATACAAAGCATTTTGCATTTAATAGAGGCTGATAAAAAAAACCTAACTGTTTTAAAAGGTAAAAAGTTACCAAGTATAGAAATTGAAGCACAACTTAGGAAAGATTCTGGTTATTTTCGGTCAGATAGCGGTAGAGAAATCATGAGTGCATTTGCTAATATTGATTTTCCTTTATATCAATCTGGTATTGCCTCATCAAAAATAAGAGAGTCAAGACAAATCCTTGAGTCAAATAAGGAACTTTTAAGATCCAGTATTAACGATCTAAAATCTCGAATAGTAGATTCATGGTCAACTTTTGAAACAGCACTTAAAAAAATTAAGGCCTATGAGGAACAAATAATTGCAAACACTAAATTTTTGGAAGGATTAAATCAGGAATTATTTTTAGGTGAAAGAACTGTTCTTGAAGTTCTTGATGGAGAGCAAGAATTAATTGAGTCTGAACTTAATTTGGTAAAGGCAAATGAAGAGTATTTCAATTCATATTTTATGATTCTCAGTCATATGGGTAATTTAAATGCAGATTTTCTTAAATTATCAGTAGAGAAATTTGATGATACAAAAAATTACAATAGAGTGAAATTTAAATGGATTGATATAATTGAGTAATGATCGATAATAGATTTAATCATAAAACAACAGAAAAAAAATGTATATCTTATTGGCAAAAAAATAATACATTCGAATTTGAAAAAAAAGGAACAGATTCATATTGTATAATGATGCCTCCTCCCAATATTACCGGGAGTTTACATATGGGGCATGCCCTAACATTTTCTTTGCAAGATATTTTGGTAAGATTTCAGCTAAAACTAGGAAAAAAAGTTTTGTGGCAGGCAGGAACGGATCACGCAGGAATAGCAACTGAAATAATAGTTGAAAATCAAATAAGACAAAAAAAAAAAAAAAGTAAACAAGAACTTGGAAGAAAAAAGTTTATAGATGAAATTTGGAAATGGAAAAAAAAATCAGGCAGTGAAATAATCAATCAATTAAAAATACTTGGTACATCTGCAAACTGGAAAAGAGCTAGATTTACCATGGATGACGATCTTAGTAATTGTGTAAAAAAGGTTTTCGTTGATCTTTATAATCAAGGTTTAATTTATAAAGATAATAGATTAGTAAATTGGGATCCGAAAATAAAAACAGCAATTTCTGATTTAGAGGTAGTTCAAGAAAATGTTATTGGTTCTCTATGGTATATAAAATATAAAATTTTTAATGAAAAAGATTATGTAATAGTTGCTACAACTAGACCAGAGACAATGTTAGGTGATTCAGCAATTGCCATTCACCCAAAAAATAAAAAATTAAATCATCTAATTGGTAAATATGCTGTTGTACCAATATGTGAGAGGAAAATCCCAATCATTGCTGATGAATATGCAGATCCAGAAAAAGGAAGTGGTGCTGTAAAAATCACCCCAGCGCATGACTTTAATGATTTTGTTGTTGGGAAAAAACATAATTTAGAAATGATTAATATTTTTGACAAAGATGCTAAAATTAACTTTGAGGATCAAACAAGTTTGCATGGACTTGATAGGTTTGAAGCAAGAAAAAGGATTGTCCTAGAACTTGAAAGACTTAAGCTGATAAAAAAAATTGAAAAAAATGAAATGGTAATTCCCAAATGTGATAGATCAAATTCAATTATAGAACCAATGTTAACTGAACAATGGTTTTGCGATGCAAAAAAATTAGCAAAACCTATCAAGCAATTTATTTTAAAAAAAAAGATCAAATTTTTTCCTCCTAATTGGGTAAATTCTTTCAATTATTGGATAAATAATATTGAACCATGGTGCATTTCTAGACAAATTTGGTGGGGACACAGAATACCAGCATGGTATACAGAAGATGGTGACATTATAGTTGCAGAAAATCTAGATGAGGCAAAAAAAATTGCTAAAAAAAAATTTAAAATTAAAGAACCTCTTTTATCTCAAGATACTGACGTTTTAGATACTTGGTTTTCGTCTGCTCTGTGGCCTTTTTCCACATTAGGATGGCCTAAAACAACCAATGATTTTAAAGAATTCTATCCAACATCTGTATTAATTACTGGATTTGATATAATTTTTTTCTGGGTTGCAAGAATGGTTATGATGGGGATCCATTTTACTGGAAATATTCCATTTAAGCATGTTTATATTCATCCATTAGTAAGAGATGAACATGGTCAAAAAATGTCAAAGTCTAAAGGAAATGTTATTGATCCAGCAAAATTAGTAGATAAATATGGTGCTGATGCTTTAAGATTTACACTTGCATCAATGTGTTCTCAAGGAAGAGATATAAAACTTTCTGACAAAATAGTTGAAGATAGCAGGAAATTTATAACAAAACTTTGGAATGTTGCGAGATTTTCAAGTGTAAATAAATTTAACCTTAATAAAAATTTTGAAATAAATAAAATTAAGCTTCTGATTAATAAATGGATTTACCAAAGATTTCTTGAGATTCAGGAAATAATTATTAAAGATTTAAACAATTATAATTTTAACATAGCATCAAAAAATATTTATCATTTTGTTTGGAGTGACTTTTGTGATTTATATATTGAGTTTATAAAACCTTACTTAAAAGATGAAAATTATTTAGATGAGATAAGTGGTACTTTCTCATGGGTATTCCAAAACATTTTAATTTTAATTAACCCGTTTTTACCATTTGTAACAGAGGAAATTGCTCTTAAACTTGGTTATACAAAAAACTATACGCTATCCCAAAAACAAATTGAAAAAGGAACAAAAAATATTTTTAAGATAGATGATTATAATAAAATTAATAATTTAAAAAATTTTATTTATGATTTTAGACAGTTTACGAACAATAAAAGTATATCTGAAAAGTCAATCTTTGTATTTGCAGAAAAAAAACCAGAGTGGATAATATTAAATGAAACTATAATAAAATCAGTCTTAAAAATAAAGGATATTTCTTTAGCAAAAAAGACAAGTGAAAAATATGACTACTTTGTGTCATCAAAAATAAAATTTGGAACAATAAAAAAAGACACTACAAAGATTAGTATTCAGATAGAAAAAAAAATTGAATATTTCAAAAATGAAATTAAATTTTTCGAAAAAAAACTTTCTAATAAAGATTTTTTACTAAAAGCTCCAAAAAAAATTATAGAAATTCAGAAAAAGAAACTCAATGAAGCAAAGAAAAATTTAGCATTATTATGCGATAATAAAAATTAGTATGTATAAAGTATGTTTTGAAAAAATAGTATTTTATTCTAATTACAAAATTATAAATAAATATAGTAAATTATTACTATTTCACGGTTTAGGTTGCGATGCATTAGACTTTAAAGATATTTTTAAAAATAACTTCAATAAGATTCAAATTTTAATACCCATAATCCCTGGTCACTCAAATTTGTCTATGCATAATAAATTCGATCCATTATATGATTTTGCACAACAAATATATGTATTTTTAAAAAAAAAAAAAATTGATGATTTCTCGATTTATGCGCATTCAATGGGTAATATTATATCAACATTACTTTTTAGATATTTCTTAAAGAAGAAATGTCAGCTTTTAATTAATAATGAAGGAAATATTTGTTCCTTAGACGCGGGAATTATTACAAGAAAAACCTTGAGTTATTCAGAACATTATTTTAAGAATCACGGATTTAATAAATTAATAAGGAAATGCAAAATGTCTAATATTAAGTCTATAAGTATTTGGAGTGATTCATTAAAAAAAATTTCAGCAACTAATTTTTACAATTACTCAAGATCTGTTGTATATTGGTCAGATAAAAATATATTACTTAAATGGATTAATTATTTTTTTAAAAAAAAGGTTTATATTTGTGGAGAGTATACTAAAAATACTGAAGTTATAAAAAGAATTAAAGGACACCAAATTATACATTTGAAACATACTGGACATTTTGCGCACCTGGAGAAAAAAGTAACAATAAAAAGAATAATTTTAAATGAATTGAACAAAAGAAAGTAATAAAATTGAAAGAAAAAAAAAATTTACCTAGTAGACATGTGTCTTTAGGACCAGAAAGTGCCCCTCATAGATCCTATTATTATGCTATGGGTTTAACTGAAAGAGAAATCAACCAACCTTTTGTTGGAGTTGTGAGTTGTTGGAACGAATCTGCGCCTTGTAATATTTCCTTATCTAGGCAAGCAAAATCTGTAAAAGATGGATGTAGAGAAAATCTTGCTACTCCAAGAGAATTTACAACAATTAGTGTAACTGATGGCATCGCAATGGGACATGAAGGAATGAAATCTTCTCTTGTATCAAGAGATATTATTGCCGATTCAATTGAAGTTTCAGTAAGAGGTCATTGTTACGATGGAATTGTTGGTTTAGCAGGCTGTGATAAATCCCTTCCTGGAATAATGATGGCAATGTTGAGATTAAATGTACCTTCTGTATTCCTTTACGGTGGTTCGATTTTGCCTGGTAAATT
Organism: uncultured Alphaproteobacteria bacterium; assembly: GCA_902526175.1. Lineage (GTDB taxonomy): Bacteria > Pseudomonadota > Alphaproteobacteria > Methylaequorales > Methylaequoraceae > CACBWF01. Next base: position 47,100 of record CABZJY010000004.1, on the reverse strand, counting down.
CAAAGATAGAGATGTTTCTATACAAGATGTTTTCGAAGCAGTAGGTAAACTTTCTGCAAAAAAAATTTCTGAAAATGAATTAAAAGAATTAGAAAAAGTTGCTTGTCCTTCCGCAGGTTCCTGTGGAGGGCAATTCACAGCTAATACAATGGCATGTGTTTCTGAGGCTATAGGCTTGGCATTACCAGGATCAAGTTCAACACCCGCGCCGTATGAATCCAGAGATAAATATGCATATGAATCTGGAAAGCAGGTAGTGGATCTTATAAAAAAAGATATAAAACCAAGAGATATTGTAACAAAAGCATCACTTGAAAATGCCGCTAGGATGGTCGCATGTAGTGGAGGCTCAACTAATGCAGCTCTTCATTTACCTGCAATAGCAAATGAAATTGGGATAGATTTCGATATTTTTGATGTAGCCGAAATTTTTAAAAATACCCCATATATAGTCGATTTGAAGCCCGGAGGTAAATACTTAGCTAAAGATCTATTTGAAGTAGGGGGTGTTTCTATAATCCTTAAGGCCTTACAAGAAGGGAATTTATTAAATTTAAATTGCATGACAGTAACTGGAAAAACAATTGAAGAAAATATTAAAGATGTTAAGTTTGATACAAATTCTCAAAGAATTGTTTATTCAACTTCAAAACCTATTACCTCAACTGGGGGTGTTGTTGGCCTAAGAGGAAACCTTGCACCAGACGGGGCTATAGTAAAGATAGCTGGTTTAGAAAAATTATCTTTTAAAGGAAAAGCTAGATGTTTTGATAATGAAGAAGAAGCATTTAAAGCGGTTACAAAAAAAGAATTTAAAAAGGGGGAGGTAATAGTCATTAGATATGAAGGACCGCGAGGTGGTCCAGGAATGAGAGAAATGCTCGCAACTACTGCAGCCTTATATGGTCAGGGAATGGGAGCGCATGTAGCCCTTATAACCGACGGTAGATTTTCAGGTGCAACACGAGGGTTCTGTATAGGTCATATCTCACCAGAGGCTGCAGTTGGTGGACCCATTGCTCTTATAAAAAACGGTGATATTATTGAGATTGACGCAAATAAAGGAACTATAAATCTTATTATTGATAATAATGAATTAATTAAAAGAAAAAAGAATTGGAAACCTAAAGAAAATGATTTTTCATCTGGAGCACTCTGGAAATATTCTAAAATTGTTGGATCAGCAAGATTTGGTGCAGTAACTCATCCTGGTGCAAAAAAAGAGAAAAAGGTTTTTTCAGATATTTAGTTTATTTTAATCCAAATCGGAACATGGTCTGAAGGCTTATTTAAATTTCTTAAATATGAATCTATTCCAAATTCACTAATTTTCTCAATAATTTTTGGAGAAACTAGAAAATGATCAATTAAAAGGCCATAGTTTCTTTGCCAACATTGTTTTTGGTAGTCCCAAAAACTATAGCATTCTCCAGGCTTTTTATATAATCTTACGACATTTGTTAAACCAAGTGCTATCAATTCTCTAAAATATTTTATTACTTCATTATGCCCAAGAGCATCATTTCTCCAATTATCAATATCTTTTACATCAAATTCATTTTCTAAAACATTAAAATCCCCACCAAGAATTAAATCCTTTTCATCTCTTAAAAATGGTTCAGCAAATTTTTTTAAATTTTTTAACCATATTAACTTATCTTCAAATTTTTTCTGATTACTCAGTGGGTTGCCATTTGGTGTATATAAACAACAAATATTTATTTTTTTTAGAACAACATGAATGAATCTTGATTGATGGGTTTGATTAAGATCTATTATTTGCACTTTTTCTAATTCGTGAGAAATACTTTCATTAATTAATATAGCAACCCCATTTTTTCCTTTTTCTCCATGTATATTCGATATATAACCCAGTTTTTTTAAAAATTCTTCTGGAAAAAATTTATTTTCACATTTTATTTCTTGCAGTAAAACTACATCTGGTTTTCTTTTCGCCATCCATTCTTGGAGAATTTCCAGTCTTACTCTAATAGAATTTATATTCCATGAGGCAATTAGCATTTTAGATTTTATTCAGCTATATGGAAAAGGAGGTTCCACAACCGCAAGTAGAAGAAGCTTTTGGATTCTCGATTTTAAAATATGAACCAAGCATGTCATTCACAAAGTCAATTTTACTACCTTTTAAAATATCAAGTGAGACCTTATCAACTAGAAGTTGAACATCTTTAAAATTAAAGATTTCATCATCTGAATTACTCTTCTCTTCAAACTTAAAATTATACTGAAATCCTTGACAACCACCACCAGAAATTGAAACTCTAAAGAAAGAACCTGTTTTTTTCTTTTTTGATACTTCTTGAATTCTATTTATTGCTTGTTCAGTAACTGTAATCATAATTAAAAAAAATGTGTAGTTTAAAAAATTTGTAATTATAATATACCTCAAGATATATCTAATGCAATATTCAATTTTTTCACAACTAGCAAAAAATTCTCAAGGACGCTTTCATAAAGAAAAAGAGGATAGGAATAGAACAATTTATATGCGGGACAGAGATCGTATTATTCACAGCACATCTTTTCGTAGACTAAAATATAAAACCCAAGTATTTGTACATCATGAAGGAGATTACTACAGAACAAGACTATCACATAGCATTGAAGTCTCTCAATTGGCGAGGTCATTATCAAAACTTTTTAGAGTTAATGAAGATCTATCTGAGACTATTGCACTTGCTCATGATCTTGGTCACACTCCCTTCGGTCACGCAGGTGAAGAAGCACTTAACATAAAATTAAAAAAAAAAGGTGGATTTAACCATAATTTACATGCATTGAAAATACTTACAAATTTAGAACAGAGATATTTAAATTTTGATGGTTTAAATTTAACTTGGGAATCATTAGAGGGAATATTAAAGCATAATGGCCCAGTCAAAACTCATTTACCAAATTTTATGGTACCCATATTAAAAAAATTTAATTGCAACTTGAAGAAAAGTCCAAGTTTTGAAGCACAAATCGCATCAATTTCAGACGACATTGCTTATAATAATAATGATATTGATGATGGACTGCACGCAAAAATTTTTGACCTTGATGAGATATCCGAAGTCCAATTAGTAAAAGAAAAATTAATGAAAATAAAAAAAAAAAATTTAAAATTAGAAAAGAAACGAGTACAACACGAATTGGTAAGATCACTAATAAAAAGTATGATTGACGATTTAGAAAAAAATACTAAAAAAAATTTATCTCTTATAAAGCCAAAATCTTGTAATGAAATTAAAGATTATAAAGGTTTTGTTGTATCTTTTAGTGATGAAATGATTGCCAAAGAAGATGAATTAAGAAAATTTTTAAAAAAAAAAATGTATTTTAATCACTCTGTAAAGATAATGACCTACAAAGCAAAAAAAATTGTTTCTGATTTATTCGATTTATTTTTGGTTGAGCCACAACTATTACCTGACGAATGGAAAAAAAAATTAAAACAGGAAAATGATTTAGAAATCGTAATAGGCGATTATATTGCAAGTATGACTGATAAAAATGCAATAAATATTCATGAGAAATACTTCAACCTTTATTCTTTTTAAATGTCTTATTATAAATTTTTAAAAGAAACCATAGATAAAACTCTAACCTTGTTAGTAAAATCAAAAGTAATAGAAAATTGTCCAGAGATCTTTAAATACTCTATAGAGCAAGTTCCTGATAATAAATTTGGACAATTATCTACAAATGTACTAATGATAAATTCAAAAAGATCCAAAATGAAGTTTGTAGAATTTGGTGATATTTTTTTAAAAAAAATATCAAATTTAGCTGAATTTGAAAACATTAAAATAGTAAAGCCAGGATTTCTTAATTTTGAATTCAAAAATAGTTTTTGGCAAAATGAACTTTATGAAATGTTACTAAGTAATCAAAAAATAGATAAAAGTAAATTTAAAAAAAAACGTGTTAATATTGAATTTGTATCTGCAAACCCTACTGGGTTAATGCACATTGGGCATGCAAGAGGAGCCATATTAGGAGATACAATTGCAAACCTTTTTATTGAAGCTGGTTATGAAGTAGATAAGGAGTATTATATTAATGATGCAGGAAATCAAATTGATGTTTTAATTAATTCAGTAATTTATTATTGTAATAAGTTGTCCGATAAAAATATCAAAGAGCCAGAAGAATATTATTCAGGAAAATATATTGAAAACATAGCAAAAAATTTCTTGGATAATAATGATGTCATTAATTTAAAGAATGACAAAAGACTTAGAGATTTGATAGTAGAAAATATCATAAAAGATATAAAAATAGATTTAAAAAATCTTGGAGTTATACATAACTATTTCATATCTGAAAAAGAAATTGCTACTAAAGACAATGTAAATTTAGTGATTGAAAAATTACTTAAAAAAGATTTAGCTTACGAAGGGTTTTCAAAAAAACCGCTTGGAAAAACAGATGATAATTGGAAGCCAGAAAAACAATTACTTTTCAAATCAGAATCAATTGATGATGACAAAGATAGAACATTAATAAAACCAAACGGAGATTTAACTTATTTCATGTCAGATATTATTTATCATTCAACGAAAATTGATAGAAAATATGACTTGTTATTAAATGTATGGGGAATAGACCACTCAGGATACGTAAAAAGAATAAAAAATGCGATCACATCTCTTTTTGGCAACAATTTTGAATTTAATATTGAATTAACAGCCTTAGTTAACTTAATTCAAAATAAAAAACCAATCAAAATGTCAAAAAGGAAAGGTAGTTTTATTACTTTAAGAGAGGTAATAGATGATGTAGGAAAGGACGTTTTAAGATTTATGATGGTTTCAAGAAAATCAGATAAAGTAATAGATTTTGATTTTGATAAAGTAAAAGAGCAAAGTAAAGATAATCCTATTTTCTATGTCAAATATGCTCATGCTAGATGTTGTTCTATTGAAAGGATGACAAAATCAAGTAATTTAAAAGATGAAGAGTTTGATAAGTATTTTAAATATTTAATATTACCAGAAGAGATAAATCTTATAATTATGCTTTCAAATTATTTAAATATTTTAGAATCTTGTATTGTTAAATTAGAACCTCATAGATTGACAAATTATTTATATGATTTGGCAAAACTTTTTCATAACTATTATTCTCAAGGATCAAAAGATCAAAGTAAAAGAATAATACTTGACGACAACAAATTTCTAATGTTTGCAAGAGTAGGTTTGATAAAAGTTGTAAAAAAGATAATTTGTAACGGTTTATTAATTTTGAATATTAAAGCACCTAAAAAAATGTGATATGAAAATAAGAATTATCAAATTTTCGTTCCTTTTAATAATCTATTTAAGCTTCTCGTTATTTGTCCTGAAAACTTATTTTTTAATAGTACCAAATAATAACATTCCGAAGATTAGTCAAAATAATGATATTCTGTGGATAGATATAAAAATTACAGAAAGTTCAGAAAATAATTTGGAAATTTTCGAAATACAAAATCAAAAAAAGGGCAAAGATATTGGCAAAGATATCACTGAAAAATTAATCGCTAATGTGGATCAAAAAAAAAACTATAGGTTACAATTAGCATCAATAAAAAAAAAAGTGTACAGTTTAGAGACAATTCAAGGTATAAACTTTTCAAATAAAATTAAAGATAAAATTGGAACTTTAACTGATTCAGAAGTAAGTGTTCCGGGACTTGGTTTATATGTAAGAATTCAAACAAAAAATCTATTTACAAAAAATGAAGCAAAATTGTTGTGTGAACTGATTTTAAAAGAGAAAAAACCCTGTTTAATTGTTAAGGTTTCATAAATGTCTGTCAAAGGAGTAATTTTTTCTTGTGAGGGACTAAAATTAAAAAAAAAAGAAAAACTTTTTTTTTCTAAAACTAATCCCTTCGGATTTGTTCTTTTTAAAAGAAATTTTAAGAATAAATTACAAGTAACAAATTTAATAAAAGAAATTAAGGAGATTACATTAAATAAGAAGCTTTTAATTTTTATAGACCAAGAAGGTGGAAGAGTCCAAAGACTAGATAATAACGAATTTAATAAAATTCCACCTCAGTCTTTTTTTGGAAGTATATACGAAAAAAATATGCTTTTGGCTAAGAAATTAGCATATTATAATGCAAACAAAATTGGTAAGCAGCTAAAAGCTGTTGGTGTTGATGTTAACTTTTCTCCAATTTTAGATATTAGATTTAGCTATGGAAATAAAGTAATCGGAGATAGATCTTTTGGAAACAATGAAGAAATGATTTCTATTTTAGGAAAACAATATTGTAAAGGTTTTCAAGACTCAGGTATTTTTCCGGTTCCTAAACATTTTCCTGGTCATGGTAGATCCAAAAAAGATAGTCATCTTGAATTGCCACGTCTCAAAGTTTCTTTAAAAAACCTTGCTCAAACTGATTTAAAATGTTTTCGCTATCTTAAGGATGAAATATTTGTAATGCTAGCTCATATAGTGTATGAAAATATCGACAAAAATATAGCTACTTACTCTCAAAAGCTAATTAATGAACTTCTAATCAAAAAAATGAAATTTAATGGATTAATAATAACTGATGACTTGTCTATGAAAGCTCTCAAAGGTACTATGAAAGAAAGGACTATTAAATCTTACGATGCTGGTTGTGATATAGTTTTGTATTGTGATGCAAAATTAAATGAAATGAAAATAATTTATGAAAATTCTCGCTATGTTAATACAAAAAAACTGGAATATTTAAAAGAATACAAAAAAAAATTTTATAAATCAAAATGTATAAACTCAACAAAAATGAATGAAATTTTATATTCAAAAAAATAATGTATACTAGATGGATATAGAAAAATTAAATCTAAATATAAGTGGTTTTGAAGGACCTTTAGATTTGCTTTTAGAATTGTCTAAAAATCAAAAAGTAGATATTACAAAATTATCCATTTTAGAGCTAGCTGATCAATATTTAGATTTTATTAAAATGAATATAAATAGACTAAATTTGTCCGCAGATTATTTAGTTATGGCTTCTTTTCTAGCTTTGCTGAAATCCCGTTTGTTATTACCCAAAGACGAAACAGAGGAATTTGAAAGTTTAGAAGAAGATATAACAAAAAGATTACTTCATTATAATGCTATTAAAATTGCAAGTGAAAAAATACAAAGTCTATATCAGGAAGGTAAAGATTTTTTTACTAGAAAACAAAAAAATAATGATTTTTTTGTTAGTAACAAAATTGTTATAAACGCCTCTCTTCATGATTTACTTAAGACATATGTAAGTATAGAAAAAACAAGAAAGAGATTAAATTTACATATACAAAAAGATCAATTATTTTCTGCTGATGATGCAAAATTATGGTTAAAATATTTTCTTCTTAATTTTAATGATCAATGGAGCGAACTTTTTGATTTCTTGCCAGACAGTTTAATAAATTATAAATTAAAAAAATCTGCAATTGCCTCTATTCTTATGGCTTCTCTTATTTATGCGCAAAAAGGTCAACTACAAATAATTCAAGATAATGAGCAGAGGAAAATTTTAATCAAAGCAAAAAGGAAAAATGGATAATTTAATTGTAAAAAAATTAGTTGAAGCCTTAATATTTTCCTCTTTGGAACCGCTTACTTTAAGTTACATAAAGAAAGTTGTAGGTAATTATGGAGATTTTGATGTAAATAAGATTATTAAAGAAATTGAATCTGATTATAAAGATAAAGGTATAAATTTATTTAGTTCTGAAAACAAATGGTTTTTTAGAACTTCACCATTATTAAATAATTATTTGAAAATAGAAACAGAGAAAAAAAGGAAATTATCAAAATCAACAATGGAAACATTAGCTATAATTTCATATCATCAACCTGTAACAAGAGCTGAAATAGAAAAAATCAGAGGTAAACCAGTATTTAAAGGAACTATTGACATACTTTTAGACCTCAAATGGATTAAACCAAAAGGGAGGAGAGAAACACCTGGAAGACCGATGACATGGGGAACAGATGATGAATTTTTAAAACATTTTGGACTAAGGAACATAAATGATTTACCGAAAGTTGAAGAATTAGAATCTATTGGATTAGATGACAAATAAAGGTATAATCTTACAAACAAAGGAGTATTAGTGTTTGGACTTGGACATTGGGAAATATTATTAATATTGGTGATTGTTTTAATAGTATTTGGTGCTGGTAAATTGCCGAAGGTTGCAGGAGAATTAGCTAAGGGAATAAAATCTTTTAAATTAGGACTTCAGGATTCTGAAAAAAAGAAAAGCACAATTAAGAAAACTAAAAACAAATAAATGTTCAATATTGGGTTAATTGAATTATTAATAATTATTTTCTTTATTTTAATTCTTGTAAAGCCAAAAGATTTTCCAAAAATTTTTCAAAATATTGGTTTATTTTACAGAAAAATTAATCAATATATTAGTAATCTTAAATATGAATTTTCAAATCTTGAAATTAAAGAGAAAAAAAAAATTAAAAAAAAAAATAAATCTAATTAATTGGTATGTCATATTTCGACCATTTTAAAGAATTAAGAAACAGATTAATATTTTGTTTTATTTTTCTAATATCAATTTTTATCATTTCATTTTTTTATTCTGAGAAAATAACAAACATTTTAACGTATCCATTATATGATGCAGTCAGTGACAAAGAAAATAAAAGAATGATATTTACTGGCTTACCCGAAGTTTTTGTTTCATACTTGAAAATCTCTCTTTTTTCTTCGTTTTTGGTTTCATTCCCTTTTTTTATAATACAGATGTCACTTTTTATTTCACCAGCATTGTACAAAAAAGAGAAAAAATTTTTTATACCTTTATTCTATTCTATTCCTTTTCTGTTTTATATTGGTGTTTTATTTTCATATTTTTTTTTAATACCTATTATATGGGATTTTTTTGTGTCTTTTGAAAATTTGAAAAGCTCAAATTATTTTTCTATTGAATTAGAGTCAAAATTTAATGAATATATAAGGCTGACTATGTATTTACTTTTTTCAACAGGGTTTGCATTCTTATTTCCCATTTTTTTACTTATTCTTGCTAAGTTAAAAATTATTAATTCGCAAATTTTAAGAAATAACAGAAAATATTATTTTATAGGAATCTTAATTTTTGGTGCAGTTTTTACCCCGCCTGATATAATTTCTCAATTAGGTATTGCTATACCATTGTTTATTTTTTTTGAACTGTCTATATATTTTATAGATTTTTTAAATAAGAAATAAGTATGCATGATATTAAATTTATAAAAAATAATCCTGAATTATTTGATGCTGGGCTAAAAAAAAGGAACCTCGAACCTATTAGTAGAGAAATTTTATCTCTATATAATGATTATCTTAAAGTACTATCCCAAAAAGAAGAGTTTCAAAAAAAAAGGAATGATTTAACTAAAGAAATTTCTATTTTATCAAAAGAACAAAGTCTAGACAAAGTTGAAGTATTAAAAAAAGAAGTTTTAAAAATTAAAGAAAGTATTAATCTATTTGAAAAAAATGCCAGTGAAAACTATGGTAAATTAAATTTGAAATTACTTTCAATTCCAAATAATATTCATGAAAATGTGCCTATAGGTAAATCCGAAGAAGATAATGTTGTCCTTAGTATAAAAGGAGATGACCGAGTTTTTAATTTTAAACCTAAAAATCATCTCGAGCTTGGTGAAAGCTTAAAAATGTTAAATTATGATCAGGCTCAAAAGATCTCTGGATCAAGATTTTCTGTTCTAAGTAATGATTTAGCTTTAATTCATAGAGCTTTAGTAAATTATTTACTAGATACTCATACACAAGAAAATAATTATTCAGAAATCATAGTTCCAGAGCTGGTAAAGAGTAAAACACTTGAGGGTACTGGTCAATTACCAAAATTCTCAGATGATTTATTCCACACTAGTAAAGACTTATGGTTAATACCGACAGCTGAAGTTTGTTTAACTAATTTAAATAGGGATTCTATAATTAATAGTGATTTGCTTCCACTTAGGTACACAGCATATACCAATTGTTTTAGACAAGAAGCAGGTGCATCTGGAAGAGATACAAAAGGTTTAATTAGAGAACATCAATTTGGAAAGGTCGAACTTGTATCCATTACTCTACCTGAAAAGTCAGATAATGAACTAGAGAGAATGTGTGAATGCGTCGAAAAAATTTTAAAAAATTTAGATTTTAAATATAAAAAAGTAAGTCTTTGTTCTGGAGATATTGGTTTTTCATCTTCATTAACTTTTGATTTTGAGGTTTGGATGCCTGGACAGAATAAATTTGTTGAAGTATCAAGTTGTTCAAATTGTTCTGATTTTCAATCAAGAAGAATGAAAATGAGAATTAAAGATCAGAAAAGTAATGAAATATTTTTTCCTCATACATTAAATGGATCAGGCTTAGCTATTGGAAGAATTATAGTGGCTATACTTGAAAATTATCAAAATTCTGATGGTTCTGTAAATATACCAAAAGTTTTGCAGACATACATGGGAGGTAAGAAGAAAATTGAATCAAATTAATTCAAAAGAAAAAAAAAATGAAATTATTAATTTAATATTAGATTTAAAAAAAAATGGTATCAATGATTTGGATGTTTTAAGAGTTATTGAAACTTTGCCTAGATTCTATTTCATTGAGGAGTCAATTAAAAGTAAAGCTAATTTAAATATTGCTCTACCAATTGAATGTGGACAAACAATTTCGCAACCACTCGTTGTTGCATTTATGACTCAAGCATTAGAATTAAATAAAAAACATAGAGTACTAGAAATTGGTACAGGAAGTGGTTATCAAACAGCAGTACTTTCATTATTATCAAGATTTGTTTATACGGTTGAGAGATTTAAAACTCTAAAAACAATTGCTGAAGAGAAATTGAAAAAATTAGAATTTAAAAATATATTTCTTAAGCACGATGACGGTGGATTTGGCTGGGAAAGTCAAGCTCCTTTTGATAGAATTATTGTAACAGCTGCAGCACCAGAGATTCCAAACGCTTTAATTGAACAATTAACGGATAACGGAATTATGATAATTCCAATAGGTGAAGATAACGACACCCAGTTCTTAATTAAAATTAAAAAAAACAATAAAGAAATTAAATCAAAGAAATTGATACCTGTCAGATTTGTACCACTTCTCGAGGGAAAAAAATTTTCATGAAATATTTTTTTTTAATAATTATTTGTATTATGGCAAATTCTTGTGAGAAATTTATATATGGTGAGTATAAAATATTAGACCACTTTCAATCAGATAATAAAATAAATCAAAATACGTATAAAGTACTTGATGGAGACAATCTATATTCAATTTCAAAAAAAAAAAAAGTCTCTTTAAAAAAATTGATAGAGATAAATAAGATTACATATCCGTACAAGATATTTAAAAACCAAATAATTTTTATACCTCAAAAAGAAAGTCATATTGTTTCTAGAGGTGAAACCTTGTATTCAATTTCAAGAAAATACAATGTTGATCAATATTCTTTAGTAAAAATAAATAATATTGCAAAGAACAATATAATTTATATTGGTCAAAAACTAATTATTCCGTATAAAAACTATAAGTCAGAAAAGACAATAAAAAAAAAGGTAAAAGATAACCAAAACATTAGTATAAAGAAAGAATCAATAAAGAATAAACCTAACTTTATATGGCCTGTAAAAGGTGAGATTATTTTAAAATTTGGAAGAATAAGACCTGGATTTCATAATGACGGAATTAATATAAGAACATTCTTAAATGATGATGTGGTAGCTGCCGAAAGTGGTCTAATTATTTATACAGGTAATGAAATTCCTGGTTATGGTAATTTGGTCTTAATAAAGCATAACCAAAATTGGATAACTGCATATAGCCATTTAGACAAAATAAATCTATCTAGAGGAAGCAATGTAAGAAAAGGACAAAAAATTGGTACAGTGGGTCTTACTGGTAATGTTAATAATCCTCAACTTCATTTTGAGATTAGAAAGGGTAAAAAAGCATTCAATCCAGAAAACTTTTTGTCTTAAAATTTATTAATAATTTATAAAGTTCTTCTAAAACCTTGTTAACAATTTTTCTCTGGATATTTTGTCTACCATTGTTTTTTAATTTTAAGTTATACTTTTTAATCTTATTATTTATTTTAATTGAGATAAAAACTGTTCCAATCGGTTTTGTGTTTGATCCACCTTCTGGACCAGCTAATCCAGTGATGGATATGTAAATTATATTAGTATTAAAGTTATTTGATAATTTACTAATCATTTCTTCAGAAATTTCCTCACTTACTGCACCATATTTTTTAAGTGACGTGGGTGAAACATTTAAAAGATTAATCTTTGATGAATTTGAATAGGTCACTAAACCATAATCAAAGATTTCTGATGAACCTGAAATACTAGTTATAGTCGAAGAGAGGAGTCCACCAGTACAAGATTCCACTGTTACCAATTTTAATGATTTTTTTTTTAGTAATAAAATTACATTTTCTAATATTTCTACTTTTATATTTTGATTATCCATTAATCCAAAAAAAATAAGTTAATTGTAAAATTAAACCAGTATATAATCCAGCTAATATATCATCGAATAACACATAAAAGCTTCCATAACGACTATCAATCAAATTAATAGGAAACGGCTTAAAAATATCAAAAAGTCTAAATAAAATAAAAGCAAGAGTATATTGTATAATATTTTCTTTACAGAACAACAATGCTGTAAATTGACCTATATATTCGTCTATAACAATTATACTCGGGTCTTTTTCTTTTAATTTAGATATTGCTTTACTAATTAAAAAAAATGAAATTATAAAAGATAAGACATAAATCAAAAGTACTATTTCTATATTAAATTTATGTTTTATTAACCAGATCAAAAATAGACTTACAAATGAGCATAATGTACCAGGAAATTTCGTAAGATAACCTAAACCAAAAAACGTACAAAAGAAAATTGAAAAATCTTTCATTTTTTTAGAGTTACAGTCGCCTGAGCTGCTATACCCTCTTTTCTTCCAAGAAATCCTAATGTTTCAGTCGTAGTGGCCTTAATATTAATTTTACATGTATCAATTTTTAAGATACTAGAAATTCTTTTTTTCATTTTTAATTTATATTTGGTAAGTTTAGGTTCCTCACAAATAAATGTTAAGTCAATATGAATAATTTCAGAGTTTAATTTTTTTATTAGATTATAACATTTTTCTAAAAAAATTACTGAGTTAGCATTTTTCCATTTCTTATCAGATGGTGGAAAATGATCACCAATATCTCCAAGACATAAAGCTCCTAAAATTGCATCAACAATTGTATGAATTCCAACATCTGCATCTGAGTGACCTTTTAATTTTTTCGAAAATGGGATTTGAATTCCACAAAGGGTAAGCGATTTACCTTTGGTAAATTCGTGTACATCAAAACCTGATCCTACAACGATATTATTCTTTGCTTTATAAATTTCTAAATCTTTCATAGTAGTAATTTTAACGTTTTCTTTTAATCCCTCTGTAGTAGTAATTTTTGCTCCATAATCGCTTGCTAATGAAGAGTCATCTGTATAATCATCTCTTGTTGCATTCATATGTGCATTATAAATTTCCACAAAGTTAAAACATTGTGGCGTTTGGATAATAAATAAATTATCTCTTTTAACACTTTTAATTACTCCATTTTTAATATCTTTTATAGTATCATTAATTTTAATTACAGGAATACACCCTGAGTTTTTTTTTGTATTTTTTATTAACCTAGTTACTAAATCTTTATTAATAAATGGTCTTGCTACATCATGAATTAGAATTTTGTTTGGGTTATATTTTTTTAGATTTCTACATGCATTTTTTGAGGATAATTGTCTAGTACTTCCTCCTTCTGTAATATTTATTGTTAACTCATTTGAAAAAAACTTTTTACAAATATTTTTTGTTTTATTTATATATTTTTTTGATGAAACAACAGTTATGTATTTAAATATGGAAAAACTTATAAAAGTTTTTAGGTTAATTTCTAAGATTGTTAAATTATTTATTTTATGAAATTGTTTGGGTAGTGTTTTCGAAAACCTTTTTCCGATACCCCCACAAAGTAGTACAAGTGCTATATTTTTATGCATAATAAAAAAAGTATTTTAAGATAAAAAAAAAACTATATTATTTGTAGATGCTTAATTCTACTTTTTTAATAAATTTACAGTCATTGTTTTTACTTATAGTATTTACAATAATATCCTTTCTTGACATTAATAGAAAGGATAGTTTTGTAAAAAAGATCTTTCTAGTATGTAATTTCTTGTGTTTTTTTTCTTTCTTTACTTTTTTTTTAATTATAATTCCAATGGATGACATTTCACAAATATCTAAAATTTTGCAACTTTCACTGATAATAATTTCTTTAAGTTACTTTTTACTCTGTTTAATAAATTTTAATTTTGTACGATTAAGGCTCTTATATATTCCTTATGTTTTACTATTTTATGTTGCCACTACCATTTCACTTCTAATTAATTCACAAGCAACTTTCTCAGCGAATTTGCTATTTAATAATAAATTTCTATTATCGCATATATTGTTTTCACTTCTTTCATACTCACTTCTAACATTTTCTGTGTTAACCTCAATTTCAGTATTTTTATTGGAAAAAAATTTAAAACTTACTGATAAAAAAAATGTTAGATTTATATCAATGTTTCCATCATTCTATGAGAGCGAAAAAATAACTGTTAGATTGCTTTATTTAACAATTACTTTTCTTCTTTTCTCATTTGTAACCGGATTTTTTTACAGTCTAGAATATGAAAACTTTATGAACTTTCTATTTAACAAAAAAACTATTTTAAGTATTATGACTTTTCTTCTTTTATCAGTAATTTTGATCAGAAGATACTTTTTTGGTATAAGTGGGAAAAAAATATTTAATTTGGTATTGATGTCTTTTTTAATAATAAATTTTGCGTACTTTGGATTAAAAATATTTGAATGAAAAAATCTATTGAAATTGGTAATTTAGTTTTAAAAAATAATATATTAATGGCACCTATGTCAGGTGTAAGTGATTTGCCATTTAGAATGATTGTTAATAAATTTTCACCTGGGCTTGTGTTTTCCGAAATGATTGCAAGTAGGGCATTGATAGAGCAAAACAAAAAAACTATTAGAATGCTAAAAAAAAACACAAAAGAAATACTTGCAATACAGATAGCTGGCTGTGATCCTCAGATAATGGCTAATGCTGCAATGATCTGTGAAAATGAAGGTGCAGATATTTTAGATATTAATATGGGATGTCCAGTTAAAAAAGTTACAAATGGCTATGCTGGCTCTGCACTAATGAAAAATGAAGACCTTGCAATAAGAATTTTAGAATCTGTAAAAAAGTCAATCAAAATTCCTCTAACTCTAAAAATGAGAACTGGATGGGATGAAAATTCAAGAAATGCTCCAAAATTAGCAAGAATTGCTGAAAAGATTGGAGTATCCCTTATTACAATTCATGGGAGAACTCGTTGCCAAATGTATAGGGGAAGTTCTGATTGGAATTTTATAAAAAGAGTAAAAAACTCAGTAAATATTCCTGTAATTGCAAACGGTGATGTAAAAAATGTTGAAGATGCTCAAAATATACTTAAAATTTCAAAAGCAGATGGAATTATGATTGGGAGAGGTAGCTATGGTAAGCCTTGGATATTTAATCAAATCTTAGATTCATTTGAAGATAATAAGAAACAAATTAAAATTAATCTAAAGGAACTAATACTCGAACATTTTAATTTAAATATTGAACACTATGGGAATGAAATAGGAGTGAAAAACTTTAGAAAACACCTTGGATGGTATTCTAAAAAGCTTAATAACTCAAACATGTTTAGGGCTAAAGTAAACAGTGTTGAGGACAAAGATGAAATTGAGAAATGCATTAAAACTTTTTTTTAATTTTCAACTTTTATTTAAACTATTATGAGTAGTAAATTCTCTCCTATCCAGATTATAGATTACATTAACGACCCGGTTTTCACCATTAACAAAAAAACACTTATAATACAGTATGTAAATTATGAGGGAGAAGCATTTTTCAAAAAAAGTAATGAATTTTTAATAAAAAAACATTTGAATTTTATTTTTCCACAAACATCAGTAATGAATGATTTTGTAAAAAAATCTCTTTCACAATTTGGTAATTATATTTTTAAAGATGTAGAACTATCAGTGGAAAAAAAATCGAAAAAAGTTAATATTGATATAATAAACAGTGAGAAGCTAGATTTTTTAATTATCTGTATAAAAATCAAAAAAAATTTAATTACTCAAAATATTGATGATGACTTATTTTTTTTTGATAATTTATTTTCAATATTATCTCATGAATTAAAAAACCCTCTTTCAAGCATAAAAATGGCTTCACAATTACTGGAAAAAAAAAAAATTGATAATGAATTAACAGAAATAATTATTAATGAATGCAACAGAATAAGAGATCTTATAGATTCATTTCAAGTTAATATAAATGCAGAAAAATTAACAGAAGAAAAAAGCAATGTTCATGAAATAATTAGGTATGTAATTAAAAAACTTAAACTAAAAGATTTAAAAAAAGTACAAATTATTGAAGAGTTTGATCCATCATTACCCTTAATAAATCTAAGTAAAAATAATTTAATAATCATACTTGATAATTTAATAGAAAATTCTGTTAATTTTAGAAATCACGTTAATAGCTATATTAAAATAAAAACAAGATTTGTATTCGGAGGGTTGAAAAGGATACCTGGGATTAAATCCAATTCAAAAAATAATTACATAAAAATCATTGTCGAAGATAATGGTTCTGGTATATCGAAGTCTGATTTGAAGTCGGTTTTTTATCCTTTTTTTACAACAAGAAAAGAGGGAAAAGGAATTGGTTTATTTTTAGTCAATAAAATTATTAAACATTTTGGTGGAATTATAAGTGTAAGTAGTGATACAAAAATAACACAATTCAAAATATTGTTACCTGTTGATTAAAATAAATTTATAATGGAAAAAAATATTCTAATAATTGATGATGATTATTCTTTAATGAGAGTGTTAGTTAAAGCACTTAGCAACAAAGATTTTTTTATAGATACATCTAGGTCAATCTCAGAGGCATGGTTAAAAGTTACAAAAAAAAAATATGATTTAATTATAACAGATGTAATGCTACCAGATGGAGATGGTCTAGAATTAGTAGAAAAAGTTACAAAAATACATAATGATTCTAAAATTATAGTTATAAGTGCCAAAAATAATCTTCTTACTGCCGTTAAATCAAGCAAACTTGGTGTTTTTGATT
This sequence comes from uncultured Alphaproteobacteria bacterium, assembly GCA_902526175.1. GTDB lineage: Bacteria > Pseudomonadota > Alphaproteobacteria > Methylaequorales > Methylaequoraceae > CACBWF01. Next base: position 29,820 of record CABZJY010000004.1, on the reverse strand, counting down.
ATTTACCAAAACCTATTGATTTAAATGATTTGACTATTTCCGTAAACAAATCATTGACGAGTAGAAAGAAAATAATTGTTAATGAAGATTTTAAAGATGAAAAATTACCAATGGTTGGTACCTCATTAGAGATGCAAAAAATATATAAAACAATTGCTAAACTCATGAAAGCCGACTTAACTGTTTTGATAACCGGAGAATCTGGAACAGGTAAAGAGCTAGTTGCGAAAGCAATTCATGATTTTAGTACTAGGTCTAGTAATGAGTTTGTAGTTTTAAATATGGCTGCATTACCACAAAATTTAATTGAAAGTGAGCTGTTTGGTTATGAGAAAGGTGCTTTCACTGGAGCAGAAAAACTGAAAATCGGATATTTTGAAAAAGCAGAAGGTGGAACAATTTTTCTAGATGAAATTGGAGATATGCCTATTGAAGCTCAAGCAAGATTATTAAGAATACTTCAGGTTGGAGAATTTTCTAGAGTAGGTGGAAGAGAAATCATTAAAACTAACGTAAGAATAATTGCAGCAACAAATGTTAAACTTAAACAGTCTGTTGAAAAAGGTAACTTTAGGGAAGATTTATTCTATAGATTAAATGTTGTAAATATTGATATGCCACCATTAAGACATAGAATATCTGATATAATGATCTTAGCTGAATTTTTCTTAAAAAAATTTTCCAAAACTAAGAAATTTAATTTTGATTGTCAAAAAGTTTTAGAAGCGTATAAATGGCCAGGAAATGTTAGAGAACTTGAAAACCTTATTAAAAAAATTTCGTTATTATATTCTGAGGATATTATAACACGGCAAACAATTGAAGATGAGTTGCCTAAAGAGGAAGGAATTAAGTCAAGTAATTTTTATAGTTCATCTCTCACAAATAGTATTACAATGCATATAAATAATTTTTTTAAAGCACTGGATAAAGATTCTAATAATCTAGATCTATATAAAAACCTTCTGTCAGAATTTGAGAGGCCATTAATTCAAAGAACTTTAGAATATTGTGGTGGTAATCAAATTAAGGCTGCGAATTTACTTGGAATAAATAGAAATACACTAAGAAAAAAGATTCAGAATTTAAGAATTAAAATTTAGAATTAAGAGAGCTTTGTTTGAATTTTTAAAAAAAAATTTTGTAAAAAAAGAAAATCAAATTTTCTTTATACTTTTTTTATGTTCATTTTTTTTAAGTTTTTTTATTTTCTTAATTTTAATAGGTCAATTTACTAAATTTGATAATCAGTCTTTAATATCCTCTATTTTGATTACAGATTTACTAATTATACTCCTATTAATTGGGCAAACATCTCTTAAAGTCCTAAGAATTTTTAAAAATCAAGAAAAAAAAACCATTAAATCAAGTAAAAACCTTCATACTCAAATAACTCTTTTAATAACAATTATAGCTTTGATTCCATCCTTAATGGTAACTTTGTCATCAATAATTTTCTTTGACCAAGGTATAAAAAACTGGTTTGACGAAAAAGTGAATGTTGCAATTTCAGGATCAAAACTTATTTCTGAATCTTATTTTGAAGAACATAAAAGTAATTTAAAGAAGGATTTAATTTTTCTGAATAATGAAATAAATAATGAAAAAATAGCTTTTTTTACTAATAGGGATCGCTTAACGAATTTATTAAGATCTTTAGTAATTATTAAATTAATAGATGAAGCTGTAATATTTGAAAGAAGTGGACAACTACTTGCAAAAGTAGGTAAAAGTTTTCTAATAGATAAAGAACCACCGCCACCATTGTGGTCTCTGTATAGGGCAGATGATGGTGAAATACCAATTTTTACAAATGAATCAAAGGATAAAGTAAGGGGTATAATTAGATTAGACAGAGTTATACCAACATATCTTTATATTGGAAAAACTGTTGACAGCTTGGTTCTAAGTAGAGTTGAATCAGTTAACAAAGCGGCATCGAAATACTTAAATTTAGAAAAGAATATTAGTAAGCTTCAAAACCTATCTTATCAGTTGTTTTTTGCAATTAATTTACTTGTTATTTTATTATCAATTTGGTTTGGACTTTTATTTGCAAATAGAATTACTCTCCCTATTAAAAGAATTATTGTGGCATCAGAAAAAATTAGTTCTGGAAACTTATCAACAAAAATTAGAGAATTTTCGAATTTAAATGACTTTAATAAATTAGCAATCTCGCTTAATAAAATGGTAGGTATACTTTTAAATCAAAAAAATAAATTATTTGAAGCCAAAGAATTAATTGACGCAAGAAGAAAATTTACTGAAACAGTAATAGAGGGAGTTAGTTCGGGGGTTATTTATATTGATCTTAATTTTGATGTTAAACTATTTAATCAAAGATCTATTGAGATTTTAAATCAAAATTTACAAGATAAAAATTTGAGTATTTTATTACCAGAGGTGCCAAAAATAATCGAAAAGATGTACGTAAAAACAAAATTAAGGATGCAAGATCAAATTAAAACAAATATTAACAACTCAGAAAAAACTATAAATATAAATATTGTTTTTGAAAAAAAGGGTAAAAATATTATTGGTTATATTATCACTTTTGATGATATAACTGATTTAATTTTTGCCCAAAAACAAGCTGCGTGGTCTAATGTAGCAAGATATTTAGCACACGAGATTAAAAACCCATTAACGCCAATAAATCTTTCTGCGCAAAGGATTCAGTCAAACTACAAAAAAAATAAATTGAGCTTAGATATTATTGAAAATTGCACTTCCACAATTGTTAGACAGGTAAATGATATAAAAAAACTAGTAACAGAATTTTCTGAATTTGCTCGAATGCCAAATAGTATTTTTACAAAAGCGGATATTCTAGCACTAATTCATGAACATATTCGAAATCTTAAAATTATTAATAAACAGATTAAATTTAATATTAGTACGCCAAAAAAAAAGATTTTAATTTCTTGTGATTCAAGTAAGTTAAATAGATTATTCAATAATTTATTTAAAAATTCAATTGAATCAATTAGTGAACAAAAAAAGAAAATTATAAATATTGATATAAAATTACATCAAAATCTAATTTATATTTATTTTGAAGATAATGGTAAAGGATTTCCAGAAAATAAAGATGTTTTATTTGAGCCATACATTACAAAAAAAAAAGGTGGTACTGGTTTAGGTTTAGCTATTTGTAAGAAAATTGTGGAAGAACACAATGGTGAAATAAGCCTATATACAAGTAAAATACTTGGTGGTGCTGGAGTAAAGATTATTATTCCTTTTGGAGGTAGGTAATGACAGATAAACCTTTGATATTAATTGTAGATGATGAAAAGGATATATGTGAGCAAATTTCTGGTATTTTACAAGATAATCTTTATGAAACTAGTTATTGTTATACTAGTGATGAAGCGTTAAAAAAAATTTCAAAGTTTTCTCCTGGACTTATTATTTTAGACATATGGCTTAATAATTCAAAATTAGACGGATTTATGCTATTAAAAAAAATAAAGAATTTTAATGATAATATTCCTGTGATAATGATAAGTGGTCATGGAAATATTGAAACAGCAATAAATTCAATAAAAAATGGTGCTTTCGATTTCATTGAGAAACCTTTTGATGCAGAATTACTATTATTTAAGGTTAAGAAGGCACTGGAAAACCAAACATTAAAAAATAAAATTGAGCAGTTAATAAAAAATGATAACGACTTTAATTTTGTTCATGAATCTATAGTTACTTCAAAACTCAAAAATTTAATTGAAAAAATATCCAAGACTGAATCTTTTGTTTTATTGAATGGGCCACCTGGATCGGGAAAAGAAGTTATTGCGAGGTTAATTCATAAACAATCTAACAGATCAAAGAATCTTTTTAGTATAATTAATTGTGCGAATTTAGAAACTGAGACATTTGAAAAAAAATTATTTGGTGTTGAGAAAGATAATGGTGAAATAATAAAAGGTATTCTTGAAGAATGTAATGGTGGTACAATTTTACTTGACCAAATAGAAGACATGCCATTAAAAATTCAAGGTAGAATAATTGGGTTTTTAGAAGAGCAAAAATTTTATAGAGTAGGGGGAATAAAAAATCTTGAAACTAATATTAGAATAATTTCAAGTACAAAAACAAATTTAGAGGACTGTATAAAGTCAAATCAATTTAGAGAAGATCTATATTTCAAGTTAAATGTAATTCCTATCAATGTTCCACCTCTTCAAGATAGAAAAGAAGATATTAAATCTCTAGTAGATGTTTTTTCTAAAGATTTTATAAAAAAAAATAACTTTAAACTTAAAACTTTTTCAGATGATTCAATTTCATTTTTTAAAAAAATAAAACTAAATGGAAATGTAAGACAATTAAAAAATTTAATAGAATGGATTCTTATTCTTTTATCAGAAAAAAATGATAGTATTATTAATCTTAATGATATTCCTCACGAGGTTAGATCACAGTTTAGTCCTGAAATGGTATTAGATAACTATGATGATATATCTATGAGGGAAGCAAGAGATAGATTTGAAAAAAAATTTTTAGAAAAGGCTTTAAAAAAATATGATTTTAATATTAATAAAGTTTCTAATGTAGTAAAAATGGAAAGAACAGCTTTATATAGAAAACTTAAATCTTTAAATATCGAAATTCAAAAAAAATGAAAATTATTGTATGTGGTGCTGGAGAAGTCGGACTTAATATAGCTAAACAACTTGTTGAAGAAGATAACGATGTTACTATTATTGATGAGTCTGAAGATTTATTAAGACTAATTAACCAGTCTTTAGATGTAAAAACAGTTTGCGGTAAAACTTCTTTTCCAGATATTTTGAGTAAAGGTGGTGCTGAAGAAGCAGACATATTAATTTCAGTATTAGAGAATGACGAAATGAATATGGTTACTTGCCAAATTTCTAAACATATATTTAAGATACCGTCTACAATATCAAAAATAAAAGAATCAAATTATCTTGATAAGAAATGGTCAAAATTATTTTCTGATAAATGTTTGTCTGTAGATCATATAATTTCTCCAGAAATTGAGATTGCTAATGAAATTATTAGAAAACTAAATACGCCTGGTGCATTTGATTCATTTTTATTAGGGAATGATTTAATTAATGTAATAGGTATTACTATTAACTTGGATTGTCCTATAATTAACACCCCATTAAGAATGTTACCGGGTATATTTTCTGGTCTAGAAATTAAAATCTTAGTCATATATAGAGGAGAAGAAATTATTATACCTACAGGAAAAGTAGAAATATATCCAAATGACGAGATTTATTTTTTAGTGAGATCTAATGAACTAAAAAGAGCACTAAGAGTTTTTGGTATAAAAAGTCAAGAAACAAGAAAAATTGTTATAATAGGTTTAGGAACCATTGGAACATATTTATTAAAAAAAATAGAAAAAGAGTTTCCTGATGTAATTTGCAAAGTAATAGAAAGTAATATTAAAAGATCGAAAGAAGTTGTAAATAAATTATCAGATCAAACAGTTATTTTAGACGGTAATGCTCTTGACAAAGAACTTCTAATTGAAGCAGGGGTTGCAGGTGCTGAAGCAGTTGTATCTGTTACAGACGATGACGAGGTAAATATTTTTTCAACATTATTGGCGAAAGAACTTGGTTGTTTAAGGTCATTTGCAATTTTAAATAATTCAATTTATAGACAGTTAGCAAGAAAATTAGATTTAGATGTTATGATAAGTCCCAAAAATAATACTATTTCAGCAATATTAAGGCATGTAAGAAAGGGAAAAGTTAGGGAAATTCACGACTTTGGTGATAAAAGAGGTGAAATTATGGAAATTGAGATTTTACCAACATCTAAATTTGCTGATAAAAAAATTATTGAGCTAAATTTATCAAAGGGTATTATAATTGGTGCTATTTTAAGAGGAAAAGATGTTTATTTTGCTGACAATGAATTTACATTGCAGATCAATGATAAACTAATTTTATTTTCTGATTCACAATCTATTAAAGAGGTTGAAAAATTTTCTGAAGTAAATATAGAGTTTTTCTAATGACGATTTGTTACATAAATGGGAAGTATATGCCTAAAATTGAATCAAAGATTTCAATTGAAGATAGAGGTTTAAACTTTTCTGACGGTATTTATGAAGTAATAAGATTTAAAAATAAAAAATTATTAAATTATAAAGATCACCAAATAAGGCTAGAGAGATCATTACATGAAATTAAAATTAATTTTCCTTTTGCGAGTAAAAAATCAGTAAAAATTATTATTTCAAATCTATTAAAGATTAATTCATATGAAAATGGATTTGTTTATTTACAAATCACAAGAGGTACTGCTACTCGTAATCATTTATTCCCAAAATTTTCAAAACCAAATGTTATACTTTCTTTGTATCCTGAACCGAATTTATCTAATTTATCTAAAGGGGTTAGTATTATTTTGACAGATGATATGAGATGGAAAAGATGTGACATTAAATCAGTATCATTATTGCCTAACGTATTAGGAAAACAGTTTGCACATGAGAATGGTTGTTATGAATCATGGCAAATGGATAAAGAACAATATATAACAGAAGGTACCACATCTAATGCGTTCATAGTTTCCGGTGCAGGAAAGATAAAAACTCATCCACTTAATAATAAAATACTAGGTGGTGTCACTAGAAATACACTAATAAGAGTCGCAAAAAAAAAAAAAATACGAATTGAGGAGAAAGCTTTTTCTTTGAAAGAACTAATAAATTGTGAGGAAGCTTTTTTAACTAGTACAACTGTTGGGGTTTTGCCGGTAACAAAAATAAATAACAAAAAAATAAAAAGTGGTAAAATAGGAAATAAAACAAAAATACTTATAGAAATTTATAATGAATTTCTGAAAAATCAGTTAATATGAATGAAAAAGAAATTTTTATTGTACATCCATATTTAAAAAAAAATAGATTTCAAAGAGATAAGCAATTTAAAGAAGCAAAGCAATTAAGTTTATCAATCAATTTAGAGATAAAAGATTCTAAATCTTTTGGAATTGAAAAGGTAAACCCAAAAACCTTTTTGAATGATGGAAATTTAGATTTTATTAGAAAAAGAGTTATAATAAATCAAATAGATTTAGTTTTTTTTAATTGTAACCTTTCTCCTATACAGCAAAGAAACTTAGAAAAAACTATTAATTGTAAGATAATTGACAGAACTGGTCTAATACTAGAAATTTTTGGAGCAAGAGCAAAGTCAAATGAGGGTAAACTACAAGTTAACCTTGCAAGTTTGCAGTACCAAAAAAGTAGATTAGTCAGGTCTTGGACACACTTAGAAAGACAAAGAGGTGGTGCAGGGTTCATGGGAGGTCCTGGAGAAAGTCAAATAGAATCTGATCGTAGACAAATTACAGAACAAATAAATAGAATAAAAAAAAAAATTTTAACAATCGATAAAACTAGAAGACTACATAGATACAGAAGGCAAAAAAATAGAATACCAATTATCACACTTGTTGGTTATACAAATTCTGGTAAGTCAACTTTGTTTAATAATTTGACAAATTCTTCAACTTTGGCAAAAAATATGCTTTTTGCAACCTTGGATTCATCTATAAAAAAGTTAAATATTAATTCTCAAAATTTTATTTTAATCGATACTGTCGGTTTTATAAGAGATTTACCAACTAACTTAATTGCAGCCTTTAAATCTACTTTAGATGAGATTATTTTCTCAGATCTTATCCTTCATGTAAGGGATGTTTCGGACAAGGATTCGCATAATCAAGCTAATGAGGTGGTTAAAGTTTTAGAAGAGATTGGAATAAATAGTTGTGATGACAGAATAATAGAAGTATTTAATAAATATGATTTATTAGAAAATAATTTATTAACTGACTCTAAAATTAATCAAAAAAAACATTTTATATCAGCAATTAATGGTTTTGGAATTAAAAAACTCAGAGATACAATCTATAAAAATCTAAAAAAATAATATTACTTAAGTAGCTTTATAAGACTTGAAGTATCTTCACTTTCAAATCCATTTTTTATAAGTATTTTATAGAATCGAATAATTTCTTTAGTTATTGGTAAATTAATTTTTTTATTTGTTGCAACTTTTTCCAATATTTTTAGATCCTTATACATATGTTTGTTCATAAATCCAAAATTAAATTTGTTGTTCCACATGGTCTTAGATCTATTATCCATTTGCCACGACTGTGCGGCCCCTGAAGAAATTGCAGAAAATAAATTATTAAAATTTAAATTATTCTTTTTTGCAAATATTAAACCCTCCGATAGACCTTGTATAACTCCTGCTACACAAATTTGGTTTACCATTTTTGCTAACTGTCCATTACCTGCAGTTCCCATGTATGTAATTTTTTTTGAATAATTTTCTATTAGAGGCAATATAATTTCCAATTGTTTTTTATATCCTCCAATCATTACAGATAGAAGACCTTTTTTAGCTCCTATTTCTCCTCCACTTACTGGAGCATCAAAAAAATAACTTTTTTTTTTTGAAAATTTTTTGCTGGCATAAATTGCAAAATCAGATGTAGAGGTTGTATGGTCAACAATATATGTGGTTTTATTCATGTTATTAAATATGCCGTTTCTAGAAAAATATATTTCTTCCAAATCTGAATCATTTCCAACACAAGAAAAAATAAAATTAGATTGTTCGCCTATGCTTTTTAACGAATCTGTTGAAATTATTTTTAATGATGAATTATTTTTTTTTAATTTAATCAAATTTTTTTTACTTCTATTAAAAACTAATATTGTTTTATATTTTTTTAAAAGATGTGTTGCCATCCAGTATCCCATAATCCCAAGACCAATAAATCCAATTTTTTTCATTTAAATAATTACTACTCCTTCTTCATTAGTTGATATAGTTATTTCTTCGTCGTCTTTTATTTTCCCAGAAAGAATTTTCTCTGCGATTTTATCTTTAATATTTTTTTGTATTACTCTCTTAAGTGGTCTAGCTCCATACTCAGGAGCAAATCCTTCACTTACAAGCCATTTTTTTACAGATTCGTCTATTTTAACTCTAATTTTTTTATCTTTAAGTTGTAAAAATAGCTCATTAAGTTGAATATCAATAATTTCCTCAATATTTTTTTTTGTAAGTCTTTCAAAAATCAATATTTCATCAATTCTATTCAAGAATTCAGGTTTAAATTGATTTCTTACTATTTCTAAAATTTTTTCCTTTGTGTAAACGTTAAGTTTTTCTTGTTCTGTATCCATTGTCATTAAATCAGCGCCAAGATTTGAAGTAAGAATTATTATTGTATTTTTGAAATTAACTGTTCTTCCTTGACTATCTGTTAACCTACCATCATCAAAAACTTGAAGAAGAAGGTTAAAAATGTCATCGTGGGCTTTCTCAATTTCATCTAATAAAATTATTTGATATGGTTTTCTTCTAATTGCCTCAGTCAGTAGACCCGCATTTTCATGCCCAATATATCCTGGAGGGGCACCAATTAACTTTGATACAGAATGTTTTTCCATATATTCTGACATATCAATTCTAAGCATTGCACTTTTATTTGTAAAAAGAAATTCTGATAATGCTTTAGTTAACTCAGTTTTTCCAACTCCAGTTGGACCTAAAAACATAAAAATCCCGATTGGTTTGTTCGGATCTTGTATGCCAGCGCTAGCACGTTTAACTGCTTTTGAAATTACCTCAATAGCATTGTTTTGACCTACTATTTTTTTTTTAAGTTCTGATTCTATACCTAGAATTCTATTTTTATCATTTTGAACCATTCTTTCAATTGGTATTCCAGTCCATTTACTAACAATATGAGCTATATCTTCACTTGATACAGATTCATTTAGAAGTTGAAACATTTCTTTTTCAGAAAAGTTGTTTTCCATTGTATCTAATTGTTTTTCAAGCATGGGAATTTTACCATAAGCTAGTTCACCGGCCTCAGATAGTTTTCCATCTCTCTGAAGTAAACTTAATTTATTTTTATAATTTTCAATATCTGATTTGACTTTTTGTATGTCATTGATTTTATTTTTTTCTTTTTCCCATTGTTTATTCAAATTTAAAAAATCTTTTTCTAGGTCGTCTATAAGTATTTTAATTTCTTTTTTTCTTTCTATGGATTTTTTGTCGCTATCTTTTTTAAGACTTTCTAGTTCAATTTTGTTTTGCATGATTTTTCTTTCAATTTTATCTAAAGCCTCAGGTTTAGAATCAACTTGAATTCTAATTCTTGAGGCAGCCTCATCCATTAAGTCAATAGCCTTATCAGGTAAAAATCTGTCATTTATATACCTTTTTGATAATTCAACAGCAGAAATTATTGCTGAATCATGAATTCTTACACCATGATGAACTTCATATTTTTCTTTCAATCCCCTAAGAATTGATATTGAGTTTTCCAATGATGGTTCTGAAACCAAAACTTGTTGAAATCTTCTGGCTAATGCGGCATCTTTTTCAACATTTTCTCTATACTCAGTCAATGTTGTTGCACCAATACAATGTAATTCACCTCTTGCGAGTGCCGGTTTTAGAAGATTAGAAGCATCCATTGAACCTTCTGCTTTTCCGGCACCAACTAAAGTATGAATTTCATCGATAAAAATTATAAGATTTTCTTGTTCTTGTTCTACAAAAGAAAGTATTGACTTAAGTCTTTCTTCAAATTCACCTCGAAATTTTGCGCCTGCTACGAGTGCACCCAAATCAAGAGAAAGTAGTTTTTTTTTCTTTAAAAGTTCTGGTACATCTTGATTAATAATTCGTTGTGCAAGTCCTTCAACAATTGCAGTTTTTCCAACCCCTGGTTCCCCAATTAGAACTGGATTATTTTTTGTTCTCCTAGATAAAACTTGAATACTTCTTCTTATTTCCTCTTCTCTGCCAATAACCGGGTCAAGTTTCCCTTCTTTAGCAAGTTTAGTTATATCAATGGTATAGCTTTCTAATACTTTATCTTTTTCGTCCATAGTCTGAGTGTTAATTGTAGAATTTTTTCTTAGCGATTTTATACCATTTTCGATTTTTTCAATAGTAATTCCAGAATTAGATAAAATTAAATTAATTTCTTTTTCATCAAAAGTTAATAAAGAATAAAATAAAACTTCTGGTGAAATAAATTTATCACCAAAAATGTGAATATCTTTTGATGATTTTTGAAGAATACGTTGAAAATCATCAGAAAAAATTATTTTTAAATCATCTCCAAAAACCTTAGGTATTTTCTTGAATTTATCATTTAAATACTCGTGCAAAATATTTTGATCAAAACTTATATTTTTTAGTAGTGAAAAATTTTTATTTAAATAATTATCTAAAAACACTCCTAATAGATGTTCAGGTAAAACTTGTTGATGCTCATTTGATACAGCAAGTTTTTGGCTTTGATCAATAAATGTTTTGCTTCTTCTTGTAAAATTAGAAAAATTCATATTAATCTTATAAATAAATTTTAAACTTTGATCCTGAGAATTATATTAAACTGCTAAAATGGAAAATCAATTACCACTAAAAGGAATTAACATCTTAGATCTTACTCAAGTTCTTTCAGGTCCATTTGCAACATTAATTTTATCAGATTTAGGTGCTAATGTTATAAAAGTTGAAAAAAGTAAGGGTGACGACTCAAGATCATTCGGTCCTATAAAAAAAAATAAATCAGGTTATTTTATTTCTCTTAATAGAGGTAAAAAAAGTATAAAACTAGATCTAAAGGATAAGGAAGATAAAAGAATATTTACAGATCTTATCAAAAAAACAGATATTCTAGTTGAAAATTTTAAAGTTGGAGTATTAGATAAATTAGGTTTTTCATGGAGCAAATTAAAAAAGAATAACCCAAGGTTAGTTTATGCCAAAATATCAGGTTTTGGAGAGAGTGGTCCCTTAAAAAACTTACCAGCTTATGATGTAATTGTCCAAGCGATGGGCGGTATAATGAGTATTACAGGCCCATCTGAAAACAATTTTACTCGTGTTGGGAGTTCAATTGGTGATATAACAGCCGGGCTGTATTGTGCTATTGGTATTTTAGCTGCTCTGAATGAGAGAAATAAGACTAATTTAGGAAAAAAAATAGATATTAGCATGTTAGATTGTCAAGTAGCAATTTTAGAAAATGCAATAACTCGGTACTCTGTATCAAAAAAAATTCCATATCCTCTTGGGACAGATCACCCAAGTATTTCACCGTTTGGTGCTTTTAAAGCCAAGGACTCTTCTGTAGTTTTGGCTGCTGGTAATCAAAAACTTTTTGAAAATCTTTGTAAAGCCATTTCTAGAAAAGATTTAATTCAAGAAAAAAAATACCTTAATAATGAGCTAAGAAATAAGAATCTAAAATCACTAAGAAGAGAAATAGAAAAAACACTAAAAACCAAAAAGGCCGAACATTGGATAAAAAAATTCAGAACTTTTGAAGTGCCTTGTTGTAAAATTGAAAATGTAAAGAGTCTTATTAAAAATCCTCAAATTCAAAATAGAAATATGATTTTAGATTATGTTGATGATGATTTCGGTAAAATTAATGTAGTGGGAAACCCCATAAAAATCGAAGGAGTTAAAGAGAGTAAAGTTGCATCCAAGGCTCCAGACTTAGATCAAAATAGGCTACAAATCCTTAAAGAGTTTGGGATTACTTAATTGCTCCATGGATTATGTTTTTTTTTTGGTAGTATGGAATTTGCTTTTTTGACTGTTTTTTTTCTAACAAATAAAATACAATATAAAAGTCCAAAAATAAATCCACCTACATGAGCAAACCATGCTACATTTGATGTACTTTGATCAACAAAACTTATGTTTATAAATTGAATTATGATCCACATACCAATTACTAAAACTGCAGGAAGTCTTGTTGTAAAAAAAAAAATTAAAAGTGGTACAAGTACCAATATTTTTGCTTTTGGAAATAAATACATATAGGCGCCTAAAACACCAGCGATTGCTCCTGACGCTCCCACCATTGGAATTTGTGAATCAATATCTGCTAGCATTTGAAATATTGCTGCACATACCCCACTCATTATATAAAAGAAAATAAACTTTTTTTTTCCCAAAACATCTTCAACATTATCAGCAAAGATCCAAAGATATAGCATATTGCTTAGGAAATGTAGCCAGCCACCATGCATAAACATTGAGGTGAAAATGGTTAGTGTAGGTGAGAATGTATAATTTGCAAAATCTGAGTTTAGAATACTTGCTGGTTTAAAGCCGTAGTAGAATAACAAATCATTTTTATTTGCAGAAGATATTTGTAGTAAAAATACTATAAGGCAAACTAAGAGTATTAGTAATCTAACTATACTTCTATTTTGTGTTGGGTTATCGTCTTTTAGTGGGATCATTTTATTATTTTCACATTAACATATAAATATTATTTAAAAAATATATTGCAAAAAAGTTAATATGTTCTACATTTGTTCTTAATATGACAAATAAAGAAAAATATAAAAAAAAGGCTAGTTTGCCTCTCCAATTATGCAAAGTAGAAGCAGGTTTTCCTTCTCCTGCAGATAACTATATTGAAAAAGAATTGAATTTACATGATTATTTAATAGATAAACCCGAAGCTACTTTCTTAGTGAGAGCAAAAGGAGAATCCATGATAAATTCTGGAATATTTTCAGGTGATATACTCATTGTAGATAGAAGTTTGAACGCAAAAAATAATGATATAGTAATTGCCACAATAAATGGGGAATTAACAGTTAAAAAATTAATTAAAAATAATAAATCCAAGTTTCCTTTACTTAAGTCTGAGAACCCTAAATATCCATCAATTAGTTTGACAAATGATTGTGATATCGATATCTGGGGCATAGTTATTTATTCGATTCATCCACTAAGATAAAAGTATCAATGATAGCCCTTTTAGATTGCAATAATTTTTACGTATCTTGTGAGAGATTATTTAATAGAAAATTAATAGGTAAACCAGTAGTTGTTTTATCTAATAATGATGGCTGTGTCATTTCTAGGTCAAATGAAGCAAAAAAACTTGGTATACTGATGGGAGAACCCTTTTTTAAAATTAAAAATAGAGTTAAAAGTTTGGGTATTCATGTTTATTCTTCAAATTATTCTTTTTATGGTGATATGTCTAAACGGGTTATGAGAACTATTAAAAACTATTGTGATCATGTTGAGGTATATTCGATAGATGAAGCTTTTATTAACCTAGAAAAAATAAAAGAATGTGAGTACTTCTGCTATAATTTGAAAAAAAGAATATTAAAATTTACTGGTATACCAGTTAGTATAGGAATTAGTCAGACAAAAACTTTATCAAAGATAGCAAATAAATTTGCTAAAGATTCCGAAAAAAATGATATCAAAATTAACTACAAAGGAGTCTACAAAATCAACTGCGACGAAAATTTAGACTCTATTTTGAAACTAATAGATATTCGGGATATTTGGGGTATAGGTAAAAGACTATCAATTTATTTTAAAGAACTTGGTTTTAATAGTGCCTTTGATTTAAAAAAAATGAATCAGAATTTTGCTAGACAAAAAAAAGGAATATTAGTTCAGAAAACAATTTTAGAATTAAAAGGTATGAAATGCTATGAAATCTCAGATAATAATAATGATAAAAGAAAAAGCATATGTGTTTCAAGATCTTTTGGACAGAAACTAACAAAATATGAAGATATAAGAGAAGCTTTGGTCTTATATGTCCAAAAGGCATCAGAAAAACTAAGAAGATATAATTTATATTGTGGTATTGTTAATGTTTTTCTAAAGACCTCAAACTATGAAAAGAAATACTATAAAAATTCTGTTAGCTATGTATTTAAAGAACCTACATCAGATTCTCGACAGATATGGCTGGAATCAGATAAATTACTCAAGAGTATTTACTTAAGAGGATATGAATTTAATAAAGTTGGGGTAATTCTTACTGATTTAAAGGAAAAAAAACAAATACAAAGTTTTTTATTTGGTAATAATGATTTAAACAACAAAAAATCTTTTGAAGAAAATTCCAAATTAATGAGTGTCATGGATGAAATAAATAGAAAATTTGGCGAAGGAAAAATTAGGTTATCGTCTGATAGTGTAGGAAGATTTAAAAAAGCTCAAAAATCTAAAGAATCAGAAAGAAAATGGTTCATGAAGTCTGATTTTAGTTCTCCTTGCTATACAACAAAATGGTGTGATATACCATTTGTTAATACTAATTAACATGAACGAAATTGAACAAAAGAAACTGGCATCAAAAATAGTATTAAAAGCTATAAAAGAATGTAATGATAAAGGAATTGATCCTTATATAAGAATAGGATCTTTTATTGATCAGGTGATAAGAGAATTAGCAAAACAAAACGACGACGACAAAATTGCTAAATTTCTAGAGACAATAGCTGAAAAAGTAAAAAACGGAATTTATAGCAAAAAAAACTAGTCTAAAATACTATTGATTCTGAATTTTTTTATCTTCAAATCGATATTTTCGTATCTGGGTAAATTATTATTAATTTTTTTAAGAAGTTCGTAAGATTTTTTTGAAATTTTTTTTTTATTACTATTCGAGTTTTCTAGACCATAAGTTTGAGAGATAATACCATGACTATTCTTTTCATATTTATCAGACAATCTATATAAACTTTTCAATGCACGTGGTGAGAGATTTTTAAAAATTTTGGGTTTCCATTTTTGGGGATAGGCAAAATCTAGTTTTGATTGATCAATAATCTTTAAGACAACAAATTTTTTTAGAAGCAAGTAAGCTTTATAAGATATTTTATGTTTGTTTTCAGGAAAAGATAAATTCTTTTTACTTTTTGTGTAAAATTTATTAAAGTTAAAAAAGGACATAATATCAATATACTGTATTAAGACATTTTGTAAACACAATATATTGTTTAATGAGAAAAAAATGGACACACAAGACTTTAATTTATTGATTTACAATTTAAAAACTAATTTAAATTTACAAAACTTAGCTGATAACCATTTTCTGATTCTTATGTTTGGTTCTTTATTTGCGATTATTATTCTTTTTTTTATAATTAGTAGAATATCAAAGAGTAAGAAGAAAGATGAATCAATTAAAGCTAAACCAGCAGTAGACAAAATTTTAAATTCCGACCCGATTCATGATGATAAAAATAAAAATGACTTTATAGACATTTTAGTTGCAATAGAAGAAGAAATGGCAGCAGTTCGTGAATTGTATGTCAGTGGTTATATAACAAAAGGTATTTATATTTCAGAAACAGATAGACTTTATTCAAAAGCAAAGATTTTTGGATTGTGAATTAGTTTTTAAAATCTTCAAACCACGCACTTGCAAGTAATTGTCGAATTCTAAGTATATTTTCGTCTGACGAGCCATTAGGTATTTGAAATTCTTTTTTTTTTTTCTGGACCTCAGCGTTCAACCACATAAATTCAATTGATTCTAAAAGGTTTTTTTTTTCAATTTCAGAGTTTTCATGAAGAAGTTCGATTGATTTGGCTATTTCAGAAATTTTTTTCATTTATGCACCAAACTTTGTTGCTATTTCAAACATTTTTCTGGTTTCATTTTGGTAAATATTTTTTGTTATGTATCCTTTTATATATAACTCTCTTAAAGATTCCATCTCAATTCTGATTTTTTCAAGCTTTTTATTATTTTTCATGATTATACATGATACAATTATAAATAGAATATAATATAAATTTTTTAAAATGAAAAAAAAATTAGCTCAATCATTAAAAAGAATAAAAAAAAACTACCCCGAAATTGAAAATCAATCAAGTAATTTAAAGAAACTTACCCCTTCACAAATATCTGCCTTCAATTCATTGAAATCAAAATATGATCTATCTCTTTCAAATGAAGAATTTACAAAAGAGAAAAATGAAACTGAATTATCTGAAAGAGCAAAAGTTACTTTAGATAGGATTAATAAAGGTGAAGATTTTAAATTTTAAAATTTATTTTTCCTTTATCTTTTTTTCAGCTTACATATTAAATTCTTATTCAAAAAATACAATAGTCAATATTGGAAATTATAGTCTTTTAGTAGATGTGGCCTTGACAGAAAAACAAAAAAAAAATGGTTTAATGTTCAAAAAGAAACTTGTAGATACAAACGGTATGTTATTCATTTATAAAAAACCCAAGAAAGTAAAATTTTGGATGAAAAATACACATATCTCCTTGGCAATTATCTTTATTGATAATAATAAAAAGGTCAAAAAAATAATAAAAGGCAAAACTCTTTCTGATAAGGTAATAACTTCAGATTACCCAATTATTGCTGTTTTAGAAATACCCTATTCATGTCTAAAAACTCTTAACTTAAAAATTAATGATAGCGTATTCTGGGATGAGCTGTTTCCAAAAAAAATCAACAATAGAAATATTAATAAAAACAACCTATTCCCATGTTTGTAAAAAAAATATCACAAAACTATAAAAATTAGATAAACTATTTAGATGAAATTAATATGGGAAAATTAATAGAAAAATATAAATCGGAAAATCCTAATTTCTCTTTTGAGTTAAATGAGTTAGTCCAACAAATAAAGTCTGAGAATAACGAGGAAAATAAGGATCTTTTTTCAACTATAAATTCTCTAAGAGAACAATTAGACCAATCTATATTTGAAAGAAATACTGCTGTTCAACAAGCAATTTCCGATAAAAATAATGAGATTAATGACCTTAAATCATCTATTTCCGAGCTAAGAAACCAATTAGAAAAACTAAAATTTGAAAAAAAGGTTGCTGTACAAAAACAGGTTCAATCTTCAGCTGGTGAAATTAAGCAATTGAAAAAATCATGTTTCGCTCTAAGAGAAGAGCTTGAAAGTCTGAAATTCGAAAAAGATAAAGCTGTACAAAAAGCGATTCTAAAATCCTCTATGGAAAATAGAGATTTAAAAAGTTCCCTGACACAGCTCAGAGAAGAATTAGAAAGTATGAAATTTTCAAAGAAAAAAGAAGTGCAAAAAGCTGTATTAAATTCCAACGACGAAATCAATCAACTAAAAAAATCAAGTCAGCTTTTACGAGATGAATTAGAGAAAATTATAAAAACTTATGAAGAAAAAATTAACAAATTGAAGTAATGAAAAAAAGAAATGATTCAATTGAAGAAATAAAAATTAAATTAAGAAGAACTGAACTTCTTTTAGAAATTAATAAGAAAATAGCAGGCCTCCATGATCTTAGTCAAATATTATGGACCTTAATTGAGTTTATAACAAATGAACTTGAAGCAGATAGAGGAACTCTTTTTTTAAATGATAAGGAAACTAACGAATTATATTCAAGAGTAGCGCAAGGAGACCTTACCAGAGAGATAAGGATTTTAAACAATGTTGGAATAGCTGGTGCAATATTTAATTCTAAACAAGGTGAAATTATTCATGATGTTTACAAAGATCAAAGATTTAACAAAGAAGTTGATCAAGAAACTGGTTACCGTACTAAAAATATGATTTGCTGTCCTGTTAAAACTGTCGGAGGTGAAACAATTGGTGTAATTCAAGTACTTAATAAAAAAAAGGGTAGATTTACTAAAGATAATCTAACAGTTGTTAATGCCATCTCCACACAAGCTGCGGTATCAATTCAAAATGCGCAAAATACTGAGCATTTTGAAAAAAAAAGAGCAAAAGAAATGGAATTTATAAGTATTGTCTCTGATGTAACAGCAGAAATTGATTTGGGAGCATTACTTCAAAGAGTTATGGAGGAAGCAACTAGGATGCTAAATGCAGATAGAGCAACGTTATTTTTAAATGATGAAAAAAGTAATGAACTTTTTTCAAGAGTGGCTATGGGAGAAGGTATTGGAGAAATTAGATTACCAAACAATGCCGGAATTGCTGGAAGTGTTTTTACATCAGGTAAAACTATGAATATACCTCATGCATATGCTGATCTCAGATTTAACCCAGCTTTTGATAAACAAACTGGTTATTTCACTAGGTCAATTCTTTGTGTTCCAATTATTAATAAAGAAGGAAAGGTAATTGGATGTACTCAGGTTCTTAATAAAAGTGGGGGCAAATTTACAGAAGAGGATGAATCAAGGTTAAAAGCTTTTACACAACAAGTAGCTATTGCATTGGAAAACGCAAAATTGTTTGAGGATGTTTCAAAGTCTAGAAAATATAATGAAAGTATGCTTTCTAGTATGTCAAATGGTGTAATAACAATTGATAGTGAAGGAAATATTGTAACTTGTAATAAATCTGGTCTTAAAATTTTCAAAATAAATGAGAATGAAATTATAAAAAAAAAAGCTAAAGATTTTTTTTCAAATTCAAAATCA
Organism: uncultured Alphaproteobacteria bacterium; assembly: GCA_902526175.1. Lineage (GTDB taxonomy): Bacteria > Pseudomonadota > Alphaproteobacteria > Methylaequorales > Methylaequoraceae > CACBWF01. Next base: position 10,577 of record CABZJY010000004.1, on the reverse strand, counting down.
TGGATTTTTGAGAAAATTACTAATGTCTCTGAATCAAAAGAACCTGATATAATTATGGATGCCGAAGTTGAAATTTTTGATAAGAATACAGAAAAAAACGAAAAAATTTCTCTTAATTTAACAATTCTGCCTCTGATTAATGAAGACAGCGATGGAAGAACAGATCAGTCTGATAATTTTTTAGGGACATTATTAATGTTTGAAGATATTTCATCTGAAAAAAGAATGAAATCAACTATGTCAAGATACATGGACCCCGGAATTGCTAATCAATTACTTGAAGATGGAGCAGATATAATGGGAGGATTAGACACAACAGCAACATTATTATTTTCAGATTTAAGAAGTTTCACCACAATTACAGAATCGCTTGGAGCTCAAGGTACTGTAAAATTATTAAATGAATATTTTGAAATAATGGTCGAATGTATTTCTGAACAAGGAGGTATGCTCGACAAATTTATAGGCGATGCAATTATGGCTGCATTTGGTTTACCAATAAGTCATGAGGATGACGAAGATAGAGGAGTAAAAGCTGGTATTAACATGATTAAAAGATTATGGGATTGGAATGATCAAAGAGAAAAAGACGGGAAACCCCCATTGGATATGGGACTTGGGCTAAATACAGATAAAATTGTTGCAGGTAATATTGGTTCACAAAAAAGAATGGATTACACAATGATTGGCGATGGAGTTAATTTAGCGGCAAGATTAGAAAGTGCGTGTAAACAATATAATGCAAGAATATTAATTAGTGATTATACTTATAAAAAATTAAAAGGAACTTACAGAATAAGATACATAGATGACGTTATCGTAAAAGGAAAAACTGAACCTGTAGGTATTCATGAAGTACTAGATTTTCACAGCGATTTAACTTTTCCAAATTTGATGGATGTTGTAAACCATTTTAATGAAGGAAGAAAAAAATATAAATCAGGTGATTTTAGTAATGCAATAACATCATTTAATGAATGTTTAAAAGCAAATAAAGATGATTCACTGTCAGGGACATATATAGAAAGGTGTAATTATTTAATAAAAGAAAATCCTAGTGACTGGAAAGGGGTTTGGATAATGAAAAGTAAGTAAAAATGAAAAATATTTTTGAATATTCTTTCCCTAGCATTAGATACTTAGCTTTAAGATGGCCTAAGAGCAAGCATTTGGTTAAAAAATATGTAATGTCGAATCAAAAAAAACCAGACTTGTTTAAGCTTAGTTTGTGTTGTCTAAAGGACTTAAACTATCATTGTAAATATCCAATAAGAAAATCTTTAAAATTGTTATCCAAAAAATGTTCAGAAAACCATACTTATAATTCTTATCATGATCAGCACCATTTTAAGTCCGTAATAGTTATATCATCAATATTTGCAAATATTCTTAGTTTAAAAAATAATGAAAAAATATTTTTGATATTATTAGCTCTTACACATGATATGAATCATCAAGGAAGAAGAATATTAAGTACGCCATATTACCAAGAACTAAAAACTTTAAAAAAACTGAAGCCTTATGTCTTTAAACATTTTGTTAATTACAAAATATGGATTAGATTTAAAAGAATTTTATTAAATACATATTTTCCAAAAATTGTTAATTCTACTGATGATATCGTAGAAAAGATTTTACTTGATGTAGATATAATTTGTTCGATGATGTTTGGTCACATTAATGGTTTAATTTTATCGAAAAGATTAAAACACGAAATTAAGTTTGAAAAAAATAGTGAAGAATTATACAAAGGTTTTTTATCCTTATTAGAAAAAAAAAAACTACATCTAGATATTTCAAAAAAATCATGTGCTAGATAATGTAACTTAATGTTTTGTTTTCAAAAAAAAAAATTTTTGCAAAATATTATCAATAATGATAGCCTAATTTGGTACGGAGATTGCTGTGGAAAAGGTTGTGGATAATATTTTAAATTTTAAAAAACTATGACAAGATACTTAGCTATTTTTGTTTTTTTATTTGCTAATTTTACTTTTGCCCAAGATAAAGAATCCTCTTTGGTATCTGAGAAGTTTAATTTAATCGAATCACTCGATGATGTTTTAAATAATCATAAACTTATAAAGGCTACACAAATTGATATTAAGGCATCTATTTTAAGAGTAAAACAAGCTAAGGGTGGTTATTATCCATCGTTTGATTTAACAGCTAATTATGGTCATGAACATATAAATAAGTATGGGTCTGGAAATAATACTCAACTTGCGGCTAGAGACGCGACAGCAAAATTCACTCAAACAATTACTGATTTTGGTTTAACTGATTCAACTGTAAAAACTTCAGAACTTGCAGTAAAACAATCAAAAGCAATTGAGACTCAAATTAAAAATGATTTATTATTAAGAGCACTAACTGCTTATCTCAGAGTAATACAGGCTAGAGAGAGTGTGAAATACGCATTTCAATCTGTATCTAACATTAAGAAGCAAACAGAGCTTGAAGATGCGGCAGTAACTGCAGGTGGAGGACTGACTTCGGACGTTTTACAGGCAAAAACTCAGCTAGCTGGTGCTCAGGCTAGATTAATACAATTTGAGGGAGTGTTGTCGGCTGCTAAACATGAATTTGAGTATGTTTTTGGTTTTTTCCCTAAAGATATCAATGCATTGTCTCTAACTAAATCGATATTCAACTTATTACCAAAAACATTAGAGGAAGCTGAAAATAAAACAATTTTAAATAATCCTGCATTAAAAGCTGCATCAGTAAACAAAGAAATTGGCAAAGAAGGAATAAATACTGCTCGTGCCTCTCTTTTCCCAACCATAAAAGGAACAATTAGTCATTCTGAAAAACAAGATTTTGGTGGTATTGTTGGTCATAAAAGAGAATCTTCCGCTAAAATTGACTTATCATATCCACTTAACTTAAGTTTTTCTGAGTATGCCGGTAAAGATGCAGCTGTAGAGTCGTATCTGGCAACTGAAACTAGAATTGATGATCAATACGATATGACTTTGCAAATGTTGAGGACAACGTGGGATGGACTTAATACAGCACAACAAAATGCTCAATTTTTGACAAATCAAGCCAGAATTTCTAAAGAATTTTTGGAATTAGCGCGTACAGAAAGACAAGCCGGAAATAGATCGTTATTGGACGTCTTGGGTGGAGAGACTGCACTAATCAATGCACAAGCAGATGCAATTGCAGCAAAAATTGAAGTTTTAATTAATAGTTTTACATTGTTAAGTTTAATGGGTGGTCTTACTATAGATGTTGTTGAACTGATTTAAAAAAAAGGGTAATATTCAACATGTTATGGTTAAAAGCAACAGTAGTGTTGGTCAATTAGACATAGAAAATGTAAATGGTATAAAAACCTTTATATCAGCCAATTCTGGGTTAAATCTTGAACATGTACCAGATTGGGTTATACACTCAAATTTTTCAAGAACTGAAACAGATCTAATTGCTACAGAGATAAGCGGTAAAAAAATTATTTTCCTGGATTTTTTTACGCATCATGAATTACCTGGAATCTTCACTAAAAATGGACTTTTTTTGAATGGAAATTTACTCAAAAACCTGGCTATAAATATTAACCCTTTAAAATATGCTCAAGCTCAACAAGCTAACGATGCGACTTTATCGATTGGTGAAATTACTGCTATTAAAGGTGAGGCAAAAGCAACTCGTTCTGATGGTAATGAGGTCAATTTAAATCAAGGTGATCCAGTTTTTCAAGGTGATGTAATTGAGACAATTGGAAATGGTTCCGTAGGATTAGTGTTCTTGGATAAAACAACATTATCGATATCTGAAGGTGGAAAAATGGTTTTAGATGAACTTGTTTATGATCCTAACACTGGAAATGGAAGTATGGCCATAGATATGGTTGAAGGAGCATTTAGTTTCGTTAGTGGAGAAATAGCAAAAACTGGTCCTGATGCCATGAGTGTTAGTACACCAGTTGCGACCATTGGAATAAGAGGTACAACAGTTGCAGGTAAGGCTGCTCTTGAAGGAAATGAAAACTCATTCACATTGTTACAAGACGCAGATGGCGGTGTTGGTACTATTTCAGTAAGTAATGCTGGTGGTACACAAACACTTTCTCAGGTGGGAGCAACAACTAGTATTGCTAGTTTTAGTGCTCCTCCTCCTCCTCCTGTAATATTATCAGCAGCACAAATTCAAGCAAACTATGGAACTGCTTTGGCGGTTTTACCTCCCACTCCTGCAGTTGCACCACAACCTCAGCCTCAACCTGAATCCCAACAAGAAGAACAACAGGTTCAAGATGTTTCGGAAGAACAAGATCAAGATGAGTCTGACGATGAAGAAATTGTTGAAGAGGAATCAGTAGTTGAAGGTGAGGAGGGCGAAGGTGAGGAAAATGAGTTAGGTCCTGACGGAGAGCCACTTCTTGAAGGCGAAGAAGAATTGGGTCCTGATGGAGAACCACTTCCAGAAGGCGAAGGAGAATTAGGTCCAGATGGTGAGCCACTTCTAGAAGATGGAGGTCCCCCAGTAGGTCCAGATGGTGAACCACTTCCAGAAGATGGAGGTCCTCCAGTAGGTCCAGATGGAGAGCCTTTACCGCCAGGTGAAGGGGGTCCGCCAATAGGACCAGATGGCGAACCATTACCACCAGGTGAAGGAGGTCCACCAATAGGACCAGATGGCGAACCATTACCACCAGGTGAAGGAGGTCCACCAATAGGACCAGATGGTGAACCATTACCACCAGGTGAGGGTAGCCCTGAATTTGGTCCTGATGGAGGACCAAGTCCAGAACAAGATGCGGCAGCGCGTGAAGCCTTTGAAACAGCAATGGCTGACGGTGCTACCCCAGAAGAGGCAATGGCAGCAGCAGCAGCAGCAGCAGGTTTTGACGGACCTATTCCTGGAGGAGGACCAGGTGATTTTGGTCCAGGAGGAGGTCCAGGAGGACCAGGTGATTTTGGTCCAGGAGGACCAGGTGATTTTGGTCCAGGAGGAGGTCCAGGAGGACCAGGTGATTTTGGTCCAGGTGGTCCTGAAGGATTTGGTGGTGGAGATCTTTTCGGAGAAATTGGAGATGAAGGGTTATTTGGTGGACCTGAGGGTCCAGGAGGTGCAGGTGATCTATTTGGTGTTGGCCCTGGCGGTCCAGGAGGTCCAGGCGATTTATTTGGTGGCGGTCCAGGCGTTCCAGGTGGTCCAGGTGGTCCAGGTGATTTATTTGGTGGTCCAGGCGGCCTAGGGGGACCGGGTGATATTGGTGCTCCAGGTGGAGTCCCTGGAGGTCCAGCGGATTTCGGTCCAGGTGGGGGTCCAGGTGGTTTTGTTCCAAATCAATTTATGGGCGCCCAACCACCCGGGGCAGCGTCCTTTGCACCGTTGGGCCAACCAACTAATTTTGCTTTTGGTCCAGATCCTATAGGTCAAGCTAATATGGGTTTTTCAGGAGGAGGATATGCTCCAGGTGGTTTTGATGGTGGACCTGGAGTTTTTGCAGGTGGACCAGGCGGAGGTTTTGCAGGTGGACCAGGCGGAGGTTTTGCAGGTGGACCCGGCGGAGGTTTTGCAGGTGGACCCGGCGGAGGTTTTGCAGGTGGGCCAGGCGGAGGTTTTGCAGGTGGGCCAGGCGGAGGTTTTGCTGGCGGTCCTGGAGGATATGGAGGACCAGGCGGCTTTGTTGGGGGTCCAGCTTTTGGTCCTGGATTTGGACCAGCTATGGGGGGATCCTCTGGAAGTGAATCATTTACTGTAGAATTTTATGATGATCCATCTTTATACGGTGATTATTATACTGGTGGCTCCTCCAGTGGTTTAGGAACATCATCTATTCAAGCAACAGATTTTACACAATCAGGAACTAATGCTGCAGATACTTTTGATAAAAGCTCAGATTCTTCATCATGGACTTTAAAGGGATTTAGTGGAACAGATATACTTAAAGGGGGAACTGGAGATGATGTTTTATTTGGTGGATTAGATGCGGATACTCTCACTGGTGGCGGTGGAAATGATCAGTTTTACTTTACCGCTTTAAATGATGGTACAGATACGATAACAGATTTTGGACAATCAGGTGATCAAGACAGTTTACTATTTGGGGCAACACCTTCAAGTTCATATACTAGGAGAACCATTCAAAACGATGCAGGTGCAAACGGTAGTACATATAATATAAGTACAGATAATACGCTTCCAAGCATATTTAATTTTACATCAAATACAAATAGTTATAATTCTGCTGGAGCTGTTGCTACTTTATTATCAGGATTTAAAGTCACCACTGATGGTTCTACTGCTATTTCAGCAGCCGAATCTTTTTTTATGATTTTAGGCAATGGAACTAATTCATCTGTTTACGTATGGGAGGATACTGGAAATGGAGTGGTTGCAAGCAGTGAACTTTATCACATGGCTAATCTAACAGGCGTAGATAATGACACTTTATCAGGTGTAGAATTTTCGTTTCAGACGATATCAGGAGTCTAGTGATACTTTAAATTATAGCTATAAATTACTAATAAAACATAACTTTAGTGTTTTTTTATTAAGAATTGATTTTTTTTAATTTTGTATAATCTGGCATATGGATTGCTTTTTAATGTAGTGCATAGAGATTTTTACCATAATGAAAAAGTAAGCGAACTAAGATCAAATATATCTGATATTAGGAATGAATTAATTTTATCGGAGATAAGAGAAGAGCTTTTACAATCTAGAATAGAGCTTAAAAATAAAGAAACAGCTTCTGAAGATACTATAACAAATACACCCTATTGGCTTCCAAAGTCTGAATTTAGTAGAACTCATAGTGATTTAATAGCAAAAAATAGAAATGGTGAACAAATAATTTTTGAGAACTATTTTTCTGATCAGGATTTAAAATCTATTGAAACAGAAAATGGATTATTATTAAAAGGTTCATTAATAAAAGCATTGGCCGGACCAATAGCACCAATGCAATATGCTCAGGTGGGTAATTCTGATACATTATCAATTGGTGAAGTTTCAGCTATTAAAGGTAAGGTTCAAGCTACTCGAGTAGATGGTAACGTATTTACCTTATCAGATGGGGATCCAGTGTTCAAAGGAGATATTATTGAAACAATTGGAGATAGTTCAGTAGGACTAGTTTTTTTGGATAAAACCACAATGTCGCTTTCTGATGGAGGAAAAATGGTTTTAGATGAACTAGTATTTGATCCAACTAGTGGTGAAGGTAATATGGCTATTGATATTGTGGAGGGCGCTTTCAGTTTTGTGAGTGGCGAGATTGCTAAAACTGGATCGGATGCAATGACTGTAAGTACCCCAGTTGCAACTTTAGGTATAAGAGGAACAACGGTTGCTGGTAAAGCAGCTGTCGAAGGTAATGAAAATTCGTTTACATTGCTCCAGGATGCTGGGGGTACAGTTGGACAGATATCAGTAAGTAATGCGGCTGGTACACAGACTCTATCGCAAGTGGGTGCAACTACCAGTGTTACTAGTATTAATATGGCACCTCCGCCACCTATAATTTTATCAGCAGAACAAATTCAAGCAAATTATGGTACTGCATTAGAAGTTTTACCACCAACTCCAGCTGTTGCTCCACAACCAGAACCCCAATCTGAACCTCAAGAAGAACAAGTACAAGCTGAAGAATCAAGCGAAGAATCAGATCAAAATGAAAATGTTGATGAAGAAACGACTGAATCAACGGATGAAGTAGAGGTTGAAGAATCTGTTGAAGAAGAAATATCACCTGAAGGAGAGGAAGGACTTGATGATGAAACAATTGAGGAGGATGCAATTGAAGGTATAGATCCTGAAGGAGAAATACTACCGGAACAGGGTGAATTAGATCAAGAAAGTGAAAGTGATATGCAAGAAAATAATGAAGTTTCAGCTGAAGAAGTATTTGAAACAGCATTAGCAGATGGAGCTAATCCTGAGGCAGCTATGGCAGCTGCAGCTGAAGCTTCCGGTGCTGAATTAACACCAGATATTACAGAACCATTTACAGAAAATTTAGGTGGTTCAGTTGAGTTTGGAGAAAGTATTTTTGATGATATTGAATCTGAGCAAGTATCTCCACTAGCTGGTTTAGGTGGAGATAATTTTGATATTGATAGTAGCCAGACTTCTCTTGATTCTATAAGGGAAGCATTTTCTGGTGAAGAAATTGAATCTAATTTTTCAACAGATAAATTTAATTCTGGACCTGTCTTTAGTGGTCAGATGCTGAGTGGTATAGGTTCTATAAGTACCTTCAGTGGTTCTAATTCTCCAATTAATTTTGGATTTGGAGTTGCTAATTATTTTCAAGATTCTCTAGGGTCATTTGGTGTAGATATTGAAAATACTTTTGAGAATGAATTTGGACTTGATGTTTATGGTTCTGAAGGTTTTGATATGGGGTTTACAGATATTTATTCCAACATTGATAGCTATGAATTTTCTGAATCAGAATATTTCTTTGAAGATGCTTCTTTGTATGGAAATACCAATACAATAGAAAACACTCAAACTAATTATACTGAAGAACAAGAGACTACAAATACAATAAGTGGAACAGAAGCAGCTGAAACATTATCTGGAACCTCTTTATCAGATACAATCGAGGGTAAAGGAGGTAATGATACTATTAATGCAGGCGAAGGAAATGATGTTATTAAAGGAGGTGAGGGAATTGACAAAATAAAGGGTGGTTTAGGGGACGATCAATTCTATTACGGATCCAAAAGTGATTTTTATGATATTATTTATGATTTTGGACTTGGAAATGATACTTTACTTTTTGATGCTACTGTAAGCCACAATGTCTATACAAGATCAGGATTTATTAATGATAGCACACAACACGGTTCAAGTTATGATGTTGATAGTAATGGGGATATCTTACCTAATGTTATTAATTTTAAGACAGATTTGTCAAATATTGGTTACAAAGATAAGAATGTAGTTGCAGATCATTTTACAAGTTTTGCTATTCAAGGTACTAGTTATGAAAATGTATCTGGAACAAACGACTTTTTAATAATTACGGGTGATGGAACAAATTCTGCAGTCTTTTTATGGCAAGATTTATTTAATGATCATGGTATGTTTGTTAACGAACCTGACGAACTATCTTTAGTTGCACTTTTAAATGATTTTGATAATGATACCTTAACAGTATCTGATATTATGTTAACACCACCAATTTAATTTTTATTAGGTGTTTAAAATCTAAGTAGAGAAATGAAATTTTGGATTAAAATAATTAATGAAAACAATGGAATGGGTGTATTGTTTTTTTTGTCACTTTTAATTACATTTTTGGGTTTGCTAAGTCCAATATTTATTATTCATATATTTAATAGGTACATAGCATTTGGTTTAGAAGGAACATTATTTTTTCTTGTATTAGGTGCATTAATAGTTGCTTCACTCGAATTTATATTGAGAAATCTAAGACATAATTTTTGTTCATCAATAATAATAAAACCAATAAAATCTATAAAATTAAGTGCACTTAAAATTTTTTTCGATCAAGAAATCTCTGCAAAAAACAATTCTAAAAGTAAAGAACTTTTTGAAGCAATTGATGTAAATAATAATTTATTAAAAATTTTAAATTCTCAAAATCAATCAAATATCATTGATTTCTTTTTTGCTACGTTAATAATTTTAGTTTTATTTTTTCTTAACGCTACACTTGCAACTGTTTTTATTTTTATATTATTTTTTGCATTTTTCTATCAACAGAAATCCAACGAAAAAAAAGACTTAATTATTGTAGATAATAATCAAAGTCATCCAAATGACTCAAAGAATTTATTAGAAATACTAAGTAAGGCAGAATTTTTAAAAGTTTTTAATGGCCTAAAATTTTCTGCTTATAATTTCTCAAAAACATTAGAAAATCAATTTCTTAAAAATAAATCTTTATCTAAAGTAACTAATTATGAAAATAGTATGAGTCATTTTTTACTCATAATGAATTCTATTGTAGTAATAGGTTTGGGAAGTACATTTGTTGTGAATGGTGATTTAACAGTTGGTACATTAATTGGTTTTAATATTTTTGCCTCTAGAGCATTACAAATATCTATGAGTGCACAAAGATCATTTTATAATATGAAAAAAATCAATGGTTATTTCAAAAAAAACAAAGAATTTTTTAAATCTTCTTCCAGAAAAAGAAGTGGTATGGAGCTTAATAGAGTTTCTGGGAGTATTTCATGTAAGAATATGGACTTTAGCTTTATTAAAAATTCTTCTTTTTTATTTAGAAATTTTAACATCAAATTTATTAAGGGATCACTTAATGTTGTTTCTGGTTCAAATGGTTCAGGAAAGACTGTTCTTTGCAAAATACTTTTAGGTCTTTTCGCGCCTAATTCAGGAGAAGTAACATTGGATGGAACTAATTTGCAAAAACTCTCACATTTTTGGTGGAGAAATAAATTAAGCTATGTGCCTCAAAACACAAGAAGTTTAAATAGTTCTATAATTGATAATATTAGTTTAGGTAATCCAGATTTGAACAACAATGAAATTGCAAGATTAATACAAACCGTTGGGCTCGAACCCATTCTTAAAAAGACAAATCTAGATTTTGAAAAAAAATTAGATTCTTCTTTTTC
>CABZJY010000003.1 GCA_902526175.1 uncultured Alphaproteobacteria bacterium | reverse complement strand
TAGTATAAAAGGTAAACAACCTATGATCTCGAATAATGGTAGATTTATAATTACTTACAATGGTGAAATATATAATTATAAAAAATTAAAAAAATTTCTTGAAAGTTCATATGGTGTAAAATTTAAAAATAAAACTGATACACAAGTCATATTAGAACTAATTTCAATATTTGGTATTTATGAAGCATTACAAATGATGGAGGGTATGTTTGCTTTTGTTTTATATGATAAACAAACAAAAATTGTTTCACTAGTAAGGGATAGATTTGGAGAAAAGCCTTTATTCTACTATTTAGACAATAAATATTTAATATTTTCTTCAGAACTCAAATCTATAAAAAAATTTTTTGATAATAAAAAGTTAAATATAAGTAAGATTGGTATTCAAAATTATAAATATTTAGGATACATACCAGCACCATATTCAGTTTATGAAAAAACCCACAAAATTTTACCTTCACAAATTTTAAGTATTAAAAATGGGCAAATTATTGATAAGTATATTTATTGGAATCATTCTAACAATTCTAATAATACTAGAACCCAATTTAGTCTCGATTCAATTGAATCATCAATTGAAGCGTCAGTAAAAAAAATGATGGTAGCTGATGTGGATGTTGGTTGTTTTTTATCTGGAGGTATTGACTCAAGTTTAGTAGCAGCAATGATGCAAAAAAATTCAACAAAAAAGATTAATACTTTTACAGTAGGTTTTTTTGAACAGAATTATGATGAATCCATGCATGCAAAAAAAATATCAAATTATCTCAACACCAATCATATTGAGATTAAGGTTTCACTAAACGATATGATTGTGAATATACAAAAAATTATAGAGAATTTTGATGAACCTTTTGCTGACTCATCTGCAGTTCCCACTGAACTAATCAGTTCTTTTGCTAGTAAAAGAACCAAAGTTATTTTATCGGGTGACGGGGGGGATGAAATTTTTTTAGGTTACAATAGATATATATTCGCTAAAAAACTTGCTTTTTTAAAAAATATCACTCCTAAATATTTAAGAGTTTTTTTGCAAACAATTATAAATATCTTACCATTAGGATTTTTGGATATTTTAAGTACACCATTTCAAAAGACTTTTGGTATACAAGGATTGTCTCATAAACTAATCAAATTATCAAATATACTTACCTATGAAAATAATGAACAGTTTTATAAAAAATTAAACATCATAGATAATAATTTTTTGAATGAATTTTTAAAAGCCGAAGAAAGTTTCTTTTCCAAATATAATGATCTAAACTTGTTAGAATCTGTACAGAAAAATGACATTGATAACTATTTATGTAATGATATTTTAACTAAAGTTGATAGGTCGAGTATGCTAAACTCATTAGAAGTAAGATCTCCTTTTTTAGACCATGTACTAGTAGAAAAAATGATGAAAATATCAAGTAGGTTTAAAATAAAAAATAATAAATTAAAGATTATTCTAAAAGATATTTTAGAAAAATATATACCAAAGGCTTATTATGATAGACCCAAAATGGGCTTTGCTATTCCATTAGAGAGTTGGTTTGATAAAAAGGAAATGCTCAATTTATCTGACGAATTAATATATAATACAGAATGGAACAAATTGTTCTACGATGACAAGATAATTAAGAGCAATTGGGAAAACTATAAAAAATTTAAATCTTTTCCTGCTATTAAAATTTGGTCGTATCTTGTCTCTGCCATTTGGATAAATAAAAATTGCTAAAATCCTAAATAATGCAAAATGAATACTGAAGACCTAAGCAAAATTGTCTCACTTTTCAATATCGCAGCAATAAGAGCTGGAGAAAAGATAATGGAAAATTATATGTCATCAAAATATGAAATTAAGCGTGATGGAAGTCCCTTAACAATAGCAGATTTAGAGGCTAACAAAGTAATAACAGAAATTTTAAGTTCTGAAATTACCGACATAAAAATAGTTTCAGAGGAAAATGAAGAACTAAATGATAGTGAAAAATATTTTTTAATCGACCCTTTAGATGGAACGAAAGAATTTATATCAAAAAATGGGGAATTTACGGTTAATATTGCCTTAATTGTTGACGGTGTACCAGTTTTAGGATCAGTATATTTGCCACATAAGAAGGAATTATTTTGGAATGACGAAAAAAACTCTTACTATAAATTTAAAAATTGTACTAAAAAAATATTTACACAAACTTACAATCCTAATTTGACAATAGCAGAAGTTAGTAGATCACATATAAATAAAAGAACTAACGATTTTATAAAAATATTAAATCCGACAACTTTAAATAAAACTGGGTCATCAATTAAATTATGTAATATTGCAAGAGGTTTATCTCATATTTATCCAAGGTTCGGTAATGTGAATTATTGGGATATTGCTGCGGGACACTCAATTCTGAGAAAAGCAGGCGGTAATATCTTTAATATAAATGGAAAAAAAATACTGTACAAAAAAAAACAAAGTTTGATAAAATCATTTATTGCTTTTTCTGAAAATAAATTACCAAAGGATATAATTCAACATGCACAAAAACTTATCTAAAAAAGAATTATTAATTAATAAATTTACTCAGGTTAGGAATAGAACAAATTTATTGGTTGAAAAATTAACTCATGAAGATATGAATATTCAAACTGCTCAGTTTGTTAGCCCAACCAAATGGCATTTAGCACACACTACTTGGTTTTTTGAAAAAATAATTCTAAAAAATTTTTCAAAAAAATATTTTAATTATGACAAAAATTTTGATTATTTATTCAATTCTTATTATAATTCAATTGGTAAACAACATCCGAGACATAAAAGAGGTTTGATTTCTAGACCTAGTGTTGAAGAAATATTTAGATATAGAGATGATATAGACTGTAAAATTCTAAATTTAATTTCAAATGCAAATCAATTAAATAACAGATTTATTTTTTCATTTAATGTAGCAATAAATCACGAACAACAACACCAAGAACTGATTCTAATGGATATTCAACATGTTTTCTTTTCAAATCCGATAAAACCTACATATTTGGAAAGAAAAAATAATAAAAAAAATTTAAATAAAATTAAAAAAGTACCAAAATATAATAGAGTTAATTCAAAAGTATGTTTTATTGGTTCTGAAAATGAAGAGTTTTGTTTTGATAATGAGAAACCAAAATTTGAAAAAGAAATTTTACCTTTTAAAATTAGCCAAAACACTATCACTAATTATGAATGGAAAGAATTCATGTATGATGATGGATACAAAAGGTCTGAGCTATGGCTGTCGGATGGATTTGACTTTATTCAAAAAAATGAAATATCAAAACCTTTTTATTGGATTGACGAGAATTATCACTTTACTCTTAGGGGGACTCAAAAAATCTGCGAAACGTTACCAGTAACAAATATAAGTTTTTATGAGGCAAACGCATTCGCAAAATGGAAAAAAAAAAGACTTCCAACTGAGTTTGAAATTGAATCTTTGTTAAAAAATTCTAATATCAAAGGTAATTTTCAAGAAAGTGGTAATTTCGAACCATCTGAAAATGATGATTCAAGTGATATTAAAAATTTATACGGCAATACATGGGAATGGACTTCCAGTCATTATTTGCCATATGAATCATACAAACCATGGAATGAACATCTCAGTGAATATAATAGTAAATTTATGTTCAATCAATTAGTATTAAAGGGTGGATCTTGTTTGACACCAATATCTCATATTAGAGCTAGTTATAGAAACTTTTTTTACCCTACTGATAGGTGGGTTTGTAATAGTTTTAGATTAGCAGAATCAATTGAAAAATGAAACAAATCTTAATTGGAATTGGAACTCTTAATATAGGGGGTACAGAGAAGCATGTTGTTGATATTATAAAAAGTTTTAATAGAAAAAAATTTAAAATTTCACTATTCCTTTTATGGCAGAATGGAGAAAACCTAAAATTAATTCCTAAGGATGTTATAGTATATAAAGTACCAGATTTTCTTACTAGATTTAGTAAACTTGCAGTTGTGTTCCAATCAATCAAACTTCTGATAATATTGCTCAGAAACAAATTTATTGTTGTACATTATTTTTTGCCACACATGTACGTGATAGGAGGATTAATTTCAGTTCTTCTCAAAAAAAAAATAATAATGAGTAGAAGATCATTGAATAACTATCAAAAAAAAAATAAATTTTTTAGAACTATCGAACCATTCTTACATAAGAAATGTACAAAGATTTTTGTTAATTCAAATTCAATTAAAACGCAATTAATCGATGAAGAGAATGTAGAAAAAAAAAAAATAGAATTGATCTTTAATGGAGTTGAAAATTTCAATGTTAAAAGAATTAATAAAGAACATATAACAATAATTTGTGTCGCAAATTTTATTTACTACAAGAGACATTTTGATATTTTAAAGTCTTTTTCTCAATTAAAGAGTTCAAATGTTCGACTTAAATTAGTTGGTAATGGTAGTAGTTCAAAAATAAATCAAATTGAAAATTTTATAAAACATCATAAAATGAAAGATAGAGTTGATATTCTAAGAGAACAAAATAAAGTCTGTGAAATCATAGGTCAAAGCGATATTGGTTTATTGGCATCTGAGGAAGAAGGATTTTCAAACGCTATCTTAGAATATATGAGTTGTGGTTTACCTGTTGTTGCTTCAAACGTAGGAGGAAATAAAGAAGCTATAATTCATAATAAAAACGGGTTTCTTTTTGAAGTTGGGGATACTAAAAAAATGACTCATTATTTAGAAAAATTAATAAAAAATAAAGAATTGAGAATAAATATGGGTAAGCAAAGTCAACTAATTCAAAGAAAGAAATATACAATTAAGCAACAAATTAATGCTTATGAAGATATTTATTCATCCATTATAAGTTTAGACAGAAAATGAAAGACTCCAAAAAATATAGCATTGAAGAAATTGATATTCTAAAAGGTTTAAAAAATAAAAATCAAAAAACGATTAATTCAAAATTTTTTTATAATAAAAGAGGTTCTATACTGTTTGACAAGATTACTAAACAAACAGAATATTATCCTACTAAAACCGAAATAGATATTTTAATAAAACAAAAATTAAACATATCTAAATTATTACCTGAAGCGGCTACAATTATTGAATTTGGTAGTGGGTCAAACAAAAAAATAACTAATTTTGTTAAAGCACTTAAAAATCCAAAACGATATTTTCCTGTTGATATAAGTCGAGAATATTTACTGAGTAATTCTGAAGAATTTGCCAAAGCTTTTCCAAATATTAAAGTTGAACCGATTTGCATTGATTTTGTAAATATTAAACCTAACGAGAAAAAAAGAATAGAAAGTATGCTTAAAGTCTCAGAAGATGTAATTGGTTTTTTTCCTGGATCAACTATTGGAAATTTTGAGCCAAATAATGCACAAAATTTGTTAAAAAATTTTTCAAAATTATTAGATAAAAAAAACCACCTAGTAATTGGCGTAGACCTTTTAAAAAAAAAAGAAATTTTGGAAAATGCTTATAATGATAAGTGTGGGTATACAGCTGAATTTAATGCTAATGTGCTCAAAAGACTTAATAAAGAATTTAGTGCAAATTTTAATTTTTCTGAATTTAGGCATTATGCCTTTTTTAATAAATCAAAAAGCAGAATTGAGATGCATTTAATTAGTAATATTAATCAAAGCGTGGACATTTTAAATGAGACAATATATTTCAAAAAAGGTGAGTCAATTCATACAGAAAACTCTTATAAATATAGTCAAGATGTATTTGAAGATTTAATTTCTAAAAGTGGTTTCGTAAAAAAAAGTCTTTTTACGGATAGTAATAATTTTTTTGCAGTATATTTACTTGAAGTGGTTTAATTTAGATTATTTAAAAAAGTTTTTGTATCTTTATTAAAAAAAAGTAACATTGATAATTATAGTTTATATATGAATTTACAACAGTTAATTAGATATGTTCAGATTTTTTCTGTAACAATAATATTTGTAGGAAGCTTTATAGGGTTATTAGCCGAAGTTCAAAAGATGATAATCTCTTATCAAGTTAATCTTGCGGATTTACTTCTACTTTTTATTTATGTTGAAGTAATGGGAATGACCAGAATATATTTGATGGACCAAGAGATCAGAATTACCTATCCTTTAATTATTGCTATTACAGCTATCTCAAGATTAATAATACTGCAGAACAAAGACCTTGATCCAAGTGTGCTAGTATACGAGTCAGTTGCGATATTAATTATTGCTCTTGCTATAATAATTCTTAGATTAAGATATTTAAAAGGACTGGAACCAAAAAAGAATCAAAAATAAATTATGGGTTCTATAAAATCTGGTTTTATTTACAAGCTTTTTTTTTTTAATACTGTCTTTTTTCTAATAAGCATACTTTTTTTCTTATTTTTTCCAAACTTTGATATATTTGTATCTTCAATATTTTATTATGAAGGAATGTTTTTAGATAAGCATTTTTCGCTTATCTCCGAAATAAGAAATATTTTGAAGAATTCCATGATAATATTTGCTATAATTCCTCTTTTATTCTTAGTTTTATTAAAACTAAATAATATTCAAAGTATTAGAAATTATAAGAAAAATTTTAGACTGAAATTTATTGCACTTGGCCTTGTCCTTGGGCCTATAATTGGTTGTGGTCTTATAGCAAATTTTTATTTCAAAGATAATTGGGGTCGCGCAAGGCCATATCAAATAGAAGAATTTGGTGGCAATCTAATATATACCCCACCACTAATTAAAAGCGACCAATGCAAAAAAAACTGTTCTTGGATTGGTGGAGAAACTTCAGCAGCGTTTTCTTTTTTAGCTGGTTTATTATTTTTAAGAAAAAAAAAGAAAACTCTAAGGATATTATTTTTATTTGGATCTTTAGTTATTTTTTGCAGAATGGCTATGGGTGGACACTTTTTAAGTGATAATCTTTTCGCAGTAAATCTTATGATTTATATCTCAATTTTATATTATTTAATTATGATAAAACTTTTTAAGCATAAAGTAATTATTTAAAGTATGTATTCTAAAAAGTTAAATATATTAATGCTTACAGACGAAAAATTAAGTAGTGAAAATCAATGTAATGGCGTAATAAATATAATTAAAAATAAAGTTGATTCCTCTCCAAATATTCTTCATCAAAAATTAAAATTACAAAAGATTAAAAAATTACCAAATTTTCTAATCTATCTTCTTTTAAAAATTAAATTTATTGAAACCTTAAAATTAGGTAAATATAAACCTGACTTAATCATATCCTGTGGAAGGGTAACAGCACCTTTTAGTTTATCAATAAAGAAAATGTTAAGTTGTAAAGTTATCCATATTTTAAAACCATATATACTTTATAAAGAATTTGACTTAATAATTTTACCTAAGCATGATAACGTTCCAGAGTTACCAAACATTATACGAACTCATACAGCTTTAGTGAACGAATCTAATTTTAAAATACCTTATAAAAAAAAAATGTTATTTTCGTATGCGAAAATACCTTATTCAAAAGAAATTGTAACAATTCTTATTGGAGGACCTCTGGGAAATGGAACCTTTAGAATAAATGATTCTCTTAAATTAGTTCATTATTTAAAACAAAATAAAAAAAAAAGTAGATTTTTTTGTTTCTTATTTTCTAGGAGAACCTCTGAAGATATTAAAAAAATTTTCAGACAGCATTTCAGTAAAATTTCTTTTATTTGGGATGAAATAAAACCTAATCCTTATTGGTTCTGTCTTGGGTTATCAAAGTACATTATTGTTACTGGAGATTCAATTTCAATGACTTCGGAATCGATAGCTTCACAAAAAAACATTTTTGTTTTTATGCCAAAAAAGTTAAGGCCAAAGATAAAAAAATTTCAAGATTCTCTTTTTAGAGAAAAAATTACCAGGGAGTACAATGGAGATTTGTTTGAATATAAGGTTTCTAAAATTAAAAATGAGTACAAAAATTTAACTGAGAAAATATCTAAATTAGCTTTACCATCTTCTATGAATCCATAACCATTGGTCAGGATATTTGCTAACCCATGATTCAACATATTTATTCAGATAATTCATAATATCTTTTTCAGAACCAATTTTCTTTAATTGTTCAAAGTAAATAGGTTTGAAATAAGTTATTTTAAGTTTGATTCCACTCTCTCTGACACATAATGTTGGGATGATTGGACACTTATATTTTATTGCAAATTTTGCTATTGCAGAGGCAGTCATAACGTTTCTTCCGAAAAATGTTGTTTTAATTCCATCGTTCATCTTCTGGTCAATTAACATACCTAAATTCTTTTTTTTCTTGTTTAGTAATGAGATACATTTTTTTGCCCCTTCGGGCCCTTTTCTAATTAAACCAACACCATATCTAGAACGGATTTTACGTAAAAGATTATCTACATCAATATTATTAGGAGCTCTATATATAAACCACATATCATTTCCAAACTGAGTAATTGGGTGTGCCGTGACCTCCCAATTACCTATGTGAGCAGAAAAGAAAAGACAATTATTAAACTTTTTGCATGGCTCAATACAGTTAATATGGTCTATTACTTTAATATTATGATTTCCTAATATTTTAATTTTATCTAAATTTGGGTATTCACCTAAAACTCTTCCGAGATTAAACCACATCTTCTTAATAATTGATTTTTTTTGTTTATAATTCAAATTTGGTAATGCATACGAAATATTTTCAAAAGCAATTTTATTTTTCTTTGAAAAAAATCCGTATGTAGAAATTATAATACCACCCAAAAAAGAGGAAATTCTAATGTTTAAAAATCTAAAAAAATAAAATAGTAATAAAAGAAAAAAATATTCTATTTTATGCTTTAGTATTTTTATCATTTATTCAAGAACAAATCTCAATGGGATTTTGATGTTATCTTCAACATATCTTTTTCCTAATTGTGCAGGTTTGAAGCTCCATGTTTTTACAGTTTGCAAACTAACGTTATCCAGTACTTTATAACCACTAGATTTTAACAATTCAACATTTTTAACTTTTCCATTTTTATTTACAAAAACATTTAAGATTAGTTTTCCTTGCCAACCCTCTTTTCTTGCTATCATTGGGTATGGAGGGTGTGGATTTTTTTTTGATCCAAGTTTATAAGTTGCTTTAGAAAAAACTTTTTTAGTATTATTTATAGAATTTACATTTTTTTCTACTTCTTGTTTTTGATTATTAACAAAAAGATTAATATCCTTAGAAATTTTTTTTTGATATTCCAAATTTTTGGAATTGTACTTTTTATTTAAAGTAATATATCTTTTGTCATCCATAACTAATAGTGATTCTGAACGTTTTATAAATGTTTTATATTTTGTTTCATTTTCTTTATTTTTTCTTAAAACTTTATTTATTTTTTCATTATTTGTTACAATTTCTACATTTAAAATATCAGTTTTTGGTTTGGAGAACTCTTTTTCAAATAAAAATATAAATACAATAATAAATGAGTGAGTCCCAAAAGAAATCAAAAAATATTTGAACAGATTTCTCATTTTTATTAATTAAAAGACTTAGATAATGTTAAGAATGAATTGAATCCCTCTTTAGGGTAGGTGTTGTAGACATTATAGCTTGAAGTAGATGCTACTGCATAATTATAGTAACTTTTGTTAAGAATATTGTTGAATTCAAGTGAATAATTAAAACCTTTAAAATTACCCTTTAGTCCTGCATTTACCAAATGGTAAGGCATCCCAATGACTTGATAGTTTTCAACATCATTGATCATTCTGTGAGATGATTGATAGTAAATATTACTGAAAAGACTTAAAAATTCATTATATCGAAATTCAACTTCGAAATTATTTCTATAAGCAGGAATTCCTGTTAAATCTAGATTTCTTCTATGGCCAGCTCTATATTTAGACTGAGTAAGAGTAAAATTATTTGTAAGTTTTATACCATCGAATAAATTTACAGTAACTCTTTGTTCAATGCCGTATCTAACCGTTTTTGCTAAATTTCTATTTGTAAAAGTTGAATTATCGTAGGAGACTTCATTTCTCAATCTCATATAATACAAAGAAGTCTGTATGCTAACTTTTTCTGCAATGAATTTGTGGCCAAAATCAAAATCGTATGAGTTTTGTGAGTTCAAGCCGAAATTATGTGATGAAGTTGTAAAACCAAAACCTATCCTTTCATCTACATTAGGATACCTAAAACTTTTACCTATTTTTGCTGTTAAAATATTTTTATCATCAACAATTCGCTCATAACCTAAATGGTATGCAAATTGTGGATCTTCAAAAATCTGAGTTTCGTTATCCGCAATTGTCCATCCGATTGCGTTATTATTTATAGCATCTCCAATCCTTATCCAATTTCCTTGAAACCTTGCTCCAATAGATATTTTATCTTTTGGTGTTAAAGAAACATTGTTATTAAAATATAATCCTAAACTTTTATCTTGGGCTTTATATTTTCTGTAATAAGTTTCACCTTCTCTCATTTTGTCTTGATAATAGTAGGTGTAATTTAAGTCAAATCCGAAAATAATATCAGAATTAAGACCGAATATTTTTTGATTTGAAATTAATCTTGGCGAAAGTTGATAATTAGCAATTCTAGCATCTGTAAACGAGTTTGAACTGATGAACATGCCTTCATTTTTTAAGTAATCAACGGCACCATCAAGAATTAGTTTTGAAGAACTATCAAAAATATAATTAAATCCATAAAACAACTTTAAACCATTTTTTTGGCTAAAATCTTGAGGTGTATCTGATGATCTTGGATCAATATGAAAACCATTTGAATTTGAATAATTGCCAGTGTTCACACCAACATCTCCTGGAAGGTCAATTCGTTGATTAATAGACTGAAAATTAAGATAATAACTTGTCTCCCTTAATTTTGCTGCTATTTCTAACCCTCCATTAGTTTGACTATATTCGTTATTTCTTCTGTATCCGTTTGAGTAAATTTGATTTTGATTTCCTTTCACAGAAAAATTCTTAAAACTTTTAGTTCCTGAAATATAATTTTCAAACTTACCTAAAGAACCAAAGGAAAATTTAGTATTTATACCATCATTCCTCTTAATTGATTGGTTTGTTATAATATTAATTGACCCAGCAGAAGCATTATTTCCATACAAAACCGAACTATTTCCAACAATTATTTCTATTCTATCAATACTTTCTTTTGGGATTGCACTGAAATCTACTAAATTTAGATCTATATTAGTCAATCTTTGACCATTTAATAAAATTACGGTGTTACTTTGTGCTGTATCACCGAAACCTCTTATATCAACTGATTGTTTGACACCAAAACCAGTTCCATATAAATCTTTTAATTTAACACCTGGAAACCTTGTCAATAATTCAGGAATTGTGTCTGAAGGATAATTTTTTATATCCTCTTTTGAAATTATATAAACTGAAGATCCTACAATTTTTTCCTGAGGTAATTTTGTTGATGAAATAATTATTTCGTCTTTTTGATCTTGAGAAAATAAATTGAAATTTAAAAAAAGGGTCAAAAAAAATAATAGAAAATATTTTTGCATTTTTTCTCCACATAGAGCATGTATTTAAGAATACAATTTCTTCTAAAAGTTATAATCAAGCGGGAAAAAATTACCCACTGAGGTTTCACACGCCACCTCAATGGAAATCCACAACAAAATATCTACCCGTATATTGTTCGAATGACGCTAGATTGGCAGGTTTCCTGACTTAAGACTTTATTCCTTTTGCCTTCCCAATTTCTCAGTGGCTTACTAAAAGGACATATCTCTACACAGTAGCGGGGACTGTACCAGATTTCCACTGGTTTCCCTATTATCTCAATAGAGCACCAATCATATCTTGATTATAAGATTATTAATTTTCAGATCAACTTTTTAATGAATAATTATAATGGCTGGAGATTTCAAACCAAAACTATGTTTGTCTTTTGAACATTCAAAAAGATTTGACTTGTAAACCTTTTCATTCTTCATTGATATTCTTGAAATTATACTCACAGATGTTTCCTTTTTTTTCCCTCCCTTTATTAAACTCCGTGAGATTTTACCTATTTGGCTTAATCCCATGTAGATGACTATGATTCCATTGTATTTTCCCATAGCTTGAAAATCTATTTCATGACTGGTTTCTTTTACGGGTTTGTGACCTGTCACTAATGAAAAAGAACCAGAATTCTGAAAATAATTTAAATTTAAATTTTTCATAGCTTCTTGAACTGCAGTAATACCAGAAAAAACCTTAAAAGGAATTTTCAATCGTTTAAGTTCACTTATTTCTTCTGAACCACGCCCAAAAATTGATGGATCTCCGCTTTTAAGCCTTAAAACCCTCTTATTATTTTTAACGTAATTTTCTATCCATGAAATAATTTCAGCTTGAGTACAGGACTTATTGCCAAATGTTTTACCAGCAAAAATTAATTTTGCATTTTTTTTTTTTATTTTTAAAAGTTTCTCATTTACTAGACCATCATAAATTATCACATCTGAGAATTTTATTGCATAGTAAACTTGAAGAGTGATTTTATTTATGTCCCCTGGACCAGCTCCAGCTATAATTACACTACCTTTTTTAAAGAAACTCGAATTAGGCTTTAAATTATTTAACATTATTCAAATTATATACTAATATTTACACAATATATGGAAAATAATGTCAAAGTTGAAAATCTATCAATTAAGTTTGGTAATCAAATTGTATTGAAAAATATTTCTTTTAATATTTCTTCAAAAAATTCAATTTGTGTTATTGGTCAGGGTTCATCAGGAAAAACAACTCTTTTAAAATGTATTATTGGACTAATAAAACCTTTCAGAGGTGATATATATTATGATGATACACACATCAATAAATATTTGGTCAATAAGAATGAATTTGGTTTAAAAAATTTAGGTGTTGTTTTCCAAAAAGATGCACTTTTTGACAGTTTATCTGTATGGGAAAATATTATGTTTAAAGATCTCTACAAGAAAAGCAAAAAACAAAACTACAATGAATCACTTTCTCTCTTAAAAATGGTTGATTTAGATCACGATGTTGCAAGTTTATATCCTAATGAACTTTCTGGTGGAATGAAAAAAAGGGTTGCTATTGCAAGAGCAATTGCATTTAAACCCAATTTCCTATTTTTGGATGAACCAACAGCTGGTTTAGACCCTATAAAGTCAAATAAAATATTTAAAATTATAAAAGGCTTATCAAAAAAAAGGGAAATGACAGTTTTTGCTATCTCTTCTGACATAAAAGGAGCTGTGGAAAACTTTAGCGAAATAATTTTTCTTGCAAATAAAAAAATTCACTGGAAAGGAAAGAGTACCAAATTAAAAGAGGCTACTGATAAACCTTTATCTAATTTTATAAAAAATTCTAATCTTTTTTAAGAGTAGCGCAGCCTGCTGTTGAATCAATACCAGGTTCGACATAACAAGCACTAATTACATTTGGACTCATAATTTTTCCAAAATTGTAACCTCTGCTATTTGGAGCTACCCATGTGAAAGTCTCATTATCTGGATGGATAATTCCATAAAAAGTCTTAGAACCGTCTGTATATGTAAAACTACCTTTAAATCTTCTATCAGTTTGTTCAGTAATGATAACCTTTTTTTCCCAAGTTTTTAGTCCTTTTGATTCAGATATCGTTTTGTTAATTCCTAACCATTCTCCTTTTAAATTAGGGATATTTTGGTCAGCAAAACCGAGAAGAGGCATACAAGTAATTATAAAAGTAAAAAAATATCTCATAGGTTTAAATTAGTTTTTTTTTTCTCAATTTCAACATTCTATTTCAAATTTGTTTTATAATCAATTTTCAAATGTCAGATTTAAAAGAAATAATAAAACTATACTTTTCAAAAAATCTTTTAATTGTTTTTTTAATGGGTATTGTAAGTGGTTTACCCTTGTACTTAATATTATCAACACTCGCAATATGGCTCACAAGAGAAAATATAGACTTATCAACAATAGGTTTATTTAGCCTTACCCAAATACCTTGGACTGTTAAATTTTTGTGGGCACCAATATTAGATAATTATAAAATTCCATATCTTACTAATAATTTTGGGAGAAGAAAATCATGGTTAATGGTTATTCAGTTTTTTTTATCAATTTCAGTAATACTACTAGGTATTAATAATCCTGCTGGAACCATTTTGGTAAACTTTTTAGAAACTGACCTTATAATTAATCAAATATACCTTACAGCGCTATTTGCTTTGTTCGTATCATTTTTTTCAGCAAGTCAGGACATTGTTATAGATGCTTATAGGATTGAAATTCTTAAAGAGTCTGAGCAAGGAGCTGGGGCTGCTATGACCCAAGCTGGATATAGAATTGGTGGGATTATTTCAGGTGCTGGAGCTTTATATCTGAGAGAATATATTAGCTGGGAATTGGTATTTATTTCATTAGGCCTAATAATCTTATTATTTTTCTTAATAACAATTTTTCTACCTGATACTGTAAAAGAGAAAACTAGAGATGCTGGAGCAAGAGATTATTTCAACCCGCTTAAAGAATTTATCTTTCGTGTAAACTTTAGAAGGGTATTACTATTACTTTTATTTATTTTTTCATTTAAACTTTGTGATGCAGTCGCAGGGGTTATGGCAAATCCTTTTTATGTGAAAATTGGTTTTACAAATATTGAGATTGCAAACGCTAGTAAAATTTTAGGTATTTTTGCAACTATAATTGGAGTTTTTATTGGAGGCATATTCGTCAAATATTATGGTATTTTAAATGCACTTCTTATCTCTGGATTTCTTCAAATGCTTTCAAATCTTCTATTTTTCTTTTTATCTGAAATTGGTCCAAATTATAATTTTCTATTGATAACCGTTTTAGGTGAGAATATATCAGGGGGACTGGGTTCAGCTGCTTTCGTAGCCTATTTGTCTCGATTATGCAATTTAAATTATACTGCAACGCAGTACGCATTATTATCATCTTTCATGGGTATTGCCAGAACATTCGTTGCTTCTCCATCAGGTTTTTTTGTAGAGATAATGGGATGGTCAAGTTTTTTTCTTTTTTCTACATTTTTTGCTTTACCAGGTTTATTAATTTTATTTTGGATGAAAAGAAAGTTTCCTTTAAAGTCACAGGTTGCTAATTAATTTCCTTGAGTTATTTGTTTAAATTCATCAAGAGTACTAAATTTTGTATGAGCATTGATATCAAGAAAATATTTTTTTAGAATAGGATACTCGTCAATAAATGATGAGTTAATTTGGTCAAGTTTACCCGAATAAAACCAATATATTACTCTCCAAGCTGTAATATCTGCAATACTAAATTTATCAGTAAAGAAATTATTATCACTAGAGAAATTATTCAATAATTCTTCTAAATATGAAAACCAGACTGGGAGATCATTTTTAATGAAAAGTTTTCTTAGTTTTTTTGATTTTTCAAAATCTTTATCACGCATTGCTGCTCTTATTGAGGGTGCAATTCTATTGGTAATATCGTTTGCCCAATCTAAAACTTGGTTAATTGTCAAAATTTTTACTTCGTCTTTTTCATACAAAGATGCCTTTTTAGCACAAAATACTGCTAGTGAATGAGTGTGACCGAATTGCTTATTATTTAAAATCATTACAGGTAATTGACCAAAAGGAAATTTTGGTTTTAGTTTTGCCCAATCTGCTCTAGGCACTCTATCATAAGTATAAGGGATATTTGAGTATGAAAGACAAAGCCTTAGTATATCTACTCTCCAAAAATTGAAGTCAAAATAAACAAGTTTTATCATTATTTTTCAGCAAAAGCTTTTTCAATTACGAATCCACCTTGTATTTGTGTTGAACCCTCAGATGAACCTTTTTTTTCAAAAAGTGTTTTAAGATCAAAAGTCATATCTTCCGAACCGCAAATCATGACTCTATCAAGTTTTGGATCAAAGTTTTCAATATTAAGATAGTTCGTAAGTTTATTCTCGTTAATCCATGTAGTTATTCGACCAGTTCTTTCAAAGTTTTCTCTTGTAACAGAATTAAAATATAAAAAATTTCCTTTTGTTATTTCAGAATATAATTGATCATTATTAAGATTTTCTAGAAAATCTTTGTACGCCAATTCTTTAACCTCTCTTACTGTGTGAGTCAATATCACCTTATTAAATTTTTCATATGTTTCAGGATCTCTTATTATGCTCATAAAAGGTGCTAAGCCAGTACCAGTAGACAGTAAAAATAGATTTCTACCAGGTAAAAGGTAGTCACAAACCAATGTACCTGTTGATTTTGAATTTATAAGAATCTCGTCTTTTAATTTTATGTGCTGTAACTTACTTGTAAGCGGGCCATTTGGGACTTTAATAGAGAGAAATTCTAAGTGATCTTCATGATTAGGACTAGCAATAGAATACGCTCTTAGTAGAGGCTTATTTTCAACTTCAAGACCAATCATTGCAAATTCACCATTTTTAAATCGGAATGTCTTATTTCTTGTAGTTTTAAAACTGAATGTTTTATTTGTCCAATGTTTGATATCTATAACTGTTTCTGAAAGTAAAGCCATTAAATTTATTTAAATTAATTAATTATAAAAATATTAAATTCTGTTGGAAATATGATATAAAAAATATATAAATTTCAATCTTATGACAAGCATTAATATTAGAAAATTAGCACATTCTGAAATGGATCTTTACAGAAAACCACTTCTACCAGAAACATGGAGTTGTTTTCCTGTCGATAGAGATATTGATACCCAACAACTCAGAAAAATTTTACAAAAAGATCTGGATAAAATTAGATCTGGTGCCGAAAAAGATCCATTTAGTAATTCAATAAATATGCTTGCTCTCGATATTTCTAGAAGACTAGAAAAAGGTAAGTTAAATTATTCCGCGCTTGAAGCATTAATTCAAAGGTTGGCTGTTGGATCAGTAGGATTAAAAGTTGACAAACTAAAAAAATATATAGGGGAAGTTGACCTAGATAAAAATAATAAAATTATTAAAAACTTATTTAAAAAAATTATCTCCAACCCAAATAAAACAAAAAAATCATTTTCTGATTTTAAAAAAATGATTGAAAAAGATGTATTTGGAATTGTGTTAACTGCTCACCCAACATTCGGAATGACTGAGGATACACTTAAGAATATTGCATCCATGGCAACGATGACGGATTTCGAAGGAAAAAAAATTTCAATTACAGAAGTGAAGAAAATAATAAAAAAAATATTTCAGACTGAACAGCGACCTGATAAAAATATCACACTAAATTTTGAGCACAAAATTTCTATAGTTGCATTAAAAAACTTACAAGAAGCCTTAACGATTTTTTACGGTCAATTATTTGAGTTTACTAAAGAAGAGTTTCCTCAAGATTATTTAAAATTAACACCTAGTTTTTTTAGTTTACACACCTGGGTTGGGTATGATGTAGACGGAAGAGGTGATATTTCATGGATCGATACTTTTACTAAAAGACTACTTGTCAAAATTGAGCAATTAGTTATTTATCAAGAAAATTTGAATCGTATTTTAAAAAAAATTTCGAGGAACGATAATTTATTTAAAAAAGTTTTTAAAATTAAAAATACTTTAAATATATCAATCAATATAAATAAAAAAATTTTTGAAGATTTAACAGAAGATCAATTAATTAAGAATAGTAAAAAAATAAAAAGTATTTCAAACTTTATCTTTAGAAATAAAAAAAACTTATTAATTTCTACAGATATTATAAAAAATACATTAGATGAAGTTTTAAACTACATATTCGAAAAAAAAATTAAGAAAAAAGAATCTATTTTGAAAGATCTTTATATTTTAAAAGCACAAGTTCATAACTTTGGTCTTGGTTTAGCCAGGACTCAGGTAAGGTTAAATTCAAGTCAGCTTAACAATGCAATTTCAAAAGAAATTAATTTACTTGGTGATCCTAATGATCCTTCAAACAAAAGCACTTATTTGAATTCTGTGTCAAAACTTATTGAGAATGTAGAACCTGTAAATATTAATTTTGGTACATTAGTTGATGAAAATATGAATGCAAAAAGGTATTTTATGATTTTAGCACAAGCATTTAAATATATTGATTCAGACCAACCAATACGTTTTCTTATAGCAGAATGTGATTATGCATTAACAGCACTAACGGCACTTTATTACGCTAAATTATTTAATATTGAGAATAA
Source organism: uncultured Alphaproteobacteria bacterium (assembly GCA_902526175.1). Lineage (GTDB taxonomy): Bacteria > Pseudomonadota > Alphaproteobacteria > Methylaequorales > Methylaequoraceae > CACBWF01. The sequence continues at coordinate 117,361 of CABZJY010000003.1, read as the reverse complement.
AATTGATATTTCTCCATTATTTGAAACAGAAAAAGCGCTTGCCAGTGGGCATACAATAATTGAAACATTAATAAAAAATAATCACTATAAAAAATATATTTTGGAGCGGGGAAAAATTTGTATTCAAACTGGTTTTTCAGATGCTGGTAGATATCTTGGACAGACAGCCGCAGTTCTCTCGATTGAAAATCTTCAAAGAAAAGTTGCAAAAGTACTTCATGATAACGGCATGAAAAATGTACAGCTACTAATATTTGATACACATGGAGAATCAATTGGAAGAGGTGGACATCCTTTAACAATTAGAGATCGTCTTGAGTATGTAAACTGTAATTACACAAAAAACAAAATATCAAGTTGGGGAATTGGCTTCTGTAGAGAAATAAGTTTTCAGGGTGGGGATGGATACCAATATTTCATGAATAAAGAACTATCCTATTCTGCAATCACAAGAATTGCTGAATATTGTATTAATAATAATACAGTGGAAGATGACCCACTTTATTCCTCACCTGACTTTGGAGTTGAATTTGTAAATACTATAAAACAATTCAATACAAAAATAATGGATGATCCAAATTTTGCTACTTTATTGAGTGTTTTTGGGAGTAACATTTTACATTCAACTGGCTCAAGAGCAATAAAAAGACAAAGTGATACAGGGGTAAAGACCTTGGTTTATCATCCTAGTCAAACTAGAGCTATTCCACAAAATAGCATTTTACAACAATTAGGTATGTTTGCTAATTCACTTGGGGGTGTTGGACAGTTTTTAAGAAAAGATTTTAATGCTTTTAATAAGATGGTAAATAAATCCGACAGATTTAACAGGATTATGAAAATAGTAGAATACTCATTTGCTTATAGTGATATAGAGGTCTTGAAGGCTTATGTAGATTGTTTTGATCCAGGAATGTGGTTAAATTGGTCTACAAGAACTGCTGACCAAAAAAGAAGTGAGAATATGAGAGAAGTAGCAAATCTTCTAGAATCTTTTGACGTGCACTGGAGATTAAATAAAGTTTATAGAGTATTACACCAAGAATACATGGAAATAAGAAATTGGTTACTAGGTAGGAAGGCGAAAGGAAGAATTGCAGTTGGAAGGGGTAGAGTAATTGAAAAAGAAATAAGAGATGAATTGCTTCTTATGCACGGAATAAGGGTTGCTATTTTTCATGAAATTTTTTTGTTGTCAGTAGAAATTCCAAAATTCAATGATCAAGCAGGTGTTTCTAGAGACGAAGTAATAGCAAAATTAATAAGATTTGATATTTTAAATGCAGTAAATATTTTAAAGAAAATTTTTCCAATTGGGAAAAAAGGTAATAATTACGTTGGGTTTGGAGAACCATCAAATTATATCAATGAAAAAAGTATCAACTACATCAAAGAAAACAACATTTTTGCAAGATTAGAAGCTCTATATGAGTGTACTAGAAGAGTTAGTAGTGGCATAAATCATTTTGTAGGATCAGTTGGTTGATTAATTTTATTTGATCCTTCAATAGAATTTATGTCTTCTTCTGAAAGATTAAGGCTCTCTGAAAGTTTCTTTAGCTCTTCTCTTTCCTGATCATCTATTATATTATCAGATAACATGTCTTTAAGTTTATCTTCATATTTTTTTTGATTACGTCTTTGAAAATCTGAGAATGCTGCTGCTAAAATACCAGAAGGAAGTGCAACAGTTCCAATTCCCAAAATAATAATTATTGAACCAAAAATTCTGCCAACAGAGGTAATAGGAGTAACATCACCATATCCTACAGTGGTTAACGTTACAACTGCCCACCACATTGCGTCTGGAATACTACCAAATTTGTCTGGTTGGACATCTTTTTCTACTAAATACATTCCACTTGAAGCGATTATCAAAGCTATAAATAATATAAAAAAAGCTGCACCAAATGATCTTCTCTGATCCCATAAAACTGACAATAAGCTATTTATTGAACTAGAATACCTAGAAAACTTAAGTAATCTAACAATTCTAAGTGCTCTTATAAATCTTAAATCAACAGAAGGATAAATTAGTGCAATAAGACTAGGTAAGATAGCAATCAAATCTATGATTGCTGAAAAAGTAAACACAAATCTTATTCTTTTTTTTAAATTGTTGTTACCAAATTTTTTTTCAGTAACACATGACCAAATACGTAGAAAATATTCTATAGTGAAAATTAAAACTGAGAAGATCTCAAAGTATAAAAAAAAATTTTCATATTTGTTATAAAGTTGATCTACTGTTTCAAGTATTACCGAAAAAACATTTAGTGAAATTAATAATAAAAGAAAAATATCTACTTTTTTACTTAAGCTATCATTTTCAGAACCGGGTTCAAGAAGTTCCCAACATCTTGCTCTTAAATTCAGGTATTTATCTTGTTGCATTTATAATTTGTATTATTTCAGAGGACAAATAATTTCTCTTAAGCAAACTTGTCCAGGTGCACCAAGAAAAACTTGTTTATTTTTGTCACTTCTTTTTTGAGATTGATATTCACAAACGACATCACCGGGAACGTGTGTTTGTTTGACTAGTCGGCACTTATTTTGAATTACAATTCTTTTTCTTCTATCAAAGGTTCCTTCTTCTGGTTCATATTTTCTACCTACTCCTTTTGAAATGTCTGGAATCAATAACGAAATCAATACCAATACTTTAGGTATCATCTTGATTACTTTCATTTTTTAAATCACTAGAATTGTCATCTTCCTTTTTAAAATTTTCGTTTTCCTCAGTACCAGGAAGATAAGCTTGGCCTTGTATAGATTTTGCAATGAAAAAATTCATCAAATCATCAGAATTTTTAACAAAATTTTGAAGCTTTTCTTGAACTATTTTTTCAGCATCTTCTTTTGAATTTGCATCCACATTCATTATACCGTCAATAATCCAGTGAACTTTATAATCCATAATTATTCATCCTTTGTGTTTCCAAAATATTTTATTTCTGAATAGATTTTACTAGCTTTATTTTGAAGATCAATAAGAGTTTCTGGTTGTAAATACTCTCCTGCATTATTTCTATTCTTCATTGCTTTGTATAAGCCTCCTGTTACAGCTACAGAGTACCACATGTAAGCTTTTTCAATATTTTGCTCTGGAGAAAATTTTTCATACCAAAATCCTAACATTAATGAATAATTAATATCTGATTTTTTATAAAGCATTTTTTCTAAAAATACTTCTACTTCTTTACTTACATTTGTTAGAGACTCCTCATCAATTTTAGTGATCAATTTTTCGATTTTCTTAAAACATTTTTTCTCACCACCAAGAGCACACAACCAACACCATTTAAGAGCTTCCACAAAGTTTTGTGTTGTTCCTACACCTCCTTCGAACATGTTTGTAATATTAAATTGGGAATCTCTCTCTCCCTTTTGAGCTAAATTAAAGAAAACTATAAAAGCTTCATCAAATTTAGCGTTTTTGTAAAGGTTTATTCCTTTATTATAATACTCCTCATCAGAAGTAATTTCAGTGCAGTGCAGCGATGGTGATAGTATTAAAAATAGAAAAAAACAAATCTTTTTTATATTCACCTTCCAGCCATCATAACTAACTGTAGATAAAGAACTCTCAGTTTAAATTTTGAATTAGGTTTTTGTTCATAAACAACAATTCTTGGCCTGTCAGAATTAGGTTTTTGGAATTCAATAGTCATATCTTCTGGTAGTACTACTCCGTTAAATTCTAGAGTTTTTTGTGGATCTGTAGAGAATTGTTCTCTAAAATTTGAATCTATCCAAACTCTTGCTAATACTCTTCCAAGGATATCAGGCAAGAACTTCCTTACTTCATCCCTATTTTTAAAATGTTGAAGTTTTTCTGAAATATCTAAAGGGTTACTATGTTTAGAAACTTTAACCATAGGGTTATCAGGTCGTTTTACTGGTAACTGAGGTGTTTTTGAATTTTTATTCTGTTTCATCTTTAAACAATTTCAAAATAAGACGTTTAAAATATATGTCAATTAATACTAACATAATATATTTCCCAAATAAATTAAAGCGTTCTGAAGAATATAAAAAAAAATTATACACTTTAATAAGGGACGATATTGAAAAGGTTTTAAATCAATACTCACAATATTACAAAGATAGTTGGGCAGTTGCTTTAGCTGCTGGAAGATTTTCCTCTATGAAACTCCAACAACTTGAGGGTTCTAAAAAAAGCTTAGAATTTTTTGAGAATTGTATTAAAAGTCAGGAAATATCGAAAATTAACCAGTAATTCTTCCAACATTACCTGAAACTTTTGCTCCCATATCAACGGATAATGAGTTGGTTTTGAGCTTACCGTCAAAGTTTCCAGATCCTGTTATTTCAAGAAACTCAGCAGTGACCTCACCAGAAGCCTGACCCTCGATCTTTAAATGTTCAGCGTTTAAAATCCCGTCAAAAACACTCGTTGATTCTAAGATTACCGTTTTCGCAGTAATATTCCCTTTAAACTTACCGGCAACCACTACTTGGCTTTCTTTCGCTTGCAAAGTACCTTCCATTGTTAATTCTTTGTTGATGTAAGTTAAATCACTCATGATTCACCTTTTTTGAAATTGTCAATTCTCATCTGAGCCTCCAGCTTCTTCATCTTCAAAATTCTGGTCTTTTCTCTTGTTGATTTTTTTCTCATCCCAATTATGAACAACTCTGCAATTTAAGGCCGCACCTCTATCCATTTGAAGGGATTTATAATTTATCTCTCCGGAAATTACTGAAGAATCTGTTAACCAGACAGAATCAGCTTTTAACTTTCCTTGATATTTACCAGATATTACAACCAAATCAGCTTGGATTCCACCGTCATAATTTGCTGTCTTACCAAGGGTAATCTTTTCAGATTTTATATCTGCTTCAACTCGCCCATGTATTTCAATTGTTTTAGAATTAGTAATCTTACCTTTGAATAGTACATCTTTACCAATAATTGACTGATTTTCTGACATAATTTATTTATCCTTTAATAGTTTTTAACGACTTGGCTAAGTTAGTTTTTTTTGAAACCTTTGTTTTCTCTTCCAAACCTAAAAGAAAGTCAACCTCCAGTTTTGCACCAGGTTCTGCTTGCATTCTATTGTAGTTAATACCTCCCTTGATACTTGCTGTTGACCCAATAGCAATTGTATCCGAAAAAATATTACCTTCAAATTTGCCAGAAATTTCTGAATCTTTTGATTTAATAGAACCTTTTAATACACCCTCAGACGAAAGTCTAATTTCATCACATTCGATGTTACCTTTAACAGTTCCTTTAATTACAAGACTACCTTGACACTTTATGTTTCCATTAATTTGCATCTCAGTACCAATAACACTGGAATCTGAAGATTTAAAAGATTCTTTATCGTCTTTAGAAAACATTTTGTAACCTTATCAGAATAAGTTATTATAACAAACAAAAAGTTTATCAAAATTTTAGTTTTGGCGCAACAAATGCATTGAATTCGTTTTTGATAAGTTTAATTAATTATTATGGCAGAACAAGTAGTAGATATTAGACAAAGAATTGAAAGAATGAGAACACAAATTGATGATGGTGCTTCTCCTTCTCAGGACAATTTTAAACCAAATGAAAAAAATATTGAGAAAAAAAACAACAGAGAATCTCAAAAAGACCTTACACCCCAAAATAAAAATACTGGTGAAAATTTTTTAAAAAAAGCTGATGGTTTAAAAAATACAAATACTGAAATTGATAGATCAAAAGTTAAGACTGAAAATTTTAATAATGTTAAGTCATTGAATGAGAATACTGAAAAGCAAAATGAAGAAAATTTAGAATCAACGATTAATATAAATCAAAAAGAAAAAACTGAATCAAAAAAATCTTTTGAAAATTATCAATTGAAAAATACAGTTGATAGTCAAAATAAAAAAGTTGAGTTTGATAAGGTCACTGAAAAGTTTCCACAATTTAGTCTTAATATAAATAACCCGATATCCTGGAAATTAATGCTTTTAATAATGTTAATGCAATTATTAACTAATATTATGCTAGTTGTAGTTCTCTATCTCAAATAAGGGAGAACAATCATGTTAAGAAATTTTATAGACCAAATAAAATCCAGCCCAAGATTTGGTGAAATGAATGTCACAAAAAATCTTCAAGAAATACTTAAAGAAAGAAGATTTCTCTTTTTTACAAAAAGGGGGCCCATTGAAGTTGTATTTAATATTAAGCATTATATTTCAGGTTTTTTATTATCAATATTTGTTGCTTTTAAAATATTACAATTTGCACTCTTTGGTGTAATAAATGTATTTACTCATTTAATGCTTTACAAAAACTCTATAAATCAAACAAGCCAGTTTACCAAATCTGAAGTTGAGGTTTTAAAAAACCTAGCAGAGCAGGCTATTGTTACTGAAAGTACAGTTGATCCAATTAATAAAAAAGAAAAGGTTATTGTTGATATTGAAGATAGAAAAGACGAATTTGTAAATCTAGAAATAATTAAAAATTACGCAATTGAAAAATATTCAAATTTTAAAGATATCATAAATGAATTTGATTTTGAAATTAATTCAAATGTTTCTCTCAGTGATGAATCTGTATTTGACGAATTTGTAAGTTTAGCTAGTCCTGAAATGGTTCCAATTGAACAGTCCAACAAAATTATTACCGAAAAACAAAGCTCAAATTTAAATGAAAGAGATATTAAAAAAGAAATTTTAAAAAGAAATTATAATACATTACCAGTACTTCCATTTTCAGCACCTCGAAATAACAAAACAAAAATTACACAATTTACTCGGAAAATTGATCTTGAAATTATGGAATTACTAAATGTTTTTAAAACTTTAAAACTTAGTCCAGACAATATTAATCTTAAAGAAATAGATTTAATTTTAAAAAAAGAGCTCGATAATAATAACGAATCAGAATTAATAAATTCTGTTACAGCAAGATTTCAGTTTCTAGAAAATTTAAAAGACGCGATTGTGTTTCTTCCTCTTAAACCACCTATGCAATATTATTATGTTTCAAGCCCTTACGGGTTAAGAACTCATCCAAAAACTAAAATTAGACAAATGCACAAGGGTATAGATATGGCTGGTACATGGCAAGAAGAGGTTCGAGCTTCTGCGAATGGCACTGTAATATTTTCTGGAAGGAATGGATCATTTGGAAAAACAATTAAAATTAAACATAAACATGGTATTGAGACTTTGTATGGGCATCTTCACAAAATTGTTGTTAAAAAAGGTACTGAGGTTAAAGAAGGAGAAATAATTGGTAAAATGGGAGCAACTGGAAGAGCAGTTGGAGCTCATTTACATTACGAAATTATAGTTAATAAAAAACATATTAACCCTTACAATTTTATTTCCATAGGAAGAAATCTTTTAAGCAGTTCTATTCTTAAAAATTAGTTTTTAGTGGCATTGTAATTGCAAAAATATTGAATGATTTTTTATTCAATTCTAATACCCCTGTTATTTAATTTGATTGTATTAAGTGATATTAATGCTCAAAAGTTGGATGATTGCTATAATATTGCTTCTAAGGTTGAAAAAGAGTTTAAGATTCCAAATAAACTACTCTCATCAATTTCATTCACAGAAACAGGAATTACAAAAAACGGTATTTATCAACCTTGGCCTTGGTCATTGAACGTTAATGGGAAAGCAATTTTTTTTGACTCTAAAAGAGAAATGCTAAATTATTTAGATAAAGCTATTTATGAAAAGAAAAAGAATATAGATATTGGGTGTATGCAATTAAATTACAGGTATCATGGTAGTATGTTTAGAAATTTGGAAGATATGACTGATCCAGAAGAAAATATCTACTATGCAGGGAAGTTTCTCAAAAAATTATTTTTAAAGCATAAAAGCTGGAATCTAGCAGTATCACGATACCATTCTTCGAATCCAATAAGAATGAAAGTTTATTTAAAAAAAGTTCATGAACATTGGAAAAAAAATAGAGAAGGTAAATACAATCAAGCTTTACAACATACAAAAATTTTTAAACAGAAAGAAATATCAAAAGTCAAAAGTCAAACAGATCTAAAAATTATTTACTTCAAAAAAATTCTCCAAGAAGAAAATTCCTAAATTAGCTCAAAATTATTTTATGCCTATTAATGGCATAAAATCTGCAGTATTCCTTAAAAGGAGACGAATTATGAATAATATTAAAGAAATTAAACTTGCAAATAAAACAAAACTAAACAGTGCACCATTTGTTGAAATTGTATACTTCAATGATAAAGAACAAGAATCTTTTAAAGAAACATATCCTGTTTCTCATTTTTTGGACCAAAATATTGAAGCTTTAAAAACAATAAAAAGTGTGATAAATTAAATTTTTTTATATTATTATTTAAATACTTATATTTTGAATTTTCATTATTTTTCTTCTTTCAGCTGATGAAGGAATACACATAAGTTCTCTGTATTTAGCAACTGTTCTTCTTGCAAGGTTAATTCCCTCTTTCTGAAGTTTTGAAACAATCACCTCATCACTAAAAGGTTGATTTAGCGGTTCACTTGAAATTAAATTTTTAAGAGTTTCCCTTACTGAGGCTGCTGAATACGATTCACCCTTTTCTGTACTATTAATTGATGCACTAAAAAAATGTTTCATATCAAATATACCCCTTGGTGTAAGCATTAGTTTTGCACTTGTGACTCGACTCACTGTACTTTCATGCATCCCGATCTTTTTTGCGACGTCTTTAAGAATCATTGGTTTCAAGTATGATAACCCTTTTTCAAAAAACTCTTTTTGCTGTTGAACAATCTCACTACTAATTTTAAGTGTGGTTATATTCCTCTGCTCAATTGCTTTTACTAGCCATTTGGCAGATCCAATTGATTCTGTAATAAACTTTTTATCTCCCTGACTACAATTTAAATTGTTCAATTCATTTACATAATTTTCATTGACTACAACTTTAGGAAGTGTACTTTGATTTAATTCAACTTCCCAAGTATTATTTTTGCTTTTTACAATAACATCTGGGTGAAAAATATTATTTTCAGTAGTTGAATAAATATTTCCTGGTTTCGGGTTCATTTGTCTAATAACTGCCAAATTTTCAACAATTTCTTCTCTTGAAAGTTTACCTTGCTTACAAATAGTCTTAATCTCACCAGCAGCTAACAAATCAAAATTTTCAAGTAATATCTTAATTTTTTCATTAAATAGTTCTTTTGCTTTTAATTGAATTGTTAGACATTCTTGGAGATTTTGAGCAAAAACACCACTTGGTTCAAAATCTTTCATTCTATCAAGTATAGTTTGGACCTTATTTTCTTCGCATCCAATAATTTCAGAGATTTCTTTTAAATTTTTTGTCATCCAACCGGATGAATCGATATAATCAATTAAGACTCTTGAAACAAACTTTTCTTCATCTTTGTCAAATTCTAAATTAGCTTGATCTGTAAGAACTGATTTAAGCGTTATTTCCTCACTAACTGTTTGCTCAGCAATTGAACCAGGGTCAATTGTCTCATAATTTTGTGATTTATTATTGCAGTTTAATTCTTTATCCCAGCAATTGTCATATGCTTCTGATTTTATTTCAGAATCCATAGAATCTTTACTTACAAACTCTTCGTCGAGGCTATCTGTCTCATTTTCATGATCTGTCACTTCTTTATTTTCCTCAAATTTACTGTCTTCAAGAAAAGGATTTTCCTCTAATTCTTTATTAACCAAATCACTTAGCTCTAAATTTGTTAGTTGTAAAAGTTTTATAGCTTGTTGTAATTGAGGAGTCATTACTAATGACTGACTCTGTTTTAACTTAAGGTTTTGTGTTATTTGCATAATAATATCTCCTTTTATTATAATCTCACAATTTTAAGAATAAAAAGCAAAACTTTAATTTGACGAATTTTTTCAGTCAAAAACCTGACTATTTTTTTAAAAATTAATTTCTTATTGTTAATTTTTCAAAAATATGTAAATCGCTGTTTTTTTGGTATTTTTTGTTTATTTTTTAAGTATAAATGCTAAGATAACACTAATGATTTTTTTACTCCCTTTTAAAGTAATTTCCATTATTTTTATCCTGATTTTTTTTAATGTTATTTTTTTGACGCAGGAAAACTTAAATAAATCAAAAAATATCATTAATAATCAACTAGAAGTATTTGACAAAAAATTTAAAACTGACAGAGACAAAATTTTAACTATGGTTATTCAAGAAAAGAAATCTATAGCTGAAAAAAAATTGTCTGAACAAAATTCTTTAAAAGAAAAAACAATTGTTAAAAAAAAACTTAATAAAAATCTTGGAAAAGTCATGATAGAAAGTTTACCGCCCAACATTCAACAATATTTTGTTCAATATGGTGTGTATAAAACTAAAAAAAATCTTATTGAATTAGAGAGATTAATTGAAAATAAGCTGAAATCAAAATTTAAAAACATCAATTTATTAATAATTCAGGACAAAAAAAATGGTTTATACAGGCTGGTACTACCAACTAATAAAATATCTTTTGCTAACGACGTGTGTAAATACAGTAAATCTCAAAAATTTGAATGTTATGTCAAAAAGTGACGATAAAAAAGGATGCTTTTTATGTTTATCTATTAGATATTTTATATTTTCAGTTCTTTTAATAATAATTGTTGCCCTCACAGCTTCAGATCAATTACACCTTTTGAAATTTGTAACACCGACTAATTTTGCAATATTTGTTTTAGTATCAGGGCTATTTGTATTTATAATAAAATTATTACAATATTTTCATAGTAAAAAAGATTAACGATCTCTAAGAAACCTCAAAAATAATCTTTTTTCAGGTACAAATCTACCATATACATGTCCAGTAAAAAAATTTACTGACCAATAAAACTTGGGCGACCACCAATTTCTTTGTGACGTCCAAAAAGGTTCTGCAGGTGTATTGGGAAAATATTTTTTATTTATTTTTGCTCCTGTACAATCGGTACATACTAAACTTTTCAATTCTTTTTTAGTTGGAAGTCTCCATTCACCTTCTAGTTGTTCATTAAGTTGATTTAATGCAATTTCTGCTTCTTCAAGATTTAATTTGATAGCCTCACCACTACAATTTTTGTCATCCCATTGCTGTCCAGCAGAACATTTTAACCAATCTACTTTTTGTTTGAGATCGACTACATAATAACCTTTGTCTATAAGGTTTGTTGCATTTAAATGACTGATGCTAAAAAATATGCTCAATAAGGCTATAGTAAGGCTAAAATTTTTTTTCATATTGTTTAAATTTTACTTTGTAATAACTTTATCAACTAAATATATATAAAAATATAACTTTGGTATCAAAGTTGCAACTTACATTAAATATTTTATAATATTAAAAATAGGAATTAGTTAATGGATTTAGCATCTCTCATAGGTTTTTTAGGTACCATAGGAATGATTGCCGGCGCAATGATTTCAGCAGGTGGGCTTGGATCGTATATTGATATACCCTCGATTTTAATTGTTTTTGGGGGTTCTTTTTTTGCTGTAATGTACACAGCTCCTTTACCTGTTTTTTTAGGTTCGTTTGGTGCTATGGGTAAAGCTTTCAAACCACCAGTAAAGAAAATGGATGAACTAATTACAAGAATAGTAGAGTTAGCTGGAATTGCAAGAAAAGACGGTATGATGGCATTAGAAGGGCAGGAAACTCCTGATCCCTTTTTTGACGGAGGTCTTCAAATGCTTGTAGATGGTGCAGATGAGCAAAAATTAACTGTTCAGTTAAAAAAAGAATTAAAAAGCATGCAACAACGTCACGAAAAAATGATTGGCGTTGCCCAAGCTTGGGTCGATATTGCTCCTGCGATGGGTATGATTGGAACATTAGTAGGGTTAGTTGCAATGCTTGGTAACATGGCAGATCCGAAAGCAATTGGTCCTGCAATGGCGGTTGCTCTATTGACTACTCTATATGGAGCGATGATTGCAAACACAATTTTTATGCCAATTGTTACCAAATTAAAAGGTTATTCTTTGTATGAACAAATTTATAGAGACATGATTATTATAGGATTACAATTAATTTCAAGAGGCGAAAGTGGAAGAAATATTCAAGATCAACTAGTTGCTAATCTTCCTCCAAAAGAGAAACAGGCGTTAATTGAAGCTGCAGCTTAATAGGTCAAAAAATGGCTGAAGAACAAGTAGAAGAGAAAAAAAAAGAAGAAAAGAAGGACGAAGAAGAGGAGCATGAATGCCCTGCTTGTCCACCAAAAGGCGCTCCAGCATGGATGGCGACCTTTGCTGATATGGCAACACTTTTAATGGCCTTTTTTGTTTTAATTCTATCATTTGCTGAGTTTAATGTACCTAAGTTTAAGCAAATTAGTGGTAGTATGAAAAATGCTTTTGGAATTCAAAGAGTGATACCGGTAGTTGAGCAACCAAAAGGAACAACTATTTTGTCTCTAAATTTTAGTCCAAATCCAACACCTGCGGTTACAGAAAATATGACTCAGCAAACTACTGAGACAGACCAACCAAATGTTGAGTTAAAAACCAAAACTCAAGATGCAACAAAGGATGAAGGTAAAGATGAAGAAGCAACAGAGTTAGCAAAAAATATTAAAGACGCAATAGCCAGAGGTGATATTGAGGTTGAGGTTTTAGCTGATAAAGTAGTAGTAAACTTTACCCCACTAGATGCTAAAGAGAAAGAACTTCCAAATTTATTAAAAGAGACTTTAGATTCAATAGAATCAGTGAAGTCATCAAGTGGCAAGTCTGAAACAGAGGTTCTAATTGGGGGATTAGAAAAGGCTTTATCAAAACTTGCTACTGCTGCGAGTAGCAAAGGTGAAAGTCAAGCAGAGGGAACAGATGGTGATAGTATTGGTCAATCTGAACAAAGTCAATCGGCACAGGAAGAAGCAAAAAAAGCTGAACTAGCAGAAGATAAACTTAAAGTTGCTTTAAGAGAGGAGATAGGTGAGGGTCTTGTGAACGTTGACAGGGATGATGATAAAGTAATTATTACGGTAGGATCTGCTGGCGCATTTAAATCTGGTTCAGCAGAACTTACAAGAAAGGCTAGAGACATAATGGCAAAGATTGCCGAACAAAATAAAAAAGGTAGAAGTGAAATTTTAGTAATGGGTCATACAGATAACGTACCTTTGACATTTGGTTCAAATTACAGAGATAATTGGGACTTAGCAGCTGCCAGATCAGCTTCAGTTGTACAACAACTATCAAAAAATGATTCGCTTGATCCAAAAAGAATGAAAGCAATTAGTTATGGCGAAACAAGACCTATTGAATCAAATGATACATCACAAGGGAGAGCAAAAAATAGAAGAATTGAAATAGAGATAAATTATTAGAATAATGATAGAAAAAAGTCACTTACATAACTTTAATTCTAAAAATGCTTACAATGCTAATATAGAAAAAAAAAATAAAGAAAATCTTGGTATTAAAAATGATAGTCTTGGTAGCAGCTCAAAGTTTTTAGATTGGATAAAAGGTCTTGTTAATCCATTACAAAATTTACCTATCATAAGTGGTATATACTCAAGTATGAATTCTGATAAACCTGACTCAGATAGAGACTTAGTCCAATCAAGTGCTGGCGGATTTATATATGGAGGCCCAATAGGTGCAATTGCTGGATTTGGTAATTGGATTTTCGAAAAAGTATTTGACAAAACACCTACAGAATTAGCATTTGATACATTAGGAATAAGCAAATTATGGAAAGATAACAAAAGTGAGATAAAAACTGTGAAAAGTGATTCAAACTTAAAAAACGTTAATCTTTCAGAGGAGCAAAACAAAATCAACAAATCAAAAAGAGAGTTTGAAGAGCGAGATAAGTTAGCAATTAAAGGCATGAAATTCGATTACCCAAAGTGGTCACCGTTAAGCTATCAACCAACTAACAGAAATAAATACAAAAATTTATCATCGTTTTATGATAATAAGACTGAAGTATCTCAAAATAGAATTTCTATTAATGCTTAAGACTAAAATTCGTCTAATTCTTCAGTTTTATATTTATTAAAATAATCTTCACCTAAAATTTCAAGAATCTTTTCATTGGTAATTTCATTGACTTTTTCTGTATACTGACTTAAGAATTCATCACAAACTTTTGTAGCCCTGGATGCTACTGCTTGCTCAATGAACTCGTTTTCAACTGCAGTTCTTGCCCTAGTAGTTGCTTCAGATTTAGCCTTGGTAAGTCTTCCAACACAACTCCCTTTTTTTCTATTTAAGTCGTCTACTACTTCCATTAATTGTTTATAGCTTGGATCAGGAACATTAATTTTAATGAATTGTCCATCAACTGATGTTTCAAATTGAAGCTCAGCAATCTGGTCTAAGAGTAGGTCTACGTGATCAGTATTGAAAACTAAAAGAATTAATTGATTTTCACTTTCACCTGATTTTAAGTCACCGACATCGACTAACCTTCTTGGTTTACCGTTTACAGTAATTTTAATTGCTTTTATTAATTTCATATTTGCATTTGAAGCTTGAATTTCTTTTATTAACTCAAGATAATCTTCAATTGCCGCTTTCATTAATGTTTCTGCTTGAACAGAATATTGTTCGTTTTTTGCTACGACCATCAATAACCTCTTAGTTTATATAATGTACTTTATAATTATATCAAAGCTTCTTGTGAATCAGAAATCTTATTTTTCAGATTTTTATCTTCTTTACTATTACTTTCGTGATCAGATGTAATAGGATCTCCTAATCTTGAAACTTTATATTTGGCCTTGGGATTATGTTCTCTCACAATCTTTTGAGCGTGATCCATATCAGTTGCGCATAGTATCATTGAGTACGCTTTCCCGGATAGAAGTGCAAAACTTATTAAAAGTTCTAATTGACCGATGTAACAATAAATACTCACACATACCCAACCAAAAAGGAAAACCCAAAAATTAGTAGAAATTAGTAAAAAACTTAAAACTGCAAAAAGAGATATTAACCACCACTTACTATGGTATGCAAGCCACATAGGTGGCATTAATCCAGCAAACAAAGACTTAGATTTACATATTATTTCATAATTATGAGTCAAATCCCTCATTGCAATATATTCTTTTAAATCTATTTGATCGAAAATTTCTTTTTTGGAAAACTTTTCAGAAATTAATTTTGTTTCATCACTATTGGTAGATATAAATTTAGCTCCTAGGCTACCGGAAACTAATACATCAAAAAAACTGCCTTCTCTGAAAATTGTTAGTATTGTTTTTTTTTCTTCTTTTTTAAGTAAATTTAAATCTTCAATTAGTGCATTTTCACCTTTTAAATAAAGATTATTATCGAGAGCAACAATAACATCATCATCTTTTAGTAATAAGGATTGAGCAACAGTTTTTCTTGCAAAACTATCAATTTTAAGAAAACTTTCGGTCTTATTTATTTGCTCCATTTTAAAAATTAAGGATAGGTTATACTTTCTTTTTGATCAACAATTTCTTTAACCAATACTTTATTTTGTTTAGAAATTGCTTCAAGTGCCGCTGTCAAACTTGATGTATTATTAGAAAGCTCTTTAAGCAGTTTTGCGTTTTGTTTTTTATTTGTATCGTTAAGAAGTTTTTCTACAGCCTTATTAACCTTTGCAGAGGTCATTACGTCGCTTTCTTGAATATTTTGATTCAGTTTACCAGTCTCTGCTTTTAGAGAGGATGAAATTTCTTTTGAAAGATTTGAAACCTCTTTTGAAAGACTTATCATCAAATTTTTGTCATTTTTTTCGATAGCACTCATCAGCATATTTAACTTATCTTTGATTTCAATATTTGCATTAACTAAATCAGAGTGTTTGTTTAAACTTTCATTCATGTTATCAACAGCTTTATTTACATTTTCGACATTTTCAGCAAAAACCACAAGTGCCTCTTTACTAGTACTAGTCATATCTTCAAGTTCAGATAATGATTTAAAATATAACAGGCCGATTAAAATAACTGATACAACTGCCGTTGCAATTGAAGCCGAAAAAATTATTGTCGTATATTTGTGTATTTCTTTCACTTTTTGCTCCGCTTTTATGTATTCGTTTTTCATTCTTTTGTATTCAGACGTAACATCCGTTGCAGCATCCGCTGCATCTAAAGCGATCTTGATACTTTCTTGCATCGTATTAAGTTGCGTATTCATGCAAATCTTCCCTTTTTATATGTTTTTTGTCCAAATTTATTATTTATACTAAATAGAGCACATTTCATGCCAGAAATCGAGTAAACTTCATTATAAGGATATTTTTTTGATTTAAAACCGAATGCTTTACATCCCCAAGGATAAAACTTATCATATGTAACATACAAATGTTTACATTTTTTACAATCAAGAATATTATCTTTTTTTACCATTTTTTGTCTCTAAAAAAATATATTAATTTTGCAACCTGGAATCTCAAAGCTCCTATAAAG
This sequence comes from uncultured Alphaproteobacteria bacterium, assembly GCA_902526175.1. Lineage (GTDB taxonomy): Bacteria > Pseudomonadota > Alphaproteobacteria > Methylaequorales > Methylaequoraceae > CACBWF01. The sequence goes on along the minus strand of CABZJY010000003.1, from coordinate 100,977 downwards.
GACAAAAATGCACAAACCCAAAGCACTATTGCATATAAAATTTGTCCCTCATTATAAAGTTGCTCACCTTTGAAATAACATATGATTGCGCTGTAGAAAAAAGCAAAAGTTACTATAATTTTGCTTACATTACTGCTAAACATTTTTATTCCCAAATTCATCAAAGACTAAGTCGTTAGGAATTTCAATTTCTGGCTCATCCATATTTTCCCCATTATTTACTTTATAGATATAAGCTAATGCAATTGCAACTGCACTATATAATTTACTGATAATTTCTTCTCCGATTTCACATGTGTAATAAATCGCCCTTGCAAGAACCGGACTTTGCATTTTTGAGATTCCTAATTCACTAGATTTAGAAATTATTTGTTCAGCCACTTTTCCTCTCCCTTTTGCTATTACAATTGGCGCTTTTGATTCACCAACTTCATATTTTAACGCAACTGCGAAGTGAGTTGGATTAGTTATAATTGCTGTGGCTTCAGATAAATTATCAATTGAAGCATTTTCTTTTGCAGCTTTTGATGCCGCTTGCATTTGAAGTTTTCTTATTTTTTGTTTTACTTCAGGCTGTCCGTCTGTTTCTTTATACTCGTCTTTGATATCCTGGTGCGACATTCTTAGTTGTTTTATGTAATCATACTTTTGCCAGGCTAAATCTAGAATTGCTATAAGTGCTAAGCCAAGTAATAGAGCTAAAACTAATTCAGGAAAAAAAGATACAGTTTTTCCAAACGCAGAAGTTAAATTTGTAGTTGTAAGATATGTTAAATCCGGAACATTTTTTTTAATTATGAAGAATGAGATTGTGCCAAGTAAAAATACTTTTAATAATGCCTTAACAAGATTAACAAGACCATTAAGTGAAAAAATTCTTTTTATTCCAGAAATAGGATTCATTTTTTCCATTTTCCAGTAGATTGATTTTAGGGAAAAATTTATTCCACCAATTATAAATTGTGTAATTATACAGACAATTGCCAAAGGTATTCCAAAAACTATTACAGTTTTCACAACCATATCTATTGCAGTTGAAATACTGCCAAGAGCGCTATGACCATGCTTTACCTCAAGCCCAAATATAAAAAAACCTTTACACAATTTTAAAAAGTCTTCTATAAAAAATGGAGTTATTTGCATCAATAATATTCCTGCAGCAAGTAGTACAAAAACGAAAACCTCAGTAGATTTTACAACCTTTCCTTCTTCTCTAGCCTTTTCAAGTCTCCGGGAACTGGGGTCCTGTGTTTTTTCTTGACTTTCATCTTTATCTTCAGCCATTAAATCACTCCTAAAACAACTTCAAGATTTTCTATTGAGTTTTTTACTAATTCTGCGAAGGCCCCACCTATTGATCGGGTTGCAAAAAATAATAATACAAATGCGATCATAATGGTTATTGGAAATCCAAAAGAAAATAGATTTAGTGTTGGAGCAGACTTAGTAATTACACCAATAGCCATATTTGTTAATAATAATCCTCCAACAATTGGAAGCATTATTAATCCTGCAGTATAAAACATTGCCCCAGCAGCCTCAATTCCAGAACCTATTAGTGCAATACCTGGAAACCTTGATCCTACTTCTATAACTTCATAACTTTCAACAATCAGGTTTATTGCAAGAAGGTGACCATTCAGTGAAACAAAAACAGTTAATAAAAATAAATCTAATAAAACACTGAGAACCGGAGTTTGACCGCCAGTTTCTGGATCAACCAAAGCTGAGAAACCAAGTCCAGTTGAAGCTGCAATTTTTTCTCCAGCCATCGAAGCTGCACTAAACCAAACTGTAAGACTCAGACCACTTGCCACACCAATTATAATTTCAATCAAAACTAAAAAAAATAAATTATCAATGATATATTGATTTAATTCCATATCAGAAATTTGACCAAAAAAGAAAAAAGATAAAATCATGGAAAAGACTATTTTTGCATGCAATGGAATGTTTCTTGAGCCTAAAAAAGGACTAGAAATTAAAAAAGATGATAACCTGATTGAAGATAAAATAAAAATTAGTAAAAAATCAATTAATTGATTTAATTCTAGTCCTGGAAGTTTATTTAAAGGCTCATAAAAGGGTAGGGGAATTTCAACCATTACTTAATTCCGCTGATAGTATCAAATATAAAAGCAAAATAGTCAGTAAGACTTACGATGAAATAGTTTGCCATAAAACCCATAGCAAAAATAACAAGGACAACTTTTGGTACAAAGCTGAGTGTCATTTCTTGGATTGATGTTGCGGCTTGAATAATACCAATTGTTAATCCAATAGCTAATGCCGCCCCCAAAAAAGGTCCACTAGATATTAAAACTTGATAAAAAGCTAATCTTACCATTTCAATATTTTCGTCAAAACCCATAATCTATCTCACTATTGAAAAGTTCCAACCAAAGAGCCTACTGTCATTGTCCAACCATCGACAAGTATAAATAAAAGTAATTTGAAAGGTAGAGCTATCAGCATTGGAGATAACATCATCATACCAAGTGACATAAGAATTGAAGCCACCACCATATCAATTACAAGGAAAGGCAAAAAAAGTAAAAAACCAATTTGAAATGCAGTTTTTAATTCACTTGTCATATATGCTGGAAGAACTATGTAAAAAGGAACATCCGTTGGATTGTCAAAATTTTCTTCACCCGCCATAGCAGAAAACATATTTAGATCATTGTTTCTAGTATTTCTTACCATGAATTTTTTTAGTTCATTACCGCCACTTTGAATTGCCTCGGTCATTGTTATTTCACCATTTTGATAAGGACCTGAAACATCAGAATATATTTTGTTAAAAGTTGGCGCCATTATGAAAAAAGTAAGGAATAATGAAATTGCAATTAAAATTTGATTTGGTGGTGTTTGTTGAGTTCCTAATGCCTGTCTGAGAATTGACATAACGATTATTACTCTTGTAAAAGCTGTCATTCCTAATACAAGGGATGGTAAAATAGTTAGGGCTGTCATTAAAGCTAGAATCTTTAGAGACAATGAATACGTTTTTCCACCATTTGGCAATTCGGTTACAGTTAGAGCCTCTAAACCAGAAGTGATTTCTTGGGCATTCAGTGAATTAGTCAATAATATAATAAATACTAATGAAAAATTGACTACAAATTTACTTTTCATTTTTTAACCTTTTTTCAATCAAACTTCTTATTTCAAAAGCTTTTTTATTTTTTGTTTCTAACTTTGCTTGTTCTATGTTGCTTACTTTAGAATCATTTTCATTTTTAATCTCAGTAAGAATAGCTCCAGAATTTTTTCCTGAAATAAAAAGGAAATCCTTCTGATCAATCTTTAAAATTAGGGCTCTGTCTCCTTGACCTAAAAGAGTAACATCACTCACTTTCATTCTTTTTTGATTTTGTAGTTTGTTAGAAATAATGTACCTATTCTTTTTAATAAATAAAAAGATTGCAAAAATTGCTACAAAAAATCCCATCACAATTAGATATTGATCAAAAGATGGGCCTGAAAATTCTGTCATAATCTTGAACTCCTTATGGTTTATCTATATCCATAAGCAAGAAACTTGCCATGACTTAGTTTATAGGGATTTTATTATATAAGTTACTGAATATATTAATTATTTTATTATATTGAAATGCCAAAATATTGACAATTTATAGATTTTGAACTCTTTCTTCAGGATCAACCACCTCTGTGAGTCTAATTCCAAATCTTTCTCCTACCATAACTACTTCTCCTTTGGCAATCATGGTACCATTAGCAAGGATATCAAGAGGTTCACCGGCTAATCTGTCTAATTCTACAACTGAACCCTCATTTAATCTCAGTAAATCTCTAATCTTAATTTCAGTATTACCAACTTCTACAGTTAGTTTTACATCAATGTTTTCCAAAACTCTTAAATTGTTTGCAGCTGAACTATCCTTTATCTTTGAATCAACTTCCTGACTTTGCTTATCAGTTTTTTTTGGATCCTCTGATACCTGTGCATTCTCACTTTTAGTTTCTGGGTTTATATTTTCATTTGTCTCAGCGTTCATTTTTTTCTCCTAAAATGTTTAATCTTTCTTTTAAATTAACTGCAATATTCCCTTTGACTTGTCCCATTTCTGCCAAAAAATATTTTTGATCTTCAACATAAAAATCAACAGTATCTTCAACATTTACAGGTAAAACATCTCCCCTTTTTAATACTAGTAGTTTAGACATTGAAACAGTTGGTTCAGCCAAATTACTGTATGCTTTCAAAGGAATTTCCAAAACAGCATTTTGTAATCTATCCTGCCAATTAAGGTTTGAATCAATAACATCAGATTGCACTCTTGATCTTAGTAAAGACGATACTGGTTTTAAAGTTTGTAATGGATATACAACATCAAAGGATATTGAATCAATCTTTGGCAGTTGCATTACAAATGAACAAACTATTACCAGATCAGTTGCTTCAACAAATGCAGCAAATTGAGGATTTTGTTCTCTACTTTGAAATTTAAGTGTTATAGGGGTTAAATCTTTCCACGAAAGTTCTAAAGTATTACAAATACCAGTATTGATTACTTCAATAATTTTTTCCTCTGTAGAAGTAAATTCAGTTCTTGAGTTATCACTTATTTCTAATTTTCCGCCATATCTGCTACTTGTACATAGGCTTACGAAGTTCGGAGGGAGGACAGTTAACATAGAACCTCTTAATTCCTCTATTCTGTTGTTAGTTAAACTCATAAAAGCATCAAGTCCTGAACTATACTCTTCAAAGGTTTTTACTTCAGGTGGAAATGAACTTATTCTTGGTTGAACTCTTAATAGAGGTAAAAATACTGTTCTTACCATTCTTGCGAATCTCTCATTGATTAGTCTTAGTGCATAATAATCACCAAGTAAGGTCAGATCATCAGATCCAAAAGTAAAAGGTTTTACTTCTACATCTTTACCTGATTTAATTGTTGATTTACTTAAATCACCAGTTTTTAATCCCTCCATGAGGGCTGTTACTTCATCTGATGATAATTTTCTTGATGGTTCTGCCATATTTTTCCTTAAAATATACTATTGTAAAACAAACGAAGTAAAGTGAACGTTTTCAACTCCACCAAAGCCTTCTACATCTTCAAGGATTAAATTAATCCCCTCTTTTAATTTTTCTGCAAGTTGCTTTTTACCTTCTCTATTTGAGACATCTTCTGCAGTAAATTCAGATATAATACCTAATATTTCAGATCTTAAAGCCAATTGGTGACTGTCTACATTTGCCATAACTTGCTCATCATATTGAGTCGACACACCTAAGGAAACCTGAAGAAATTTTTTAGAACCTTTTAAGTTTGTTGTAAAATTACCAGGAAATTCATAATAAGTTGTTGCAAATAGTTCTTCCTCTGGAACAAGTTTAGGAATTTTCTTTGGTCCAACTGGGCAGTTTCCTTCTTCATCTTTTTCTTCTTCAGCACATTCATTTTCAGCTATTTCCTCTTTTGATTCATCGTCTTCTTCTAATTTTTCAGGATTTTCTTTTTTCTCTATAATTTGGGATATTTCACTAGAGGGATCAGTACTTTCTCCACCAAAAAAATAAGCCCCTACAAAAGCACCTAAAGCTAGAAGAACAAGTCCACCAACTCCCATTATAGCAATTTTTAAAATTCCACCTTTATTATTATTTTCTTCTTCCTGATTTTTATTTTCAGCCATAACCTAGTTCCTTTTTTATTTTATAAACTTATGCATTAATATCAACTTTATGTAATTTTTTTTTAGCTCTATTTATTTCTTGGCTTTCTTTACTAATAGTTTCAACTTTTCTTTGCATAGAATCAAAATTATCCTTTTTGTTTTTTTTATTATTACTATCTCGGTTTGAATTATTTTGGTGACTTGCTTGAAACATGCTATCTGATCTCAAATTATCTCTATTAAGTAACTCATTAAGTCTCACTTGGTTTTCATTTAATATATTAGCAACAGTTTTGTTCTCGGCATTTATTTTAATGTTAGTTTTTCCATCCTCAACGTTAACCTCAACCTTTAGTTTACCTAAATTTTTTGGTTTGATTGTAAAATCAATCTTATTTTTACCATTTTCAATATTTTGTTTTAAAGACTTAATAAATTTTTCTCCCCATCCACTTTCGAGTAAGTCTAAAAACTGTTTATCATGAACATTATTGTAATTTATATTTTTTGTTACAGAGTTTTCAATTAAATTCCCTCTATTTAGATTTTCAGCATTATTAGACAACAATATTTTATTTTCAGTTGTTTGCTTTAACATATGTTTACTAACTTTACTCGTAGCAATTTTTTGAATTGATATATCTGATTTTTCTTTTGAAAGATATTCAACTGAAATTTTTAAAAATTTATTTTTATCCTTTAATCCTTTCTTTTTTGAATTTTTCATTACATTATTGGAAAACAACTGATTTGATTTATTGATTAAATTTGAATTTTTTTGTAACTCATTATTAAGGTTATCTTTTTTATTTTCTTTAACGAGAATATCAGTAGTATCGTTATTTTTAAAGTTGCTATAATTCCTGAGACTATCAGTCAAATCACCTTTTTTTTTTTTCTTATTTGTAATACCAATTGAATTAATGAGATAGTCTTTCTGATCAAAATTTAAATTTTGTTCTTTTAGGGTCTTTTCTTTATTTTCAGTATTAGGTAAATTTGTATTTTGAAAAGATTTTAGATTAAAACTTGTTTTTTCAGCTCCATCAGAATTACTGGTAACCTCTTTATCATTAAGAAAAACGGATATTAGTGATTTGGCTGCTAGTAATGAATTTTTATCACTTTTAATTTCTTCACCACCAGTGTTTATGATTGTGTTATTTATTTCATTTGCGTTAGGATTAATATTGTTTGGACTTGTTGATTCAATAGAAGATAAATTTACAAGTGAAAACAATTCAGCAAATACTCCATCTAATCCTTCAGATTTAATATTAATAAATTTGTTATCTGAACCTATTGTTGGTAACTCTCCTTTTTTTTTCAAAACATCCATTAAATATACCTATATTAAATTTTTACAGTAATATTGTGCAAATCTAATGCCATGTACATTTTTATAAGCCTGAGCCTTTGTTAAAAAGAGTGATTTCTGTTTTCTTTTCTTTTTCTTCATTTGAAAGATAATCAATATCTTTTATTTTATTCTTAACAACGTCTTCCTGTTTTTTTATTTTTGATAATTCTTTCATTTTACTTTTAATTTCAGCTTGTAAGAAATTTTCCCTACTTTTTGATATTTCTACTCTTTTTCGAATCTCTTCTTGAAAATATGACATATTTTTTAGATCACCACTTGTCATTAGTTCCCCTATATCTGACTTGCTATTGTTTAATAAATTATTGAGAGATTTAACAGCATTTCTGTTTTTATCTTTTTCTTTTGAAAGAGAGGAAATTTCTTTGAAAGATTGATTTTTACTTATTTTTTTTTTTAGAAGTAGTAAATTATAAGTTTTTTTCTTCATTTTAATTTATTGAATATAACTCTTTTAGGCTATCTTCAAAATTTGAAGACTGGTCTTCTGCCTGGGTGATTAATTTGCAAATCTTAGACCAGTTTTCAATTGCCTTGTCAATTTCTTCATTTTGACCTTTATTATACCCACCCATTAACACAAGATCCCTATTTTCTAAATACAATGAATAAAGTTTTTTTATGTAAGTAGCCTTTTCAATATGCTTTTCTTCAGCGATTGAATTCATAACCCTACTTAAAGATAGATTTATATCTATTGCAGGGTATATTCCCATTTGAGCGTGTTGTCTCGAAAGTACAATGTGTCCATCCAATATTGCTCTTGCAGTATCAACTACAGGATCATTAGTATCATCAGAATCCGCTAAGATAGTATAAAATGCAGTAATACTCCCACCTTTGGTGCCTGTACCAGTTCTTTCAATTAAATTAGGTAGCATTGAAATAACCGATGGAGGATACCCCTTTGATGTTGGTTGTTCACCTAATGCTAAACCAACCTCTCTTTTGGCATGGGCAATTCGAGTAAGAGAGTCCATAATAAGCAAAACATTTTTCCCTTTATCTCTAAAATACTCTGCAATAGATGTGGCCCTTTCGGCACCCCTAATTCTCAACAGAGGAGATTTATCTGCAGGAACCGCAACAATAACTGTTTTTTGTCTGGTTTTTTCATTAAAAACCTGTCTTACGAAGCTACCAACTTCTCTACTGCGTTCTCCTATAAGAGCGACAACTACTATATCTGCAGACGTAAATTTGGTCATCATACTTAGAAGTATGGATTTTCCCACACCTGAGCCTGCTATTATCCCGAGTCGTTGTCCTCTGCCAACTGTTAGAAGAGAGTTAATTGCTTTAATACCAACATCTAATGGTTCATTAATTGGTTCTTTGTTCATAGGATTAACTGATTTACCTGTAATAGGCCAGTAATTTTCACTTATTTCTATTGGTTTTGAACCATCTATAGCTTTACCTTGAGCATTAATTACTCGTCCGAGTAATTTATCACTCACATTTATGTAAAATCCATTTTCAATTACTTCCACTGATGCACCAGAAATAACATTTGCGTTCAAGTCATGAATAGCTAATAAATTTCTGCCATCTTTAAAACCAATTATTTCTCCAGTTACAAACTTATCATCACTACAATTAATCTTACAAATTGTTCCAATAGGACTTGGAAATCCACTGCATTCAGCAATTTTACCGTCAAATCTTGAAATTTTACCTTTGTAAATTTTGTCTTTCTTTAACGAAGTTTTTGAAAGATTTTCATGAATTCTTTTAAGAATAGCCGACATATTATTTCTTTTTTGGAATGTGTGATTGATTTGCTATCTCAAAATCATCATTAAACATTATTTTTTTTGAGAATATTTCTTCAATTTCAATTTCACCAGAACTAATTTTAATATCTCCTCTTTCTAACTTACTATCTTCTTCAAGATTGATATCTGTATTTGGTTTATGACTTTCTAAGTATTTAACAATAATTTTTAAATCTTCAGGATTAAGAAACACATTAATTTTGTTTGTAGAATTAGATATTAGATCAGCTAATTTGGATATTTTCTGGTTAAATTTTCCAGGTTCTAATGATATTTCATATCCAATTATTTCCTTACAAAGTTTTAAAATTGAAGCATTAATTTCCTTAGAGAGCTTTTCAGTAAATTCTTTTGAAACAAAAAAAAGATTATCGATGGTATTTTTTAGAGTTATTGCTAATTCGTTTTCTCCTTTTTGTAATTCTTTTTTTATATTTTTAACACCTAAATTGTATCCATGATAATAATATTTTTTTGCTAATTCTTTTGCTTTAAGATCTGCTTCTTGCTCAGTATACTTTTTTATTAATTTTGGCTTATTTTCTTTTTCTATTTTTTTTTCAGACTCTTTGTTTTTTGTTTCATCAGCCTGATTATTTTGTTTAGTTTGATTTTTGACTTTATTTTCAGGGGTTATATCTTCCTCTGTCCCACTATTTCTCCTAGCAATTTTAATTAGATCAGTTCTTTGAAAAGTATTTGATATTTTCCCAGAGATATCAGTTTCTTTCGTAAAATCCTTATTTGCTTTTCTTAGAATTCCAAGGATTTCGTCCGTATTTAAAGAATTATTTTCTTCTTTTTTTAAGTTTGTTTGATTTTGCATCATACGTAATCATCTCCACCTCTTCCAGCGAGTACAATTGACCCTTCATCAGACATTGTTCTTGCAACATTAATTATTGCTTTCTGTGCTTCCTGAACTTCTGTCAATCTTAGTGGCCCTAAAACTTCCATTTCATCTTGTATGTTAGCAGCAGCTCTTTGAGACATACATGAAAATATTTTTTCTTTCAATTCGTCATCAGTGCCTTTGAGCGCAATTATTAAAACTTCTTGTTCAACGTTTCTTAACAACGTTTGCATGCTTCTGTCATCCATGAGTATCAATGTATCGAATGTAAACATACTTTCTTGTATATCTTTTGCTAAAAGTCGATCTTTTTCTCCTAATGACTTAATTATTCTTCCTTCCATATTTTGTTTAGTAAAATTCATAATTTGTGCTGCAGCTTTTACTCCACCAACTGAGGAAGCTCTCAGAGATGTATTAGTTTTAAACTTAAGTTGCATAACTCTTTCAAGTTCATGAAGTGCATCTGGTTGAACTGTTTCAAGTGTAGCAATTCTATGTATTATATCTGCCTGAATATCTTCCGGAAGCATTACTAACACATCAGCTGCAACTCCTGGTTCTAAGTAAGAAATAACAAGAGACATTATTTGTGGATGTTCGTCAGCAATTAATTCTGTTACAGATCTGGCATCCATCCAATCAAGAATTTCAATTGGTTTATCAGATTCCGTTGGAGTGATTCGTCCAAGAACTGATTGTGCTTTATTCTCACCCAATGCTTTAGTCATCACATTTCTAATATAATTTGAAGATCCCATTCCTAAATCTGTCTGTGTTTTAATTATAGCTAGAAACTCATCCAATACTTGATTGACTGTATCTTGATCTAAACCCGCAACTGAATACATCTCTTTTCCAAGTTGTTGTACCTCTTTTGGTCCTAGGTTCTTTAAAATTTCTGCAGCTTCATCTTCTCCAAGTAGCATCATTAGAACAGCACATTTTTGAGTATTGTTTAATCTCTCATATGGTGTTTTTTCTTCTTCCTCTTGAGTATTATCTTGTTTTTTTTCAGCCATAGTTCTATTTTACATTAATTTGTTTCTTTTTGAAGTAATTGTCTAAATACATTAGAAACCTTACCTGATTCGTCTCCTACAATCATTCTTATGACGGCAACTTTATCATCATATGTATTTGCAGTATCTAACATTTCGGCGGAAATAGCGGATTTTTTAGGTTTTAGTTTAGCTTTAATATCCTCTAACGACTCGCCTTCTTGTACTTCAACTTCTTCTTCTTTTTCATCTTCAATATCAGAATCTGTAACCATTGTTCCACCTGCAGAAACAGGTACTAGAATCCTATTAAGAAGTGGTTTTAATGCTCCAAATGTTATAATTGCCAATATTAAAACTGTTGATAGCTGACCTATCATATTTTGAAACCAAGATTTTTCATACCATTTAGTTTCAATAACATCAATTTCATCAATAAATTCACCACTTGTAACAACAATAGAATCACCTCTGTCCTCTTCAAATCCAACTGCTTCTTTAACAAGAGATGAAATTTTCTCTTTATCTTCATCACTTATTGGCTGAGATATAATACCTTCTGGTGTTTCAACTAATTTATTTTTTACCAATACAGCCGTTTTTACCTTTGTTATAACTCCAATAGGCTTGACCATTGTACTTAGCTTTTTACTGACTTCGTAATTCCTAACATTACTGGTTGATCTCTGTCTAAACTCAGCCTCGGCTTCACTTTGTGGAGCTTCAGTTCCTAACTCAGCAGCGAGAGGTGCCTGATTAGCCACTGCACCAGGTATGCCCCTAGCAGGTCTATCAGCGGATTCTTCAGCACTGTTTTGCTCACTTCGCTTTGCAATTGATTCAGGATCTACAACTTCTTCTGTAACTTGAGAACTAGTGTAGTCCATTAAGATATTTACCTGAGCTGTTAAATTACCTGGTCCAACTATTGGGGTAACAAGAGAAATTATCCTCTCTCTATATAGTCTTTCTACTTTTAACCTGTGTGCTAATTGCTTTTCTGTTAATGCAGAATTTGGGTCATTTTCCGGTTTGGATAATAAAGTTCCATACTGATCAACAACTGTTACATTATCAGACGCCATATTGGGAATTGATGATGAAACAATATGGACTATAGATTGAACTTGCTCTTTTGACAATACTCTTCCATCAGCTAGCTTAACAAATACTGAAGCAGTTGGTGGTGCTGATTCTCTTACAAATACAGATTTTTCTGGAATAGCTAAGTGAACTCTTGCTCCTAAAATATGAGAAATTTCATTTATAGATCTAGACAATTCTATTTCTTGGGTTTGTTTCATTTTCATGAATTCGACAGATCTACTTGTACCTAAAGGAATATCTTCAAGTAAATCATAGCCCTGCGGTACAGAACTCGGTAACCCTTCGGCAGCAAGTTTCATCCTAGCTTCATAATATTCAGGTGAGGGAACTAAAACTTCCCCTGTCGTTCTATCAACAGATACATCAATACCATTAGCTTTGAGTACATCTACAATTCGTGATTTTTCACTTTCTGGAAGAGCAGAAAAAAGTGCTGTCTTTGAAGGTTCTCTGAAGCTTACAAAAAGTACAATACCTATAAAAATAACAAACAATGTTATCATAACTGGAATTGATCTCTGAACAGCGGGTTCGTTAGAAAACTTTTGAAAGTTTTCTAGCATACTGGTTGCTCTACTCATTAAGTTACTTCCAGAATTTGAGAGTTCGTTTACTGATTTAATATTTTGCGTTTGTTCTGCCATTCTTTTTCCTAATTAATAATTTTTAAACGGGCATATTCATTATATCTTTGTAAGCACTCAAAACTTTATTCCGAACATTTAATGTCATTTGGAATCCTAGTGATGATAATTGTTGTTGAATCATAACTTTGGTTAAATCATTCTCAAATCCAAGTTCAAAATTTTTAGTTATTTCAGCACTTTGTTTTTGAGTATCTGATACATTTTGAATTGCTTTTTCGATATTACTTAGAAAATTTCCTGAATCAGTATCATTACCAACTGATTGTCTGGTCGTATCTATAATATTTTCTTGTAATTTTTTTACAGTTTCCTGAGTATTACTGATATCTGGTCTCAATGTTGTCATTCTTGGTTTCATTTTTACCTCCTATAAACCTAAAGCAGCTTTATTTGCTTCTTCAACACTATGATTTAAATTTTGAATTTGAGTCTCAATGTCATTATCAATCATGATATCTAAGTCAGTAATCATATTGTCTTTTGATAAAACAATCGCTCTTTGAAGAACATTTTCAAGTTCCCTGACATTACCTGGCCAGCTATAATTGGTAAGCACTTTTTGAGCACTTTCACTTATGAATGGAATCTTTGAAGAACTTTCAACATGGCGTTTTAATAATGCAAGGCTTATTGGTATAATATCTCCTGGTCGTTCTGATAAATTTGTTGTTTCAATAGGAAATACATTAAGTCTGTAATATAAGTCTTCTCTAAAAGTCTTATTTTTTACTTCACTCATCATGTTTCTATTTGTAGTTGCAATTACTCTTACATCTACATCTATATCTCTTTGACCGCCAATAGGCGTAACTTTTTTCTCTTGTAAAACTCGTAAAAGCTTAGCTTGAAGAGATAATGGCATTTCAGAAATCTCATCTAAAAGAAGTGTTCCAGTATCCGCTGCTCTAAAAATTCCTTTATTTGCAGACGATGCTCCTGTAAATGCACCTTTTTCATGACCAAATAACATAGCCTCTAACATATTTTCTGGTATTGCAGCACAGTTTACGGCAATAAATGGATTATCTTTTCTTTTTGAATTTTGGTGTATGTAATTTGAAATGACCTCTTTTCCAGTACCTGTTGGACCGTGAACAAAAACAGTGACGTCTGTTTCAGCAACTCTTTTTGCTAATTTAATTAAAGTCAATGTTTTTGAATCTGCAAATGAGAACTTTTGTTGAGAAATTATATTTATCAACAATTCAAGAATAAAATCATTTATTTTTTTAAAACTAATATTTAAAACAGATTCACCTAAATGTGATTGAATCGAATATTTATCAGAATTTGGTTCTAAAATTAAAATTTTTGAACAACCAATATTTCTTCCAAATTTAATAAGTTTTTCTCTACCACCAATCTTTTCCTCAAATAATTTGTTAGTAATAATCTTTGATTTATTGACGTTTTCGTCTTTCATCTCATCATAACTTTTTATATTTGATGAAATTTTTCTAAATTCTAGAAATTTTCTAATTAGTTCTAAATCTTCTTTTTTAAATTCATTGTTTATTAAAAATAATTCTTCCATTTTTGCCTCATTAAATTTTATACAAAACCTATAAGCAAGAATGTTACCAATGCATATTTATTTTAAATTGAAATTTAAAAAATTCAATATATTCAGTAACTTAAAAATACTTTTTTTTTTTTTCTTTTTTTGTAAAGTTATTTTTGTCATGATTCTGACATGCTTAAATATAAAAATTCAAAAAATTGACCTACATTTTTTATGGAAGAAATAATTAAAGGCAATAGTAAAGCAACTACAGAATTAAAAAAATTAGTTAACTTAGTTTCAAAATCTAATTCTACTGTTTTGTTAAGAGGTGAGACTGGATGTGGAAAGGATGTAGTTGCGCAAGCAATTCATCATTCTTCAGAAAGAGAGGGTGATTTAATTAATGTGAACTGCGCAGCAATACCATCAGAACTTCTTGAATCTGAACTTTTTGGTCATGAAAAGGGATCTTTTACAGGAGCTGACTCTCTTAGACAGGGCAGGTTCGAATTATCAAATAATGGCACACTTTTCCTAGATGAAATAGGTGATATGCCAATGTCTTTGCAAGCAAAATTATTAAGAGCAATTGAAACAAAGTCAATTCAAAGAGTTGGTGGAAAAAAAGAAATTAAGTTAGATTTAAGGTTGGTTTGCGCAACCCATCAAAACATAGAGAAAAAAATAGATGATGGTTCATTTAGAGCGGATCTTTTTTTCAGGATAAATGTCTTTCCAATTGAAATACCAACATTATCTGAAAGGAAGGAAGATATACCAATTCTAGTAGACCATATAATTAATGAAATATCTTTGAATCAAGAGTTAGTGCCTAAATTTGATACTTCCGCAATGCGGGCATTACAAGAATATATTTGGCCAGGTAACGTAAGAGAACTAAAAAATGTAATTGAGAGAGCTGCTATAATTTTTCCCAACACAATTATAAAATCAAATAATGTAAAAGAAAATCTTATAAAAATTAGTCTTCCTGACAGAATTGAAGAGAAAGAGGGATTATGGGACATGACTGGAGATTTACCGCTTACTAAAGAATCCAATAACAATTTAACTAAACAAAATGAGGATTTTTCTCAATTACCTCACCCAAAACATTATAGAAAATGGTTTGACTATATGGATAAAATTGATTTAAGAAGACATCTTAGTGAAATCGAAATTAATTTAATAGAAGCTGCTCTTCAAATAAATAGCGGTTCTGTTACAAAAAGTGCTGATAGTTTAAAGATTAATAGAACCACTTTAATTGAAAAAATGAAAAAACTCTCAATAAGAAAAATTAATGATGAATAATATAGATTTTAAGTTTGACCTAAATGTTTTATTCCTTTTTGTTTAGCAAAATTTATTTGTTTTTGTCTTTCAGAAAACCTTCGTTTTTGTTCTTTTGATGTTTTATTAATACATTTGGAGCATGAAATTCCTTTTTTATAATCACTAGATAAAAAATCAACTTTAGATATGGCGGAACCACAGGCAAAACACATACTATATTTACCTTTTTTAAGATTTTTATCAACAGTAACTCTATCATCAAAAACAAAACATTCTCCATTGAAGTTAGAACTGTTATCTTTAGTAGATAAATATTTTAAAATACCCCCTTTAAGTTGATATACATTTAAATTACCTTTTGATATTAATAAAGATGTTGCTTTCTCACAACGAATACCTCCAGTGCAATACGTTAAAATTTTCTTATCTTTTATCTTGTCCCAGTTTTTATTTACCCAACTTGGAAACTCAGAAAAGCTATTTATATTAGGTAGCAGTGAGTTATTAAAACTTCCAATATCAGACTCATAGTGATTTCGTGTATCTAAAATTACAACATTTTCTTCAGTGCACAATTTGTCCCATTTTAAGGCACTAACATGAATTCCTCCTTTTTTCTTCACTCCCTGATATGAAAAACCAATTTTAACAATTTCTTTTTTTATCTTTACTTTAAATTTTAGGAATGGCGATTTTTGAACAAAATTTGCATTTTTGATTATGTCATTAGATACATTTTTATTAATTATTACAAAAAATTTACTCAGGATTGATTTACTTCCAAAAACTGAACCATTAATTCCTTCTTTTGAAATAATTATTGTACCTTTGATATTATTTATTTGATCAAAATTAATTATTAATTCTTTAATTATTAATGGATTTTTGATGTTAATAAATTTATAAAAGGAGATTACTTGGTGACAATTTTTAGAGTTTTTATGCATGAAATTTTTCTTCAGAATTTTTTTAAAGCTTTTATAGCATTAGATCCTATTGCGCTTATACCTATTTTCGCATCTCTTTCAGTAAGGATTGATGAAAAAAAAATAATGTTTTTATCTTTTTTCTTATTTTTTTTAACATCAACATTGATAACATTTTTTGCAATTTTTGGGAATCTATTTTTAGATTTTATTGGAGTATCAATTTACTCTTTTCAGATTGCGGGTGGAATTTTTTTATTTTTTATAGCCTTTGAAATGTTATTTGAAAAAAGAAACGAAAGAAAAAAAAAATTTGTAAATGATAAATTAAATAACCAATTCTTACAAAGTTACATTATATTTCCAATTGCTGTACCTCTGGTGGTTGGTCCCTCCGCAATAACCCTAGCAATTTTAATATCTGAAAAATTTGTATATTCAATTGCAAACTTTTTTTATCAGATATTACCACTTATTTTGGTAACACTAATAACCTCAATATTCTTTTTATCTTCAAGATTGATAGCAAAAAAACTTGGAAACTCTCTAATATTAATTTTGCAAAAGATATTTGGTATTATTTTAGGAGCCTTAGCGGTTGAATTTATAATAAATGGATTTAAATTAACACTATGAATGTAAAATCTCCTTGTAAAAATAAGTGTGAATTAAATTTCAGTAAACAATATTGTATTTCTTGCCAGAGAACTACAAAAGAAATTGAAAACTGGCCCTTTTTCTCTAACGAACAAAAAAGAAAAATCATTAAACAATTAAAATTAAGGTAAACAAATGTATAAATTTTTATTTTTAATTACCTTTGTATTCTCAAGCCTAATTGCAAATCGACTTAGTTGGACAGGTAATTGGACAGCATTAGATGAATGGAAATCTGAGTTTAATATCGAAATATTAGAAACCGGAATGGCAATTTCAAATTATGGAAACGGTGAAAAAGGAAAATGGAAGATTATTGATGGCAATTTAGAAATTATTTGGGAATCTGGAAGAAAAGATTTTATTTTTTCAGGTGTTATGGGCATTCAGAGATTGAGTGACTTTAAGGGTAAAAGATATACAACTGGTATGAAAAAATTACTTAATTAATCTTAAATTAGGCTTTTTTAAAAGTTTTAGGAGTTTATTTAATGATGTTGATTTTGCCAAAATTTGATTTTTATTAGACAGTGTGTATTTCTCTGTGTTTTGATAATATTTTAATATTTTGAATTCTGGGCTCCTTGAAAAAGCTTTGTGAATATTAAAGATTGCAAAATTTTTTGAAAAGAATATTGAATAATCCTTCCATTCACCAATAGCAATTTTTTTGCTGTAAATTTCCATAATTTTATTGATCTCTAATTTTGAAAATCTGACTAACTTAAATTTATTTTTGTTACTTTTAAAATTTTCTAACACAACCAATTGATATTTATCTTAAATAAACTATAAAATAATAGTCTATTTTAATATTTTAATTTTATCTACAAAAAAATGAGCGAAGAATTTATAAGAGAAGTTGACGAAGAGATTAAAGAAGAAAAGCAAATGCAACTATGGAAAAGATTAGCTCCGTATTTTGTTGCTTTAGCTTCCGCAATAATCTTATTAACAATTTCAATAGTTGGTTGGCAAACATATTCAAAAAAACAAAAAGAATCGCTTGGTGATGATTTTTCGGCTGCTGTTGAACTGATTCAAGAACAAGATACTGATGCTGCTTTAATTGCACTAGAGAAAGTAGCTAGTAGTTCGTCAGATGGGTATATAACATTAGCAAAGATGAAGCAGGCCTCCATATTAATTTCAGATGGGAAAATTGACGATGGTTTAAAACTATATGAAGACCTAGAAAATACTGCAGTTGATTCATCCTTTAGAGATATCTCTACGCTTTTTTATGTTTTAAATGCTATGGACTATAAGCCAGTCGACTTCTTAATGAAAAAATTAGATAAGTTCTCTGATAATAACCCTTGGAGTGCAACAGCAAATGAATTAAGAGCATTTTTATTCCTTAAAGATGGTAATACGAATGATGCAAAAAAAATGTTTGAGAAAATTTCAACTAGACAAGATGTTCCAAGAGATATTAAAGGCAGATCAAATGATATGTTAAACTTTCTAAAAAATAAAAACTAAAATGAAATGTTATTTCTTTTTGTAGCTTTATTTTTTTTAAATGCTTGTAGTTATTTTGATGAAGAAGAAATTAAGCTACCAGGTAAACGTGAAGCTGTATTTGAAAAAAAATCTCAAAAACTTATTAAATCAAAGAAAAGTGTTTTTTTACCAAAACCCATAGATTTAAAAAACTGGCCGTTACATAATCATAATGTATCAAACAACTTAACTCATTTTTTAAGTAATGAAAAATTAAAGATAAAATGGGAAAAAGAAGCTTCTTACAGTGGGAGTAAAAGTGATTTTTTTGTTGCAAAACCAATTATTTATAAAAACAGAATTTATAGTGTTCTGGCAAACTCAGTAATTAGCGTTAGAGATGTAATTTCAGGTAAAAAAATATGGGAAAAAAAATTAAGCGAGGAAAGTGATGAAGACATATTCTTTACTGGTGGCGTGGGAATTAATGATGAGACACTTTTTGTTTCATCGGGAATCGGAAACTTATATTCTATTAACTTAAGTACACGAGAAATTAATTGGAAAAAAAATTTTTCTAGTCCTGTTTCTGCCCCTCCTTTGATTTTTTCTAATAAAGTATTTGTTGTAACTGATGACAACCAGACAATTGCATTAGAGAAATCTAGTGGACAAGAAATATGGTCACACTCTGGAAGCTTAGAAAATGTATCAATAATTGGCGGAGTCAGTCCGTCTTTGAAAGACAATGTTTTATATGTAACTTATACATCTGGAGAAATATTTGCATTAAATTCTCAAAGTGGAAGTATACTTTGGTTTGAAAATATAGCATTAGGAACAATTGCAACCAGAAATCTTATCTTTGATATTCAGTCCTCTCCAGTAATACATAAAGACAAGTTGCTAGTATCAAGTTATATTAACAAATTTTTAGCCATGAGTTTAACTGATGGTGAGAAAATCTGGGAAATTGAACTTTCTACAATTAACCCAATAATTACTGCAGGAGACTATATTTACCTTCTAGATACCGAAAATAAATTGCATTGCATAGATTTAACCGATGGTACTATATTATGGACTGTGCAATTGAAGATTCAGAATAAAAAAAAATCACTGAGATGGGCTGGACCATTATTAACTTCAAATCAAATTATAATTGCAAGTTCTGAAGGAGTAATACTTTCTATCTCACCATTTAATGGAAAGATATTAGGACAAATTGATACAGATCATGAATTTATTACAAACCCAATCTTATCTGATAAATCGATTTTTCTTACAACAAATAAAGGAACATTACTAGCACTTGAGTAAAATGTTAAACGAAATCTTTATTATTGGTAAACCTAATGTTGGTAAATCATCATTGTTTAATTCCTTTGTCGAAAAAAAATTGGCTTTAGTAGAAAATATTCCAGGGGTTACAGTCGATATTAGAAAAAAAAGAATAAATTTTTTTGATAATGATTACATGATATTTGATTCAGCTGGAATTTCAAATAATAGTAATAATTTCAGTAAAGAAATAAGGTCATTTACTATAAATAATATTACAGAATCTGCTATTATTCTTTTTGTTATTGATGGTAAACAGGGAATTGATAATGATGATTTTCTAGTTTGTAAATTGGTGAGAAAATTAAAAAATCAAAAAATTCTAGTTGTAAATAAAAGTGAAGGAAGACTGGACCCTTATATAAAAACAGATTGTTTTAAATTAGGATTGGGAGATCCATTTTTTGTTTCTTCAGCACACAATATTGGTATTCATGAATTGAAATTAGAGATAGATAAATTTATCCCAAAAAAAAATAATAAAAATGAACTTTTTGAAAGTAAAAAGATTGAACATTCTATTGCAATAGTTGGTCAAACCAATTCAGGGAAATCTACTCTTTTAAATTGTATTGTTGACAAAAAAATTGCAATTACAAGTGAGAAACCAAATTTAACAAGAGATCCAGTTGAATCAAATTTGCAAATTAATGATTTATATTTTAGGATTTTTGATACAGCAGGCTTATCAACAAATTATAAAAAAAAAGAACACATTCAAAAATTGTCAGAATATGAAACAAAGAGAAAAATAAGATTATCTGAAACAATACTTATTATGTTAGATATAAATAATTATTGGGAAAAAAAAAATAGGCAAATAATTAATTCCGTAATTAAAGAATCCAGAGCAACAATATTGGTTATAAATAAAATAGATACAATAAAAGAATTTTCAGAACAATATATTAAAGAACAAATTTCATTATTATTGCCACAGACAAAACAAATGCCAATTTTTTTTATTTCGGCAAAAAAAAAAATAGGAATTAAAAAACTTAAAAATGGTATTTTAGATTTTTTAAATATCTGGGTGAGAAGAATTAACACAGCAAAACTTAACAAATGGCTAGTCGAAACTGTAAATATAAATCCACCAGCTCTTAAAAATGGTAGAGAAGTAAAGTTAAAATATATTACCCAAATTAGTTCAAGGCCCCCAAAATTTAAAATTTTTTCTAATTATCCTGATTCTATTAAAGAAAGTTATAAAAGATTCCTTATTAGAGAATTAAAAAAAACATTAGATTTTGAGGGAGTTATTGTTAAATTAATATTTTCTAAAGTTAAAAACCCTTATGAAAAATAAAATTAAAATTTTTTTAATAGTTATTATATATTCTTTCCCTGTTTACTCAGACGATTATGACAGAATAAATATAAAAACAATTGCAGAAAATTGTAATGGTTGCCACGGATATAATGGTGATGGGGTTGGAATTAAGAAATCATTTTCAATAAGAAATAAAAATTATGAGTATTTTATCAACAAAATGACAGAATATAGAATGAAAAAAAATGGTAACATCATGAATAGATTAGTATCAGTTTTGTCAGAAGAAGATATTATTGGATTAGCAAATTATTATTACCCAAAGAATTAAAATGAGTTCAAGAAGAAATTTTATAAAATACATCTTGAGTGGAATTATAGGGTTCCCTTTACTAAAAGGTATAAGAGCAAATTATAAACCAAAAGTAGTTGTAATAGGTGGTGGTTTTGGGGGAAGTACAGTAATAAAATATTTAGAAAAATATATTGAAAAACTTGACCTTATTTTAATTGAAAAAAAGAAAAACTTTTATACATGTCCATTTTCAAATTATGTAATAGGCGGCTTTAGAGATATAAATCAAAATAAATTTTCATATCACAATATGATTAAAAGAGGGGTAAATGTAGTTTTTGATAATGTAAAATATATTGATTCAGAAAATAAAAAGATCCAATTAAATAATATTAAGATTAGTTATGATTGGCTTGTTCTTTCTCCTGGTATAGGATTTAAATGGGACTCAATAATTGGATTTAATAAAAAAGATTCTATTAAATACCCTATCGCCTGGTCGGGGGGTCAAGACTCAAGTATGTTATTTAAAAAGATTAATAGTCTTGAGGATAATTCAAAATTGATAATTGTACCGCCTGATTACCCATACAGATGTCCCCCTGCACCCTATGAGAGGGCTTGCTTGATAGCACACTTTTTAAAAAAAAAGAAAAGAAAATTCAAAATTATTATTCTTGATAAAAAAGATTCTTTTACTAAAAAGGAATTATTTCTCTCTGTATGGAAAAAACTTTATCCAAATTCAATTGAGTGGATACCAAGAAGTAAGGGTGGCATTGTTAATGAATTTAATTCAAAAGAAAATTATGTGGTATTAAAATCAGGGCAAAAAGTTTTTGGAGATTTTTTTAATTTGATACCAGATCAAAAAGCATCTGATTTGATTTTTAGTTCAAGACTTTCATCACAAGAGTGGTGTCAGATAAACCCAGTGACCTTTGCTTTAAAAAATCACAGTAATATCCATGTTATAGGAGACTCTATAAATGCATGGGATATGCCGAAGTCAGCTTTTTCTGCTTATAGTCAAGCAAAAGTTTGTGCGGAAAATTTAAAAAATATAATATTTGAAAATAAAATTGAGGCCCCAGTTTTTTTAAATACATGTTACAGTCTCGCTGCAGAAAATTATGGTTTTTCTATTTCTTCATGGTACAGAACAAATTCAGAAAAAAACAGGATTGTATCCTTAGGTAGTAAATCTAGTCCAACTAATGCATCTAATGCCGAAAGAGCAAGAGAAGCTAGAGAGTCTTATGATTGGTACTCAAGTATAACACAAGAACTATATAGCTAAATTTTTAGAATTTCAGAGACTATCATTTTTACTTCTTTATTGTAATTGTATTTTTTATATTTTGGCCTCAAATGTGATATTTCGCAAAATTTATCTAATTCAATATCGATTATTTTTACAGTAAAATTAAACCTTTTTTTTTCTTTTTGGTATAAATCTACCATTGATTTCAATGCTGCTTTTGATATGGAATAACTATTGTAATATGGTGCTCCTTTACTAATCTCAGAGTTATAAAAAAAATAAATTTTTGGGCTTCTAGATTGTCTTAAAAAAAACTCTGAATTTTTAAGAATAATCCAATTTGTAGTCAAATTAACATCAATACTTTTTTTCCATTCTTTTAAACTTAGATCAGTTAAAGGTCTGAGACTTTCAATATTTCCAATTGTACTAATAATAAAATCTAGTTTTTTGAATTGCTGTTGTATTGCTACATTTAAATTATCAAGATTTTCGGGAATTTGGTGTTTGCAATGCAAATACATTTGTTGTTTACCAATTTTTTTTAACTGGGAATTAATCTTGTCTAAATTACTTTTTGAATCATCCTGAAGAATTAAATTTGCACCCTTTTTAGTTAATTCTTTTGCTAGTTCCAACCCTATAACAGAAGATACACCAAAAATTATTCCATTATTTTCTAAAGTATTCAATTTATTTTGTTTCAATTAACAATGATAGTTGTGAAGGTTTTTTTCCTATATTCTTATCAACTAGTCTTACAGGATAATCACCACTAAAATAATGGTCAGTAAATTGTGGATTATTAGGGTCACGACCTGATGGGAATCCAAGTGCATTATATACCCCGTTTAAAGTAATAAACTTCAATGAATCAACTCCTATATAACTAGCAATTTCTTCAATAGAATATTTAGATGCAAGCAATTCACTTTCTGACGGCGTATCTATACCGTAATAACAAGGAAATTTTACTGGAGGACTTGCAATACGCATATGAATTTCTTTGGCACCAGCATTTTTAAGCATTTCAACTATTTTGGTTGCTGTTGTTCCTCTTACTACTGAGTCATCAATTAGGGCAATTTTTTTATTTCTTAGTGCAGACGGGTTTGGATTATGCTTTAACTTTACACCAAGATTCCTAACTCTACTTGTTGGTTGTATGAATGTTCTTCCAGTATAGTGATTTCTAATTATCCCTAATTCGAATGGTTTTTTAATTTCATTTGAGTAACCTAAAGCAGAAGCGTTTCCA
Organism: uncultured Alphaproteobacteria bacterium; assembly: GCA_902526175.1. GTDB lineage: Bacteria > Pseudomonadota > Alphaproteobacteria > Methylaequorales > Methylaequoraceae > CACBWF01. Next base: position 77,298 of record CABZJY010000003.1, on the reverse strand, counting down.
GAGTCAGGAATTGGTATTACAATATCTATCAAATCTTTATCCTCTGCAGATTCTTTAGCAAGTTGTTCACCTATTTTTTTTCTAACATCGTATACATTTCTTCCATCAAGTGTACTGTCAGGCCTAGAAAAGTAAATGTATTCAAATAAACAAGGTCTCAATGAAGTTTTTTTGAAAGGAGTTATAGATTCAATTCCATTATTGTTTATAATTATGATTTCTCCTGGTTGAACATCTCTGACTAATTTTGCTCCAATTATATCAAGGCCACAACTCTCTGAACAAAGAATGTATGAGTCTTTTAATTTTCCAAGTACAAGAGGTCTAATTCCAAATGGATCCCTTACACCTATCAATGAGTTTTTATTAAGTAATAACAACGAATAAGCCCCACTAATACTATGCAAAGCATAAACTAACCTATCAATCAGATTACCACTAGCAGTTGATATTAAATGTAGAATAACTTCAGTGTCAGAGGTTGATTGAAAAATTGAACCAGACTTGATTAATTTTTCTTTAAGTGTATTGGTGTTTGTCAAATTACCATTATGTGCTATGGCAACTCCTCCAGTCAGGATTTCTGAAAAAAGTGGTTGAACATTTTTTAGAGCTGTCTCTCCAGTAGTACCATATCTATTGTGACCAATAGAGTTTTTACCCTTAAGTTTTGATAAAATAGCTGAATCATTAAAAACTTCACTTACCTGTCCTAGTCCTCGATGCCCAAAAAAATTATTTTGAAAATAGGTTACAATCCCAGAAGAATCCTGACCTCTATGCTGAAGAGCGTGTAAACCAAGTGCCGTTAATGATGCTGCCTCATCGTTATTAAAAACTCCAAATACTCCGCACTCTTCTCTAATCTTTTTTTTAGGAAACAAGTATTTATTCATTATCAAAATTTTCAATTAAGGTTTCTAGATTATTTCTTTCATCTTTACCATAACCTTCTAGATTAGATCTATTTTTTTCTCTTCTTAAATGAGAATCTATACTCTTTTCAAATAAATCTTTAGATTTTTTTTTAATTTTTTCTTCTAAAAATATTATAGAGTCATTTTCACTATCAAATATTGGAACAATTTTTATTAAACTCTGTATCAATAGATCATTCATTTTAGAATTTTCCAACCATGATGGATGATTTTGATTGAAAAAAAAATAAAAAGCGAACAATCCCATACACAATAAAATGTACCCTCTTATTATACCGAAAAAAAACCCTAAACTTCTATCAATCATCCCGACGGCACTATTTTTTATTTTTGAGGAAAAAATACTTGTGAAATACGATAGTGTAAAAACGCTAAGAATGAAAACCAAAATGTAGGATACGATTTTAGAAATTATTAAGTTTCCAATCATTCCATCTAAAATATCAACAAAATATTTTGAGAAGTAATACGACAGAATAATAGCTCCAAGCCAACTCACTAACGACAAAACTTCTTGAAAAAACCCTCTAGAAAAAGCTAATATTGCAGATAAAAAAATAAAAGCCAGAATAGAAATATCAAAAATTACATTATATTCCAAAGAAAAGTCCTAAAGTCATTAAATTTTTCCACTAATAAAATTTTTCATATAAATATTTTTACAATTTTTTAGTTGTTTAACTTGACCGTACCACTCTATTTTTCCGTTTTTTATAAAAGCAACCTTATCAGCATATTCATAAACACTCTTCATATCATGAGTAATCGTTATTGTCGTTAATTTTTTTTTAATTACTAGACCTCTTATAAGCTTATTAATCTGATCTGCAATCACTGGATCTAATCCTGTAGTTGGTTCATCAAATATCAAAATTTTTGGTTTCGACATAATAGCTCTTGCAAGACCAACTCTTTTCTGAACTCCAACAGAAATTTCAGCTGGCATTTTGGATAGAATTGACTTGTCTAAACCTACATCTCTTAAAATACTAAAATCTTTTTTTTCAGAACATGAAAAGAAAATATTTTTTTCTACATTTAAACTGTCAAAAAGAGCCGAATTTTGAAAAAGTACTCCAAACTTAGATATATGTAACCTTTTTTCTTCTGTTTTAAGATTTTTCACATCGTAACTATTTTCATAAATAATTTTTCCTTCGTTATACTCTGTTAGACCGTTAATACATTTTGTAAGCACAGACTTTCCACTGCCAGACTCACCAATTATAGCCAAAGATTCATTTTCAAAAATTTCAAGACTTAGATTGTCGAGAACTGTTTTACTTCCAAATTTTTTTTGTAAATTTCTAATTTTTATTTTGGCGTTCATATTTGAAAAAAAATTGATGTAAGAATGTAATTAAATAATAAAATCATAATTGATGATGAAACTACAGAATAAGTTGTTGCTAGTCCCACACCTTGAGCTCCACCGCTTGCGTGAAAACCGTGGTAACAGCCCATAAAAGTTATAATTAAACCAAATACTGATGCTTTAACAAGACCAGAAAAAACATCTATAAATTCTACAAAGTTGAAAATGTTCACCAAAAAAACTTCAGGATTAAAGTTTAATACGTAAACACAAATAAGATAACCACCAAAGACACCAACTATATCCCCGACGAATACTAAAAAAGGAAGGGAAATCAATCCAGCAATTATTCTTGGCGCCACTAAATAATTTAGTGGATTAGTTGATAAAGTTTTTAATGCATCTATTTGCTCTGTAACTTTCATTGTACCAATTTCAGCAGCGATAGCTGCACCCGCTCTTCCAGCAACCATTAAACCAGCTAAAACAGGCGATAATTCCCTTGTTATTGAAAGAACTACTACATTGGGGATCGCGCTTTCAGCAGAGAATCTTGAAAATCCAGTATAAGATTGTAGCGCTAAAACCATTCCTGTAAAAATTGCCGTCATTCCAACAACTGGCAAAGAATTATAACCAATTTTAATAATTTGTTTTAGAACTAGATCAGGATAATAATCCGGTGTGAAACAACTTTTAATACATTTTAAAAAAAAAATAAACTTGAAACCTATTGAGTCAAAAAAAAAATAGGTTAGCCTTCCAATATTCTTTGGCAGATATAATAGGTTAGTAAAAAAATTCTGCATTTTTTTAATATAACCAAATTGAAATTTTTATGAAGATAAATTTAAATTTTAAAATCTAAAAATCACTAGTATCAACAAAATCTGAAAATTTCGTTGATGATGCATTAAAGTGTAATTTAACTTTTGAAATGGGTCCATGTCTGTGTTTTGCTATAATAGCTTCAGCTACATTATGTATAGATGACATTTTTTGAACCCATTCATTATGTTTATCAGTGCCTTCAGTAGGCTCTGAACGAGCTAGATAATATTCTTCTCTATATAAAAAAACAACTAAATCAGAATCTTGTTCAATGGTACCAGACTCTCTCAGGTCAGATAATTGAGGTCTTTTTTCTTCTCGATCCTCAACTTTTCTTGATAACTGTGATAACGCTATTACAGGAATATTCAGGTCCTTTGCAATTGCTTTTAGACCTCTTGTAATTTCTGAAACCTCTTGGACTCTATTATCACTTTGATTGATATTTGTTCCACTCACCAATTGTAAATAATCTATAATTATTAGATCTAATCCTTCTTTCCTTTTTAATCTTCTAGACCTTGTTCTAATAGAAGAAATGGTTAGAGCAGGAGTATCATCAATAAACAAAGAAAGATTTGATAATTCTTCACTTGAATTCACAACGCTTTGAAAATCATTTTTTGATATATTTCCGGTTCTAATTTTTTCTGAGGGAATATTTGATGATTCAGCTAAAATTCTAGTTGCAAGTTGTTCAGAAGACATTTCTAGTGAAAAAAATAAAACATTTCCTTTAGGATCATCTTCTTTACTCTTTTGTTTCCTTTTTGTTATATTATAAGCAATATTTGTAGCAAATGCTGTTTTACCCATGGAAGGACGACCTGCAATGATAATAAGATCTGAATTATGTAGCCCTCCTATTTTTTTATCAAAATCAGATAAACCAGTTTTCATCCCAACAGTCTCACTGTCTTTTTTATAAGCTTTTTCCGCAATTGAAAGTGTATCTGACAAAATATTATCAAAGCTTTTAGGACCGGATCTAATTTGGCCATTAGTAGTAAGATCATATAAACTTTGTTCAGCATTTTCTATAAGGGTATCTGCAGAAATTTCAATCTTGGGTGAAAAAGATTTATTAACTATATCAGTACCAAAATCAATTAGTTGACGTCTTTGAGAAAGTTCTCTGATTATCTTACCATAGTGATGTGCATTGATTATACTTAATGAATTTTCAGTTATTTTAAGAAGATATTCAATACCTCCGTTTTCTATAAGTGTTTCATCATTTTCAAGAAAAAGTTTTATTACATTTATATCTGCGACTTGTCCCTTCTCCATAATTTTTTTTATATATGAAAAAATTTTTTGATGTAACGGATCAGCAAAATCGTTTGAAGTTAATATGTCTTCAACACTTTCAAAAGCCTTGTTATTTGAGAGTATTGCTCCAAGTAAGGCTCTTTCAGCTTCATAGTTTAATGGTGTATTTCTCTCTTCATCTAACAATTTTAAATTTGAAGACGACTTATTATTTAAGTTTTTCATAAAAAATAAAACAATATATGAAAAATTAAAATGTAGCACCAAAAATCTGGTTGTTAGTTATGTGGATAATGGTAAAAACTTTTTAAATTGTTTTTGAGAATATGTATCCTAAATAACAAACGTAGATTAAAAGCATTACAATAGACATCATTTTTGATAAAACTACTTTTCTTAAAGTTAAAAATGTAAAAAAAATAAGACAACAATTTAGAAAAATTAGGTCATTAGAAATATTTTTCAAATTATAGTCATACTTATTAAAAAATGTAGATGCTCCAATTATCAACAGTATGTTATAAAGATTTGATCCTACTACATTTCCAACCACCATTAAAAATTTTCCCTTTCTAACTGCAACAATTCCTGATGCTATTTCAGGCAAAGATGTTCCTATGGCAATCAGTGATAATCCAATAATTGATTCTGAAATCCCAAGTATTTTTGATATTTCTATTGCTGAGTCAACGGTTAAGTCTGCACCACTAAAAATTAAAAAAATTGAAGAAAATATAACAATTGGACCAAAAAAAAATGGACTCTTCCAAACTGATTTCTCAATTATATTCAAATCCATTTGGTTATCTTCATTATTATTTAAAAGGGTTTTTGAATTATAAATAATTTTGAAAAGATATATAAAAAAACATATGACAAACAAAATACCCCAATAAATATTTATGTAGCTAAAAAAACAAACAAAAGTAAATAAAAGTGTTGCAAAAATATGAGTTAAAAGGTCTAGATTAGATAATTTTGGAATTTGGAAACTCTTAACTAATGCAGCTGATCCTATTACAAGGAGGATATTTGCTATATTGGATCCAACTATATTTCCTAAAGATAACTCACTTGCATTCCTTAAGACAGCATCTATTGAAACAAATAACTCACATAATGACGTTCCAAAACCAATAATAATGATACCGATAAATATCTCTGATAAATTAAATTTTCTACCAAGTATAATTGCTCCTGAAATTAAGTATTCAGCTCCTAAAATGAGAATAATTAGTCCAAAAAAGAGCTCAACTAAAAGCATTTATATTTTTTTAAATATTGGTAAAATTTTATTTATTTTTTTCATCTTCAACTTTAGTTGAAGTAATTTCACTTTCTTCACCTTGCTTTTCATCAGATTTTTTATTTGAGGAAGTAATTTTTTTTGTTTCTGACTTATTTTCACTGTTCTTAGTTTTTTTAGCTTTTTTTATTTTTGCTTCACTATTTATTTTATCTTTTTTATCGGTAAGCGATAATTCAGATTCTTTTTTTTCAACCTCTGAGTTGATCTCTAATTCTTTTTTAATCTCTGGACTTTTAGGATCTTTAGAAATAGCTTTTTCTTTTAACAAATCATCTTTTTGTAGCTTTGCATTCTCATCTGATGTAGCAACATTTAAAGTAATATTAAAAGAAACCTCAGCATGTAATTTAATAATAATTTCAAAAATACCAATATTTTTAATTGCAGATGATAAGTTTATTTTGGACGGCGGTATATCATAATTATCCTCGGCTAATTTACTAGATATATCTTTTGGGCTAACAGAACCATAAAGTTGTCCAGTATCACTAGCTTGTCTGATAAAAACAATCTCTTTTTTTGACAAATTATTTGAAATAGTTTTAGCATTTTCAACAAGTGTTTGGTTTTTTTTCTTAATGTCTGCCTTTATACTTTCATAATATTTTTTATTTTCTTCATTTGCCCTCAATGCTTTCTTTTGTGGTAATAAATAGTTTCTAGCAAACCCGTCTTTAACTTTAACAACATCACCAATTTTCCCAAGCTTATCTAAACTTTCTAATAATATTATTTCCATTTTGAATTACCTATTTAAAATTTTTCTTAATTTATCTATAACCCCAACAAAAAACAAACTAAAAATCAAAAAATATCCAAAAAAAGCAAAAAATAAGAAAATTAGAAGATACTTTACGAATTTTGTTAGGTTAAATTTGTCAAAAAGAACAAAAACAATATTGTAACCTTTCAAAAAAAATATAAAAGACACTGATATTGATATATTAATTAAAAATACATTAAAATTTCCGACTGTAAAAAAACTTAGAATTATTGTTGCTAATAGAAGAAAAAAAACCCAATTATCAATCTCAAAATCTTTGTAATCAACTTTAATTTCAGACTTAAAATTAAATTTTTTAATTATTGAGTTAGATAAATAAAAATTTATTAAAATTGTAAATAAATGAAATATAAAGTTTATTGATGGAAAAATTCTTTTTACTGAATTAAATAATGAATCAATTTGTAATTCGTTGAAACCTTCTTTATTTAAAAAAAGGAGACTATATTGATTTTTTATCTCCTCAAAAATAACATTCATTTGATTGGAAAATATAGATAAAAAAATAAATATTAGAATGGAAGCGGAAATGATTGTGTAGATATTAAGAACCTGACCCCAGGAAAATTTTTTATTTTTGACTAATAAGATGAAAAGAAAGGCTAAACAAAATGTCAAAAATATATTTGAAATTATATAAGAAAAGTCAAATTTCTTTGACTCTAATATTGAGGAAAAAATCAAAAAAATAAATAATGCTGAAATAAAAAAACTTATTAATGAAGCCCTTGTTTTTAACAAAGATCCAATAAGAAGAAGAGGCAGAAAATTCAATAAATTAAATAAAATAGGTGAGGTTTTAAGCAATAGAAAATACGATACAGTAATAAAAATTACCGAATACCCAATAGCAATGACTTGTTTGGGTAATTTATTTTGAGTTTTCATACAAAACCCTACTGGGTTGACACATAAGGCAAAAGTGCAATGAATCTAGCTCTTTTTATGGCAAGAGACAATTCTTTTTGTTTTTTTGTGGATACATGTGTTACCCGGCTAGGCAGAATTTTTCCCTTTTCTGTTGTATATCTTCTTAGCAATTCAACATTTTTATAATCAATCTCTGGAGCATCTTTTTTGGATAAAGGACAAGACGATATTGCTCCATTTCTATTATTATCAAAAAGTTTATTTTTAACTGACATATTTCTTCTCTATTTTGATTTTGAAATTATTGAAGGGTTTTTATCAAATTCTGTAATTTTCAAGTTAAGTAGCCTTAGGTAATCATCATCAATACTTAATTTTTTTTTTATTTCTATTATTGTTTCATAGTTGTTTTCAGTATTTAACATGAAATAATGAGCTTTTGAATTTTTTTTTATTTTATATGCAAGTGACCTAAGTCCCCAATATTCTTTTTTAAGTACGTTCCCCTTATTCTTTTTTATCAGTTCTTCTACAGAATCAATCTTTTCATTAGCCTTTTTTTCAGTTAAGTTACCACTAAATAAAAAAACGTTTTCATACATTGCCATTATGATATCCTATTTTTACTATATAATTATTTTATAGGAAATGTTTATAACATCATTATCAACAAAAAAAAAGTATCTTTTCAATGAAATACAAACTAAACAGTAATTATGGGTAATAAGATTGCTTTCATATTTCCTGGTCAAGGTTCTCAAAAAGTGGGAATGGGAAAAGAATTATATAATCAACATAAAGTTGCAAAAGATGTATTTGATGAAATAGACAACGAATTAAATTTCAATTTGTCTAAAGTTATTTTTGATGGCCCAGAATCTGATTTAAAAAAAACAGAAAATACTCAACCTGCACTAATGGCTTTAAGCGTCGCTCTTTCAAGAGTAATAGAATACGAATCAAAGGAAAAATTTAATAAAATTGCATATGTTATTTGTGGACATTCTCTTGGAGAGTATAGCGCACTTTGTGCATCGAATATTATATCAATTAAAAATGCTTCAAAGTTGTTAAAAATCAGGGGTTTAGCTATGCAAAATGCAGTTTCCGATTTATCAACAAAAATGGTTGCAATTCTGGGAATGGATGTAGAAAATGTTGAAGAAATAATTGCTAAAAACTTAAATAATTTAGTTTGCGAAGTAGCAAACGATAATTGTCCAGGTCAAGTCGTTTTATCTGGACATTCTGAGCAAGTTGACCTAATTACTGAACAATGTCTAAAAAAAGGAGCGAAAAAATCAATACAATTAAATGTTAGTGCGCCATTTCATTGTAAATTAATGAAATCAGCTGCCGATGTTATGGAACAAGCTCTTAAGAATATTGAGTTTAGTGATGTTAACATTAAGTTCGTAAGCAACTATGATGCAAAGATTTATGAAAAACTTGAAAAAATAAAAGAATTGTTAGTTAGACAAATTTGTAGCAAGGTAAGATGGAGAGAGTCTATTAATACAATAAAAAATCTAAACGTAGACAATATTTATGAAATTGGTTCAGGTAAAGTTTTAAGTGGTCTTAATAAAAGGATGAATTTGCCTATAAATACTGGTAACATAGAAGTAATGTCAGATGTAGATCATTTTCTAAAGAACTTTTTTTAATGAAAAAAATTTTATTAACAGGTGGGACTGGAGGCATTGGTAAATCTATTGCAAAAGATTTTAACGCCAATGGATACTATACTATAATAATGGGAAGAAATAAGGAAAGATTTGATGAAATTGATTTTCAAAATCCAGAAAAAACGGATTTTTTCAGATGTGACTTATCAATAAAAGATCAATTATCTGCTTGTCTCGAGAAAATTATAAAAAAACACCCACTAATAGAAATTTTAATAAATAATGCTGGTGTAACTGAAGACAGTCTTTTTCTGAGAATGGATTTACAGAAATGGCAAAATGTTATTGATGTTAATTTAAATACAACTTTTCAAATAACAAATTTTTTCCTAAAACAAATGGTAAAAAATAGATGGGGTAGAGTAATTAATATAACTTCAGTCGTAGGACATACTGGAAATGTAGGTCAAGCAAATTATTGTGCATCTAAAATGGGTATAATTGGGATGTCAAAATCTCTAGCTTTAGAGGTAGCTAAGAGAGGAATAACAATTAATTGTATATCGCCAGGATTTATAGATACAAAAATGACACAGGGTTTAGATGACAACACAAGGAAACTAATTCTTGATAAAATACCACTCGGAAAAATTGGTGAACCAGAGGATGTCTCTAATTGTGCACTGTTTATAGCATCTGAGAATTCAAATTATATAACCGGACAAACATTTCATGTTAATGGAGGTTTAACTATGATTTAATTAATAAATTAATTTGATTTAAAACTAAATTAATTTATTAATATAATAGTTAATATAATTGAAAAGGATAAAGTATGAGTGATATAGCAGAAAAAGTTAAAAGTATTGTTGTAGAACATCTTGGTGTAGAAAAAGATAAAGTTACAGAGTCATCAAGTTTTATAGATGATCTTGGTGCAGATAGTTTAGATACAGTTGAGCTGGTAATGGCTTTTGAAGAAGAGTTTGAATGTGAGATTCCAGATGATGTAGCTGAAAAAATCCTTACAATTAAAGATGCAATCGAATATATAGAAAAGAATAAGAATTAAATATTATTTTATCGTCTATGAGAAGAGTCGTTGTTACAGGCATTGGCATGTGCTCACCTTTAGGTTTTGGGTGTAACATATCGTGGGAAGGATTAATAAATGCCAAATCGGGTATAAATAAACTTGAAGGTTTTGATATTGATGATTTACCATCCAAAGTTGGTGGTCAGCTAAGTTTAATAGGTAGAGAGGACCTTTTTATTGATAACTGTATTGAGGCAAAAGATAAGAGAAAAATAGAAACTTTTATTCAATATGCTTTGTCTGCATCTAAAGAAGCAATTGAAGATTCAAATTGGATTCCAAAAAATGAAAAAGAGTCTGAAAGGACTGGAGTAATGATAGGTTCTGGTATAGGAGGTTTGGATGGAATTAAAAAAAATTCTGAAAGTCTTGAAAGAAGTCCAAGAAAAGTTTCACCCTTTTTTATTCCGTCATGCCTAATAAATCTTGCCAGTGGACATGTTTCAATTAAATACGGGTACACAGGACCAAACCACTCCGTAGTTACTGCTTGCGCATCTGGTGCACATGCAATTGGAGATTCAGCAAGAATGATAATGCTAGACCAAGCAGACGTGATGATAGCTGGAGGCTCAGAAGCAGCATGTACAAGATTTGGTATAGCGGGTTTTAGTGCAATGCGTGCATTATCAACAAATTTTAATAATGACCCTGAACGTGCTTCGAGACCATGGGATAAAGACAGAGATGGCTTTGTAATGTCAGAAGGTTCAGGGATTTTAGTTCTTGAGGAGCTTGAACATGCAAAGTTAAGATCTGCGAATATTTATGCAGAAGTTCTCGGGTATGGGCTTTCAGGTGATGGTTATCATCCAACAGCACCCGATCCTAATGGCGCAGGTGGAACAAGAGCAATGAAAATGGCAATTAAAGATTCAAAACTTAATATTGATGATATTAATTATATCAATGCTCATGGCACTTCAACACCTTTGGGAGATGAAATAGAATTTAATTCAGTTTGCGAAATTTTTGGAAAGAGTAAAGAGAAACTATTTATGTCTTCAACTAAATCTTCTACAGGACATTTACTTGGAGCATCTGGAGCAGTAGAATCAATTTTTTCAATTTTAGCGATAAAAAATAATATTATTCCACCAACACTTAATTTAGAAAATCCATCAATACAATCAAAAAAAATAAACCTTGTTCCTAATTCAAGTTTGAATGAAAATATTGATTGTGTATTAACAAATTCTTTTGGATTTGGTGGTACAAACGCTTCTCTTATTTTTAAAAGTATTTAAAATGATAAGATTTTTTTTTTTGTTTTTTTTTTAATATTAGGTTTTAATTTTTATTTGGTTAATTTAAATACAAAAAAATTACCAACAGAGGATACAACTATTTTAATTAAACCGGGTATGGTTTTTTCTGAGATCACCGATGAACTTTATAATAATAAAATAATTACAAATAAACTATTATTTTCATCATGGGTAAAAATAAATTTTATAAGTAAAAATTTAAAAGCCGGAGAATATAAGATAAAGAAAAACTCTTCTATCTTAGATGTTATAACTCAACTCAAAAAAGGTACATCAATAATAAGATATTTTCAAATACTTGAAGGATCAACACATTACAAATTAAGAAATGATTTAATTCAACTTTTTAAATCGAAAAAGGAAAAAATTGACATACCTAAAAATTTAATAGCTGATACGTATGGATATAATTATAATGATGATATTGAAGAAATTATAAGCAACATAGATTCCTACAGTAAAAGAAAATCAATGAACATTTGGAATAGTAGAAATAAAGATATACCCTTAAAAACAGTTAATGAACTTTTCATAATTGCATCAATCATTGAAAAAGAGACATCAAAGAATTCTGAAAAACAAATAATTGCTGGAGTATTTTATAATAGAATTCAAAGTAATATGAAACTTCAATCAGACCCAACAGTTATATATTCAATATCACAGGGTAAAGAATTCACCAGAGCCTTAACTAGAAAAGATACAAAATTTAAATCAGATTATAATACATATTATGTCAGAGGACTTCCTCCATCTCCAATATGTTTTCCAAGTTTATCGTCTTTATATGCTGCGGCTAATCCAAAAAAAAGTAATTACTATTACTTTGTTGCTGATCGAAAGGGTGGTCATCTTTTTTCTAAAGATTATGCAACCCATCGTAAAAAAATTAAAATGATTAAAAAAAATGCAAATTGAAAATAGTAACTTAATGATTGTTCTTTCATCTCCATCTGGTGCAGGAAAAACTACAATTTGCAGAGAACTTTTGAAATTTGATAAAAAATTACAAATGTCAGTTTCTGCTACAACACGACCAAAAAGACCTAGTGAGAAAGATGGGGTTGACTATTTTTTCTATTCCAAGAAATATTTTGATGACAAATTAAAAAACGGAGAATTCTTAGAGCACGCTTTAGTCTTTGACAATTTTTACGGAACTCCGAAAGATTTTGTTAAAAAAACCTTAAAATCTGGATATGATGTTGTTTTTGATATTGATTGGCAAGGAGCAAAACAATTATCCAAAAAAGTCAAAGAAGAATTAATTTCTTTTTTTGTATTACCTCCAAATAAGAACGAACTTTTAAAAAGACTAAAAACAAGAAATGAAGATACAGAAAAAATCGTTAATTCTAGAATGAACAAAGCAAAATCAGAAATGAGTCATTGGAATGAATATGATTATGTAATTATTAATGATAATTTGAATAGTTGCGTTAGAGAAATTCTTGAAATCATCAAGGTTGAGAGAAAAAAAAGATTTAGACAAAATTGGCTAGAAAATTTTATAAAAAGTCTAGTTTAGAAACAAATTTCTATATATTTTAAGGTATTCCTGAGGAGAAAAATCTTGTGGTCTTTTATCTAAATCAAATTTTTTTTCTAGTTCAAAACACTCTATTTTGGGTAAATACCTCAGCAGATTATTTCTAATTTTTTTTCTTCTAAAACAAAAAGCTTTTTTTAGTAAATAATCAATATCTTCATATTTAAATGAATCTTTTTTTATCGGGTAAATCCTTATTAAAGTTGAATTAACTTTTGGTTTCGGAAAAAAATTTTCAGGACTTACATCAAATATTTTTTCAATTTTGCAAAAAAGTTGACTAAGTACAGAGATTCTACCATATTCTTTCGAAGAAACTTTTGCGCATAATCTGTCTGCAACTTCACTTTGAACCATAAAAATCATCAGTTCAAAATCGCTCATAATTGTAAGCAAATTGACTATGAGTGTTGTAGATATGTTATATGGTAAATTTCCAATAATAATTGATTTTTTGTTTGGTGTGATTTCTGATAGATTAACTTTTAATACGTCATCAAAAATAATTTTTAATTGTAATTCTTTTTTGTGATTTAAATTTTCTAGATAGGATTTAAGTGATTTATCTTTTTCAATAAGAAAAAGTGACTTAGGCTCTTGTGCTATTATATGCTTTGTTAAAGCTCCTTTTCCTGGGCCAATCTCAATTATATTTTTGTTTTTGAGATTAGATATGGAAACAATTTTTTTTAAAATATTTTCGTTATTAAGAAAGTTTTGACCAAATCTTTTTTTAATAATAAATTTATGATTATTCATGATTAAATATTTTTTAACAAATTAATTGAAGCAATCATGCTTCCTGGATTAGCCTTTTTAAGTTTAGCGATATCAAATGCCGGTCCATGATCAGGCGATAATCTTATAATTGGTAATCCTCCCGTTACATTTACAGAATGAAGAAAATCAAGTGTTTTTACTGGTATCAGTGCTTGATCATGATAAATACACATATATCCGTCAAATTTTGTTCTAGCAAATTTGGAAAAACAAGAATCAGGACTTAATGGTCCTGATAAATCAATTTTTTTTTTAAGTTTTTCAATTGTTGGAATAATAATATCCATTTCTTCATGTCCAACCAGTCCAGACTCACCAGCATGAGGATTAAACGAACAAATTCCAATTTTGGGAGACCTAATTTTCCAAATTCTCCTGAGAGTCTTTTCAAAACTAATTGTTTTATTTGCAAGTAAGTTTTGAGTAACAATTTTTGAGACATTTTTTATTGGTATGTGAGTTGTAACTAACCCAACACGTAAATTTGAGGATCCATCTACAGGTTTTGTTGTAGATAAAATCATAACTTCATTAAATTTTTTTTTTTTTTTTCTTGAAACTATTTCAGATATGTATTCAGTTTGTCCAGCATATCTAAAACCATATTTGATTAACATTTTTTTGCAAACTGGAGAAGTAATCACTCCTTTTACCCTATTTCTAAGTGCTGATTGAACTGCACTGGCAATTGATTCCAAAACATATTTTGAATTTTTATAATTTGGATCACCTAACTGAAATTCAATTTTTGAACTTAAGGGTTTAACTGGCAAATACTTATTAAATATATCAAGTGATTCAGATTCATTATTGATTATTTTTATTGGAACTTTTATTCCTAGAAAATTTGACATTTTTTCAAGTCTTTCTGGATCATCAAATACAAAAAAAGGAAAAATGTTTAGTTTTTCCCTCATATACCAGACTTTTATAATTATTTCAGCTGAAATACCCGACGGTTCACCCATTGTAATACAAATTGGTTTTTTTTTTTGCATGATCTAATTAATGAGTATTTTAATATTTGAATTTCTATTTAAACGCTTCAGATAAGTCTTTGATAATTGTTGCACTTTCTCATAATACAATTTGTTGTCAATCATTTTTTCATCAATTTCTTGAAATTCATCGCCAGATACATTGCAAACTATAAAGAAAAAGAAATTATTATCTTTTTCAAAAATTTTAGTTTTTTCACCAACTTTCTTATCAGCTATTTCTTCCTGAATTTCACTAGAAAGATCTTCTAGACTTACTTGTTCAATTTTTGAAAATTGTAAGGACTCGATGTTTGAATAATTCTCAAAATTTTCATTACAGTTATTAATATTATCTTTAAATAAATTAAATTCATCATTTAAGAATTGCGAGGAAAAATTTATTATATCTAACTTTTTAGCGTAATTTTTTCCGTACTTCCTCTTACTGTGTTTTTTAATAATTTTGAACCCATTATCAAATTTTATTATTTTAGAGACTTCATTAATTCTAATATTATCAAGTATTTCTTTAGTTTCTTTATTTATTTGATCAGCAAACACCCACCCTAAATTTCCATTTTGTAGGCTTGATGGAGAATCTGAAAATTTAGCTGCAATCGATTCAAAACCTGCTTTATTATCCAACATAATTTTAATTTCAGAAATTTTTTTTTTTGCTTCTTTTTCATTATTTTTATCAGCTAAAATTACAATTTCGGAATAATTATATTGTAACATCCCAACATTATTTTTATATTTCTCTTTTTCTTTTTTTATTTCGTCTTCTGAAACTACTACTAAACTTGAAAATCTTGCATTAATTAGATTTTTCCATAATATTTCTGCTTTTGCTTGTTCAAGTAAGACATCATAGTCTATTCCAGCACTTATTAAATATTGTTTAAATTCCTCAAGTTTTCCTGTTTTAACCCCAAATATGTTTTCGATGTAATTGTTCAATTCATAATCATCAACCGATAATTCATGTTTTTGAGCTTCTATGATTTTTAATTTATCATCTACTAGATTTTGGAGTACATTTGATCTCACTTTGTCCCTGTTTCCAATAGTGTCCTCTAAATTTAGCGTATTCAAAAGAATCTTAATTCTTTGACTTAATTCATAAGAAGTAACAGCTTCACCATCTACAGTACCTATTATAGTTTCGAAGTTTTGTTGACTTAATGTTTGATTAGTTTTGAATAAACAAATTAAAAGTACACTGATTAATATAAATTTAATTTTATAAGTCATTTTCCATAATTTTTTTAAGGCTTAGTTTAAACATAAAGTTATTTGAGGTTGGATTTTCCTTGTTATAAGTATATTGTCTATTCCAATTAAAAGAAAAGCCAAAACATTCATTTTCAAAAATTATCTTAGTATTCCAATTTAAAAATTTAATTTTATCGATTAAATCAAAATAAGTTGAACTATTAAAATTCCATTCATCGTTTATTCTACTTGAAAAACCAGCACCAACTTGATTTCGTTTAGCTATACTTAAAGTTTCTATACCCTCTGTTTTTGAGGCTAAAAGATGACTTAAAGTTAAACTATTTTTCTCATCTCCTATATAAGCATCTGAAACAGCATATGACAACGCTCCATTTTTACTTTTAATCGAAAACATTGATTTAAATGTAAATTTCTTAAATGGCATAAATTTAATATTTCCAACAATATTAGAAAAATAATTATTTGAACCACTATTTGATGAAGCATAAGCTTCTTTCTTAAGTCTAAAACTTTGTCCTATACTTACAGAAGTTAACGAATTATCACTTAAATTTTGATTTACATAATTTATTCCATAATCTACCCTACTTCCGTTATCAACTCTATCAGTTCCAGGTAGTCTATTTTTATTAAATAAGTCTGAAGTATCAAGATCAAAATTTTGACTGTCTTCATTTGGTATATGCAAATCGTTTCCATCGTTAGCACCCCCCACAAAAAAAAATCTAGGCTCTATAATTTTTTTTGTACCTTTATTAATTTTGTAAAAAGGTTTACTTATACTTAACGTCGTTTGTGGATATATCTGAGACCTAAAATAATTTTCTTTGAAAACCCCAGTTAATGGGTCATTATAATTTTGAATTTTATACCCGCCAATATTTAAATGCATTCCAAGTTCTACGAAAGAACCATCTGCAAATAAAAATGGGTATGAAGAGTTATGAGAAATAAATAATTTATTTAATTGAGTACCACTATTTCTTTGAATATTCAAAATTTCAATATTTGTATTATTATTCCAGTTATCCAAATTAAAAGAAGAGTTCAAATTAGCTGAAATTCTGGGAGCAATAAATGGTGTTTTTTGTTTGTCAATAGATGGCCTTAAATCCTGGAATGCACTTGAGTTTATTCTATAATAGTTAAATTTATTAAATGCCTCTAGATTTAATTGGCTATCTAAAACATCTTCGTAATTGTATTTGTAGGCCTGCAAATAATTTCTATCTGTAGACCTATGAATTTTATACGCAAATCTCATAAAATTATTAATATCGAAATTTCCTTTACTTAAAACATGACCTCTATTCTTGCGCTTTTTTAGAACATTAACATTTTGTTCAGAAATGGTACCGCTAATCTCAGAAAATATTTCACCATTTTTAAAGTTTTTTCTATGCTCTATAAAAGCAACAGGATTTCTTTTTGTGCTGAACCTGGGTTTTAATGTTAAATCATGTTGGTTACTAATAGCAACATAGTAAGGAATCTCAAATGAATTACCTAAAAAACTATTTTGCTCGAATGATGGAGCGAGAAAACCTGATTTTCTTCTAACTGTTGGAGATGCATGACTAAAGTATGGTAAGTATAAAACTTTTTTACCAGATAACTCCAGAAATACGTCATAATATCTAAATGTTTGTTTATTAATATCATGAACAATTTTTTTTGATTTTAATTGTATCAGTGGATCCATAAATTTATTTTTTTTTTTATCAAAACAAATATCACAAGCTGAAAAAACAGCCCCTCTAAAGGTTTCCCAAACACCTTGTCTTCTTTCATATGAATTTGCAGCTAATCTATCATATCTATTAACAGAATTATTAAATTTATCAGGAAAATAAACATAACTTTTTGAAAATTTTCCATTTTCAAATTTGTCATCAAGTATAATCTTTTCTGTTTTTAATATTGTACCGTCATCTAAAAAAACCCTAATGTTCTTTTCACCTGAGATAATTTTTTTTTCAACATTGTAAAAAATATTCTGCGCATAAATTTTAAATTTTTTATCAATTACTTCAACGTTACCAGTAGCAAAAATTCTTTTACTATCTCTATCATGAGTAAATTGATCAGCATTAATTTCAACATTATTTATCTCATCTGCTATAGAAAATTTAGATAAAATAAGAAATATAAAATAAAATAATAAATAAAATTTAGCCATCCTCAGTGTGTATTAAATAACCCAATAAAATTAATATAAAAATTGTTGGGATAGCCCAGACTGACATAAAAATTGACAACTTGCCTGAAATTCCAACAGTTCTGAAAACATCAGTTAAAAAATGAAAAAAAACACCAAAAACTAGCCCAGAGAAAATATTAAGAAAAACTTTTTTTTTTCTATACATTGAGATTGATAACTTAGTACCCAGGAGTACCATACTAATCAAGAGAAGAGGAAAAGAAATCAAATAATTGAGATAAACCCTATGCGGCCTTGCATTGAAGCCGGAATTTTCAAGATTATTTATGTATTCTTCAAGTTTCCAAAAACTAATTGTTTCTGCTGATCTAAAGTTTTGTTCTATTTTTTCTATACTTAAATCGAACTTAAAACTCATAAGGTCAAAATTATTCGGATTTTTATTTAATTCAACTACTGAAACATTTTTCAAATCCCATTTTTCATCAAACATTTCTACTTCAGAAGCATCTATTCTTCTTAAAAAGTTGTCATTTCTGTCGAATTCAAAAATTTTTACATTAATCAGTTTTTTTTCCTCGCTTGAATAGTGAGATGAATTTATGACATATTCGTTTGTTTCTGTGATTTCCTTTAACCATAGTCCAGTTGGTGAAATTGTGTGTAACCCAGAATTACCTTTAAAATATAAACTTTCGTACGTTCTAAACTTTATATTCATCTGACTAAATATTGGGTTTAAAAGAAGAGTAAATAATAGTGAAACCATTATTGCATTAAATACTGCAGGTAAAACAAAAAACCAAAATGAAATTCCAGAAGCTTTAATAATACTGAGCTCATTATTTTTATTGAGTCTCATAAAAGTATGCATTGTACTTAATAAAAAAGTTGTAGGTAAAATAATTGGGAATAATGCTGGAAGATGTAAAAGTGAAATATTTATTAAAATTTTAAGAGATATATCTTTTGATGCACCTCTTCTTAATAGTTCTACTAAATCAATGGCAAAAAATAAAAAACAAATAAAAAAAAACAATACACCAAGAGAAACTAAGTTTTCTTTGGATATATATTTTAAAATGATTAATGGTTTAATCATTATAAATTTCTATTTAATTTGTACAAGATCTTCAATCCAATAATTAAGGAAAAAGAGATAGGGACAAAATTTAACAATTCTAAATTATTATGTTTCACAGCTACACTTGAAAAGAGAATATATATTAATTTCAATACAATTATTAACCCCAAAATTTTAAAATTAGTTTTCATATTCTCATCTCTAATGAAATCCTGTGCCAACAAAAATGTAACCACTAAAAAACCAAAGCAGACGATATTAAGTGGTAGAACAAATCGTTGAATTAGTTCTGCTTTGAACGCCTGTAGGTTTTTTACATCGTCTTTGTTTTTAAGGTTTGGTTCTCTTAATTCACCAATAGTTCTTTCAGATGGAGTTTTCCAAATTCGTGAATAAACACTATTAGAATCAGTTTGAAATGACAAGAGATACTCATCAAAATATAGTATTGAAAGTTTTTTTTTTTCCTGTGATAAAAATTGCTGACTGCCATTTTTTAGTAAAATTTTGTTTCCTTCTGCTGTTTTAATAACATAACCTTCTTTTGAAATTAATGTATTTGGTTTATTTGTATCTCTTGTATCATGAATAAATATATTCCGTAGTTCCCCATCATTCAGTCTCTGCTTTAAAAAAATAGTAAAATCTTTACCAATTGTATTAAAAATACCTTCCTGAAGAAAACTAGACGAATAATCATTTTTTATAGTATTAATTAAAAACCTAAAATTTTGATTAGATTTCGGAGATAAATAAAGAGTGAATATTAAACTTATACAAGATAAAGCAAGCCCAAATATAATTACCGGTTTTATGACAAAATTTTTAGATCCGCCAGAACCTTCAATTATAATTAATTCACGATCTGTTCTCATTCGAGTATATGTAAAAAAAATTGATAAACAAAAAATTATTGGAAGAAGAAACGGGATTACAGATGGTAAAGAAAAAATTATTAACCTGATTAAATAGATAAAGGGCAGTCCTTTATTTAATGATATTTCTATTAACTGAACACTTTTACTTAATGAAAAAATTGACAAAATTAGTAATAATATAAGCATTGAATTTAAAAACAATTGCTTTACAATATATTTTTCGATTAATTTCATTGAATCGTGCTTTTAGGCATAGTTTGATAACATTATACAAGTAAAATTAAGAAAGGGTAAACTTTGGATATAAATTTTTTAAATAAACCTTCAACAGAAGTATCTCACTATTTAGTTTTTCTATTTGATGGTAAAACAATACTTAGTCAGGGTCTAAATGATGATATTAAATCTTTTTTAGCAAATGCTTTAAAAAAAAATATGTTTAAAAAAAAGGATTTTGATGAAGAATTTACTTTTTATGATAAAAAAAATAATTTGAAAAGAATTAATGTATGTAAAATTACTGATCATAAGAATTTAAATGATTACGCTTATATTACAGGAAGAAAACTTCCTTCGTTTGAAAAAAACCCAAATACTTCAATATCAGTTTTGATTGAAGAAAATTCAAAACTAACACATAGTATACCTGAAATAATTGCACAGCTTGGGCTTGGCTTTTATTTGAAAAACTATTCTTTTGATAAGTATAAAACTGCTAAATCAAAAAAAAGAAATCTTGTTTCAAAGATAACGTTTTGTTCATCAGAATATTCTAAAGCCAAAAAAAATTTTGAAGAGCACAAGAAATTAGCTAAAGGTGTATTTTTTACTAGAGATTTAGTTTCAGAACCAGCAAATGTTTTGTATCCAGAGAAGTTTGTAGAATACTGTAATTTTTTTAAAAATACTGGACTAACGCTAAAAATTTTCGATGAAAAAAAAATAAATAAACTTGGAATGGATGCATTAATGGGAGTAGCAAAAGGTTCTGTAAGACCTCCTAGAGTTCTTATTATGGAATGGAATGGCCTAAAAACCAAAGATATTAAGAATTCTAAACCTTTGGCATTTGTTGGGAAAGGTGTTACATTTGATACAGGCGGGATTTCACTCAAACCTTCTGGTGGTATGGAAGATATGAAATGGGATATGGGAGGATCTGCAGTTGTTGCAGGTCTAATGCTCTCGCTTGCACAAAGAAAGGCAAAAGTAAATGCCGTTGGCATAGTTGGCTTGGTCGAAAATATGCCTGATGGTAATGCACAAAGGCCAGGAGATGTTGTGAAGTCAATGTCAGGCCAAACAATTGAAGTGTTAAATACTGATGCTGAGGGCAGACTAGTACTTGCCGATATTCTTTGGTATGTTAATACAGAATATAAGCCAAAGTTAATTGTAGATTTAGCAACTTTAACTGGAGCAATCATTGTTGCTCTCGGGGATAGGTATGCTGGATTATTTTCAAATGATGATAACTTATCTAATCAGATTTTAGAATCTTCAAAAGTTTCAAAGGAACTAGTTTGGAGGCTACCTTTAGATAGTGAATTTGATAAGTTATTAAATTGTGAAATCGCAGATATGAGAAATATTACAAATAGTAGAGGAGCAGGTAGTATAACTGCAGCTCAATTTTTAAAAAGATTTATTGGCAAAACTCCATGGGCACACCTCGACATCGCTGGTGTTACCTGGTCAAAAAAAAATACATCACTTTCAAGAACTGGAGGTACAGGTTTTGGTGTAAGATTACTGAACGAGTTTGTCAGATGCAATCATGAAAAAACCTGAGATAAACCTTTATTTCATAAGTTCAAATTTTGAAAAAATTGTTTACAGACTTTGTAAGAAACTTGTTAATAAAAACTTTAGGATTTTAATAAACTTAAAAAATGAAACGGAATTAAAGAGGATTGATAGTTTCTTTTGGACATATGAGAAAGTTTCTTTTTTGCAGCATCTAACATGTATGGATAAAAATGATTTTGATGTTAACCCTTTGCTACTTACATACGGTCATTTAACAGAACGATATATTTCGGAAAAATACGATATTGTAATAAGTTCTCCATCTGCATTGTTAAAAAAATTAAATTATTGTGGAAAGTTTTTTTTTTTTTCATATATTGATGAAAAGCTCGATTATATTAAACAAAAAAAAAAATTAGTTACTAGTGGATTTTCAGTAAAAATATTTCTAGAAACTACAAATTTTAATTGGAAAGAAATGTGAGAGAATATGACAGAATATACATTATCAATAATTAAACCAGATGCAGTTAAACGAAATCTTATTGGAAAGATTAATTCCATTCTTGAAACTAATAATTTTAAAATAGTAGCCCAGAAAATGTTATTACTCTCATCTGTAGATGCAGAAACTTTCTATGGAGTACATAAAGAAAAACCTTTTTTTATTGATTTGTGCAAATATATGACCTCTGGACCAATTGTTGTTCAAGTTTTAAAAAGTAACGATGCAGTCAAAAAATACCGAGAGATTATGGGAGCTACAAATCCTCAAAATGCTGATGAAAATACAATTAGAAAACTCTTTGGGAAATCCGTTGAAGAAAATTCCGTACATGGTTCTGATAGTAATGAGAACGCAGAAACTGAAATTAATTTCTTCTTTTCATCTAGGGAAATTTTAGACTAAGAAAATATACATACCAACTAGTAGCACAACTACAGCTATCGTTGTTATAATGGACCATTTTATAAATAAATTAAAAAACTTTTGGTGTTCTTTAGCTTCATCTTTACTCATACCAACTCCTTATTAATTAAATTCTTTAAAACTTTTATATATAACTTGTGTTCTTCAATCAATATTTTTTTGCTTAGCGATTGCTCGTTTTCATTTTTACATACTTTCACAATACTTTGATCAAGTATTTCACCATCATCAATTGCACTTGAAACATAATGTACTGTGCATCCAGCGTACTTTACCCCTTTTTTAATAGCTTGCAATTGAGCATTAATACCTTTGAACGATGGTAATAATGATGGGTGAATATTTATTAATCTTTTTTCCCATTGACTTACAAATTTTTTACTGAGAATTTTCATGAATCCTGCTAAACAGACAAGTGATACTTTATTTATTTTTAAGATATTTGTTATTTCATTTTCAAATTTCAATTTTGAGTTAAAATTTTTTGTTTCAATAATTTTTGTTGGTATACCTATTTTTTGTGCCTTATAAATACCCTCAGATGGTTTGTTACTTATTACTATTTTAACTCTTGCATTTAAGGTTCCATTATCACATGCTTTTACTATATTAAGCATATTTGAGCCTTTTCCAGAAATCAAGATACCAATATTCATGCCCACGGTCTAAAGTTTTTAAATTCAACTTTATTTTTTCTTTTTCCTTTTCGAACAATTCCTAATTCTATACATTTTGTGTTATGTAATTTGAAATATTTAGTAATTTTTTTGTAATTTTTCTTTTTAATAACAATTATAAAACCTATACCACAATTAAAAGTTTTAAGCATTTCATTACTACTTATCTTTCCAATTTCTGCTAACCAAACAAATTTTTCTGGCGAAAAAAAATTTTTAGCATCAATTTTTACATGGAAATCATCAGGTAATGCTCTTTCAATGTTTTCTGATAAACCTCCACCAGTAATATGAGCCATTGAATCAATTAATTTTTTCTTAATTAGTGGCAAAATCAGGCGAGTATAAATTTTTGTAGGTATTAATAAATCTTCAAATAATTTTTTTTGTTTTGATTTATAGGGAGTTTTAATATTTAAATTACCAACCTTTTTTTTTAGGACATTTCTAATAAGTGAAAATCCATTAGAATGAAATCCACTCGATTCTAAACCAAGTATCAATGAGTCGTCAGAGACATTAATCTTGGTAACCAAATTTTTTCTTTCAACAACACCAACTGCAAAACCAGCCATATCAAAATCATTTTTTTTATATACTCCTGGCATTTCTGCAGTTTCACCTCCGATTAAACTACACTGTGATTCTTTACATCCTTTATGTATGCTTTTAATTAGTTCCAAAAATTGATTGTTTAATAATTTTGAAGTTGAAATATAATCTAAAAAAAATATTGGTTTTCCACCATTAACTAATAAATCATTGACACACATGGCAACTAGGTCAATTCCAATATTTTTATAAAAAGCATATTCGACCGCAAGTAAAAGCTTAGTTCCCACGCCATCTGTACTGCTTAGTAATATTGGATCTTTAAAATTTAGTTTTTTAATATCAAAAAGAGCAGAAAATCCCCCCGGATTTTTCAAAATTTCTTTGCCCTGACCTTCTTTCGTAATTTTGATAATTTGTTTGGAGAGTTTTGATGCCTTTTTAATATCTACCCCAGATGATTTGTATGAAATATTAATTTTTTTTCCTTATAACTATGTTTTTTTTGTTATCATATTATCGTAATTAACTAAGATCTAATAAAAAAAAAAAAATTGGCTTAAGATTTTATGCAATTTCTAAAATTAATTATATTACTAATGTTTCCAACTGTTTTGTTTTCTAATGATGATATATATTTTATCAAAAATATTAGAATAGTTATAGATAATGAAAATATTTCAACGGCCCGCGATACAGCAAAAAATGCTGCTTTTAATCAAGCCTTGGAAATGTTGTTAAAAAAAATTTTATCTGAAAAAAATTTAGGGAAAATAAATACACTGCAAAAGGGTAATTTGATCAAATTAGTAAAAGAATTTAAGATTAAAGAAGAAAATTACAGAGGATCTTTTTACAAAGCATTGGTAGATGTTCATTTTGAAAAAGAAAAAATAGATAACTATTTGAAAGAATTTAATTTAGAAATAAGTAGTACAATTTCAGATAGTTTTTTAATACTTGCATTGCATAAGAAGTTAAATAATACATATCTATGGGAAAAAAATAATAAATGGTACGAAATTTTAAAAGATGAATATCAAGAAGATAATTTACTGAATTTATTTTTTCCTAACCTAAATTATCTAAATAATTTTCAAATTGCACCAGAAGATATAATTTCGGAGAATCAAGAAAAATTATCAAATATTTTAAATACTTTTGAAAAAAGATCAGGTTTAATAATTTATTTAGACGAATCTTTTGATACTAAAAGTGAAAGTATTAGCTCAAGTGTTCTACTTAAAGAATTTACATCTAACTTCATTAACGAAATAAGTATAAGTGACTCAAAATTAATTAATAATATCTCTAAGAGTTCACAAATCGATCTTCTTGCAAAATTTGTTTTAGAGGAGCTTAATAATTGGTGGAAAAAAAGAACAGCCATATCGAAGTCTGATAATATTGAACTAAAGTCTTCATACCTAGTTTCAAGTTTTTCAGATTTAAAAGAATCATTAGAGATTGAAAAAATGATAAAGAATAGTGTATTTGTAGATAGCTTAATACCTATTAAAATTTCTACTAATGATATATATTATGAGCTGAAATCTATTGGTGAAATTGAAAAAATCAATCTATCTTTAAGACCATTTGGGTACAAATTGATTGAAGGCTTGGAAAAAAATACCATAGTTATATCAAAATTATTTTAGTTAAAATGAAACAAAAATCGATTACTTTTAAGTTTAATTTAGAAGGAGTAAAAGATTTTTTTTGTGTATCAGAGAAAAATATTTTTGCTTATAAGTTAGTAAGTTCTTGGCCAAAATGGGTAAACAAAAATATTTATATTTATGGACCTGTATCTAGTGGAAAAACATTAATAACAGACATTTGGCAAAGAAAAACAAATGCAATAAGAATTAGTAAAACTTTTTTAAGTAATCTAGGATTTAATAAGAATCAAAAATTAATGCTAAACAATAGATGCTGGATTATTGATGATTTAGATGAAATTTCGTTTAATGAAAAAAATACCGAAGAAAATATTTTAAATTTTATAAATATCCTTAATGAAAATAAGAATTTTCTTCTAATTACTGCTAAATCTCCACCTTTA
Source organism: uncultured Alphaproteobacteria bacterium (assembly GCA_902526175.1). Lineage (GTDB taxonomy): Bacteria > Pseudomonadota > Alphaproteobacteria > Methylaequorales > Methylaequoraceae > CACBWF01. Next base: position 51,342 of record CABZJY010000003.1, on the reverse strand, counting down.
GCACTTAATCTTAAAACAAAAGATTTACAATCAAGGTTATCAGCATTCGTAATTGCTCAATTAAAAGAGCCTGATGAGGGTTTACTAAAAAAAATTATTATTAAAAACTTTAATAGAAAACAAATAAAGGTTCCTGATAATTCCATTAAATATTTGTTAAATCATATTGAAAGAACTTATTCTTCCGCATGGAAGATTTGCAATAAGATTGATAAAAGATCCTTAGAGGAAAAAAAAAAAATTACGATTCCTTTTTTAAAGAAGATTCTATCAGAAATTAGTCTTTAAGAATTTGCTTTATTTTTTTGTCTAAAAAAATATTTTTCCAACCATTGAAAAAAGAGATATTTTTTTTTTTAACAATCTCAATGATTTCTTTTTTATTAGCTATTATATTAGTTTGAATTTTTAACGCATATGCTTTTTTTTCTAATATTATTCTTATTTTTTTGATTTTATTTTTTTGATCATGAGTTAATTCAAGGGTTTTTGATCCCGTTAAAATCGTGTTATTAAGGTTCAATTTCGTTATGTATTTTTTTAATTTTCTATTTTTAATTTTTGAAATTATTTTTTTTTTTTCAATAGACTCAACTGATGTTTTACATAATTTTACTATTTCTTTGTTATTAATAATTTTTTTTATTGATTTATTCTCTTTCTTTGCAAGCACTTCTCGAACTGCCGATAATTTTTTTAAATTTGTTAATTCATCAATATTTTTTGGTAGAAAATTAATTTTATTCCAGGCTGTTCTATGTTTTAAATATTCGGATTTATCAGTAAGTTTTTTATGAAGATCTGCAATCCATGTTTCTCGTTTTAGTTTTTTAAGTTCAAATTTAATTTTTGTATAGAGCATAATTAGATATTTTACATCATTTTTAGCATACTCAATTTGTTTTGAGTTAAGAGGTCTATGCCTCCAGTCTATGAATTGATTTTCTTTGTTTAAATTAATGTTTAGGAAGTCTTTACAGACAGTTTTTAAGCTTGTGGAATTATCGTAGCCTAATGGTAAAACTCCAAGTTGTATATCAAAAATATTTTTAGGAAAAATTTTAAATAGATTAAAAAAGACTTGTATATCTTGTTTAGCTGAATGAAAAATTTTTAAAATTTTATGATTAATCAACAATTTCTTTAAAAAATCTAAATCTAATTTGTACTTTATAACATCTAAAATGACTACTTTATTTGAATTTGCAATTTGAACTAAACATAAAATAGGTTGGTATGTATTTGTCCAAAAAAATTCAGTATCAATTGCAATATTTTTATCTTTTTGACATTCTTGATAAAATTGTTTTAATTGGACGTTATTAATTATAAACACAATACATTTTATCACATAAAATTAATAACCTAAAGATATGAATAGCTACAGAACCCATAATTGTGGAGAATTATCAAAAGAAAACATCGGTAAAAAAGTACTTATTTCTGGCTGGCTGAATAAGAAACGTGATCACGGGAAGTTACTTTTTTTAGATATTAGAGATAATTATGGGATTACTCAATGCGTAATTGATAATGATCATAAAGATTTCAGTGTAGCTGAAGCAATCAAGCTTGAAAGCGTAATTAAAATTTCCGGTGAAGTAATTAAAAGGTCTGATGATACAATTAATAAAAACATTAAAACAGGGATAATTGAAATTCAAGTCGAAGATATCACAATACTGAATGAGTGCATTACTTTACCATTTCAAGTAGCTCAAGAGGATGACGCTCCTGAGGATATAAGATTAAATTTCAGATATTTAGATTTAAGAAAGGAAAGATTAAAAAAGAATATTTTTTTACGCTCAAAAGTCATTAACTTTATAAGAAAAAGAATGATTGAACAAGGTTTTTATGAAATTCAAACACCAATCCTTTCAGCATCATCTCCTGAAGGTGCAAGAGATTACTTAGTTCCGAGTAGAATCCACCATGGAAAATTTTATGCCTTACCACAAGCACCTCAGATTTTTAAGCAACTGTTGATGGTAGCAGGGTTTGATAAATATTTTCAAATTGCTCCTTGCTTTAGGGACGAAGATGCTAGAGCTGATAGATCACCCGGTGAATTTTATCAACTGGATTTTGAGATGTCTTTTGTAGAGCAAGACGATATCTTTAATGAGATAGAACCATTGATGTATGATTTATTTAAGACATATACGGATTTAGAAGTTTCACCATATCCATTTAAAAGAATTACATATGCAGAGTCATTGGAGAAATATGGTACTGATAAACCCGATTTAAGAAATCCACTATTCATTAACGACATAACGAATTGTTTTGAGGATTCTGGTTTCAAAATTTTTGAAGAAAATATCAAAAGAGGTCACGTAATCAAGTCAATTAAATTACCAGAATCTTCTAATCAACCAAGAGCATGGTTTGATAAAATGAATGATTGGGCAAGAAAAAATAATCAAAAGGGTCTTGGTTATATAATTTTTGAAGATGGTGAATTTAAAGGTCCCATTGCTAAAAATATGAAAAAAGAAAATCTAGAAAAAATTATGGAAATAACTGGCATCAAAGACCGCGATTCTATTTTTTTTATATCAAATCATCAAAATGAAGCCAATATTTTTGCGAGTCAGGTAAGAGAAAAGCTTTGTGATGAAAAAAAGCTAAGAAATACAAATAAATTTGAATTTTGTTGGATAATAGATTATCCAATGTTTGAAATTAACAAGGAGTCGGGAAAAATTGATTTTAGTCACAATCCGTTTTCAATGCCTCAAGGTGGTTTAACCTCACTAAATAATGAAGATCCTCTTAAAATTCTTGCATGGCAGTTTGATATTGTGTGTAATGGAGTCGAACTTTCTTCTGGAGCCATTAGAAATCACAAAACAGATATAATGTCAAAAGCATTCGAAATTGCAGGTTATTCGAATAATGACTTGAAGAAAAGGTTTGGGGGATTATATAAAGCATTTCAATATGGAGCTCCTCCGCATGGTGGATGTGCACCTGGTATTGACAGAATTGTTATGTTACTAGCAAATGAAATTAACCTTAGAGAAGTTGTTCCTTTTCCTATGAATCAACAAGCAGAAGATTTAATGTTAGGTGCTCCAAATAGTATTGACGAAAAACACTTAAAGGAACTTCAACTCATAATAAGAGAAAAAAAAAATGAAAAAAATTAAAACTATTCTTTTTTTAATATGTTTAAGTTTTACTCAGAGTTTAAAGGCACTTGATAACCAATTGCTCTCTTATCAAAGTATCTATGAAATAAATCTAGATACAGAAAGAGAAGTAAAAAAAACATTTGGCCAACCATCTATCTCAAAAGCTAATGGAGAATTAATCATAGACTGGTTTTTCAATTGTGAGTCTTGGGTTTCAAATCAAAGAATGTTGGTAAGTTTTGTTAATTCTGCTGGAGTAGGCACTGTCAGTGACATAAGCTATTCATTAGAAGAAAGTACAAGTAACAATAAAATGAAGTTTCTTTTGCAGGTTAAAGAAAATAATATGATAAGACAAAAAGTAAGAGGTGATGTAGTAAAGGATGATGAACTAAAAATTGAAATATATAATCCTAAAAAGAAAGAAATAGCATTCTCAAAGGATGTAATGCTACCACATGAACACTTGAAGTTAATTATTAAATCTCTTGATCAAAAAGAAGGTTCTATATTTTCAAAAAAAGTATATGAGGGTAGTTTGCCAGAAAACTTTTTTAATATTTCTACATTTATTAATCAAAAACCTTTTAAATTCACAAGCATAGATTTACCAAAAGAGGTTAAAAATAAATTTTGGGATGTAAGGATGGCATATTATGAGGAAGATTCTCAAACCACTTCTTTAGAACTTACAGCCAAAATTAATCGACAAGGAATTGTGAGTTATTTTAGATATGATTATCCAGATTATTCTTTAGTAATGAAACTTAAGAAGTTGGCTGTGATTAAAAATAGTTGTAAAAAACAATAGGCTATTTAATTTTCTGCTCTTTAAATAAAACATGCTTCCTTACTTTTGGATCGTATTTTTTTAATTCCAATTTATCAGTCATTTGTTTTGGATTTTTATTTTTAACATAAAAAAACCCAGTATCTGCAGTACTGACTAATTTAACTTGAATTGTATTACTTTTTGCCATTACTTTTTCTACAATAAAAGAAAAAAAAGTCAAGAAGAGGTGTCATTTACTGAAATTTGGAAACCTAGAAACGCCCCTTTTACACGAGGTAATAACCAAATACCTAATAGTGTTGTAATAATTGGCCAAAAAGTAATTTGAAACCAAAATGGGGGGGGTGTTTCTAATCCTTCCAATAAAACAATTATTGGTATTATAATATGACCTACAATAAATATAGTAAAATATGCTGGCCCATCTTCTGTTTTGTAATTTTTGAAGACAAATTTGCAATTCTTATTCTTACATACCGAAGTTAATTTTAGGTAAGAACTAAAAATTTTTGATTTTCCACAGAATGGACAAGTTTTTAAGAACCCTCTTTTAATAAGCAATATCTTTTTTCCCATTCTAATTCATTTTCTTTTTTGTGTTTTTTTTGTTTTCTTTTTCTTTTATTATAGCTATAGCATCATCGAGAGAAATATTTTCTGGGTCTAGATCTTTGGGAAAAGCAACTCTTTTTTTTTTTCCATTTTTATTATTTATCTCGAAAAACCTTCCATATCTTCCTTTTTTTATAAAAATCTTTTCTTCTGTTTTTAAATTGACTCCAACCTCATAGACTTTATTTTTTCTTTCCCAATCTTTAATTAAGTCAATAGCTCTATTATTATTAATCTCTAAAACATTGTCATCCTTCAAAGATATAAAATTATTATTGTATTTAAGGTAAGGTCCGTATGGACCAATGGATGCTGTAATTATTTCACCATTTTCTGGATATTTTCCTACTGTTCGTGGTAGTTTCAAAAGTGATATAGAATATTCTAGATCAACATCATTTAATGAAGTTCCTTTAGGAATTGATGCTCGTTTTGGTTTTTCTTCATCAGTATCCAATTCAACATATGGACCATACTTACCTTTTTTTAGTCTGATAATTTTATTGGTTTCAGGATGATTACCAATAATTTTTTCTCCATCTAAAAAATCAGCATCTTCATCTTTATCACCTATAGAAGAAGTATAATTACAACCTGTTTTACCTTTTTCATATTTGTTACAACCTATAAATGGACCTGTGATTGAAAATTTTATAGTAAGTTCACCTTTTTTACATTTTGGGCATTCTCTATTTATAAAAAACTCAGAGCTATTTTCATTTACCTCGTTTATTACATCGGTCATACTTTTTTTTTCAACTGAGGAAACAGTATTATTTAGTCTTAAAAGAAAATCATTAAGTACACTTTTCCAATCTATACTGTTTGTAGAAATTTTATCTAATTGTTCCTGAAACTTTGCTGTGAATTCATAATCAACAAAATCAGTAAAAAAATTTTCAAGAAATTTAGATAAAATCCTTCCTTTAGAATTTGGTGTAAGAGTTTTATTTTTTACATCAACATAATTTTTCTCTTTAAGTTTGAGAATAATTGATGCATATGTTGAAGGTCTCCCGATTCCCAAATTTTCTAATTGTTTAATTAGACCTGCTTCAGAATATCTTTTTGGTGGCTTGGTAAAATTTTGTTCGGTTAAAATATCTGATACTGTTAAAAGTTCTTTTTCTAGAAATTTTGGAAGAATTTTTTCATCATTATTTTGTTCTACTGTCTTGTAAACTTTTCTGAACCCATCAAAAATCTTCACATTTCCAGAAATTCTTAATTCGGCGTCATTTGATTTAACAAAAACAGATGTTTCTTCAAAAACTTGTTGTTTCATTTGAGAAGCAATAGTCCTTTCCCAAATAAGTTTGTACAATTTATACTGATTTTCATTTAAAATATGTGATACATTTTCTGGTTTTTTTGATAAATCTGTTGGTCTTATTGGTTCATGGGCTTCTTGGGCATTTTTTGTTTTTGATTTATATAAATTAATGTTTTCAGACAAATAATTTTCTCCGTATTCAGTTTCTATTATTTTTCTACAATTTTTAATAATATTTATAGGTAAAGTTACGGAATCAGTTCGAATATATGTTATTAGTCCACCTTCAGAAGCAGTTCCGTCAAAAAGTTGTTGAGCAATACTATTTGTCATTGAAGGTGAGAAATTTAACTTGTTTGAAGCATCTTGTTGCAATGTTGATGTAGAAAAGGGTGCATATGGGTTTCGCTTTTTTAGTTTTTTTTCAATTTTGTCAACTATAAAATTTGAGTTTATAATTTTATTTTTTATACCTTCTGCCTGCTCTTTATTCTTAATTGAGAGTTTGTAAATTTTTTGATTGTCAATGGTATTTATTTTGAATTGAAAAATCTGATTATCATTATTTTTAAGATTTACAGTGATATCCCAAAATTCTTCAGGTTGAAATAATTCAATTTCTTTTTCTCTCTCTGCTAATATTCTTAAGGCTGGTGACTGCACTCTTCCTGCACTTTTACCAAAAATTGTTCTTCTTTGCGTAATTGGAGAAATTTTATATCCAAAAAACCTGTCTAAGAATCTTCTAGCCAAAGCAGCATTTACTAAATTATAATCTAATTCCCTCGGATTTTCTATCGATTTTAGAACTGTATCTTTATTTACTTGATTAAATTCAATTCTTTTAAAGTCTTTTTTACTTGCTATCTTTTTTTCCTTACAGAATTCATATATGTGCCAAGCTATAAGTTCACCTTCTCTATCAGGATCAGTAGCAAGATAAATTGTATCAGACTTTTTAATTAATTTTATAACTGGTTTAATTTTATCAGAATCAATAACCCAATTTTTAACCTCAAAATTTTTACTTTCTTCATCAATGCCCATACCACTTTTAGGAAGATCTCTAAAATGACCAATACTTGCTACAACCTCAAAATTATTACTCAAATAACTTTTAAGTGTTTTAGCTTTAGATGGGGATTCAACAATAACAAGATTCATTTTTTTAACTATTTATTTTTTTAATACAGAAAAAAAAAAAAAAAAGCAAAAAGAAACTTATTTTTAGAAGAAAATTTTTTCTTCTTTCCCGTTTATTAGTCTAAAAATATTTTCTCGATGTTTTAAAAAAACAACAAAACTTAAAAAAAGAATTGAATATTTTTCATAAGGTTCAGAAAATACAATTGCCAAACAAACTATTAATATGCTTGAAACAATTGCAGCAAGTGAGGAATACCTAAATAAAATGAAAGTAATTAACCAGCATAATAAGAATGTCAACGCGTAGAAGGCTGAATATATTATTAAAATGCCTATTAATACAGCTATTCCTTTGCCACCTTTAAATTTAAGCCACACCGGAAAAACATGACCTAGAAAAATTGTTAATGCACACGGTATTAAAATTTGATTATTATAATTTTCAACAAGAAGGAGTGGAAGAAATGCCTTAAGAATATCAAAAATTAGTGTAATTATTCCCAATAGTTTGCCATGAATTCTTAAAACGTTTGTAGCTCCAATATTTTTTGAACCAGAAATTCTAGGATCAGTTTTACCAAAAAGCTTTGAAAAGACTAGACCGAATGGTACAGAACCAATTAAGTAACATAAAAATAATACTAGTAAATCTTCAATTTGAAAAAACAAGCCTACCTCTCACAAATGTCATGATATTTTTTCCTTCAACTAATATCCCATCAAATGGAGTATTTTTTGATTTGCTAAAAAATTTATTAGGATCAACTTTCCATGATTTATTTAGATCAAAAACTGTTAGGTCAGCATCTTGTTTTATTTTTATTGTACCACTTTTAAGTTTAAAAATTCTAGCAGGATTTAAAGTAAGAAGTTTCAACGCTTCAAATATGGTTAAGTGGTTGTTATGCACAAGGTTTAATGTTAATGCTAACAAGGTTTCCAAACCAACTGCTCCATATTCAGCCTGATCAAAAGGTAATCTTTTAGCATCTTGGTCCTGTGGCGTGTGATCAGAAGTTACTGCATCTATAGTGCCATCTTTAAGTCCATCAATAATTGCCAGTCTATCAGATTCATTTCGAAGTGGTGGAGATAACTTTGCAAAAGTTCTATAATTTTCAACTGACATTTCATTTAGAGAGAAATAAGGTGGAGCAGTATCACATGTAATATTTAGTCCCTCTTTTTTTGCATTTCTAATGATTCTTACAGCTGCTGCTGTTGAAACATGATTAACATGATACCTTGAATTGGTTTCTCTGACTAACCACAAATCTCTCTCTATAATAATCGGTTCAGCATAATATGGTATTCCTTTTAAACCTAATCTTGTAGAAACTTCACCTTCATTCATTACACCTTCAGATGTTAATGATTGGTCCTCGGGATGCTGAATTATTAGTCCATCAAATGATTTTACATACTTAAAAGCTCTTCTCATAACTCTTGTATTAGATATTGAATTGTTCCCATCAGTAAATCCAAGAGCTCCAGATTCATGCATAAGTTGTAATTCAGAAATTTCTTTACCTTCAAGTTTTCTAGTAATACATCCAGTGCAATAGACTTTAGATAATGCTATTTCTCTGGCTTTTCTCTGTATTGAATTTATAAGCGCTGGTTGATCTATTACGGGATTGGTATTTGGCATACATATGAGTGAGGTTATTCCACCACATGCAGCAGATTTTGATATACTTTTAATTGTTTCTTGATGCTCCAATCCAGGCTCTCTAATTTGCACTCTCGAGTCAATAAGTCCAGGAGAAATGATAAAACCCTTACAATCAATTTTTTCATAATTATTTGAAATCTGACTATTTTTTATATGACTACCAAAATCTTCAATTAAACAATCTTTAATTAGTATAGTACCTTTTATAAATTCACTATTTTCAATATCAACAATTAATCCGTTAAGTAATGCATAGTTTTTGTTGCTTTTTTTATTTGTATTAAAAGGATTTTTTTTCATTTTTTGTTTTCTAATAATGCATAAAGACATGCCATTCTTACAGCCACGCCTAATTGTACTTGTTCAAATATTGCTGTTCTATCGAGGTCATCAGCAAGTTCAGAATCAATTTCTACACCTCTATTCATTGGGCCTGGATGTAAAATTAATGCATCATTTTTTGCATAATTCAATTTTTCTCTATCAAGGCCAAAAAATCTAAAATACTCTCTTATTGACGGTACATAAGAGCCTGACATTCTTTCTAATTGTAATCTCAGCATAATAATAATATCGACATCTTTAATTCCTAGACGCATATCATTATAAACTCGAACCCCAAGATTCTCTATTCCATAGGGTATTAAAGTGTTTGGAGCAATCACTCTTACTTCAGCTCCGAGTGTAGTTAGCAGATGTATATTAGACCTCGCTACCCTACTGTGCAATATATCCCCACAAATTGCTACTTTAAGACCACTAATCACTTTTTTTCGCCTTAAGATTGTTAAAGCATCAAGTAATGCTTGAGTTGGATGTTCATGAGGTCCGTCTCCAGCATTGATTACACTACAATTTACTTTTTCTGATAATAGTTGAACCGCGCCTGCATCAGGATGTCTTACTACAAGTATATCTGGCTGCATTGCATTAAGAGTCATTGCTGTATCAATTAGTGTTTCTCCTTTTTTGATTGAGCTTGAGCTAACTGAAATATTTAAAATGTCTGCGCTAAGTTTTTTTCCAGCTAACTCAAATGAAGTCCTTGTTCTGGTTGAGTTTTCGAAGAATAAATTAATACATGTTTTATTGCTGAGAAAAGAACTTTTTTCTCTTTTAGATAATTGTAGAGAAAATTTCTCAGACAAATTTAATAAATAGTTAATGTCTGGAGGTAAAAGACCTTCAATTCCTAAGATATGTTTATGAGGATATTTTTTTTTTTCAACCTCTTTCATTAATAAGAATTTATTATTTTTTTTTAATTTCTTCAATGAAGTTTTAAATTATATTTTTCTTTTTTAAGTCTACAATTCTTGACTTCTTTAACTTTAAAAATTTTTTTAGAACAGATACAGTATCTTCGCCAAGAGTAGGGGGTGACTTTTTGTAGATAATTGGTGATTTTTTTAATTTAATTGGACTACCAACGATTTTTATTTTTCTATTTTTGTGTTTAATATCTACAGTCATTTTCCTAAAAATAACCTGTGGATCCTCAAAAACCTGTTTGATGTTGTTAATAGGCCCACACGGCACATTCACATTTATGAGCCCTTTTACCCAATAGCTTATTTCCTTTTTTTTTATTGTCTTTTTGATAATTGCATTAAGTGACTGTCTATTTAAGACTCTTAGTGAATTAGTTTTATATTTTTCATTATTACTAATTTTTTCTAAACCTGCAAAATTACAAAAATTTTTAAATTGACTATTGTTTGCTATTGCCAATACCATAAGACCATCTTTAGCTTCAACTGTTTGATAAGGCACTATTGACGGATGGTCATTACCAATTCTCATTGGTATTTTTTTTGAAATTAAATAACTTTGGGCCACATAACTTAACCAAGAAACTTGTGCATCCATCAGCGAAATATCAATACTTTGGCCTTTAGATGTTTTTTCACGAAAACGTAATGCAGCTAAGATAGAAATACATGAATAAAGACCTGTTATAATGTCTGAAACCCCAACACCTATTTTGGTTGGGGGACCATTTTTTTCACCAGTGATGCTCATGATACCTCCCATTGCTTGAACTAAATAATCATATCCACCTCTCTTTGAATAGGGGCCACTCTGTCCAAAGCCTGTAATTGAACAATATATTAAATCAGGTTTTATTTTTTTTAAGCTTTTATAATCAAGGCCATACTGTTTTAGATTACCAGCTCTAAAATTTTCAACAACGACATCACATTTTTTTACAAGATTTCTTGCTAATTCTTGACCTTCTTTGGTTGTTAAATCAATAGTGACAGAATTTTTATTTCTGTTGACACTTAAAAAATAAGCACTTTCCTTTTGATCCTTAGAATTTTTATCAAGATACGGTGGGCCAAGGTTTCTTGAATCATCGCCGGTTACGGGTCTCTCTATTTTTATAACATTTGCTCCTAAATCCCCTAAAATTTGGGTACATGTTGGTCCAGCTAAAACCCTGGTTAAATCTAATACATTTATATCTTTTAATGGTTGATTAAAATTTTTATTCATTATTTCTTTTATTTGAGAAGTCTAAAAAATCTTGAAGTATTATACAAGCTGCATGATGATCTAAATCTTTTTTTTTATTATTTATTTTTGATAACGCCTCTAAGGAAGAATAACTTTCATCCCAAAAAACTATTTGTAATATCTTGTTAAGTTCTACAAATTTTTTATCGAGATATTTTGTTCTATCAATTACTGATTGACATTGTTTATTCAAAGAATTGTCATCATTCAGTGGAAGTCCAACCACAATAAGATTAATATCATAATTTTCAATTATATTAATTAGTTCTTCATAAATTTTTCTCTCAGAAACCCTTAAAACTTTGTGCGGTAATGAAAATTTATTTAAAGGATCTGATAAAGCAATTCCACATTTGTTTTTTCCAATGTCAATGCACATTATTTTTTTTTTTTCTAAATTATTTAAAAATTCATTTGTATTGCAGATTGGCATATCGGATGATATTTATAAATTATAATATCCATGAAATATTAAATATTTGTAAATGTCTATTGATAATTCAATTGTAAAAAAAATCTCTAAGTTGTCAAAGCTTAAGATAAAGTCTGATTCTGAGGATAAAATGGCAGAAGAATTAAATAATATATTAAATTGGGTTGAGAGTCTTCAGGAAGTAAACACAGAAAAAGTTGAACCTTTGTTATCAGTCCTCAATGAGAAAATGCCTTTAAGAGATGATAAAGTTGTAATGGATGATAATCAAGTCGATATTTTGAACAATGCACCTGAAAAAAAATCTGGTTTCTTTGTAGTTCCAAAAGTTGTCGAGTGAGTTATGAATCAATTTGAGAAATTAACAATTAAAAGTACAATTCAACATCTTAAATGTAAAGATTTCTCGTGTAAGGAGTTAACAGAATACTTTATTAAAAAAATATCTGATAACAGAAAATTAAATTGCTTTATCACTGAGACTCCTGATCATGCGTTAGAAATGGCTTTAAATTCGGATAAAAAAATTGATAACAATGAAATAAGAGCTATGGAAGGTATTCCAATAGCAATGAAAGATTTATTTTGTACTAAAAATGTTAAAACAACAGCCGCATCAAAAATATTGGAAAATTTTATTCCCTTTTATGAATCAACAGTATCAAAAAAACTTTGGGATTCAGGTTCTGTTATGCTTGGCAAGTCAAATCTTGATGAATTTGCTATGGGTTCAGCAAACACCACAAGTTTTTTTGGGAATGTTATTAACCCAATTAAAGGAAAAAATAACAGTGACCTTGTTCCGGGAGGTTCATCTGGCGGATCTGCAGCCGCTGTAGCAGCTGGATTATGTTTAGGAGCCACAGGATCTGATACAGGAGGTTCTATCCGACAACCAGCATCATTTTGTGGTATAGTCGGAATGAAACCAACATATGGTAGATGTTCAAGATTTGGGATGGTGGCTTTTGCATCTTCTTTAGATCAAGCTGGTACTCTTACAAAAAATGTAGATGATTCAGCTATAATGCTTCAGACAATTTGTGGTTATGATGAAAAAGATTCAACTAGTTCAAAAATGGATGTGCCAAAATTTTCTGAATATGAAAAACTAAGTTTAAAAGGAAAAAAAATTGGGATTCCTAAGGAATATCTCGTTGATGGCTTAAATTCGGAAATAAAAAAATCATGGGAAAATTTTTCAGAAGAATTTAAAAAAATTGGTGTTGAAATTATCGATATTTCTTTACCTCATACCAAATATTCCTTACCAACTTATTACATTATTGCACCTGCAGAAGCTTCAGCTAATTTAGCAAGGTATGATGGAGTAAGATATGGTTACAGGCATCAAAATGTAGATAACTTAGACGATTTATATGAGATATCAAGATCAAAAGGATTTGGTGATGAGGTAAAAAGAAGGATAATGATTGGAACATATGTTTTATCTGCAGGATATTACGATGCTTATTATATTAAGGCTTTAAAAGTAAGAAGACTAATTCTAGACGATTTTATCAAAGCATTTAAGAAGTGTGATTTAATACTTACACCGACAACTCCAAATGTGTCTTTCTTAATTGGTGAAAAACAAGATGACCCACTAGAGATGTATTTAAATGATGTTTTAACTGTACCTGCAAGTTTGGCTGGTCTTCCAGCAATTTCTGTTCCAGCTGGAAAAAACAAAGATGGGCTTCCGTTTGGCCTACAAATAATAAGCAGTCATTTTAATGAAGCTTTAGTTTTTAAAGCTGCAAAATTTATTGAAGATACAAACAAATGAAAAATCTGATCAAGGGAAAATCAAATTTATGGGAGGTTGTTTTAGGACTCGAAGTTCATGCTCAAATTAGTTCAAAATCGAAATTATTTTCTTCTGCTTCAACGGAATATGGATCAGAACCAAATTCACAAGTTACTCTAGTTGATGCAGGTATGCCAGGAGCACTTCCGGTGATCAATGAATATTGTATTAGGCAAGCTGTAATTACAGGATTAGGTTTAAATGCAAAAATAAATAAAAAGTCAGTATTTGATAGAAAAAATTATTTTTATCCAGATCTCCCGCAAGGATACCAAATATCTCAATTTCAACACCCTATTGTTGGTGAAGGTTTTTTAACAATTAAAACCGAAGAAGGTGAAAAAAAGATTGGCATAACAAGACTTCATCTTGAGCAAGATGCAGGAAAGAGTATTCACGATCAAGACTTCGAAAATACATTTATTGATTTAAACCGATCGGGATGTGCTTTAATGGAAATCGTTTCAGAGCCAGATATGAGAAGCGGACTTGAAGCAGCAGAATATTTGAAAAAATTAAGAACGATTTTGCAATACGTTGGGAGTTGTGACGGAAATATGGAAAAAGGAAATTTAAGAGCAGATGTAAATGTATCTGTAAGAATTCCAGGTGAAAAATTAGGAACTAGATGTGAAATTAAAAATGTAAATTCGATAAAATTTATTCAACAAGCAATAACATTCGAAGCGGAAAGACAAATAAAATTATTAGAGAGTGGGGAACAAATTGTTCAAGAAACTAGATTATTTGATCCTAATAAATTGGAGACAAGAACCATGAGGAATAAAGAAGAATCTCATGATTACAGGTATTTTCCTGACCCAGATTTACCTCCTTTAATTTTAGAAGATTCGCTTATTGATGATTTAAAAAAAAATTTACCAGAATTACCTGACAAGAAAAAAGAAAGATTTATAAATTTATATAAATTAAAAGAATATGATGCTGAGGTTTTAGTCTCAGAAAAAGATGTATCAATTTTTTTTGAAGAATTAGTTAAAGGTCGTGAGCCAAAACTAGTTGTTAGTTGGTTGACAGGAGAATTGTTTGCATTTCTAAATAAAAAAAATGTAAGCCTTGCAGAATCAAAAGTGACAGTTAAAAAGATTGCTGATCTAATTGATTTAATTTCAGATGGAACATTATCAAATAGGCAAGCAAAAGAAGTTTTTGAAGTATATTTAGAAGGTTCTAAAACTGCAAAAGAACTTATTTCTGAAAAAGGAATGGCTCAGATATCTGATGAAAAAGAGTTGAGTAATTTAATAGTTTCTGTTCTAGATGAAAATGAAGATATGGTCAAAGACTACAAATCTGGTAAAGATAGGTTATTTGGATTTTTTGTAGGGCAAGTCATGAAATTATCTAGAGGTAAAGCTAATCCACAGATGGTAAATAAAATACTTATAGAAAAACTTAAACGATAAATATGGAGAGGTGGCCGAGTGGCTGAAGGCGACGGTTTGCTAAACCGTTATAGGTGGTAACATCTATCGTGGGTTCGAATCCCATCCTCTCCGCCATTTTGTTAGTAATCATAATTAATTTTATAAGTGATTTTTAATAAAAAAATATAAAGTTTGTCCAAGATACAAAATCAATCCAATTATTGAGGAATAAAATGAATAAATTGTTAATCTCATACCTAGTCTTCTAAATTTAAAGTTTTCATTTTTTTCTTTGTAATTTGTTATTCCCTTTTTGTGACAAACTCTCCCAAAAATCAAAAGCAAAATTGATAAGCAAGAAAAAAACAAAAGATTATGAAAGTATAAAACCAATGACAGCATTATACTTAATGGTACGTATTCAATGAAATTAGCATGTGCTCTCACAGCTCTCTCAAGTTTAGAGTTTTTACCATGACCAAGCGATATTTTATTAGCTCTTCTTAATTTTACTACATCCATGAATAATCTGAGGTAGAATAAAACCAAGAAAATTAGTGAACAAATAAAAATAAATTCAAAAAAAAGCCTTTCTAAAAACATTAAACTACATTACTTAATATCTATTATTATTCATTAAAATATTTAAATTTATGCAAAAAGTCGCAATTAATTGGTTTAGAAAAGATTTACGTTTACATGATAACCCATCACTTGACTATTTATCTAAATTGTCAATACCAATAATCAATATTTTTATATGGGATGACGAAGAAAGTACAGAAAAACCCTTAGGAGGTGCTACTAAAGTCTGGTTATACCATTCTCTTCATGATCTAAACAAACAACTTGGAAATAAGCTTATGGTACTTTCAGGTAAAGCAGAAAACATTTATGTAGATCTACTTAAAAAATATCAGATTAAAGCTATATCCTGGAATAGATGCTATGAGCCATGGAGAATTAAAAGAGATAAATCGCTTAAAAAGTTTTTGGAAACACAAAATATTCAGGTTCGAAGTTTTAATGGTTCTCTTCTATGGGAACCTTGGAACATTTTAAAAAAGGATTCTACACCTTACAAAGTTTATTCACCATTCTTTAAAAGAGGGTGTCTTGATTCCGCTCCACCAAGACAACCAACCAAGAAACCTAAAACATTAAATCTACTTGATTTTGAAAACAAAAAATCAGCAATTGATGATTTAAAACTAGTTCCTTCTCAAAGTTGGGCGAAAATTATTCCAAGGAAATGGAATATATCGGGGTCTGGGGCAAATGAGAAAAAAAATATATTTTTTAACAGTAAAATATTCAAATATAAGAATGGAAGAAACTTTCCTTCAATGAATTCAGTATCTGGCCTATCTCCATATATTAATTGGGGCCAGATTTCTGTAAATGAATTATGGTATAAATGCCAAGATTTGCTAAAGACAAAGAAACAAAATGTAGACATTTTACATTTTTTAAGTGAATTAGGTTGGAGAGAATTTTCTTATAATCTCCTATATCATTTTCCACAAATAAATATAAATAATTTTCAAAAAAAATTTGATAATTTCCCTTGGATTAACAGCGAGAGTCTAATAAAAAAGTGGCAAAAAGGTGAAACTGGGTATCCAATAGTTGATGCGGGAATGAAAGAGTTAAGAACCACTGGTTACATGCACAACAGAGTAAGAATGATAGTAGGTTCTTTTTTAGTGAAAAACTTACTTGTTGACTGGAGGCGTGGAGAAGAGTGGTTTTGGGATAATCTTTTTGATGCAGACATGGCAAACAACAGTGCTGGATGGCAGTGGGTTGGTGGCTCTGGAGCAGATGCTGCACCATATTTTAGAATATTTAATCCAATTACTCAGGGACAGAAGTTTGACCCAGAAGGAGGGTATACTAGACATTTTTTACCAGTGTTAAGTAAACTTCCCTCAAAATTTCTTTTTAACCCATGGGATGCACCTACCGATATGAGGGAACAAGCATCTGTATTTTTAGGAAAAAACTATCCTTATCCTATTGTAGATGTTAAAGATTCAAGACAAAAAGCATTAGAAGCTTTTAAATCATTATAGACCAATTTATCAATGAACAAATTATTTATTATATTAGGAAACCAACTTTTTAACCCTAAATTCTTTGAAAAATATAAAGAGCATACACTTTTTCTAGCTGAGGATTATGGTTTATGTACATATGAAAAACATCACAAACACAAAATTCTTTTATTTCTATCAGCAATGAGATCATTTTCTGATGAGCTAGAGGCTAAAAATTTTAAAGTTGAATATATAAAAATTGAAGATCCAGAATTCGAAAAGAGTTATGAAGAGAAAATTATTAAAATTTTAGAAAAACTTAAAATCCAAGAAATTTCTATGTTTGAAATCGAAGATAAATCGTTCGAATCAAGATTAATAAATCTATTTAAAAAAATTAAAATTAAATTTAGATTTATTGAAACTCCTATGTTTATAAATTCAAGAAAAGAGTTTGGAAATTACTTGTCAGCTTCCAAAAAGCCTTTTATGGCAAATTTTTACAAAAAACAAAGACTAAAAAATAATATTTTAGTTGATCAGTCAGGAAACCCGACTGGTGGAAAATGGAGTTTTGATCTGGAAAATAGAAAAAAAATTCCAAAAGATATTAAATTACCCGATCAACTTATATTTCAAAATAGTAGTCATACTCATGACTTAAAAAAAATAATTAATATTAAATTTAAGAATCATCCTGGAAATTTAGATGACTTTTGGATAGGTACTACACGTAAAGATGCAGAAAAATGTCTAAAAAATTTCATAGAAAAAAAAATTAATTTTTTTGGTGATTATGAAGATGCAGTAGATCAGCGTGATAACATATTATTTCATTCTGCACTAAGCCCATTGATTAATCTTGGATTAATCACACCAACAGAAATTATACAAACTCTTATGAAATCAGTTGAGAATATTAAACTTAATTCACTAGAAGGTTATATAAGACAACTAATAGGGTGGAGAGAATTTATGAGAGGAGTTTATCAGAATTTTAGTGAATCCATGGAAGAAAGTAATTTTTTTGGTCACAAACGTAGAATGAAGGACTCATGGTATTCGGGAAAGACGGGACTAGAACCTCTTGATAAATCAATTAATAATGTATCAAAGTTTGGGTGGACTCATCATATTGAAAGATTAATGATCCTATCTAATATCATGAATTTATGTGAAATTTATCCCAAACAAGTATACAGATGGTTTATGGAAATGTTTATAGACTCATCAGAGTGGGTTATGGTACCCAATGTATATGGTATGGGTTTATTTAGTGATGGAGGTATCTTTGCAACTAAACCTTATATCTGCGGTTCATCATATTTTTTAAAAATGATGGATTTCAAAAAAGGTGATTGGTGCGATGTAATGGATGGATTGTATTGGAGATTTATAGAAAAAAATGAAAAATTTTTTCTAAAAAATCCAAGGTTGTCAATGATGGTAAGAGTACTAAAGAAAATTAATCCAGAGAGAAAACAAAGAATATTTGTTGAAGCAGAAAAATTTATTGAGGCAAATACTTATGAAAATTAAAGTTTTTTTCAATAATTCCTGTTACGTTTGCAGACAAGAAATCAATCATTATAAAAATATCTGTAAGGACACTTTCAACTGGATAGATATTAATAATAACCAAACGGCAAAAGAACTAACTTCTAAATCCTATAAAGAACTACTGAGAAGAATTCATGTAATTGAAAACAATAGAGTCATTTCTGGAGCAGAAGCATTTTTGATAATCTGGAAAAATATTCCTAGGCTTAATTTTCTGTATAAGATTTTTAAAATAAAACCTTTATTTTTAATTTTTTACATAATTTATGAGATCGTAGCTTTAGTTTTATTTTTTAAAAATCGGCATCTACTAAATAGAAAATGAAAAAAGAATATTTACCATTTAAGTTTTGTTATGTTTGTAAAAAAAAATTTTACTGGAGAAAGAAATGGGAACGTGATTGGGAAAACGTTAAGTATTGTTCAAAAAAATGTTCTAGTCATTAGTTTAAACTTTTGTATATCTGAGGTAGGGTTTAATTTTTTTAAATTCACCAAAAAGTTCTTTTGCTTCTTCGTCTGAAACGGCAGGAACAATAATAACCTCTTCATTTTTTTTCCAGTTTGCAGGTGTTGCTACTTTCTTTTTGCTTGTTAGCTGTATAGAGTCGATTACTCTTATTATTTCATCAAAATTTCTTCCAGTAGTCATTGGATAAGTAAGCATCATTCTGATTTTTTTTTCTGGATCAATTAAAAAAATTGATCTTACTGTGGCATTCGTCATTGCAGTTCTTTTACCATCATTTACTTCTTCTGAGGGAAGCATGTTATAAAGTTTTGCAATTTCTAAGTTTTCGTCTGAAATCATGGGGTAATTTACCTTAGCCCCCTGGGTTTCTTCAATATCCTTTTTCCAATTCTCATGATCATCTAATCCGTCAACACTTAGGCCAATAATTTTACAATTTCTGCTTTTAAATTCTCCTTCTATTTTTGCCATATAACCTAGCTCTGTTGTGCAAACAGGTGTGAAATCTTTGGGATGAGAGAATAAAATGCCCCAACTATCTGATAACCACTCATGAAATGAGATTTTCCCATGAGTTGTATGCGCCTCAAAATCGGGGGCTATATCATTAATTCTTAACATTAAAATACTCTTTAAAATAAATTAGGGTATTTTTTTAATAAAATCTATTATTTTAGTAATTTAATATAAAAAAGATACCAAAAGAAAGAAGAACAATTCCGAGAACTTTTTGAGAATTAATTGTTTCATTAAAAAAAAATCTTCCAAAATATAATGACCCAAATTGCCCCATTGTTCTTTTAACTGATTCCATAATTGAGACAAAAGACGTTAAAATTGCTAAAAACTGTAAGATAGTTGCGCCAACTCCAATCAACATGGTAATCAAAATTAATTTATATTCTTTTCTAAATACAAAGATTTCCTTTTTTATTTTTTTTTTATGCATAAAAATTAAAAAAATGAGCATTCCAAAAGCCTGTATAAGTCCATGAATATTAATTGATGCGGATTGTAAGCAAATTTTATCTAAGATTGGTGTGATGCTCCACATTACAGAAACAGATAACATATATTTTGCTGCAGTATTATTACCCAGAACAGTGATACTTCTGAATATTTCTGATATTTTTAATGATTTTGAATATAAAATCATAGTTCCAAAAATTATAAAGAAAACTCCTAAATATTGAAAAATTTTTAATTTTTCATCAATTAGAAAGTATGAAAAAATTGCACTAAATAATGGTGTAAAAGAAAGTAGGGGAATTGTCATGCTAAGTTCAGAAATTTTAAGAGAATTTAAAAAAAATAATGCTGAAATCACATTTATTAAAATTAATAAAATTCCGACAAAAAAATAATCTTTTAGTTGAAATGAAAAATCAAAGAAGAAAAGCCAGAATGAAAATATTAAAATCTGAAATAGACTAAAAATTATTAAGATAGATTCTGGAGAAATTTTTTTTAGGCTAAGTTTTCTTGCTAAATCAAAACAAGACCAGCAAAATGCTGAAGCTACACAAATTATTAAACCCATGCAGTCTATATATACAATTAATTAAATAAAAATAGAATAAAATATTAAAGTTACATACCTGGTGATCTCATCAAACTTGCCCCAGCTTCATCTAACTCCTCAGCAAGTTGGATCATTTTTATATGCATTTCAAATTTTCTTTGTTGATCAAGTGTATTCACCATTTCTTCAACGGCATTTACATTACTCTTTTCTAAAAAACCTGTTAATAATTCAGATTGTTGATTTGGTGCTATTTCTCCTTCAATTGAATTACCATCAGCATCAATTTCTTCTATTCTTATGTGCCCATCTAAAGATTTTTTAAGTCTAACACCTTCGTCTGGTTTATAGGTTGCTATTAAGCCAATATTTTGTGGAGGAGCCTCTGGAGCATCTCCAAGGGCTTTTACCCTAATCTCACCTTGAGGTGAGAATGTAATACTTCTGTAAGCGGGAATAATTATTGGAGCTAAGCCAT
Organism: uncultured Alphaproteobacteria bacterium; assembly: GCA_902526175.1. Classification (GTDB taxonomy): domain Bacteria; phylum Pseudomonadota; class Alphaproteobacteria; order Methylaequorales; family Methylaequoraceae; genus CACBWF01. The sequence goes on along the minus strand of CABZJY010000003.1, from coordinate 30,481 downwards.
TATCAAGAATTTTATTGCCCGCACCATCAAGAAGTTCTCCGTTCTCGTTTGTTTGTAAATCTCCTCTTCGAGATAGAGCTATTCCCCCATTTTTTGGTTGAATAACAAAATATCCTTCATCCTTAAAAGCTAAATCAAGTGGATTTTGCGTGTTCTCCATTTGACCTTGCTCTAGAGAAAATCCACCAGTGTTTCTCGAAGAAACTATTCTTGGTTCAATACCTTCATTCCTGCTTAAAAAAACACTACTAAAATCAATAGCTACATCTTGTTTATAACCAGGTGTATTTATATTTGCTAAATTATGACTTGTTGCAGTCTGGTTTTCCATAATCATTTTTAGACTGTTTAGAGCAGTTTGAGCCATTCTATCCATAGTTTAATACCACCAATTACATTCTGATGTTTACAATTTGCTGTGTTGTTGCAGCCGTTGTTTCAATGGATTTAGCATTAGCCTGGAAGTTTCTTTGAGCTGTAATCAAGTTTACCAATTCTTCGGTAATATCAACATTAGATCTTTCCAGTGAACCAGAAAGTATTGTTCCAAAACCCTCAGATCCTGCTTCACCAACTGTTGCTGTACCAGAAACTGCTGTTTCAACGTAAGTCGCGTTACCAATTTGTTTTAGACCATTTTGGTTGTTAAAGTTTGCTAATACAATTTTACCTAATGGATTATTTTGTCCATTTGTATAGTTTGCTCTAACTGTTCCGGAAGCATCAATTTCTAGACCATCTAATCTACCAGATGTAAAACCGTCCTGTGTTACGTTAGTTACTGAGAACGGTTGAGCAAGCTGCGTAGATTGTGTATAATCAATATCTAGATCAATACTAAAACCAGCTTCCTGTTTCTCATAATGTACACCTTGTTTAGGACTTATAATTCTACCCGATTTATCAAAAGTTAATTCGCCTTCATCAATGTAAAGTGGAAAATAACCGCTTACTAAGTTAGTTGGAGGTGTTTCAACCTTGTTACCAGCAGCATCTACAAATAATGCGACACCTGCTTCAGTTGTGGCCTGTTGTAGATTATAAATTTGAGGAACCGACCCAACACCTAGATCTACGTCATTTAGACCAAATCTGGCTGCGCCTTTAACTTTTAATGTTGAATCTCTTCCAGTAACACCATTAGTAAATGTAAAATTATTTGTTGTGGAATTATAAGAAACAGTAATACCACCTGCTGTTGTACCAGTTGAGTCCTCAACTTGATTTATTCTCTCTTGTAATGCGTCAGCAAGAGTTGATCCAACATAAAAACCAGGAGGAATTTCTAAAATACCACTTACACCGTTTACTGAAACGTTAAAAATATTTTCATTATTATTAGCTGTAAGCTTAAAGACTTCTGTTAAGGCCTCAGTTGCTGCAGCCCCAGTTGCTACTGCAGGTTTAGCAGCAAGTCCTGCTGCATCCGTAGTGGTAGTAGTTTTATTAGCTCCTATTCCAAGTAAATGGTTATCTCCTGCAAAAAAATCTGTAGTATCAACAGGTGATCCATTAGTTGTTGATAAGGAATATCTGCCAACCACAATACTTGAAGCGGATTGCGCTGTTGTAACTCCAATTGCACCGTTTGCAGCGATAGCTTCTCCAGTAGTCCCACTCTTGAAATCAAATGCCTGAAGTTCACTATTATATTCTACCTTGATCCCAAATCTTTTATCGTTTAATTGAATTTCAGCTCCATCGGCAACAAATGTACCGCCTGAAAATTTTTCTCCACCTTTAATAAGTGTTTCAGTTGCACTTGCTAGTGCAGGAATTCCAAGATTATTGGTTGAACTCGCCGTCGCTGCACCTGAAAGTTTAAAACTATTAAAGTTACTATCAGTTCCAGTTCCTAGTACGTTTCTATCAACCTCAAATTGAAGTCTTTGATTTAATTCATCATATGTTACTTCAATTGGAGGATCCTTCTCATCGACCCAGTGAGTTGCAACGGTAAATGTTGCATCTTCATTAGATGATGTTCCAAGACCAAGTTTTGCGGCTGAGTCTACTGCGCTTCCTGCACTATCAGTCAAAGCAAACTCTTCACCGTCAATTGTAATGATATTGGTAGCACCATTAGTGACACTTGCATTTGTCATTTGTTTATTTGTGTAAGAATGTTTATTTTCAGAACCAATCTCTCTTATAACAACCTTGCTACTACTAAAATTATCTGTGGCTCCTTTAAATACATTAGACGACCCTTCAAAAAATGCCTCTAGATCGTCAGATTCGTCACTGTATGCATTTGCTGAATTATTGGTTGAACTCAAGTTAAAGTCTGCATCTGGAAAATTCATTCCTGAAGTACTACACTCAACATAATAATGACCACCAGTAGTTCCAGTTGAAATAATTGTAAATTCTCTACCGTTAACAAAATTACTATTTGTTGCATCAGCTGTTGCAAATTTACCAATCATTCTTATTTTTTCATTTACGGTTAACCCTGGATCACCTGAATTACCAAAATAAAATTTTACAGTATTTTCTGACTGATCGTATTCAATTAGGTTTGAGCTAGCATTTGCTGATAGTGCATTCTTATTATCATAAACATTAAGCTGCGGTGCACTCCCAAAATAAGAATGTGTCATAAATCTATTGTTATCAGTAACAGACGTTAAGTTATTAGCAGAGGATTTTCTACTAACAGAAAATGCCTGGTTAAATTCCAGAATACCTGTCATAGTTTGACCAACACCTCTAGCGAATAATTTGTTACTTACACCAAGTGCTGTTGCGTTATCAACAGTATCGTTAGTTGCATCAACTGCATAGTCATTAAGTGTTGCATTAAGCCTTGCCTGTGTATGAGCCAAAAATTGCTCTTTGGTAAAGTCTGGTGAAGCACCAGTCAAAGTTAAATTTTCAATTGAAGATACATAAGAGGATGAGAGTAAATCAACTGAAATTGGTGTTGTTAAACCGGTCGATGTACCATCAGCATTAAGCTTAAGTAGATCAATTGTAATTGTATCATCAACGTTTTGAACTACTTGAATCTTTTTATCATCTCCATAAGCAGTATTAATGGCTCTTTGAACTTCTGCTGCAAGTGCAGCAGCATTGTATGAGCCAGGTCTGATATCGATATTAATCGGCTGATCAGCATTATCCACATTAATTGTTAAAAAATTTTTTCCCCAATAAGTATTAGAAGTTGTATCTCCACTTTCTCTGGTTGAGTTAAATTGAACTGGATCTGTAACAATGTTTACTGTCTTATCTCCCTCTTCACCAAAATCAAAAGCACTTGTTTCACCAGTAACTTTGGCAGGAGTAGAATCAACAAGTGTTCTCAAACTATCAGCTTTATAAAGTGGTGAACCTTTTCCTTCGAGGAAGTAGTTATCATCAGGAACATTTGTGGTTTGTTGACCAAATCTATCAATAAAAATTGGTTGTTTCGTATCATCAACAGCTTTAACTAAATCCGGTTCAATTACTGTATTATTTATAACTAATCTGGTTTCAAATTTATTGGTAGGATCAGCTGCTGATGCTGCTTGAGTACGAATAAAATAAATTGTTGCAATTGTTGGGTTACCCAAATCATCAAAGATTGTGATTGACGTTGAATTATTGAATGATTCTGGATTAGTTGGACTAAAAGTGTACCCCGTTGAAAACTCAGCTTTTTCTGTAATCACTGGTGCTGTTGCAGGAACGTTAACACCTAACTCGATATTTGATGTAGCTTGAGGCGTTCCAGAAGTAATTGGTAGTTGAAGTGGATTTGCACTAACTAAGTCTTTAGCTGTGACTGATCCGTCGGCGTTAACAGGGTAGGCCAAAACAAACTGTCCAGATGAATCGACAACGTATCTGTCATTATTAACATTAAAAGATCCGTTTCTAGTGTACACGGTTTGTGTTGATGTTAAAGATGGTTGCAGAGCAAAAAATCCCTGTCCAGAAATTGCTAGATCAAGAGCGTTTAATGACGAACTAATATTTCCTTGAGTAAACTGTTGTTTTACACCTTTTAAAATTGTTCCTGAACCGATTGAAGATGATGCATTCTGAAGAGGTGAGGTTGCAAAAATATCACCAAATTCTGCCCTAGATCTTTTAAAACCAGTCGTGTTAACGTTAGCAATATTATTTGATGTAGCTGATATATCTGACTGTGATCCATTAAGTCCTGTTAAAGCTGTGTAGAATGACATTGTTTACTCCTATTTATTTTAATTATTAGTCTTTTGATTTAAGTTTAATTGCTTTGGAAGCTGATACTTCTCCAAAATCTTTTAATTCTAAAATTACGTCTTCACTTTCTTTCGGTGCTGATGCAGCTATTACTTTATTATAAACTGCTGTGGAAACACCATCTGAAGCATTTTTATTCCCTGCAAATGCTTGTATTGAAAGCTTTTCATTTAATTTTTTTATAGAATCTGGAATATCAGTCCAACTAAATCCAATGAGACCCTTATTTTGTGCCCCTAATTCTATTGTTTTTACCACCTCACCACTTGAGTTAGTGAAAGTTAACCCAACATCAGTTGAACTAGCAGGTAAATCGACCACACCATGAATTTCACCATTATCATCAGGACTAACTCTTTTGCCAGGAACTAAAACTGAATGACCTAAAAACTGCGCAGCAGTAGCTACTCTATTTGGTTCTAATTTTGAACCAATGTTAGATAAATTATTGTTTATTTCTGTTATACCTGTAACAGTAGAAAACTGGGCCATTTGTGCAATAAAGTCTCCATTGTCCATAGGAGAAAAAGGATCTTGATTTTGAAGTTGTGTGGTCATAAGCTTTAAAAAGTCTGCCTGACCAAGCGAATCTTTTTTTTTGTTCTTGGCTTCTTCGTTTGAGTTTATTCCAAGTTTATTTAAAATTGAATTTAAAGATTGATCTGATGTTTTTGTTACGTCTGCCATATTTTACTCCAAATTATTTTCCTAAATTTGCTGTTTTTAACATTAGTCCCTTAATGGTTGTAATTACTTCAATATTATTTTGGTATTGCCTTGATGCTTCAAGCATTTCTACATACTCTTCTTGGCTGTCAACAGGCGCTCTATAGATAAAGCCTTCCTCGTCTGCTAAAGGATGCCCAGGTTTATATTCTTTAATTGGTTCATCTTTCATTTGTTCAACAGTAACCGCATCAACGGTTGAAATACCTCTTTTTTTTATTATGTCGAAATATTTTGTTTCAAAAACAGGCTTTATTGGTTTGTATGCATCCTCTGGGGTACTAGCAATATTGTCAGCATTAGCTAGATTACTTGCTATTGCATTCATTCTTACTAGTTGAGCACCCATGGCTCTTTTTGCTATATGATAAATATTTTTAATTTCCATTATTCACCTCTAATTGCGCTCATTAATCCTGATAATTTCCCATTTATAAAATTAAGTGTCGTCTGATATCTAACTGAGTTTTCAGCAAATTCCATTTGTTCAACTGCAAGTTCAACTGTATTTCCATCCATAGATGGTTGAAGAGGTTTTCTATATTGGACTTTTCCAGGTAAATTTTTGGATGCTACTGCAAAGTGAGCATCATTACTTGTTTTTATAGGTCCAACACTGAGTGATCTTGCAAGTTCAACTTCAAAATCTACATCTCTTGCTTTGTAATTAGGTGTTGCTGCATTAGCAATATTAGAAGCAAGTATTTCATTTCTTCTATTTCTTATGCCAATAGCCTTGCTAAAAACTTCTAATTGTTGTTTAAATGTATTAATCATAAAAAAAACCTATTTTGGTTTGGAATTTGCAAATTAAATGCCAAATGAAAGGTTGAATAAAATGGTAGTAAAGTTAGACGAATTAAATGATGAGCTTGATCCTGAAATAATAAAAATTAGGGATAAAATTATTTCTAAAATTGGTAATAAGCCACTTGATGAGGTTAATGAAATAATAAAAAAGCTCTTAAATGATCAAATGGATGAAAATACACGACTTGGAGTATTAGCTGCACGTTTAAAAATTATTAGACAAAAAATTGAAATGTTATACGAAAACAAACCTCGAATGCGTGCAACACCTAAAGTAAATCCGGAAAACATTGATAAAGTTGAAGAACCAGATAAAAATAAAGAATCAAAACAAAAAGAAGAATGGATGAGAGTTAAACTTCTTGAGGCGTGTGATATTGACGGAAAATCAATTGATAAAGATGTAATATTAGATGTTAAAAAATCGGATGGTGAAAAACTTATTAAAAGCAAGAAAGCTGAAGAAGTTAGAAATTCCGAAACTAATAATGAAGATGTAAAAAAAGATGAAAAAAAAGAACCGGAACAAAAACAAAAAGAAATAAAATCTAATAGTAAAAAAGAAGAGGAGAATGAAAAAAAGACAGATAAAGTTGAAAAATCAGAAGAAAAAGAAGTTGAAATAAAAGGAACTGAAGACACAAAAAAAGACGAATTAGAAAAAAAAGAGAATGAATCTATTTCAGCAAATCAGGATAATGTTGAAAAAGAAAACTCTTCTTTGCCAAATCAGAGCACTGAGGGTGCAGAAGTAAATAATGATGTTAAATCTGAACAAAGTAAGGATACCAAACAAAAAGATGAAACCAAAGCTGGAGTGATGGAGAGTCCTGAAGCTTTTCAAGATACAAAAGGAAAAAAAGATTTATTAAAACAACATGAAGAAAAAGCTACTCAGACTGACTCTGAAGAAAAATAAATTTTATTATTTTTTTTTTCTTATTCTTTTGATTGGTTGCAAAGATACATTCCAACGATTTAGTTATGACAAATTTGAATGTAAGAAAAATGACTATGGTATTGAGAAGATTTGGATTACAAAAAAACAAAACAATTCTAGGGGCCAGATTTTAATAAATAATAAAGAGTTTACTCTTGATTTAATTGACAGAACTGAAATAAACGAGACATTTAAAATCCAAGGTGAAAATCTTAAGCTTGAGATTGCAAGAGGTACTGATACTATAAAAGGCATTCATAAAAATAAGGTTTTCAGTATTAATTGTATAAAAAATTCATTCAAAATGTAAATTTAGCTTTGTCTACCATGATATTTGATAATTGGTTCGATTTCTTCTAATGGTAATCCAGTCTTTGCAGAGATTTCGTCTGCATTAAGACCTTCTTTTGCAAGATTAATAGCAGTTGTAATATTTTCATCACTTGAATGTGAATCCGCTAATCTCGATATCTCTTGCTCAGTTCTTTGAAAATTATACTTATAATCGTCAAGCACCTTTTTTTGTTCAACAAGTAATAGTTCGAAGCTTCTAAATTCTTCTACTAAGTCTTTGAGAGAAAGTTCATAAGCATCCATTTTCTTTAATAATTTCTTTTTGTATATATGATCGTAATAGTAAGCAATAAGTAGCAAAAAAATATTTATAAAAATAATTATTAAAGAGATCTTTAAGAAACCTTCAGCAGGATTAGTAAATAAGTTAGAAAAAAAATTCATAAAATTAGAATATTAACAATTCTTAATTCTTTAAAGACTTTTATTTTTTTTGTTCAATAAATTTTTTAAATTCTTCTAATAAATTCGAACTTTTTTTAAATTTTTTTTCAATTTCTAAAATCAATTTTTCAATTATATTTATTTTCTTTTTCAGATCTAAATCATCTTTATTTAGCGCCGATAGATTGGTTTTTAAATTATTAGAAATGTTTAAAAGTTCTGATTCAATAGTATTGAGATCACCGTTTCCAGAAACTACTTTTTTTAAAATAGTGATAAATTTATCTAAATTTTCATGCATACTTTAAAGTATAACACAAAATATTTAGTTTTTCATTTCCTTGTATGCAGTAAATAATGCGTCAGAAATTTTCTCTAAATCAACAGGATAGGAACCACTAGCGATTGCGTTTTTAATTCTACTTACATTAATTTTATCTACAGGAGGTTCTTTTGACATATCTTTAATAGTTTCTTTACTTACGAATTTAGAAATATTTTTTTCTGCATTAGAAGTTTTTGGGTCTGTTGACGTTTGTTGCAAAACAGTATTAGTTTTACTAACTTTTTTATTAGTTTGAGTGTCAACGGAGGTACTTTTAGCGTTATTAAGTACTTTATTTTTTATTTGATCGATCATAATTATACCTATTATTCATATATTTAAACGACTGACAATTAAAATTGTTTAGGCCTAAATATTACTTTTTTATTATTATTTACAAAACCAGTTAAAATTTCTCCACTTGAAATATTTTTAACTTTGATTTTATCATTTAAATCCCCATTTTCTAGGGCTATTCCATCAACTTTAATTTTAATAAACTCCGAACTATTTTCAAATATAACCTTTGAATTTTTTTCAATCATCCAATTTTTTTCAAGATTTTTTAAATAAATTGGTTTATTTGCTAATATTTTGTTTTTAATTCTTTTACCTATAACGTCGTTTTTACTTAGAGCAATACCTCTATTTATCGAAGTATTTACTGAAATTTCTTTAATATCATCAGGGCTAACCACAGATCCTATATCCAAATCATTTTTTAATACAATAACTTCATTTTTATAACGATCATTTAATTTTTGAGATTTTTTAATTCTTTTTGGCTTTAAAATTTTATTACGTAGAATGATACTCCATTTATTTGGTTTCTCGCAAAAAACTTTAATTAATGAATAATTAAGTGATACAGTTGAAAAAACGAGCTTATTACACTTAGGATATTTTATTTCGGACAAAAGAGAAATATTTTCTTCAACACCATTATTATTAAGCCAATTTTTAGCTGAATCTTTGATAAACTCCCCGGAAATTTCTTTAGAAAAAAGAGGATGACAAATTAGAATTGAGATCAATACTAGGTGTAATTTAAATTTTGTTTTCATTGTTTAATTTCCACCAAAAAAATAAATATGACCTGCTCGATCTGAAGAGAGGTTTTCATTACTAGGTTTGTTTTTTACTAGTTGCATAATCTCATTAATTGAAGGAATTTTAATATTTTTTCCGGCAAAGAGATAATGTGGATTTTTTTTCACAAAAGCTTTACTATTGATTTCTATAATTGAAACCTCAATGATTTTTTTATTTAAACCTGTGTTAGCATAATATTTATTGATTATACCACTTAAAGAATCTCCAGCCTCAACCTTATGCATCGTGTTATAACTTGAGTTTCTTAGAAATGGATTATCACGATCTAATTGTTTACTATCAGAATCGATCGATTTGTTATACTCTAATACTACAAAAGGTTCATTTGCTTTTATAATATTAAAGTTCAAAATTAGAAATGTGAAAATATAAATTAATTTTTTTTTCATAGTTTTACCTTAATTCATAAATCTTATTATTTTTCCTTCTAACTCACCACCTTTTATTTTTGGGTTAAGTGGTTCAAGTATAGAATAATCTCTATTTGCAGAAATTACAGTAAGCACAGACCAATCAGTAGTGGAATAATCCATATTTTTTGTTGTTGATACTAATCCTACTTTTCCATTGGAAAGTCCTTGATTTGTTCCAAGATCAACCAGAATTTGATTATTTCTTAATACAACTTCACTTTCTAAGGGCATACAACTTAATTTATCTAGTAATCTGTAATGAAATTTTGATAAACTTAATTTTGTAAGGTCAATTATTTTTTCTTTTGACGCTTTGTAGAAACCATCAATGTGTGGATATCCAGTTTCATTTCCCAAATCTAAGGAAAAATTATAACTAAATGAATCTACAAAATTATAATTAGGTCCTTTATACAGATTCAATTTTATATAAAACAAGATTTCATTACTAAATCTGTGTAAACGTGATTTTGCAAAATCTAATTTTATTTCTGATATAACACTGTATTCGCCATTTTTTATTCTAATACTATTTTCAGTCAATGACTCATAATCTAATTCATGACTAATTTTGTTCACTTTATTTGTGTCAACGTAAAAGGAATTTTTATTTATTAAATTAATTTTATTTAAACTTTGAAGGTTTAAAAAAATTGATTGTGAAATTACTGAGGGCAAACCATTAGTCCATGCTGGTAGTTTACTAGAAACAATAAATTTTGGTTTAAGATAAGATAAATTTATTTTTTTTTTTATATCACAATCAATATCATCAGGACCATGGAAAACCGCAGCTTGTATTTTAATAGTAAAATGTGTTTCATCATTTGATTCATCCAATACTTTAAAATCAACTATCTGAGAAGACGGTCTAACTAAAAGATTTTCTTTCAAGCTTGTTTTTTCATCAATACTTGAATATCCGTCAATTTTTGCTCCGCCTTGAAGACTTGCTAAATAGAGAGCTTCATCCAAGGCTCTTTTTTTGGCTAACTGTAAATCATTACTTTGTATAACAGCTCTACCTTGAGATATAACCATTTTTAGATTATGTTCTTTGGCTAGAAGAACAGCGGAAAATAAAAATAATAAATTTAATACAAGCGTAAACAATATTATTCTCATAATAAACTGATCTATGCTATTATAAAAAAGCTTCTTCAAAATTTTATCCTCAATAATTATAAAGATTGTGCTTGCCTAAACAAATAAGCAACCATGTCTTGATCGATCTCTAAAACTGTTTCGTAAGTATCTGCTCCTGTAGGATTAATTCTTACTGTTCTAGCACCTCTTATTACTCCTGTAACAATACCTCTAAACGTGTCATTTTGGACCATTAAATCTATTACAGTTGTATTACTGTCAACTTTTAAGCCATGAATTTGTTCTGCTAATTCTCTAATTGCAGCCATTCGTGCAGCTCTGATTGCCATTAGCCTTTTTTGTTCAATACTCTGTCCAGGCTGACTTGAGACTACAGCATAACCAGTTGCAGTTAGTGTTGGAAAAGTGATTGTAGAGGCATCTAAAATCTCTTTTGTCTTATTTAACTGAACAGTCGGTGTGTTATATTCATTTGCTACTTCACCTTGAGTTATCATTTCATCTTGAAAAGATCTTTGAAGTCCAAGATTCTCTAATACTGCAGTAGAACACGATTGCAATACTAGTACAAAAAGTAATATAAAAAAATTCTTCATTATTAATCCTTATAAAATTTAAATTTAGTCATAAACAGTTTTATGCATTTAATATGCCAGTTTTTTCTTGTGAAAATACATTGTTAATTTTTGTGGCACACCTGTTGCATAATCAATGGAAAGAATGAATTTTAAAATGAATATTGTACCAAAAACAGGTGTTAGAGGACAAAAAATGACAAGCTACATTGTTTTTAGTCAATATTCTGACGAAAGGAAATGTCATGGATTTGGCAATTGACGACTTTAAAAAAGGAAATCTTGGTTTTTATGTAAAAACATTCAGTATTCCAATTGGAATAATGGTTTTGATAGCTATGATGGTTATTCCTCTAAACCCGATTTTATTGGATATTCTATTTACGTCAAATTTATTGGTTTCTTTGTTAGTACTAATGGTTGCTATTCAAACCTTTCGTCCTCTTGACTTTTCTAGTTTTCCAACAGTTCTTCTTTTTGCTACAGTTTTAAGATTAGGTTTAAACATTGCTTCCACTAGGATAATTCTTAAGGATGGGCATACAGGAACAGACGCAGCAGGTAATATAATTGAAGCTTTTGGTGCATTTGTAATGTCGGGAAGTTATGTAGTAGGTCTTTTTGTGTTCACGATTTTAGTTATAATTAATTTGATTGTTATTACAAAAGGTGCAGGGAGAGTTTCAGAAGTTTCGGCAAGGTTCACCCTAGACGCAATGCCAGGGAAGCAAATGGCAATTGATGCTGATTTGAACGCTGGTGTTATCTCAAGCGATGAGGCAAAAGCAAAAAGAAAAGAAATAGCTAAAGAAGGTGAATTCCATGGTTCAATGGACGGTGCAGCAAAATTTGTTAAAGGTGATGCTGTTGCTGGAATTCTTATATTAGTTATTAACATTATAGGAGGGTTAGTTATTGGAACAACATTGCATGATTTAAAATTAGAGGAAGCTGCAGAAAAATATATTTTGCTTACAGTTGGTGATGGATTAGTGGCCCAAATTCCTTCACTTTTACTTGCTATGGCAACTGCAACAATTGTGACAAGAATTTCTTCTGATGATAAAGATTTAGCTGGTCAAATTTCATCGCAAATGGGGCTGACAAAGGCATGGATTCCAGTGACTGCAGTACTCCTTCTTTTTGGTTTAGTCCCTGGGATGCCAAATAAACTTTTTCTTTTAGCAGCGTTGCTGTCTGGTACAATCGCCTGGTATATCAATAAAAACCAAAAAGAGTTAGTCATAGAAAATGACATCAAAGAAAAAGAAGATAAAATAGAGTCACCAGAAAAAATTGATATAGATGATGTCTCTGATAATGCTGCAGTTTCACTTGATCTGGGATACGGGCTTATATCACTAGTTGACAGTGATGACAAAAAAACTTCAGGACCTTTAATTAGTAAAATTACTGGTATAAGAAAGCAAGTATCCAAAGACCTTGGTTTTATAATTCCTCCTGTAAGAGTTAAAGATGATTTAGCGTTAGAATCAAATACTTATGAAATTAAAATTGGTCATACTGTTGTAGCTCAAGATAAAATTTTTCCTGACAGAAAATTAGCCATGCCTAATGAAGATACTAAGATTAAAATTCAAGGTATCGAAGTCAATGATCCTTCATTTGGTATGAAAGCTTATTGGATTGAAAAACATATGGTTTCTAAAGCAGAATCAAATAATTATATGGTAATTGAACCTGAAGCAGTAATTGGAACACACTTGAATCAAATCCTTATTAGGTTTGCTGGTGAATTGATAGGTCAGGATGATGTTCAGCTGTTATTGGATAATTTATCAAAAGCCAATCCACAATTAGTTCAATCAGTAGTACCAAAATTAGTACCGTTACATCATCTGACTATAATTCTCAGAAATTTGCTTGTTGAGAGGGTTCCAATTAATGACCTTAAAAAAATTCTTGAAGCATTATCAAATTTGGCTGAAAAGAAACTTAACCCTGAAGAACTCTCTGAAGCAGTCAGACCAGCTATATCTTCGTTACTAATACAAAGAATTTCATCTGTTAATGAACCATTAAATGTAAGCACATTTAATCCAGAGCTTGAACAGATGCTCATATCAATGTCTCAAAAAAGTAGTTCAGAAGGGTTGTTAATTGATCCAAATTTAGCAAAACAATTAATTCAATCTGTAGTAGATATTAACGAAAAAATGTCTGCAGAAAATAAAACCTCTGTGGTTGTAACCTCACCACTTATAAGAAAGGACATTTCAATTTTATTGAGGCAACATATTGAAGATATAGTTGTTCTTGCATTTACAGAATTGCCAGAAAATAAAAAGGTAAAAGTTATAGCCACAATTGGAGAAAAAATTACTAATCAAAACAAGGAGAATAATAATGACAACACAAATGTTTAAAGCAAAAACTATGAAATCTGCCATGACTTTGGTCAATGAAGAGTTTGGTGATAATGCTGTAATTTTATCAACAAAGAATTCTGATGGACTAGTTGAAATTGAAGCATCTGATAATGATGAAGTAATAAAAGCATTTCCAAAAAAAAAAATTAGAAATCAAGATTTTTCTAATATTTTTATGAAAAAAATGGATAATGAAAAGTTTCAAGTAAATAAATTAGATTCCTCAAAAGGTTATTCTTCTATTAGCAGAAATGATACAAAATCTTATTCTGAAGAAAATATGAAAATGGATATAAATAATTTGCAACGAGGTTTAAAGGAAATACAAAATGAGATTAGAGGAATGGTGCTAACCGACGAGTCAAGTCTTTGTGATAGTCTTTCCTATGAAACACCAATTCGTCTGAGACAGGATAATTTTTCAAGCGAAATTATAAATAAATTGAATTATTCATACAGAGGGAAAAATCTGGACGAAGGTAAAATTTCTTTTTATAGAGAACTCGCAAAAAGATTAAGTTCTTCTGATTTTTCACGAATTTTAAAAACAAATAATATTTTTATTTTTGGTCAATCAGGTAGCGGAAAATCAACACTTGCAGCTAAGATTGGGGCATTTGTATCTGATAAAAGAAATAACATCAAAATCAATTTTGTTGACGTTTCTAATAACTCTACTAACCATTCAGAGTCTCTAAGGTCCTACAGTAGAGTACTTGGGTTTCCAATGAGTGAATTAAAAAACTTTAACTTTCTTGCAAATAAAAATAATCTATCAGATAATGTAAATATTTTTGATTTTTGTGGTGATATAAACTTTAGCATACAAAAAATTAATGAGATTAAGAAAAATTTTAAGGAATTTAATTTTTGTTCGATACTTGCTATTCAAAGTGGAACTAGTGGAAAGATGATAAATAATATTGTTTCAAAATTTTCTAGCCTAAAACCAATGGTAGCTATTACTAAACTTGACGAGTGTTGGGTTGGTTCAGAAGAATTTTCAGCATTGGCAATGAATAATGCTAGAATTGGACTGGTTACAGGGACTAAAGTTTTAATTGATTCAATAATTCCAGCAAATGAAAATTCGTTAACAAAATATATGAAAGAAAATTTTTAAAGTGTCAGACTCAATTGCAATAACTAGTGGTAAAGGAGGTGTAGGTAAAACAACTATTGCTGTTAATCTTTCAATAGCCTACAAAAAGTTGTTAAATGATGTTCTTCTACTGGATACAGATTTAGGCATGGCAAATTCTCATGTGCTTTTAGGTATTAACCCGGATTTGACATTACTTGATGTAATGAACGGAAAAAAAAATATAGGAGATGTGGTTTTTAAAACAAATACTGGCGTTGAATTGGTATCAGGTGGGGCTGCAACATCCGAACTATTAAATTTAACAAATAACCAGAGATACACAGTTCTAAACTCTATTGAAGAATATTTATCGGATAAAAACAACGCTAAATTGATTGTTGATATCGCAGCAGGAGCCGAAGATAATTCAATAGTTTTTGCAAATGCTTGTAATAGAGTTGTTGTTGTCATAATTGGTGAACCAACAAGTTTCATAGATTCCTATGCTCTAATTAAAGCAATTAATGCAACTTCATCGTTTAAAAATTTCTCAATTGTTGTAAATCAAACAGAAAACTATCAACAATCGATAGAATTATTTAAAAAATTTGAAAAAATTGCAATGAGATTTTTAGATGTAAAATTACATTATGTTGGTTTTATTGAATATTCTAAATACATCAAAGATTCAATAATAAATAGAAAACCAATTATCTTATCTGACCCAAAATCAGATATTTCTCTGAGATTTACAAAAATTGCTACAGAAATTTTGAAAACACCAAAAAATGTTTGGGGCGGTTTAAGCTTTTTTAATGAAATAAAAAAAAGAGCCTAAAGATGGTTTCAAACTATAACACTGAGTTGGAAAAGGATATAAAACAATTAATTGAGGATCACATATCATTAGTTAAAAAAATTTCATGGCAAATTTTTGGAAAAGTAAGTAATGTGGTTGAAATTGAAGATATAATTCAACAAGGTATGGAAGGCCTGATACATGCAGCGCAGAAATATTCACCACATGATGGAGTAAAATTTAGTCAGTATGCTTATCTTAGGATAAGAGGTTCAATAATTGATTTTTTAAGAAAAAATTCAAATTTATGTCGAACGACAATACTCAAGAAAAAAGAGTTTGATAAAAAATATCTAGAATTACAATCCAAATATGGAAGAGAACCAACTAAAGCAGAAATTATTACTAGTCTTAATATTACCGATGATGAATATAATTATTGGACAACTGCATTTGAGGCAAATAAAATTCAAAGTCTCGATTCAGTGTATGACGATTTTTCAATTTTATTTGCATCTCCTGAAAATAGCCCAGAACAATCATTAGATGATAAACAGGTGAAGCAATCTCTCAAAAAAGCACTTAAACAACTTAATCAAAGAGAAGCACTTGTAGTTCAGTTATATTATGTTGAAGAAATGAACGTTTATGAAATTGCGGAAGTTCTTGAAATAAGTACAGGGAGAATTTCACAAATAAAAAAAACTATAGTTCAAAAATTAAGAAACTCTTTGCATGAAGAAATCAACCAATAATTGGGAAGTTTTAGAAAATATAGTCCTTAATGTCAATTCGATTAGTTTGGATTATACAAAAAACGAAGAGGTATTAAATTTTAATTGTTCATTTGATAATATTGCAAAGGGAAGGTGTAAATTATTAATTGAGTATAAAAAAAAGAAAAATGAAATTTTTATTTTTTCTGACAAGGCAATAATGGAAGCAAATTTATCTGTATCTAAAGAAATATTTTCTAAATTAATTTATTATTTCAACTCTAGTTTAAATAGAAAGAAGCAAATAAAATTAATTTTATCTGAGGGTTTATTAATTAATAAGGATGGTTATTTATACATCAAAGAAAATCAAAAAGTTTTAATTTTAGACTATAAATTCAGCTTTCCTCTTGGTTAACCTAACAGCCTTTTTATCGTATCGACATCTGTTTGTAGAATTTTAGAGCAACCATTAAAAGCATGTTGTGTTCTTAGCATTGTTACTAATTCCTCCGTAACATCAGTATTTGATTTTTCAAGAGCACCTGGTAAGATTTTTCCAAAACTACCTGATTTTGCAATTTCAAAAGTAGGTAAGCCACTCTCAGGAGTTTCTTCAAAACGCGCATTCCCAATATTTTTTAAACCATGTTCATTGACAAAATCAGCTAGAATTAATTGTCCTACTTCTTGCGTTCTGTCTAGTCCATAAGTAACTTCAATTTTTCCGTCATCTTTTACACTGATTTCTGATATGACTAATGTATCACCTAATTCATTTTGTAATTCGACAGGTATATTTATTGGAACATTTCCAACGCCCAGAACTGGCAAACCATCGGTATTTACAATATTTCCTAGCCTATCAAGTTGAAATGAACCATCTCTAGTGTATTTAAATCTCTGATTTTCATTAAGCTCGGTTCCAATTGGATCACCAAGCACAAAGAATCCTTCACCCATTATTGCAAGATCCAAGCTTCCATTTGTTTGCTGCATAGACCCTTGTGTAAATGATTGTCTAGGTTTAATGTTTTTGACACCCATACCTCTAGCAATAGTTGTACTATTATTATGTTGAGAAAAATACATATCTTCAAATTGCGCTTCACTTCTTTTAAAACCATTTGTTGAAGCATTAGCAAGATTGTTAGATATGACACTCATATCGTGAGTTGTTGCATTTAGACCGGTTTTAATTATTGAAAACATGATATTGAACAGCAATTAATATGCCAAAATAAAGTGTGAACAAATTGTAATAAAAAAATCTTATTTTTTAAGTTGTGTTTATATATTAATAGCATAAATTAACAATGGGGCGGATAGCTCAGCTGGGAGAGCAATTGCTCGACACGCAATAGGTCGCAGGTTCGATCCCTGTTCCGCCCACCAAAAAAAAATTTATTTTTTAATTTAAACTGTTATAAATTTAGAATGAAAAGAAGAAAATTTTTTAAAAATTTAAAAAATATAAGCCTAGGCACTTTAGCAGTTTCAACTTTTGCTTTTCCCAATATTTTAAGCTCAAAAAAAAAACAATCATGGGTTGCAGTTTCAGCTTTTGATAAAGCAGGGATTTTAGGAAGAGCTTTTAATACGCTTTGTTCCGAGATTACAAGAATTTCTGATGGGCGCCTAAATATCAGATTGTTTCATGCAAATGAATTAGTCGGAGCTTTTGAATCTTTTGATGTTGTGCAAAGTGGAACATGTCAAATGGGTTTTGGATCCCCATATTATTGGGCAGGAAAGTCACCTGCAATTTCATTTTTATCCGGTATTCCGTTTGGGCTAAATCATCAGGAAATGAGTGCATGGTTTTATAACTCTAAAGGACAAGAATTGGCTGATGAAGTTTATAGAAGATTTAATTTAAAGTTTTTTCCTGCAGGTAATACTGGAAATCAGATGGGAGGATGGTTTAATAAAAAAATCAAAACAGTTAATGATTTTAAAGGACTAAAATTTAGGATGCCTGGACTTGGGGGTGAGGTTTTGAAAAGTTATGGTACGAATGTTGTATTGCTTCCAGGTCCAGATGTAGTTCCTTCTATAACATCCGGAACAATTGATGGCACAGAATGGATTGGACCAGCAGCTGACCTTGGAAAAGGCCTTCACAAAGTTTGTAAATATTACTATTATCCTGGGTGGCATGAACCTGGAACGTGCTTAGAAGCATTTATTAATCTTGATGCATGGAATAGTTTAGATAAAGATTTAAAAAGGTTAGTTGAAATGGCGTGTAAAAAGTCAAACGCAATGATTGCATCTGAGTTTTTTGCACGAAATGGTTACGCAATGAAAAAACTTAGAGATGAGTTTAATGTAAATTTTGTTAGGTATGAAAATCAAACATTAAGACTTTTAAAAAGAAAATCTGATGAGGTAGTGAATGAAATTGCGAGTAAGGATGTTTTAGCAAAAAAGATATTTAATAATATTATTGAATTTAGAAAAATAGCAATGTTTTGGTCACATCACTCTGAAAAAGATTTTCTTGAAGCTAGACAATATTAAATTTTAAGAAATTATATTAGGCAAGAAAGTCACAATTTCTGGAAACTTAAATATTAAAAATAATAACATTATCTGCATTACAATAAATGGAACTACACCTTTATATATGTGGATTGTTTTAATCTCCTTAGGTGCAACACCTCGAAAATAAAATAATGCAAAGCCAAATGGAGGGGTCAAAAAACTTGTTTGAAGATTGATAGCAATTAAAATACCCAACCATACAGGATCAAATCCCATTGAAATAAGCGATGGTCCAACTATTGGAATAATTACAAAAATAATTTGAAGGAAATCTAAAAAAAAGCCAAGAAAAAAAATTGTAAGCATAACTATAAAAAGTGAATATTGAGGTCCACCAGATATGTTTGTCAGAAAGTCTTCAACCATTCTATCCCCTCCATAACCTCTTAAAACAAGAGAAAAAACAGAGGCACCAATCAAGATAAAGAAAACCATTGAAGTTATTTTCAGACTTTCAATTGACACTTTTTTTAATATGTCTAAAGCTAATTTTTTTGAAAAGTAAGATATAGCAGTTGCTCCTATAGCACCTAGTGCAGCTGATTCAGTTGGAGTTGCTATTCCCGTAAGAATCGAACCTAAAACTATAATGATTAGCAATAATGGACTTGATATACTTTTTAAAACTTTAACAAAATTTAAATTTTTATTTTTGTTATTTTGAAAAGGTTTAAGAGAATTAGGTTTTATTGAAGAATATATAAAAATCCAAAAAGCATAAAAAATTACTAAAGTTAGTCCAGGGAAAATAGCTCCAGCAAATAAATCAATACTACTTACAGGGTTAGGGGCAAGTTCACCTGTTATTACTGATGCTGATTCGTTGGCTCCTTGTAAAATATCAGCTAATAATACAAGAACAACTGATGGTGGAATAATTTGGCCAAGTGTGCCACTTGCACAAATTATTCCGGATGAAATACTTTTGTCGTATTTCCATTTCAACATTAAAGGGAGAGATAGTATACCCATTGTAACAACTGTTGCACCAACAATTCCAGTTGATGCTGCCATTAGCATTCCAACAAAAAGAACGGAATAAGCTAAGCCACCTTTTTTTTTACCCCAAAGTGTACCTAGATTGGTAAGAAGCTGGGTGGCTATTCCAGATTTATCCAACATATTACCCATAAAAATAAACAATGGAACAGCGATAAGTGTTTCGTTAGTTAATATAGAAAAAATTCTATTTGGAATCACACCTAATAATACAATTGGAAAAATATCTAAAATATTACCTATAATTGCAAATAAGATTGCAGTACCTGCAAGTGTAAGTGCAACTGGATAACCTAAAATTAAAAGTATAGCAGTGATTATAAATAATAAAATTGCCAAAATTTCATGTGTAATTATTTCCATAATTTATTCTTTTTTTGTAAATATTAATCTTAAGAACTCAAGGAATAACGCAATACCCAAAAAACATATAAAAAATTTTAAAATATAAATCGCTGGTAAACCTCCAGTTTCTTTTGATGATTCACTTAGTTGATAAGATCTGTAGAAATATTGGAACCCTTTAAAAAAAACAAAATATGAAAATGGTAATCCAAATAATATTGCACCAGTCCTATTAATTATTTTTTTTTTTTTTTTTGATAAATTCCTGTATATCAAATCTATTCTTACATGCCCATCTTCTTTAAGTGTATAAGAAATTCCTAGAAGAATAACTATTGCATGTATCCAAATATATAAATCTTGAAGCCAAGTAAATCCAATTGAAAATAAATAACGTAATAAAACACTAATGGTGACAAGTAAAATTAAAATTAAAAAAAAATAACTAGCAAGGTTTCCACAGGTTTGTGTGAATTTATATGTGATATTTAAAAAAAATCTAATTAATTTCATTTTAAACTTTACGCAAGTGTTATTGACTTTTTAAAACAAAAAGCATATCAATTAAAATAAAAAAAACTATTTAAAAGTTATGAAAGTACTAAGATCCATAAAATCAGCAAAACAAAGACATAGGGACTGTAGAGTTGTAAAAAGGAAAGGTAGAATCTATGTCATAAATAAAACAGATCCAAGATTTAAAGCCCGCCAAGGTTAGTTAATTTGTGCAATTCTCAAGTTATTAGTTGACCCTGTAATTCCAATTGGTGCACCAGCAGTAATGACAACATAATCTCCTTTCTTAACAATTTTTTCTTTTTTCGATAATTCACACGCATTTTCTATCATTCCTGAAAAACTTTTTGGTTCTAAGGCATGAATTGTATGCACCCCCCAAACTAACGCTAACTGCCGAGAGGTAAGTCTTTCTGGCGAAAGACCAATAATTGGCACAGATGGTCTTTCTCTTGCAGCTCTAATTGCAGTTTTACCACTTCTTGTATATGTAAAAATTGCTTTAGCTGCAACAATATTTACAACCTGAGAAGCAGCTGCACTTATAGCATCAGATGTTGTTTCTTCTAGTTTAACAGGCTTACTATTTAGTAATTGTCTATAAGAAATGTCATTCTCAACATTTCTTATAATTCTATCCATTATTTCTACTGAAAAAACAGGAAAATTTCCAGCAGCTGTTTCTGCCGAGAGCATTAAGCAGTCAGCTCCGTCAAATACGGCTGATGCAACATCTGATGCCTCAGCTCTTGTCGGAGATGGACTATTTATCATGGAATCTAACATTTGAGTTGCTACAACAACTGGTTTGCCAAAATCTCTGCATTTTTGCACTATTTTCTTTTGTATTATTGGAACTTCTTCTGGAGGCATCTCAACACCTAAGTCTCCCCTTGCAACCATAGCAGCATCAGAGTGTTTTAGAATCTCATCCATTCTTTCAATAGCAAGTGGTTTTTCAAATTTAGACATAATCGCTGTGTCTTTTCCAACAATTTTTTTTAACATTATTATATCTTGGGGTTTTTGGATAAAGGATAGAGCTATATAATCAAGGCTCAGGTCTAAACAAAGTTCAAGATCTTTTTTATCCTTTTCAGTTAATGAGGATGTTTTTATGAAAACTTTGGGGATATTAACACCCTTATGATTAGATATTTTTCCTCCATTAATTACTTCGGTCTCAATTTGATTAGAGCTTACTTTATTTACACTTAATTGAATTTTACCATCATCAATCAAAATATTTGTTTGGGGTTTAACAGATTTGAATATCTCAGGATGCGGTAAAAATACTCTATTATGATTTCCAGGCAAATTATTTAAATCTAAATTAAACCTTTGTCCATTTTTTAGAATAACATGAGAATTAGAAAATTTACCAATTCTAAATTTTGGTCCTTGTAAATCACCTAGTATAGCAATTGGTCTCCCGACCCTTTTTTCGTATTGTCTAATATGATAAACTTTTTTTCTCTGTTCATTATGTGTGCCGTGACTAAAATTAAGCCTGAAAATGTCAGCACCGGCCATAAATAAAGAATGAATCATTGACGGCGACGATGATGAAGGGCCAAGTGTTGCAATGATTTTGGTATTTCTATTTCTTAACATTTCACTGATCAATATAGTATATTATTTTTAGAATAATTTAATACAATATGTTAAAAAGAAAAAATAAATACTTTAGTTTTTTTGATTATACAGATGATGATCAAAGCCCATTTTTCTTTATTTGCGATCATGCATCAAATTTTATTCCCAAAAAATTTAAGAATCTGGGGCTTAGTTCTAAGGAAACTGTAAAACATATAGCCTGGGATATTGGGTCAAAAAAATTAACACTATGTCTTGCTAAACAATTAAAATCTTTCTGTTTTTTATCAAATTTTTCAAGGTTAATAATTGATCCAAATCGAAGATTAGATGAGAGAGATTTAATAACTAGTTGTTCAGGTGGAATAATTATTCCAGGTAATAGTGATTTAAAAAAATCTCAAATTTTAGAGAGATTAAATTTCTACAATTTATATCATGATAATTTATCAAAAATTATCAAATCTAAAGTTCAAAAACATACAAAACTAAAACTAATTTCTATTCATACTTTCAATAAAGTAATTTTAAAAAAAAATAGGCCAAATCAGATTGGTCTTCTTTGGAATAAAAACAAAAATTTGCTAATTCCTCTTCAACGGTATTTACAAAATAAAAAAATTAATGTTGGAAATAATTATCCTTATTCAGGATTCCACTACAATTTTACTTTAGATAAACATTCTTTAAGTAATAAATTAGATAATATATCAATTGAAATAAGAAATGATTTAATTGATAACAAAAAAGGAATTGATAAATGGTCAAAAATACTTAAACTTGCAATTAAGGAATTAAAGTAAAATTTTGTTATAATTTAAATGTTATGAAAATTAATAAGGAACAAAGAAATATTATTGAATCTGCAGTTTTAAATCGATTAATCAAACATTTGCAAAATGATAAGGATCTTCAAAATATCGATTTAATGAATCTTGCAGGGTTTTGTAGAAATTGCATTGCTAAATGGTATACAGAAGAAGCAAAAATTAACGGTATTAGAAATGTGACATATGAATCTGTTAGAGAAATCATTTACGGAATGCCATATGAGGAATGGAAAAAAAAATATCAGAAACCTCTAGAATCAAAATGACAATTCTAGTGACTGGGGCTGCAGGATTTATTGGATTTCATCTCTCAAAATCACTTTTAAAAAAAAATATTCAAGTTATAGGAATTGACAACCTCAACAGTTATTATGATGTCAATTTAAAGAAGAAAAGATTACAACAATTAAAAAAAAATAAGAATTTTTTTTTTCATAAAATTGATATTCAGGAAAAAAAACTTCTTAATTATTTCAAAAAAAAAAAGATTGACTGTGTAATTAATTTAGCTGCTCAAGCTGGGGTGAGACATTCATTAAAAGATCCATATACCTATATAAATTCAAATATTTTAGGTCATTTAAATATGCTGGAATTTGTAAAAAAAAAAAAGATAAAAAAACTTATATATGCAAGTTCTTCTTCTGTTTATGGAGGAAATAAAAAATTACCTTTTTCAGTTGAAGATAGAGTTGATCAACCAGTTTCACTTTACGCGGCATCAAAAAAATCTTGTGAATTAATATCTGAATGTTATTCAAAACTTTTCGGTTTTCAGTGTATAGGATTGAGATTTTTTACAGTTTATGGTCCCTGGGGACGACCTGATATGGCAACATTTATATTTACAAAAAATATTATTAATAAAAAAAAAATAAAAGTATTTAACTTCGGAAAAATGAAAAGAGATTTTACCTATATTGATGATATAATTCAGGGAATTGAAGGAGCTATAACTTGCAGCAAAAAGGCACATACAATTTATAATCTTGGAAATAATAATTCTGAAAATTTGATGGATTTTATCAAAACAATTGAGGAAAATTTGGGTTTAAAAGCAAAGAAAGATTTACTACCTCTGCAACCTGGAGATGTTCCAGAAACATTTGCAAATATCAAAACAAGTAAAAGAGATCTTAATTTTTCACCTAAAACAAAAATTTCTGTTGGAATACCCAAATTTATTCAATGGTTTAAAGAATTTTATAATTTAGAATAAAATTTATTGATTGATTCTTCAAACTTTAGATAAACTTGTTCTTTTTTAACTTTGAATGTTTGCGTAAGTAGATGATTTTCATAAGTAAAGGGTTCTTCTGCTACAAGAAATTTCCTAATCTTCTCAACTGAATTTAAATTTTTATTTACTTCATCTACTATTTCAGAGATTCTTGATTTCTGAACCCCTTTGTCTACTGAAAAAATACAAGTCAAAAATGGTTTTGAGTCACCAAAAACTACCGTATGTAATATTTCCGTGTACAATTGGAAATAGCTTTCAATTTTTTGAGGTGAAATATTTTCTCCACCTGAGGTTACAATTAAATCTTTTTTTCTACCATTAATTATCAATCTCCCATTTTTATCAAAATACCCTAGATCACCAGTATGAAGCCAACCATTTTTTAACACCTCATCTGAAAGCTTTTTATTTCTCCAATAACCATTCATGACATTTGGTCCTTTGACTAAAATTTCATTTGTATTGGATATTTTAACTTTAATACCCGTTATGGGGAAACCAACTGTCAGTGGATTATTATTTTTTAGATTATTACAACTGATCAAAGGCCCTGCCTCTGTTTGTCCATACCCTTGAAGAATTTCTATATCTAAAAACTTAAACAGATTACTTATTTTAGGGTCTAGTGCAGCACCTCCAGAAACAAATGTTTTGAAATTACAACCAAAAATATTTTTAATTTTTTTTTTTAAAAAAAAATAGAACAATCTTACCTGAAGCTTTTTTAAACGTGACAAATCATCAAAATTATTTTTTAAGCTTGTTTCAAAAAAACTTTGAAATAATTTATTAGATTTTTTTATATTTAAATAAATTTTTTTATAGATATTTTCATAAAATCTTGGAACTGCAGTTACTATTGTTGGATTTACTTCTTTAAAATCAGTTAGGATATTTTCCATTTTTTTACAAAAATAAATTTCAGCATTGATATACAGAGGAAAATATAGACCAGCCATTCTTTCATAGGAATGAGATAAGGGTAAAAAAGAAAGAAATTTTTCATTTTTAAAATTAATTTCTCTAAGTTGTTCATATGCAGCAATACAATTATGAATAATAGATCTGTGAGATAAAATTACACCTTTTGGATTTCCAGATGTTCCTGATGTATAAATTATAGATGAAACATCATTTCTTGTTATTTTTGGCAGATCTATGTTTTCACAATGTGATGAAATATCTTTAAAAGAAGTTTCGTGCTTCGAATCATCAATAATAACCTTACCAATGATAAATTTTTTTTTAAAAAGTGACTTATTTTTTTTAAAAATTTCATCATTTTCTATAAAAATAATTTTAGGTTTGCTGTCCTCGATAATGAATTTATTATCTGAAATATTATTTGTTATAAACGACGGCACCGTAATAGCACCCATAGACTGAATGGCAATATCAATTAAAAACCACTCAGATCTACTAGAACTTAATAAAAAAATTCTGTCACCTTTTTTTACATTTTTTTTTTGTAAATAAAATTGTATTGATTTAACTTTATCATTAATCTCATCAAGAGTTAAACCCTTCCATTTGCTATTAACCTTGTCAAACAGAAATTTTGAATGTGGATTTTTCAAAAGTTGTTGAACAAATAAATCATAAAGACTTTGAATTTTATTGTTTATCATAATAAACTATTTCATTTTAGTGAAAAAATACTATCTTATAATATTTACACAATTATAATTTCTAAGATACTATGGATGACACATACCCACAATGGAATTTAAAAGAGTTTTATGATTCTTACAAATCAGAAAAAATTACTACTGACATAGAAAAAATTAGAACTTCTACGATAAGTTTTAATAAAAAATATAAAAATAAACTTAAGAATGTTAGTGAAAAAAAAATTATTCAAAGTATTAAGGAATTTGAGATAATTGAGGAAAAAATTGGAAAGATTAAAAGCTACATATATCTCATTTACTGTACCAACCAGCTTGACACTGAAATTGTTGCATTTTACCAAAAAATTAATGAGCAACTTACTAGTATTGACAGTAATCTTTTATTTTTTTGTTTGGAACTAAACTCTTTAAGTGAAAAAAAAATTAATCTATTAAAAGGGAACAAACTTTTTGTTTGGTTGAAAAATTTAAGAAAGTTTAAAGACTATCAAAAAAAAGAAGAGATAGAGAAAATATTATTAGATAAAAATTTAACTAGTTCAAATAGTTGGATAAGACTTTTTGATCAGACCATGGCAGGGATAAAGTTCTCATTTAAAAATAAAAATTTAAATGAAAGTGAGATTTTAAATCTTCTTTCATCATCTAATTCTTCCACAAGAAAACTTGCAGCAAAATCATTTAGTAGTGGACTTAAATCTAATATAAATATTTTCTCTATAATAACTAATACACTTTCTAAAGACCTAGACATAGATAAAGAAATTAGGGGATTCAAACATAGTGAATCTTTTAGACATCTAAACAACCAAGTTGAAAAAAAGGATGTAGATTGTTTAACGGAAACTGTTATTGAAAACTATGAAGCACTTTCACATAGATATTACAGGTACAAAGCCAAAAAATTTAAAGTACCAAGACTTGAATATTGGGACAGAAATGCTCCGTATCCAAATCAAAAAGAAATAAAAATAAGTTGGAATGAAGCAAAACAAATTGTTATTCAAGCTTATTCAAGATTCGATTCAAGAGTTTCAGATATTGTAAATGTGTTTTTTGAAAAATCTTGGATCGATGCTAAAGTTGTGAAAGGAAAAACTTCAGGTGCTTTTTCTCATCCAACAGTTCCATCAAGCCATCCATTTATTCTATTAAATTTTCAAAATAAGCTTAGAGATGTGATGACTTTGGCACATGAATTAGGACATGGGGTACATCAGTATCTCGCAAGCAAGCAAGGTTATTTGCTTTCAGACACACCTTTAACAATAGCTGAGACTGCAAGTGTTTTTGGAGAAATGCTAACTTTTAAGTCAATATTAAAAAATTGTAAGACTGAAACAGATAAAAAGAATATTTTAAGATCAAAGATTGAAGACATGCTTAATACTGTAATTCGACAAATATCATTTTTTACATTTGAAAGGTCACTTCATGAACAAAGAATTTCTGGTGAGTTGACCGTTGACCAGATCAACAACATTTGGATGGAAACTCAATCTAACAGTTTAGGTAAAGCAATTAAATTAAATGACGATTATAAATATCTTTGGTCTTACATCCCGCATTTTATTCATTCACCCTTTTATGTGTATGCTTACGCGTTTGGCGATTGTTTAGTAAATTCTTTGTATGCAAAATACGAGCAAGGTTACAAAGATTTTAATAATAAGTACATTAATCTTTTGAAATCAGGAGGGAGTAAAAATTATAAAGTTCTTTTGAGAGATTTTAATCTAGATCCAGAAAAAAAAGAATTTTGGCAAGATGGTCTTAATATTATTAAAAATATGATAGATGAGTTAGAACAATTAGGATAGTGTATAAAAAACTTAGTGTGTAATTATGATAAAATTAGCTGTACCAAAAGAGATTATAGATTTTGAAAGAAGAGTAGCTTTAACACCAGACTGCATAAAACCGCTTTTGAAAATGGGGATAAATGTTTTTGTTGAAAAAGGTGCAGGCGAGTTATCCTCATACAGCGACAAGGATTATTCTAGTCTTGGTGCTAAAATATGTTCTAATTCAACTGAACTTTACAGAAATTCAAATCTAGTAGTTAAGGTTAATAGACCTACAATTAAGGGAAAGATAAATGAGTTTTCTAAAATAAATGAAAAATCAGATATAATTGCACTTATTTATCCAGATAAATTCAAAAAAGAGTATCAGATGTTAAAAAAGAAAAAAAATAATGTTTTTGCCATGGAACTAATGCCAAGAATTTCACGTGCACAAAGCATGGATGTTTTATCATCTCAAAGCAACTTATCTGGTTATAAGGCAGTTGTAGATGCTGCAAGTTTTTATAATAAAGCGTTTCCTCTTATGATGACATCAGCAGGCACAATTCCTCCTGCGAAGGTTCTGGTAATAGGTGCTGGGGTAGCAGGTTTACAAGCAATTGCAACAGCAAAAAGATTAGGAGCTGTTGTTTTTGCTTTTGATGTTCGTTCAGCTACAAAAGAACAAGTAGAGAGTTTGGGTGGAAATTTTATATCAGTCGCTGATGATGATGGTGGCGAAACTTCAGGTGGTTATGCTAAAGAGATGACTAAAAATTACAAAGCGAAGCAAGCTAAGTTGCTTGAAGAAACATTGTCAAAGATTGATGTTGTAATTTCTACTGCTTTAATTCCCGGGAAACCAGCACCACAAATTTTAACAAAGAAAATGGTTGATAAAATGAAATCAGGAAGTGTTATATATGATTTAGCATCTGAGTTCGGCGGTAATTGCGAATTAACTAAACATGGAGAAAATGTTGAATATAAGTCTAAATTTATTATTGGTCCAAGTAATTTAGCATCAACTGTTTCTCAAGATGCTTCGAGGCTTTTTTCTAAAAATATTTTAAATTTCTTGAATAACTCAACAGAAAATGGAAAATTTAATGATTTTAATTGGGATGACGAACTTGTAGCTGGTACTTGTCTCCTCAAAAATGGAAAACAAAACAATTTAAAAGGATAATCTATGGAAAATATTGATCCAACATTAACACTATTTATTATTTTTGTACTTGCATGTATGGTAGGATATTATGTTATTTGGGGGGTTACTTCAGCTTTGCATTCACCATTAATGGCTGTTACTAACGCCATTTCAAGTGTTATAATTGTTGGCGCTCTAATAGCGGCGGGCCCAGATGAAATTAATTTTTCGTCTGTGATGGGATTTCTTGCTATTATACTTGCATCAGTAAACATTTTTGGGGGATTTGTAGTATCTCATAGAATGTTATCAATGTTCAAAAAAAAAACTAAAAACAAAAAATGACAGATAATCACACCGCATCTTTATACCTAATTTCAGCCATTTTTTTTGTATTATCATTAAATGGTCTATCTAACCCGGAAACAGCTCGTAGAGGAAATTTCTATGGTATTTTGGGAATGACGATAGCTATTGGAACAACACTTCTAAGTCCAGGAGTAGTTTCTTATCCATTAATAGCTGCAGGTATACTAATAGGGGGAACTATTGGAACCTTCATAGCTCTTAAAATTGAAATGACAGCCTTACCCGAACTGGTCGCAGCTTTTCATTCCTTAGTGGGCTTAGCAGCAGTTTTTGTTGCTGCAAGTGCATTCTATTCTCCAGAAAGTTATGGTATTACTACTGGTGGTAATATTAAAATTTCTAGCTTGGTAGAAATGTCAATAGGCGTAAGTATTGGAGCTATAACATTTACGGGCTCAATAATAGCTTTTGGTAAACTTCAAGGAATTTTAAGTGGCGCACCTGTTGTATTTAAAGGCCAACATTTGTTAAATCTTGGCTTTGCTATTTCCATTATAATCCTTTCATTTTTGTTTACTGTTGAAGAATCAAAGATGTATTTTTGGAGTATAGTTGTTTTATCTTTGATTCTTGGGATATTTTTAATAATTCCAATCGGAGGAGCAGATATGCCAGTAGTAGTTTCTATGTTAAATTCTTATTCAGGTTGGGCAGCTGCCGGTATTGGTTTTACGCTTTCAAATCATCTTTTGATTATAGTAGGGTCACTTGTAGGTGCATCTGGTGCAATTTTGAGTTATGTAATGTGTAAAGGAATGAATAGATCCTTTGTAAGTGTTATTTTAGGTGGGTTCGGTGTTGAAGATGGAGATCAAACAAAAGAAATTTCAGAAAAACCAGTGAAAACTGGTAGTCCAGAGGACGCTGCATTTATCTTGAATAATGCAAATTCAGTAATAATTGTACCTGGTTATGGTATGGCTGTCGCTCAGGCTCAACATGCGCTAAGAGAAATGTGTGATACTCTTAAGAAGAATGGTGTAAATATTAAGTACGCAATTCACCCTGTAGCTGGGAGAATGCCAGGTCACATGAATGTCTTGTTGGCAGAAGCGAGTGTTCCATATGATGAAGTTCTTGAATTAGAAGAAATTAATAGCGATTTTGCAAACACTGATGCTGTTTTTGTAATTGGTGCAAATGATATAACTAATCCAGCTGCAAAAACAGATAAGACTAGTCCTATTTATGGTATGCCGATACTTGATGTTGAAAAATCTGGGACTGTCTTATTTGTAAAAAGGTCAATGGCTTCGGGCTATGCTGGAGTCCAGAATGAGTTATTTTACCGCGATAATACTATGATGTTGTTTTCTGATGCAAAGAAAATGGTTGAAAATATAATTAAAAATTTGGACTAAAATCCGTCGAATTCAATTTTTTTTCTTAGCAACTTTTTGAATCTTCTTGTAGATTCGTTTTGTAATCGAGCCTTTTTTTCAGAGGGTTTCTCGTATGCTCTTCTTTGTTTCATTTCTCTAAAAACGCCCTCACGCTGCATTTTTTTCTTCATT
>CABZJY010000002.1 GCA_902526175.1 uncultured Alphaproteobacteria bacterium | reverse complement strand
ATCAGTAATAATTTTGAAGAAATTGAGCCTTTATACAATTTAAAGCGATCATCAATACCAAAAAATTTTTATAGAAAATTAATTATAAAAACCTACAAATATTTGCCACCTACTTCATGTCAGGACTGGATATTGAAAGATATAATAAAAAAAAATAATTGGTATTCATTTGAGAACAGTCTAAAAAATATACATTTTCCTATTCAATCAGATTTATCAAAACTTGAAATTTTTCGACAACGTTTAGCCTTTGATGAAATATTAGCAAATATTATAATGGTCAGAAGTTTAAAAAAAAAAACAAGAAAAAATAAATTCCTTATTTCATCTACAACATTATCAAAAATAATTATTGACCAACTTAGTTTTAAATTGACCGATGATCAAAAAATTTGCCTTAACGATATTCATAATGATTTAAAAAAAAAAAAAATGTTTAGACTGTTGCAAGGAGATGTAGGTTCAGGAAAAACAATTGTTGCACTTTTGTCCATTGCTGAGGTTATAAATTCAGGATATCAAGCTGTTCTTATGGCTCCAAGTGAAATACTTGTTAAACAACACTTTAAATATTTTGTTGATATATTGCAACCTTATAATGTTAGGATAAAATTTTTAACAAGTAAAATCTCCGACCAAGAAAAAAAAAATATTTACGATGATTTAAAAAATAAAAAAATAGACTTATTAATTGGAACTCATTCGTTACTTAATGAAAAGATAGACTTTAATGATTTAGGTTTAACTATTATAGATGAACAGCATAAATTTGGAGTAAACCAAAGGCTAAAATTGCAAAAAAAATCTATTGACTCTCACATACTGGTCTTATCTGCAACCCCTATTCCAAGGAGTTTGACATTTGTGATTTATGGAGAAATTGATGTTTCCCTAATTAAAAATAAACCTGAAGATAGAAAATTAACAAAAACAACAATTATAGGACAAAATAAAATAAATAATATTGTTGAAGGAATAAAAAGAGTAGTCAAAAAAAAAGAAAAAGTCTTTTGGGTTTTACCAAGAATTGGAAATGAAGAAGAAACAGAATCAGAAAATGAAGCATCAGTTATTAAAAGATTTAATTACCTAAAAAAATATTTTCATGACAAAGTAGCCTTTGTTCATGGAAAAATGAAAAAAGATGAGGTAGAGAATATTTTTTTAAAATTTAAGGAAGAAAAAATAATGATTCTTGTTACTACAACTATTATCGAAGTTGGGATTGATATACCAGAAGCAACAACAATAATCATTGAAGAGGCAAACAGATTTGGGTTAGCTCAATTGCATCAATTGAGAGGAAGAGTTGGAAGAAATAATATTGATTCAAATTGCGTTCTTGTGCATACCAAAAATATTTCAGAAAATGGAAAAGCAAGACTTAATGTAATGAAAGAATCAAATGATGGATTTTTTATATCCGAACAAGATTTAAAAATAAGAGGGGGTGGAGAAGTTTTTGGTGTAAAACAAACAGGCTTACCAACATGGAGATTTTTTCATCCCTATAAAGATTTAGATTTAATTTCAGATGTAAAAGAAAATATTGAATATTTAAAAGATAAAGATAAACTAATTCAATTACTTACAACCTTATTTTTTAATAATAAAAAAATTGACAATTACTTTACTGGATAGTTTCAGGATTTTTTATAACACCAGCCGAAATCACAATTTTAATAGCTTCATCAACACCGATGTTTAAAAATTTAATATCTTTTTTTGGTACCATTAGTAAGAATCCAGATGTTGGATTAGGTGTTGTTGGAACAAAAACATTTACCATTTCTTGTTTAATTTTATCCCTTATTTCACCTTGACAATCCCCCGTACTAAATCCTATTACCCATAACCCTTTCCTTGGATACTCTATAAGCACTGCTTTTCTAAAAGCTTTTGATTTACCACTTAATATCGTTTCAAGTATTTGTTTAATTGTTTTATAAAAAAATTTTATAAATGGCAGATTTTGGAAAAATAATTCACTTTGTTTTACTAGCCATCTTCCAAAAAAATTTGCAGTCAAAAAACCTACCAAAATCAGAAAAGATATTAAGACTATTAGACCAATTCCAGGAATATCCCTTGGTAGATAAGTATTGGGATTATATTTCTGAGGAATCAATGGTGTTACTAAACCATCAAATATGTTTACTAATGATATTACAATCCAAAAAGTAATAACAACTGGTGCTGTAACAAGTATACCTGTGAATAAGTAACTTCTAATTTTAGTTAAAAAGTTTTTTAATGGCATAATTGAATTATAGTTT
The DNA here is from genome assembly GCA_902526175.1 of uncultured Alphaproteobacteria bacterium. GTDB lineage: Bacteria > Pseudomonadota > Alphaproteobacteria > Methylaequorales > Methylaequoraceae > CACBWF01. The sequence goes on along the minus strand of CABZJY010000002.1, from coordinate 188,925 downwards.
TAATAAAATGGTACGCCGGATGAGGCTCGAACTCATGACAGCTCCCTTAAAAGGGGAGTGCTCTACCAACTGAGCTACCGGCGCACAAGTATAGGATATAATTAAAGTATATAAAATAAACAATAAAAAAATTATTTTTGCAACCTCATTGTAATAATCTTTGTAGCATTTGATAGCACTTGTCCATTACTTCCTTTTCCAGCAGGAATCCTATCAATATGGTGCATACCATCAATAACTTTACCCCAAATCGTATATTTGCCATCAAGAGATGGTAACTCGTCATAACATATGAAAAACTGACTATCAGCCGAATCTGGGTCATTTGCTCTTGCCATTGACATTACCCCTCTTGTATGTTTTAGGTCGTTAAACTCTGCATCAATATTTTTTCCACTTCCTCCTGTTCCATCACCCTTAGGATCTCCTCCTTGGGCCATAAATCCCTTTATAACTCTATGGAAAGTAAGACCATCGTAAAACCCTGATTCTACAAGTTCTTGAATTCTTTTTACATGATTAGGAGCTTTTTCAGGATATGTTTCAATAGTAACACTTCCAGATTCTAATATCATTAAAAGCTTTGGGTGATTTTTGGTTAGAAGATGAGTAGTATTAAAAAAAAATCCTAAAAAAATAATAAGATTTAATTTAATTATAGATTTAAAGATAATTTTCATAGTCACTGTCCTTTAATTTTTTTTTAAAATTTTCTACCACGTTTTTTGGCACGAATGGCCTTATATCCCCTTTATGTAATGCTACTTCTTTGACAAATCTCGCTGATGTCAATTGTAAATTCTCTGAAGCCATCAAAAATAAAGTTTCTAATTCTGGATACAATTTCGCATTCATCCCAGCCATCTGAAATTCATATTCAAAATCAGCTACTGCCCTTAAACCTCTCACAATTACTTGAGCATAGCAAGTTTTAGCATGCTCAACTAAAAGATTATTAAAACCAACTACTTTTATTTCACATGAATTACTATCTATATTTTTCAGGGATAAGTCAATCATTTCAATTCTTTCATTTAAATCAAAAAAAGGTTTTTTATGTTTATTTTCAGCTACGCTTATAATTAATTTATCTAAAAAATGAGTTGCTCTTGTAATAATATCTAAATGACCAAAAGTAACAGGATCAAATGTACCAGGATAAATTCCAATAATTTCTTTTTTAGTCATCGCTTTCTTCTAACTTAGCAATTGAAACTACTTTTTCATCGTTTGATACATTGAATAAGGTCACACCTTGTGTCTGTCTACCAGCTACTCTGATATCTGAAACTGGGCACCGTATCAGCTTACCTTTATCCGTAACTAACATTAATTGATTATTTTCTTTTATTGGAAATGATGCTACGACCTCGATACCATTTCTATCAGTAAGTTGCATATTTGCTATTCCAACTCCTCCTCTTTTAGTAACTCTATACTCATAAGCTGAACTTCTTTTACCATAACCTTTGTCTGTTACACTTAATATAAATTCTTCATTATCTTTAAATTTTTTAATAGTATCATCGTCAATTAAGGACTCGGGAACTTTTTCTCCTTTTTTTATCATATTTGATATCTTAAGGTAGTTATCTCTTTCTTCTACTTCGAATTTAATATTTCTTAAAATTGCGAGCGAAATAACACTATCATCTTTGCTTAACCTGATTCCTCTAACACCAATTGAAGTTCTTCCTGAGAATAATCTAATATCTTTAGCTATAAACCTAATACATTTTCCTAATCTAGAGGAAAGAAAAATATTTGCTGTCTCTTCACAAGTTATCACATTTACAAGTCTGTCATTATCAACTAATTTCATTGCAATTTTTCCATTTGCATTAATATTTTGAAAATCTATTAATTTATTTCTTCTAACATTACCCTTTGCTGTAGCAAAAATAATATTATTCTTATTATCCGCTTCATTATATGGCATTAAAGTATTGATTTTTTCGCCTGCTTTTAAAGGTAGCAGATTTATAATTGCTTTACCTCTTGATGTTGGTGAACCTATAGGTAGTTTATAAGTTTTTAATCTATAAACTATCCCTCTAGATGAAAAAAATAATAACGGTGTAAGGGTATTAACAACAAAAACTTGATTAACAAAATCTTCTTCTCTAGTTGACATCCCTGCTCTTCCCTTACCGCCTCTTCGTTGTGCACGATAGGTAGATAATGGCACTCTTTTTATGTACCCTGAATGCGTAACTGTCACAACAACATCTTCAGAACTAATTAACGATTCGTCATCTATTTCATCTTCGTGATCTGATATTTCTGTCTTTCTCTCAGTCTTTATCTTTTCATTAACAGTTTTTAGCTCACTTTTAATTACTTCATTCAACTTCTTAGGCGAACCAAGAATTTCGAGATATTCCTTTATTTCATTGCTACATTCTCTCAGGTCATCAGATATTTTGTTCCTCTCTAGGTTTGTAAGTTTACTCAGTTTAATCTCAAGTATATTTTTGGCTTGTTCTTCAGATAAATTATAACTATCGTTTTTATCAATTTTATGCTCAGGATCATTTATAATCTCAATCAAATCTCTGACTTTATTAACCCTCCACTTTTTTTCTAACAATTTCAATTTTGCTTCATTAGTATCTTTTGAGCTTCTGATCAAATCTATCATCTCATCTATATTCTCTAGTGCTATTGCTAGTCCGCATAATATATGAGCTTTTGCTCTTGATTTTTCTAAATGATATTTTGTCCTTTTGAAAACAACGTCTTTTCTAAATTCAATGAAAAACTTTATTGCGGATTTAAGGTTTAACACATTTGGTACACCATTTTTAAGGGCTAACAGATTGATACCAAATGATGTTTGAAGAGGAGTAAATTTGTAAAGTTGATTAATTATAACTTCAGACTGAATATTTTTTTTTAAGTCCATTACAATTCTTACACCTTCCCTATTGGACTCATCTCTTAAATCAGAAATTCCTTCAATAACCTTTTCCTTAGCAACTTTTGCAATACTTTCAATTAATTGAGACTTTTTAACCGAATATGGTATTTCTGTGATAACAATGGCTTCTTTGGATTTAGAAATTGTTTCAACATTAATTTTACCCCTGATTATGATTGAGCCTTTTCCTGTTTGGTAAGCTTTCCTGAACCCCGATCTTCCCATTATTAATCCTCCGGTTGGAAAATCTGGACCTTTAATAAATTCCATTAAATCCTCGGAACTAGATTCTGGATTATCAACAAAATGACAACAAGCATCAATAACCTCTGTCGGACAGTGAGGTGGTATTTTAGTTGCCATACCAACAGCTATTCCTTCTGATCCATTAATTAATAAATTGGGAAACTCAGCAGGCAGTAAATCTGGTTCTTGTGCAGAACCATCGTAATTATCTCTAAAATTGACTGTATTAAAATTTATATCGTTCAATAAAAAAGAAGCTATCTCCGATAATCTAGCTTCAGTATATCTCATTGCTGCAGCGGAATCACCATCCATTGATCCAAAATTTCCTTGACCTTCAATTAATGGAACGCGCATGCTAAAATCTTGAGCTAGCCTTACCATAGCATCATAAATTGCTGAATCTCCATGCGGATGGTATTTACCCATTACATCTCCGACAATTCTAGCAGATTTTCGTGTAGGTTTACTGTGTAGATAACCAGACTCGTTCATTGAAAACAAAATACGCCTATGAACTGGCTTAAGACCATCACAAACATCTGGCAGGGCACGTGATACAATTACACTCATTGCGTAATCTAAAAAAGAATCCTTCATTTCTTTTTCAATATCAATCGGCTCTATATTTTTTGAATCATCAAAGTTTTCAGGAGTATTATCGTCTATCATGTTTTAATATTTAATGTTTTTAAAAAGGGACATCATCGTCAACGTCTAGATTGTCCATTTTGGGTATATCATCGACAGCAGTTTTATCATCAATGTTTAGTATCTTTTCAGTATTATCATAGTTTTCTCCTTTGGAATCGAGCAAATGCAGAGAAGAATTGTATTGTTGTAAAACAATTTCTGTTGTGTATTTTTCATTTCCAGCTTGATCATTAAATTTTCTTGTTTGTAATTGACCTTCTAAATAAACTTTCGACCCTTTTTTAAGGTATTTTTCTGCTATATCTGCTAATCCACTGGCAAATATTACTACTCTATGCCATTCTGTTTTACTTTTTCTCTCACCTGATACTTTATCTTTCCAGTTTTCTGAGGTAGCAATAGATAATCTTACTAATTTCTTATTATCTTGCGACACCCTTACTTCGGGTTCACTGCCCAAATTTCCTATTAAAATTACTTTATTTACTGATCCTGCCATAAATAATACACTTAAACCTTTATCTATAATAACATCAAATTATATTAATAACATAGTTAATGTTCAATTGATTTATAGTAATGTTAAAAAAAGCACTAAAAAAAAAATTCCACCAATCAATTATTGTTGTTGGCGCTAAACAACATAATTTAAAAAATATTTCAATTGAAATACCTAGAAATAAACTTGTAGTAATAACAGGTCTTTCAGGATCAGGAAAATCATCATTAGCTTTTGATACAATCTACGCAGAAGGACAAAGAAGATATGTTGAAAGCTTATCATCTTATGCTAGACAATTTTTAGATATGATGGAAAAACCAGAAGTAGACTTTATTGAAGGACTTTCACCTGCAATATCTATAGAACAAAAATCAACTTCTAAAAACCCACGGTCAACAGTAGGGACTGTTACTGAAATATATGATTATATGAGACTTTTATTTGCAAGAATTGGTGTACCTATTTCTCCTAAAACAGGTAAAGAAATTAAGTCTCAATCGGTGGGAGAAATTGTAGATATAATTTTAAACATGAATAAAAATGCTAAATTTTTACTTTTGTCCCCTATAGTAAATAATAGAAAGGGAGAATTTAAAAAAGAACTTGCTGAATATAGTTCAAAAGGATTTATACGATTTAAGATTAATGGAGAAATTTATACATATGAAAGCTTACCAAAACTAGATAAAAATAAAAAACACAACATTCAAGTTGTTGTAGATAGGTTGAAAGTTGAACAAAATTTAAAATCTCGTATATCAGAATCTGTTGAAACTGCATTAAATATCTCTGACGGTGTAATCTATGTAGAGAATTTAAATGATAATGAATTAGTAACTTTTTCCTCAAAATTTGCTTGCCCTGAATCTGGTTTTACAATTGAAGAAATTGAACCAAGACTTTTTTCATTTAATAATCCAAATGGAGCTTGTAAAGATTGTGATGGACTGGGTTTTAATGAGACTTTTGATAAAGAACTAATAATAGGTGATGAGAATTTATCTTTTGAGGAAGGGGTAATAATTCCCTGGGATAAAAAAAATAATCTTTTTTATACTGAGTTGACAAACGAAGTTGCTAACCATTTTTCCCTAAGTATTAAAACAAAATGGAGAGATATAAATGATTCAGTGAAAGAACAAATTTTGTATGGTGATAATAGACCTATTAATATCAAATTTTCCTATTTTAAGAGGGGACCAACAACTAAAATTTATGATGGGGTAATTGGTTTTTTGGAAAAAAAACTTGCTAGATCGGATTTATGGCAAAGAGAGGAATTATCTAAATACATGAATCAGTTTATTTGTAATTCGTGTAATGGGTCAAGACTGAAAAAAGAGGCAATGGCAGTACAAATTGATAAAAAAACAATTTTTGAAATTTCAAGTTTATCAATTAAAGATGCTAAAAATTGGTTTGAGCATCTTGAAAAAAAATTAACAGGTAATAGAAAAGAAATATCTGAAAAAATTATTAAAGAAATAATAAATAGATTAAATTTTCTTGATGATGTGGGACTTGGCTACTTAAATTTATCTAGGAGTTCTAACTCATTATCTGGGGGAGAAACTCAGAGAATTAGGCTTGCATCACAAATTGGATCTGGACTAACAGGTGTTTTATATGTTCTTGATGAACCATCAATTGGCTTGCATCAAAAAGATAATGATAAATTAATACAAACACTCAAAAAACTAAGGGATATAGGTAACAGTGTTATTGTTGTTGAACATGATGAGGATACTATATTAGCAGCAGATTATCTTATAGACATTGGCCCAAAAGCTGGAGTAAATGGTGGTGAAATTATTGCTTACGGGAAGCCAAATGAAGTAAAGAAAAATAGTAGAAGTCTAACAGGAAAATATTTATCAAGAAAATTGAATATCGAACCTAACTTAGGTATGAGGCCGGTTAATACTAGAAATATCTTAGAAATTAAAGGTGCAAAAGGAAATAATTTAAAAAATATCAATGTAAAATTACCTTTAAATAATTTTATTTCAGTGACAGGTGTTTCGGGAGGAGGAAAATCAACTTTAGTAATAGAAACACTGTATAAAGCATTATCTAAGAAAATAAATTTAAGTAAAGAAATACCTTTAAAATATGATGACCTCATTGGTTTTGAGAATATTGACAAAATAATAAAAATAGATCAAAGTCCAATAGGCAGAACGCCAAGATCCAACCCTGCTACTTACACAGGTTGTTTTACACATATAAGAGATTGGTATGCTGGATTACCTAATTCAAAAATTAAAGGCTATACTCCGGGAAGATTTTCTTTCAATGTCAAAGGAGGACGTTGTGAAAATTGTAAAGGTGACGGGGTAATTAGAATAGAAATGCATTTTCTTGCGGATATTTTTGTTAAATGCGATTTATGTAACGGGCAAAGATTTAATAGAGAAACATTAGAAGTAAAGTTTAAAAATAAAAGTATTTCGGATGTACTTAATTTGACAGTAGAAGAAGGTTATAATTTTTTTAAAGCCATACCGATGATTTCATCAAAACTTAACACACTTATACGAGTTGGTCTTGACTATATAAAAATTGGACAATCGGCTACAACTTTATCTGGTGGGGAAGCTCAAAGAATAAGATTATCAAGAGAATTATCGAAAAGATCTACTGGAAAAACACTTTACATCCTTGACGAACCTACCACAGGTCTGCATACCCACGATGTAAAAAAATTGTTAGAGGTTCTACATGAACTTGTAAATAAGGGTAATACTGTTATTGTAATAGAACATAATCTTGATGTTATTAAAACATCCGATTGGATAGTAGACCTTGGACCAGAAGGTGGAGATGAGGGAGGTAAAGTACTATTTCAGGGTAGCCTAGATGAGATTTTAAAATATAAAAATAACTCAACTTCTTCTTATTTAAATGAAATTATTAAAAGATGATATATTTAAGATTTGAACAGTTTTCTTTTAAGCAAAAGATAAAAAAAACTTAATTTATTTATTTCGAATTTGTATTTTTTTCTGAAAATTCTTATAAAGGTTATTTCTAAATCATCAATTTCATTGTTAATATATTTTTTAAAGTGCTTATCTAAAATTTTTTTTTTTATAAAACTTTTGTCCCTCACGTTATATAAAAAATAAAAATAACAAAAAAGAAAATTTGATGAAAATTTAATTGGTAATTTAGTAATATGAATTAAAGCATTGAGTTTTTGAGTAATTTTTTTAAAAGTTTCTATTTCAAAAGCTCTCTTTTCATTATTTTCTATTTCTTTAAAAGCATTTATGTAATCAATAATTTCTCTACTAAACTTTTTTTTGTAATTTTGAAGTGCATTAGTTATAAAATACTTAGAGTGATTATGGTCAAGTTCTTCTATTAACCACTGATATTTTATTTCTCTTAATTGTTTATCTTCAGAAGAAACAAAAATTTTTATTAATTCAATTTCAAGTAAAAAAACTAAAACAAGAAAATAATGTGATTTGGCATCATAATATTCTAATTGAAGAAACCTGATATAGTTTTTTTTTTTTAACTCTTTAGTTATCATTTGAATATTTTAATAATATATATAAATTATTATTACATAATAAAATTTTAACATTTTTTAATCAGGATTTAATAATGGTATATTCAATTTTTAATAAAATACACAAATTAAACAATTTTCAAACGGTGTCAGCGCATTGCGATATACCTTGCAAGATATATGATCCAATGCATGCTCAGATTTCTGTTTTAACAATGATAAGGATTTGTGATTTAATAAGTGAACTTGAAAACAAAGACAGTAATGATATAAATGATAAAGCTCAATTTTCTCGACTAATTTCGCAAAAAGAAGAACATGGTATTAAGGTTAAAGATGAAATTCGAGTTATTTGGGGTGACTATATTAAAGAGCCACAATTAGAAAAATTTCCTGAGTTACATAAACTAACTCATGACATAATGTTGAATACTTCAAAAGCAAAGCAAGAAGTAAATAAAGAAATTACAATTGATTTACTGAAGAAGATAAATAGATTTGCAGAAATATTTTGGACCACAAAAAATGTTAAAACTTACAAAGCAATATGTCCGTATCCTCCTGCTCAAGAACTGATATATCCAGATTTAAAAGAATAATTTGTTTGGTTTCAAAGTATTTTTAGTAGAAGGTAATAGTATGGAAGGGTGTATTCCAAATAAAAGTTTTGTTTTATCATGCCCTTTCTTTTCATTTAATAAAAAATCTATTTATCTATTTAGACATAATACTTACGGATTAATCGTAAAAAAACTGAAGTATGTAGATCTTAATGGTGATCTTTGGTTTGAAGGTGAAAATTTTAGTAGTATTTCATCAATTAAAATTGGAGCTATTAAAAAAAAACAGGTGATTGGAAAAGCATTTTTAAATATTTCTAAGCTTGGTGTAAAATGGTTATGATTTATTATTTACTAACCTTAAGATTTTTATAACCTAATAAAGCAATTAATGGGCTTGCTATAAAAATTGAAGAGTATGTGCCTATTAAAACACCCCATATAAGTGATAAGATAAAACCTTTAATAACCTCACCGCCTAAAACAAACAGTGCAATCAATGCAATTAAAGTGGTAACTGATGTCATAATGGTTCTAGATAAAGTTTCATTAATAGATGTGTTTAAAATTTTATCGAAATTTATTTCATCTACTTTTTTAATATTTTCTCTAATTCTATCAAAAACAACAACCGTGTCATTAATTGAATAACCAGCAATAGTCAAAATTGCTGCAATAGAGGACAAATTAAATTCAATCTGTGTAATTGAATAAAAACCAATTGTTGATATCACATCATGAAATAAAGCAATTACAGCGCCCAACCCAAATTGCCATCCAGAAAAACGAAACCAGATATATATAAACATTGAAATCAGTGAGAATATTACAGCCTTGATACCTAAAACTTTTAATTCAGCACCAACCTTTGGACCTACAAACTCGATTCTTCTATAGTCAACATCTGCTGGTAATATACTTTTTACTGAATTAATAACAGACATTTGGTCATCTTTATTGGCGGTTTTTTTTTTTTCTATTTTAATCAATATATTGTCTGGAGATCCAAATTCTTGTATTTCAAAATTTCCAATTGATAGTTTTTCTAAATCTGCTCTTATGAGATTCAAATCTTGTGCATTAGAAAACTTTGCATCAATCATTATTCCACCCACGAAATCAATCCCAAAATTTAAGTTTTTATAAAAAACACAAAAAAAAGATGACAAAATTAAAATAAACGAAAATACAAATGCTTTTTTTCTATGAGAAAAAAATTCAAAATCAAATTTTGATTTAAATTTTATTAATGTAGGTATCATATAATAATTTTTTCGGGTTTAAATTTTTTCATCCACAAAATTACGACTAGTTTAGTAAGCATTAGAGCTGTAAACATAGAAGATATAATACCAATAGATAAGGTAACTGCAAAACCTTTAATAGGCCCTGTACCAAAATTAAAGAGTAATATAGCTGCAATTAGTGTTGTAATATTTGCATCTAATATTGTTTTTAATGCTTGTTTATATCCAAGATCTATTGAATTTATTGGAGACCTACCCGATAAAAGTTCTTCCCTGATCCTTTCAAAAACTAATACATTTGCATCTACTGCCATCCCAACAGTAAGAACTATACCAGCTATACCAGGCATAGTAAGTGTACCTTCAATTAGACTTAATATTGATATGATAATTAATAAATTAAAAATTATCGCTAAATCTGCAAATATTCCAAATAATCCATATTTTAAAATCATAAAAATGATTACAGCAATGAATCCAACTATAAGTGCCTTTTTACCTGCTTCAATTGAATCAGCTCCCAAACTTGGTCCAACCGACCTTTCTTCAATTATCTTTATTGGAGCAGGCAAAGAACCTGCCCTAAGGAGAACTGCTAAATCATTAGCAGATTCAGGTGTAAAATTTCCAGTTATGTTTCCTTGCCCTCCTGTAATTGGTTCTCTGATTTGTGGTGCACTTATAACTTTATTATCAAGAATAATTGCAAGTCTTTTAAACTTATTTTCTGTTGTTATTTTTCCAAATTTTTTTGCTCCTTTTCTATCAAGTTCAAAAGCAACAACATATTTTCCTGACTGTGGATCAACTGTTGCTGAAGCATTAGTAAGCCTCTCACCAGACATGAGAACTCTTTTTTTTATTATAAATTCTTTTTCATAAGCTGCAGGATTTGCATTTTCTAGTTTGAAAGTACCTGGTGGAAGTTTACCTCTTTGTCTTGCTAGCTCAACTGTTGTAGGATCAACAAGATGCAAATTTAATTTTGCGGTTTGTCCAATTAATGACTTAATTCTTTCTGGATCTTTTACTCCAGGTAATTGAACTACAATTCTGTCATCACCTTGTTTTTGAATGTTAGGTTCTCTTGTTCCAGATTCGTCTACTCTTTTTCTTATAACCTCAACTGATTGATCAACAGCCTGGTCCGATAAATATTTTACTTGTTCATCAGTAAATAAAATATCAAATTTTAAATCATTTTCTGAACTGACAATAAAATTTCTTCCCAATTTTTCTCTTAATTTACTTCTTGCAATTTCAAAATCTTCAACATTTCTAATACTGACAGTCGCCCCTTTACCTTTTGATCCTAATTGATGGTATTTTATTTTTTCATTTCTAAGGATAGACCTGACCTCATCAACTAAATTTTCTGATTTCTCCTTCAATACATCAATTATTCCTACTTCTAAGAGCAGATGAGAACCACCCTGAAGATCTAACCCTAAGTTAAACTGTTTTTTTGGTAGAAAATTTGGTAAAGCTGTAATTTCACTCTTTCCATAGAAATTTGGTGTTACAAAAAAAATACTCAATGCACAGATACTCATTACAAAAAAAAGTTTCCACTTAGAATAGTTCAGCATGATTATTTCTTCTTTATCACATCTGCAACTGTTGAGCGTAAAACTTTTACACTTACGTTTGGTGCAAACTCTACAGTTAATTCGGATTCATCAGCTTTGGTTACTTTACAAATAACTCCACCACTTGTAAGTATTTGATCACCTCGTTTGATTGAATCAAGTAAAGCTTTATGTTCTTTAGCTTTTTTTTGTTGTGGTCTTATTAACAAAAAATAGAAAATAACAAAAATTAATATTAAAGGCATAAAAGATGCTAAAAGTGACGGTTGCTGAGCACCGGATGCCTGAGCGTAAACAAAGTTAAACATAATAAAATTCCTTTTGTTTTAATTATTTACAAGTAAAATGAAAAAAGTTCAACTTAAATTACTTATATACAAAAAATACTTTATCCATAATGTAGCATGATTAAAATCAACAATAAAAATTTGAATAAACTAATTTTTATTTCGACTATGAAAGAAATAGTAGGAATAAATACTAATTACAAAAAAAAATTAGCGGATTTACTATTTATTGATGATCAAAAAGACAGTTTAATTAAAAATACAATAAATTTTATTAATGATAAAAATTTCTCTAATGTGCTTCTCTGGGGAGAAAAAGGGATGGGAAAATCATCACTAGTCCATGCGGTTATAGATGATTTAATAAATAAAGGATATAAAAATCTTAACTTCTTAGAAATATTAAGTCATGATATAATTTACTTGCCTGAAATTGTTTATAGATTATCAACAATTAATAAAAAATTTATTGTATTTATTGATGATGTAATATTTATGCCATTCAGTAACGACTTTAATATTTTAAAATCAGTACTTGAAGGAAGCCTATTAAGTTCAAACAAAAATATTACCTATTATTTTACTACAAACATGAGAAACATATCATTGTCTTCTGATCAAAGTGACCTTGATGATCTCGAAACAAAAGACATTCAAAATAGTATTTTTTCATTATCAGAAAGATTTGGATTATGTTTAGGATTTTATCGATGTAGTAAAGATCAATATTTGCAAATAATTAATAATTATTCAAAATCTTTTCAGATTAAAGAGGATATTAAGACCGAAGCATTGAGTTGGTCGATTTTAAAAGGTGGATACTCAGGTAGAATTGCATTTCAATTTTTTATAGATTATTTCAATCGTAGATAATTACGATTTCATCTTTTTCTCTATAATTTAAATTTTTTCTCACATAATAGTTAAGTATGTCTTTATTTTTATTTTTTAATTCATTATGTAGAAAAATAAACTTTTTATTTTTTTCATTAGTTTCTAAAATTTTATTCTCTAAGTCACTAATCTTTGAAAAATTATGTTTAAGTTCAAAAATATTTTTTTTTCCAGAAAAAAAATTTAAACAAATTAAAAAGACTAATGTTCCAAGAATAATACTTATAAATTTTTTAAATTTAAATATCCTCATTTACCTATAAATCTTTTAAATGGGTTTATACCGGCAAATTGTGCAGCATCCTCCAAAGTTTCTTCAATTCTCAATATTTGGTTGTACTTACAAATTCTCTCTCCTCGGCTTAATGATCCAGTTTTAATTTGATTGGCTGAAAGTCCAACTGCTAAATCGGCAATAAATGTGTCTTCTGTCTCACCAGATCTATGAGAAATAATATTATTATAATTATTATGTTTAGCTTCATTTATTGTCATAATAGTTTCTGAGACAGTGCCAATTTGATTTAATTTTATAAGAATAGAATTTGCACATTTTTTGTTAATTCCTTTTTTTAATCTATCTATATTTGTTACAAAAAGGTCATCTCCAACCAATTGGCATTTTTCTCCAATACAGTTAGTCATCTCTTGCCAACCATTCCAATCGTTTTCAGACATTGGATCTTCAATTGAAATTATAGGATAATTTTTAATTAGATTCTCATAATATAAAACAAGCTTTTCTGATGATAATGTAAGATTTTCACCGGCAAGACTATATTTATTTTTAGAATAAAATTCAGTTGAAGCAACATCTAGACCCAAATAAATATCTTTTCCTAATGAGTAATTAGATTTTTCTACGGCTTGACTTATCATATCAAGACATTGCTTATTAGAATTAAAATTAGGAGCAAAGCCGCCTTCATCACCTACAGATGTAGATAAATTTTTTTTATTCAATAATTCTTTTAGAATGTGAAAAATCTCAGAGCCAGCTCTCAATGCAGATGAAAAATTTGTGAAATTAACAGGAATAATCATGAATTCTTGAAAGTCCAAGCCATTGTTTGCATGACAACCACCATTTACTATATTCATCATTGGCGTAGGCAATATATTAGAAACACCTCCTAAATACTTGTATAAAGGTAATTTATAGTAATTAGCTGATGCTTTGGCAACCGCTAAAGAAACACCTAATATTGCATTAGCACCCAATCTTGATTTATTTATAGTATCATCAAGATCAATTAATGTCTGATCTATAAACTTTTGTTCTGTTACTTCAAATCCTTGAATTGTGTCATTTATTTCTGTATTTACAAAATTCACAGCATTTTTTACACCTTTACCAAAGTATCTAATTTTATCACCATCTCTTAGTTCACATGCCTCAAATGTCCCTGTTGATGACCCTGAGGGTACCGAAGCTCTTCCGAATGTATTGCAATCTAAAATTACATCTACTTCTACTGTCGGAAATCCTCTACTATCTAATATCTCTCTTGATTTAATTTTTTTTATAACAGGCATTGTTAACTATAATTTTTTTTTTGTAAGTTCGTCAAATAATTTAATTTCTTTAAGTAAACTTTTCAGATTTGATAATGCTACCATACATGAACCGTCAGATGGAGCTTTATTAGGATTTTCATGAGTTTCAATAAAAATGGACGATATTCCTGCAGTAACTGATGCTTTTGCAAGTAAAGGTATAAATTCTTTTTGTCCCCCTGAAGAATTTTTAAGATTACCAGGTTGTTGTACAGAATGAGTTGCATCAAAAATAACAGGAAAACCAAAACTTTTTAAAATATATAAAGAACGAAAATCAGTGACCAAATTATTGTACCCAAACATTGTTCCTCTTTCAGTTACTAAAATTCTTTTGTTGCCACATGAACTTACTTTGGAAATTACATTTGCCATTTCCCAGGGTGAAAGAAATTGTCCTTTTTTAATATTTACAATTTTTTTTGTTTTAGCTGCAGCAGTTAAAAGATCGGTCTGCCTACATAAAAAAGCTGGAATTTGAATAATATCAATTACTTTCGCTACTTCACTGCATTGCCATGCCTCATGAACATCAGTGAGCACTGGACAATTGAATTTTTTTTTAACTTCGTTAAGAATTTCTAGACCTTTTTCAAGACCAACTCCTCTTTTACTGTTAATGCTTGTTCTATTAGCCTTATCAAATGAGCTCTTATAAACGAATTTCAGATTTAAACTTTTTGTAATTTTTTCAATTTCTGAACAAACAAAAAATGCATGATCCTTACTTTCAATTTGGCATGGACCAGCAATTAAAATAATTGATTTATTATTTGAGAATGAAATACCATTCAATTTAATTTCATTTTGTTTTATATCTCTTAAATCATCCATCTTTTTTTTTATTTTTTATAAGTGCATTCACAAAAGAATTAAATAATGGATGTGGATTAAAAGGAGTTGATTTTAACTCTGGGTGATACTGGACGCCTATAAACCAAGGATGATCTATATATTCCATAACCTCAGCCAGTTTTCCATCAGGAGAAATACCTGAAAAAACAATTCCGTTTGATTCTATTACTTTTTTATAGTTAAAATTTACTTCATATCTATGTCTATGTCTCTCCGAAATTTTTACTTTTTTGTAAATGTTGTAAATTTTTGAACCTTTTTTTAAAATAGCATCATAAGAACCTAATCTCATACTTCCACCATAATTTTTTGTATCTTGTTTATGTATCGATTTATCATCAACCCATTCATCCATAAATGAAATTACATTATTACCTCTTTTACTAAATTCAGATGAAGTTGACTTTTCAAAACCCTTAACAGATCTTATTGCCTCAATAACAGCTAATTGCATACCAAAACAAATACCTAAAAAAGGTTTTTGATTATTCCTTGCATAATTAATAGATAATATTTTACCATCTACACCTCTTTTCCCAAAACCTCCTGGTACTAAAATTCCATTAAAATTTGACAAATATTTCCTGCAACTATCTTTATCTTTTAACTTTACAGCATCTATCCAGTCAACTTTTACATTTGCATTGTTGTATACACTGCTATGAAAAATTGCTTCGTAAAGTGATTTATATGATTCAGTTAAGTTTAAATATTTACCAACAATTGCCAAACTAACTTGTTTATTAATATTTTTTACTTTGTTATTAAAATTTTTCCATTTATGTAGATCTAATTTTTTATTTTTTAATCCAAAATAATCAAAAATTCTTTGATCAATCTTTTCCGCATGTAAAGTAATTGGTACTTCATAAATTGATTTAACATCCACAGCCATAATTACTGATTCCATTGGTATATTACAAAAAAGAGAAATTTTTTTTTTTGATTCTAAGTCAAATTTTTTGGTAGTTCTACATATCAATATATCTGGTTGTATCCCGGAGCTTAATAATTCTTTAACAGAATGTTGGGTTGGCTTAGTTTTAAACTCATTAGCAACAGACACAAATGGTAATAAGGTTAGATGTATAAAACACGTTTTTTTCCTTCCCAATTCGTTCCTGAGTTGTCTAATAGCCTCCAGGAATGGTAAACTCTCAATATCTCCAACCGTCCCACCAATTTCACAAATAACGAAATCTTCTTTTGATAAGTCTGTTTGAATAAAATTCTTAATTTGATCTGTAACATGCGGAATAACTTGAACAGTAGATCCTAGATAATCACCTTTTCTTTCTTTTTTTAAAACTTCAGAATAAATTTTTCCTGTAGTTATATTGTCACTTTTTTTTGATATTATGCCAGTAAACCTCTCGTAATGACCTAAATCCATATCTGTTTCGGCGCCATCATCTGTTACAAACACTTCTCCGTGTTGAGAGGGACTCATAGTACCAGGATCAATATTGAGGTAAGGGTCTAATTTTCTAATTCTCACTTTGAAATTTGCTAGTTGCAGTAATGAGGCTATTGCGGAAGAAGCTATACCTTTACCTAACGAGGAAACAACACCACCTGTTATAAAGATATATTTTGTCATTATTTACTGATCAATAATTACATTTATATAATTATTCAACAGGAACTTCAATTTCATTTTTATTATCAGACTCAACATCAAATTCTTCAGGTATTAGATCTAGTCTATCAATAATAGCATCTTCAGAGGAATCTAAAATGGATTTCTTATTATATGTTTTATTTGCCAAAAATGCTAGGCCAAAACTAGTGAGAAAAAAACAAACTGCAAGAAATGTCGTGGTTTTTGTTAAAAAGTTTGCTGCGCTTCTGCTGGTCATAAAGTCTCCTATTCCACCACCACTTTGACCAATTCCAAGACCACCACCTTCAGATTTTTGTAATAGTACTAAAATTACTAAAAAAACGCATATCACTAAGTGAATTGATAACAAAACTGTAAACATAAACACAACATATTCAAAATCTATCAATTATACAATAAATTAATTAATTGAACTGACAATTTTTTTTAATTCACTATACTTAAGGCTTGAACCACCTATTAGCGCTCCGTTTATATTCTTAATTTCAGATATCTTTCTAAAATTTAAGCTATCTACAGAGCCACCATAAACAATTGATAAATCACAATTTTTCCTAAATTTGACAAAAAAATTTTTTATTAAATTAGATATTTCTGATATCTCATCATACGACGGGATTTTACCAGTACCTATCGACCATATTGGTTCATAGGCAATAACCAACTTTTTTATCTTGTTGGAAACCGATTCATTTAACTGTCCATAAATTTTTTCTTTGTATTTCTTGCTTTTTCTTTCCTCCAAAGACTCACCGATGCAGAGAATAGGAATTAAGTTCTTAATAGAAATTAAATCTATTTTTTTCTTGATTAAATGGTTTGATTCATAGTGATATTTTCTTCTTTCAGAATGACCAACAATAACGTATTTGCATTTAAAAAATTTAATCAAATCTATGCTTGAATCTCCTGTAAATGCTCCTTGAGGCTCATGATGACAGTCTTGACTCCCTAATAATATATTTTTTCTAGAAATTTTACTGAGGCTGGGTAACAATAGAAACTGTGCACAAATAACAATTTCTTTGAATTTTTTTTTCTTATAATTGAGTTTATCCAGTTTTTTAATGAATTTATTTGCATTATTAACTGACATATTCATTTTCCAATTTGCTATAATAAAGGTTTTTTTTTGCATGATCTTAGTATATATGTAATTGAGTAAATTTTGTATAATGATATAATTATGTTAAATAAATTAAGAAATAGTTCAAAAAGTTATATTCCAAAAATTGTTTTGGGAACATTAATGACTCTTTTAATTTTAAGTTTTGCTATATGGGGGACAGAAGACTTAATTGGAGTTTCAAAACAACAGACTACTGTTGCGACAGTTGGTAAGATTGACGTTTCATCAAAAGAATTTTTAAGTCTTTATACTAGACAAACTGAAGAAATAAGGAAATTGTTAGGTTCATCACTAGACATTAAGAGAGGTAGAGAGTTTGGTTATGTAGATCGTGCTCTAAGTTCTTTAGTTAACAGAGCTTTATTTAACAATCAGGCTTCTGATTTAGGTCTCTCAGTAAGTGATCTGAATGTAAAGGACAGAATTGTTAAGGATGAATCTTTTAAAGATGATTTAGGTCAATTCAGTGAATTAATTTTTAGACAATTAATTTCTGAAAGTGGTTACACAGAAGACAGGTATGTGGAAGGGACGAGACAAGATCTTGCTAGAGATCAAATGGTTGAAACTTTAAGATCAAGTTTCATACTTCCTGAAATTATTTCAAAGAACATTGGTTCATATAATCTTGAGGAAAGATCTGTTAACTACTTTGTTGTAAAAGCTAGTGACCAAAAAGCTAAAAATTATACAGATCTAGAAATTAATGAATATTTCGAAAAGAATAAAGCAGATTTCAAAACAAAAGAGTTTAGAGATGTAGAAACTTTATTACTTGATGCAAAAAAGTTTGCAGAAAATACAACAGTTACTGATGATGAAGTCCAAATATTATACGAAGAGAGAAAAGAAAGTTTAATTAAACCTGAAAGAAGATACCTTAAGCAAATTTTGGTGCAAGAAGAAGATCTAGCAAATAAAATATTTCTTAAACTTGAAAAAGGAACAAATTTTTCAGACACTGCAAAAGAACTAGCTAGCCTAGACGAAAGTGATATTGATTTAGGATGGAACACAAAGACCGAGTTACCTGAAGAAGTAATTGAAGGAGTATTTAATGTAAAAAAGAATAAAATTACAAAACCCATACAATCATCATTTGGATGGCATATTTTTCTTGTTTTAGATATCGAAGCAAGAAAAGAATTTACCTACGAAGATGTAAAAAATAAATTTAGAAATGAATTACTCATTGAAAAAGGCAAAGAAGCAGTTTTTGACCTACAAGACGAAGTAGAAGATTCGCTTGCTGGAGGTGAATCGCTTTTAGAAATTTCACAAAAATTGGAAGTGAAATTAATTGAAGCAAAAAAAATTGACAATGAAGGAATTAATTTTGATGGAAAAAAGAATCTTGAATTTCAAGATGCAAGAATTTTGAGAGCAGTTTTCAATCAAAAAGAAAATGAAGAAGGAAACTTGATTGATATAGATGATGATAATGGTCTAGCTGTAAGTATTGTAAAAAAAATATATCCACCTAGACAAATGAGCATTGAAGAAGCTCGACCAATTGTTATTAGTAAGTTAAAAGAAGTTGGTCAATTCCAAAAAGCATTAGAATTTGCAAAAAAATTAAAATCAGAGATAGAAAGTAGTTCCATTGAAAACGTAACAAATAAATATAATCTGGAGTTAAAAGGAGTTGCACCCTTTAACAGGATACGTCCAGATGACTCTGAATTACCTTTACCACTAATCGACAAGATATTTGCTTCGAAACTTTCAGATGTACTAATTCATAATAGATCAGATCAAGAAGTTATAGTATCGCAAATTGAAGAAATTATTAATGCTTATGGTAAAGACAAATCTGATATGAAAGCCTTTAATAAAAGAATTGAAGATGACATGAGCGTAGACTTGTTATCTCAATTTTCTGAAGTTCTTAGAAAAAAATACAAAATCTCCATTAATGATGATGTAATAGATCAACTTAATTAATTATAATGGATATATTACAACCGGATCTAAAAAGTTTTAAAAAAAAATACGATCTGAATAAACCTCAGTTGTTATTTACAGCTCTCTCAGCTGATTTATATACTCCGGTTTCAACTCTTTTGAAATTTGAAAAAGAAAAATACATTTTCTTATTTGAATCAGTAGAAAAAGGTAATCAAAAAGGAAGATACTCTGCTATTGGCATTAAACCAGATTTAATATGGGAGTGTAAAAATTCCGAAATTACAATAAAAGAACTTATAAATAAAACATTTGTTAAAAAAAGTGAAACAAAAATCTCTCCTATAGAAAGTCTCAAAAAATTATTTAAAAATAATAAATTTAAAATACCTAATCATTTACCTCCAATGTCATCTGGTTTATTTGGGTATTTGGGTTATGAAATGATTTCACATTTTGAAAATGTCAAATTCAATAACAAAGATGTATTGCAACTTCCAGATTCAGTTTTCATAAGACCATCAATTATGATGATTTTTGATAATGTTAAAGATAATTTATTTATAGTAAAAACAGTTTGGCCAAAAAAAAACTTAAAACCAAATTTAGCTTTCTCTCAAGCAAAAGAACAAATTAATAGTATTTTAAATAGACTTAAGGGTTCTATTAGCAAAAAACTATATAAAACCAAATCACAACTAGTTAAATATAAATATGATGTTAAAAAAGGTGTTTACTCCAATTTAAATTATGCTCAATTCAAGAATATAGTTGAAAGAGCAAAAAGATACATTTATTCAGGTGAAGTTTTTCAAGTTGTTTTGTCTAGATACTTTAAAAAAAAAATTAATTGCTCCGCACTTTCAATTTACAGAGCACTTAGATATTTAAACCCTTCTCCTTATCTTTTTTATATTAAATTTAAAAATTTTTCAGTAATTGGCTCAAGTCCAGAAATCTTAGTAAAATTAAAAAATGATATCGTTACAATTAGACCTATTGCAGGGACTAGAAAAAGAGGGAAAAATAGTTTAGAGGATATCAAATTAGAAAATGACTTGCTTACTGATAAAAAAGAAATGTCAGAACATCTTATGCTTTTAGACTTAGGAAGAAATGATACAAGCAAAGTCTGTAAACCTGGCACTGTAAAAGTTACAAAACAAATGTATGTTGAATATTTTTCACACGTAATGCATATAATTTCTAATATAAATGGTGAGATAGACCCAAAGTTTGATAATGTTGATGCATTTTTTAGTGGGTTCCCTGCTGGTACTGTTTCAGGAGCACCAAAAATTAGAGCATTAGAAATTATTGAAGAATTAGAAAAAACAAAAAGAAATATTTACTCAGGTGGAATTGGTTACTTATCAGCCGACGGAAACCTTGATAGTTGTATCGCTTTAAGAACAGCAGTAATTAAAAACGATACAATATATGTGCAATCTGGTGCGGGGATTGTTGCTGACAGTAATCCTAAAAGTGAATTTTTAGAAACTGAAAATAAAGCTTTAGCAATCCTAGAAGCAACAATATATTCTGCTCACTTCGAGGGTAATTAATAATGTTATTACTTATTGATAATTACGATAGTTTTACCTATAACTTAGTCCACTATTTTGAGGAATTAGGTCAAGAGGTAATTGTTTTCAGAAATGATCAAATTAGCACTGAAAATGTCTTTAATAAAGCACCCAATTATATAGTAATTTCTCCTGGGCCAAGTTCACCGAAAAATGCGGGAATATGCATAGACTTAATCAAAAAAAATGCTGACAATTCTAGAACAATTCCACTCCTCGGAGTATGTTTAGGCCATCAGGCTATTGCTGAGGCATTCGGAGGGTATGTTGAGGAAAGTGGAAAGCCTATTCATGGTAAGGTAAGTGAAATCAATCATAATAGATCAATTTTATATAAAAATATACAAAACCCATTTCAAGCAACTAGATATCACTCTTTAATTGTAAATAAAAATAAAATTCCAAAAGATCTTGAAATTACTTCTCAAACTAAAGATGGAACAATTATGGGTATATCCCACAAAAAACTTCCAATCTTTGGTGTTCAATTCCATCCTGAGAGTATTGCAACTGAGTTCGGGCACCAATTATTAAAAAATTTTTTATCAATAAAAAAATGAATCAATTAAAAAAAATTTTTTTTAAAATATTTGAGGGGAAATATCTTAATACTATGGAATCAGAAATACTATTTTCTGCTATTTTTGATGGTAGATTAAATAATGAACAAATCTCAGGTATTTTAGCAATTCTATCTTTTAGAGGTGAGAGTTTTGAAGAAATATTAGGAGCGGTAAATATTTTGAAGAAAAGATCAAAAAAAATTCAACTAACCGGAGAACTCATAGATACTTGTGGTACTGGAGGTGATAACAAGAAAAGTTTTAATATTTCTACAGCAACTGCAATTTTGGTATCAGCTTGCGGTTTAAATGTAGCAAAACATGGGAATAGATCTGTGACTTCAAAATCTGGTAGTATTGATATACTTGAAGCTCTAGGAATTGAAATCTCAGATACAATCAGTGGTATAAAAACAATGTATAATAAAACTGGTATATGCTTTTTATTCGCTCCAAATTTTCATAAAACACTTGGAACTGTTGCACATATAAGAAAAAATATAAATATAAGAACTATCTTTAACCTTCTAGGCCCATTGCTAAATCCTTCAAATGTAAGTTTTCAATTATTAGGTGTCACAGAAAAAAAATTTTTGGAAACTCATTCAAATTGTTTGAGTAGAATGAATTTAAAAGAATCATGGGTTATTCATAATCTTGATGGATATGATGAACTCACAACTACATCAACAAATTTAATTATAAAAATTAAAGGAAAAAAAATTTCAAAGCCAATTAGACTTTCTCCAAGTGATGTTGGTCTTAAAAAATGTAAACAAAATGACTTAGTGGGGGGGGACTCAAATGAAAATGCCTTTATTATGAATAGATTATTTGAGGGTGAAACTGGACCAATAAGGGACAACGTCATCTTAAATACTTCAGCTTGTCTTTTAATTTCTGGTAAAGTAAAAAATTTTAAAGAGGGCATAGATTTAGCCAGCAATACAATAGATAACTATAAAGCAAAAAGAAAACTCGAAGAACTAATATCAATTAATACAAGAAAATGAATGTTCTTAAAAAAATTTGTATAGAAAAAAGGAAAGAACTAGAAGTTTTAAAATGTAAGTCAAGTGTAGATTTTTTTACTAAAAAACGTAAAAAAAATAAAAGCAATTTTCTTAGTGTCCTAAGAAGTAAAGATAAAGAAAGATATAATTTAATAGCAGAAATAAAAAGAAAATCTCCGAGTGCTGGACTCATAAGACAAAAATTTAATCATGTAGAAATTGCACTCAATTACAAAAAAGCTGGAGCAAAGTGTTTATCAGTATTAACAGAAAAAAATTTCTTTGGTGGAAAAATAAGTTTTATACAAGATATTAAAGAAAAAATTAATATACCAATACTTAGGAAGGATTTCATAATAGATGAATGGCAAATTTATGAAAGTTTTTATTATGGCGCAGATTGTATATTACTAATTTTATCCATTTTAGATGATACTAAAGCAAAAGAATTCTTAAAATTAGCACATGAATTGGACATGGATGTAATAACAGAAATTCATGATTATGAAGAGTTACAAAGAGCAATTGGAATTGGTGCTCGGTGTATAGGTATCAATAATAGAAATCTTAAAACCTTGGAAATAGATATTAATTTATTTAAAAAACTTTCAAAATATATACCCCAAAATATAATAAAAGTTTGTGAAAGCGGTATTACGGAAAACTTTGAACTTAAGAAAATAAGTGAAGAAGGTGCAGATGCTTTTTTAATAGGTGAGTTTTTAATGAAACAACGAAATATCTTTAATGCAACAAAAAATTTAATACAAAAATGACTGTCAAATTATCTCATATTGAAAAAAATAAAGCTAAAATGGTTGATATATCTTCAAAAAAAATAACTAAAAGAATTGCAATAGCTGAAGCAAGAGTAGTATTTTCAAAAAAAACATTCAATATATTAATTAATAACGGAAACACAAAAGGGGAAATTTTTTCAACTGCTAGAATAGCTGGTATTCAAGCTGCTAAAAAAACATCAGAATTAATTCCTCTTTGTCACAAATTAAATTTAGACGAAATAAGTGTAGATTTTGATATTAATATAAAAAAAAATGAAATTAAAATAATATCGAATTGTAAATGCTCAGGTAAGACCGGTGTAGAGATGGAAGCGCTTGTATCAGTTACTAATGCTGCTCTAACAATTTATGATATGTGTAAATCGCTAGATAAAGGCATTATAGTTACAGATGTAAAATTAAAATTTAAATCTGGTGGAAAATCAGGGAAATTTAAAAATGATTAGCTTCTCAAAAGCATTAGAAATTATAAAAAAGAATGTAAAAAAAAATAAAAAATATGAAAAGATAAAAACTGAAAATTCAATCTCAAGAATTCCGTTTAAAAACTATTTTTCAAAAAATAATTATCCAGAATTTGATAATTCAGCTATGGATGGAGTTGTAATAAATAAAAATGATTACAGCTTAAATAAGACATACAAAATTGTTGATGAAATAAAAGCTGGAGATAAAAAATCTACAGAACTAAAAAAAAATGAATCAAAGTTTATATTTACCGGAGCGCCAATTCCTGGCAAAAATAAAAAATTAGTTATTCCTATTGAGGAACTAAAATTTATTGAAAAAAAAATCTTTAAAATTTCAAAGGATTTTATACCTAGGAATTTTATTAGACAAAAATCAAGTGATATAAAAATTGGGCAAAAAATAATTTCAAAAGATAAAATATTAAATTTAAGGGATACACTTTTAGCATTAAGAGCAAATCAAAAATACATTGATGTTTTTAAAAAAATAAATATTTCAGTAATTATTTCCGGTGACGAAATACTAAATAAAAATAATCCAAAAGGATTTATTCCATCAACAAATTCAAAAGTTCTAGAAACATTTATAAATTTATTAAATGGAAATTTAGTTGAAGTTAAGTATGTAAAAGATAAAAAGGAAGATATAAAAAAAACTGTAAAAAAGCTAAATAGTCATGACTTATTAATAACATCAGGTGGAATTTCAAAAGGAAGATATGATTTAATTAAAGAATCACTTTTAGAAATGAATTTGAAAATATTATTTCAAGGCGTTGCTATAAAACCAGGTAAACCAACAACATTTGGTACTTTTAAAAATGGAACCTATTTTCTTGGACTACCTGGAAACCCAATTTCATGTTTTGTAACATCAGTATTTTTTGTAAATGAAATAATTAATAGTTTTTATGGAAACAGGAAGAATTTATTTGTGGAAAAAGAAATAAAAAGTACAAGAAATTATGTAAACAATACTAAACTAACTTTATTTTTAAGAATAAAATTAATTCGCACAAAAAACCACTTGTCATTTTCACCTATTGAAAAACAAGATAGCTCTTTAAACAGCGAACTATCAAGAGCTGATGGTATAATAATCTTACATTCATCAGAAAAAGTGTTAAAGAATAGAATTTATAAAGTATTTCTATTTGATAGTTTAAATTTAAATTATATATGATATTGACTTTTAAAAAGAACTTATGTAGAACATTTATCAGTGCTTACTCTTAAACAAAAAAAATTACTAGACTTCATAAATGAATATTTTTCTAGTTATGGAATATTTCCTACATATGAAGAAATGAAAAGTGCTCTGAGTGTAAAATCGAAATCTGGGATTCATAAACTTATTTCTTCGATTGAGGAGCGAGGTTTTATCACTAGAATACCACATAAAGCAAGGGCTTTAAAAATTAACCAAGGAACATACACAAAATCAAAAAAAAATACAAAGGGATATATACCTTTTTTAGGAAAAATTGCTGCAGGAAATCCAATAGAAGCAATATCAAGTAGTTTTGAAAAGATATCTGTTCCTGATTTTCTTTTAAGCAGTAATAGTGATTACTTTGCATTGGAAGTTACTGGAGATTCGATGAAAAATGACGGTATTTGTGATGGAGATATAGTTGTTATTAAAAAAAAAGAGACTGCAATTTCTGGGGATATAGTGGTTGCTTTAATAGATGATAATGAAGTTACATTGAAAAAATTTAGATCAAATAAAAATTCTATTGCATTGGAACCAGCTAATTCATCTTATAAAACTAGAATTTTTGGTCCAGAGAGAGTAAAAATACAAGGTATTTTAGCAGGCTTAATTAGAAAGTTCTAAAATGAAAACTGTAACAAGGTTTGCACCCTCACCTTCAGGTGATCTACATCTTGGAGGTGCAAGAACAGCTTTATTTAATTATTTGTATGCTAAATCTAATAATGGTGATTTTAGAGTTAGAATAGAAGATACAGATATTGAAAGAAACAAAAGAGAAGCTATTAAATCAATATTAAACGGTCTAGAATGGCTTAATATAAAAGCTGATAGAAAAATCATATTTCAAAGTGAAAACATTAACAATCATTTAAATTTTGCGGAATCATTGATTGTTAAAGGTATTGCCTATAAATGCTTTGAAGACAATGAACAATCTAAAACACTCAAAAAAAAAAATATAAAATTTAGAAGCAAGTGGCGTGATGTGCATGAAAAACATTATCCAAAGAATAAAAAATTCACAATAAGGTTAAAAATACCTGATAATTACGAGATTAAAATAAATGATTTGGTCCAAGGAAAGGTATTAGTTAACAGTAACGAAGTTGATGACTACATACTGGTTAGAAGTAACCAAACTCCAACATTTTTACTAGCGTCTGTTGTTGACGACATCTCAATGGGTGTTACTGATATAATACGTGGTGATGACCATTTAACAAACACTTTTCGACAATTTTTTTTGTACAAAATGTCAGAAACAAATTTACCAAATTTCGCTCACATTCCTTTAATATTAAATGAAAAAGGCGAAAAACTCTCCAAAAGAGACAATGTTCCATCATTAATTGATTTCAAGCAAAAAGGTTATTTAAGTCAAGCTATAGTAAACTATTTGTTGAGATTAGGGTGGTCATACGGTAATAAAGAAATTCTAGATCTAGATTTTTCAAAAAAAGTTTTTAATATAAAAGATGTAGGCAAATCACCATCAAAGATTGATAAAAAAAAAATTGATTTTTTAAATCAATATTACCTTAAAGAACTTTCTGTAAAGAAAATCTATAGTGAATTAAATAAACTCCTAGCAGAAAAAAATCAAGAATTCATTAATGGTATTGATGAAAACCTATTAAAGTTTTTACCCGATTATGTTGAACGGTCAGTAACAGTTAACGATTTATATGGACAATTAAATTTTTTAATAAAAAATCAAAATTACCTAAATAAAGAAAAACAAAAAATACAAAAAATTAATATTGGAAATAAAAAACTACTTAATGATCTAGAAAAAGTAAAAAACTGGAACTTAGAAAATGTTAAAAAGTGTTTAACAAATTTTATAAAAACAAACAATTTGAATTTTAAAGAGATAGGGATTCCATTGAGATTAATTTTGACTGGGACCAAAGATTCACCATCGATTTATAATGTTATGGCCCTTCTTGGTAAGAAAGAAGTATTAAATAGATTAGAGAAATTGTGGTAGGATAACGAATGAAAAAAAAAATTACGATAATAGATAATAATAGTGGAAAAAAATTTGATTTTTCAGTCATAAAAGGGTCTAACGGACCATCTGTTGTAGATTTATCGAATTTCTACGAAAAAACTGGAATGTTTGTATATGATCCTGGATTTAAATCTACTGCCAGCTGTCATTCGGCTATTACATTTATAGATGGCGAAAAAGGGAAACTTTTACATAGGGGCTATAGTATTGAAGATTTAGCTAAGTATTCTGATTATCCTGAAGTTTGTTTTTTACTTCTCAATGGAGAGTTACCTAACAAAGAACAAAAAAAAAAGTTTAATGATATTTTGACTCATCATACTATGTTACATGAGCAGATTCAAAGATTCTACAGTGGTTTTAGAAGAGATTCACATCCCATGGCTATTATGGTTGGAATAGTAGGCGCACTATCTTCTTTTTATTCTGAGAAAACACATGACTTTTCATCTATCGAAGGTAAGTGGGTGGCTGTAAGCCGACTTTTGGCAAAAATGCCAACTATTGCTGCAATAGCATATAAATACTCTCTTGGACAACCTTTTATATACCCAAATAACAATCTTAATTATAGCGAGAATTTCCTGCATATGCTTTTCTCAACACCATGTGGTAATTTTAAACCTACAAAAGCACAAACAGACGCTTTAGATAAGCTCCTAATTCTTCATGCTGATCATGAACAAAATGCATCTACATCTACAGTAAAAATGGCTGGTTCTTCTGGTGCAAATCCTTTTGCATGTATTGCAGCTGGAGTTGCATCTTTGTGGGGACCAGCGCATGGTGGTGCAAATGAATCTGTTATTAGAATGTTATATGAAATAAAGAATGAAAAAAATATTGCTTCATTTATAAAAAGAGCAAAAGATAAAAATGATCCATTTAGACTTATGGGTTTTGGTCACAGGGTTTACAAAAACTATGATCCAAGGGCTTCTGTTATAAGAAAATATTGTCATAATCTTTTAAAAGAGCTCAATCCAGAAAACTTCCCATTGTTAAAACTAGCAACCAAACTTGAAGATATTGCATTGAATGATAAATACTTTATTGAAAAAAAGTTGTACCCAAATGTAGATTTTTATTCAGGAATAATTTTAAAGGCACTTGGTCTTCCAGAATCTATGTTTACAGTAATTTTTGCAGTATCTAGAACAATAGGATGGATATCTCAGTGGAAAGAAATGACAGATGATATTAATAAAACTCAAATTAGCCGGCCACGTCAACTATACATTGGTGAAAAAAAAAGAGTATTTAAAAAAATAAGTGAGAGATCTATGCGTAAAAATAAGCAGATGTTTCCAAATGAAATTTCATAATCTATTTTTAATATAGTCTAATGCTAAATCCATAGGATTTTTTCTTTTTATTAACATTTTACTTTTTAGCTTTAAAAAATCGTAAATTTGATTTTCGTATAGTTCTTTTTGTTTTACAATTAATTCGACGTTATTTACAACTTTTTCAACTTTGTAATTAGAAAAAAGATACTCAGGTATCGTATTTTTATTTAATATTATATTTACTAAATTAGCCCATTTTAATTTTACTAGATATTTCACAAATATTGATGTGATAAAATTAGAGTCATAAACAACAATTACAGGAATTAAATTTCTTGATAACTCAAGAATTACTGTACCAGATGCAGCTATAGCTAATTTTGTATCTTTTAAAATCCTAATTTTACTGGCATTTGATGTAACTACATTAATTTTATTATTTCCAATTTTGTTTAATATTTTCCTTTTGAGCCTTGGTAATGTTACCAATGCGAAATTTAAATCTTTGAATTTAAAACTAAGTTTTTGATAAATCAAAATCATTTTAGGTAAAATATAATCAATTTCATTTTCTCTCGAACCTGGAAAAAAAGTTATTGTATTCTTAATATTATTTGAAATTATTTTTTTTTTATAGAATATCGGGTGACCAATACAAAAAGTATTTTTATTATACTTTTTAAAATACCTTGGTTCAAAATCAAATAAAGTTAAAATCAAATCATAATTTACAGCAAAACCTTTTGCTCTAAACTTTTTCCATGCCCACACTGTAGGTGCAACCAAGTGTACAAATTTAGTTTTTGGTCTTAAAAATTGAAGTTTCTTGACAATTCTATAATTAAAACTTGGAGAATCAATAGTAATAACTAAATCTGGTTTTGTTTGAATAATTAATTGTTTTACTCTATTTAAACATTTAATAAATTTTTTTAATTTTAATAAAACTTCTACTATTCCGTTAACATTCATACCATCTGTTGAAAAAAATGACTTAAAATTAAGTTCATTCATTTTTTCACCACCAATACCTATTATTTCAATATTCTGAAAACGTTTATATATTTGCAGAATTAGATCATAACCTAATAAATCTCCTGATGGCTCTGTGCTAATTAAAAATATTTTTTTTTTATTTAATACCATATAAAAAAAAATTTCCTTTTCTCAATTCTGCAATAATTTTCTTAAAGTCTAAAAACAAAGTATAATTTGCTGAAAATGCTATACCGCCAATAAAATTTTTTTTACATAATTTAATTGTATTTAGACCAATTGTAGGAAGATCTGCTCTTAAATCTTGTTTTTTTTTCAACAATTTAATTAGAGTAGGTCTTTCACCATTTTTAATAAATTTTTTTGTTCTTTTAATTAAGTTATCTGTTCCTTCTACTGCCTCAATACCAAGAACATCACCTTGTTGAACAATAATTGCTTGACCGACATCCATTGGGGATAGATTGTCAAGTATTTTTTTACCAATATTAATATCGGATGACGCTGTTTTTGTGGGTCTAACTTTAGTAATGCATCCATGAGATGGAAAATAATTTGATAAGTATTCTTTAATATTTAAAATTTCAAATTTCATGGATTCTAATTCTTTAATCAAAAAACTTAATAATCTATCGTCTCCACCTTGAAGAAAAATTTTGGAGAGTCGTGGTAAAAATTTGATCATATTAAAGTCGGGCCTTATTTGTTTAAAGGTTGGTTTTTGTAATGATCCAGCAAAAATTATTTTTTTAAATCCATTTTTCTTTAGGTTTAATAGTTTTGTAATTATACTGCCGTATGATGTAATTGTATGTGAGTGATTTAAAAGATTATTTTTGGTTTCATTTCCTTTAATAAACAAAATGTGAATATCTAGATTTTTTTTAATCATTTCATTAATTAAAACTTTGGGTAAGTTGCCTCTTCCAGCAATAACAATGACTTTATTATTCATGGGTGGCAAATTGCTCTTGTATTGCTCTCTTTTAAAAAACTAATAATCTTTTTACAAAGAGAAAAATTATTAAATTCTTTATCTAAATTGCTAATTCTATCTTTAAAATTTAATCCATTTTTTCCAAAAATACTTTTATAGAGTTTTCTCATTGCATTAATTTCTACTTTATCAATTTTTTTTCTTTTGAGCCCTATGAGATTTAAACCACTCAATTTTGCCCTATTCCCCATAACTGAACCATAAGGAATCACGTCAGATGTGACACCTGACATACCTCCAATTATTGCACCTTCACCCACTCTGACAAACTGATGTATTGCACTTAATCCACCGATAATTGCTTCATTTCCTATAGATACATGACCTGCAAGTGTTGCATTATTAGCAAAGATAACTTTACTTCCAACGTGACAATCATGTGCTATATGCGTTCCGACCATCAAAAGACAGCTTTCATCTACCCTTGTAAGCATACCTCCCCCCTCCGTACCTGTGTTAATTGTCACATATTCTCTTATTATGCAATTTTTTCCTATATAAAGCCTTGAATTTTCTCCCTTAAATTTTAAATCTTGAGGAATTAAACCGATAGATGCATAGGGAAAAATTGTCACATTATTTTCAATTTCTGTATTACCATCTATCACTACATTATTCATTATATTAACGTTATTACCTAATTTGACATTTTTTCCAATAATTGAGAAAGGGCCTATTTTTACGTTTTCGCCTAATACAGCACCGGGATCTACAAGTGAATTTTTATGAATCATATTTTAGATTATAAGGTTTTATTTGCTTAATTCTAATAACATTAAATTTCAGAATATTTCATTCCTCATTATCAGTTTGATCAGACAGTAAGGCAGCTATTTCTGCTTGCGCAACAAGTTTATCTTCCACAAAACATTTACACTCAAATTTCCATATATTTCTTATATTATTTTTTTTTAAAACTTTCATTTTCAAAACATCCCCTGGACGAACTGGAACTCTAAATTTTGCTTTATCAACAGACATCAAAAAAACAGAAAATTTTTCATGTGTTTTTTTTAGACTAAACATCACTAGGGCACCAGCTGACTGAGCCATAGATTCTATGATTAACGCTCCAGGCATAACTGACATATTCTCAAAATGTCCTTGAAAGAAATATTCGTTAAAGGTTACATTTTTTATTCCTGTAGCAGATTTAAATGGATTTATATCCTCCAATTTATCAATTAATAAGAATGGATACTTATGCGGAATAAGTTTTTTTATTTCTTCAATTGTAATTTTATTTTTTTCAAACACTTTTCTTTAACTTTTTTAGATTTATGGTCGATCTATGCCACTCAAATATTGGTTGTGCAGGATACCCACCTACAGATTCATTATCTTTTATATCTTTTATAACTCCACTTCCAGCAGCTATTTTAACATTATTTCCAATATTTAGGTGTCCACTGAAACCAACTTTTCCTCCAATAAGAACATTATTTCCAATTTTAGTGCTTCCTGATATACCGACCATAGCAGCAATTACACAATTTTCTCCGATGTTAACATTGTGACCAATCTGTACTAAGTTATCAATCATACAATTTTTTTTTATCACTGTATCACCAGCGGAACCTCTATCAATAGTTACATTACACCCTATCTGTACTCCATCATGAAGTATTACACGACCAACTTGAGGAATTTTTAAAAATCTATTTTCTTTGATGGCAAAACCAAAACCTTCTCCTCCAATTCTTGATCCAGAAAAAATAGTGCATGAATTCATGATTTTAGAAAAAAAAATACTTACATTATCAGATATATTACAGTTTTCACCTATCTCAACTCCTGGCCCAATAAAAGTATTAACCCCAATTTGTGTATTATGACCAATTTTGGCTGTTTTATGCACAAAAGATCTATATGAAAATTTACTACTTTTACTTTCAATTTTAAAATCATCTTCTAAGAAATAATTATTTTGAGCGATTGATTCGGGATAAAATTTTCGAACAATTTGCGCAAACAAAAAATAAGGATTATCAGATATGACGTACTGCCTTGATTTGTTATTATCAACAAATTTTTTTTCAACAATTATTACACCTGCCTTGGATTGTTTAAATTGTTCAACATATCTCTTATTGCTAAGAAATGAAATATCTGAATTTGTTGCTTCAGAAAGAGTAGATATATCATGAATAATTTTTTTGCTATCACCGACGATTTCACACTTAAAGTGTTCTGATATATCAGACAAACTAAAGGGTCCTTGGTTTTTATAAAAAATCTGGTCTGGCAAAATTTATCCTTTATTGTGTTGGAGTGTCAAACTTTAATTTAGGAAGTATTTCATTTAATTTTCCAATTGATTCATCAGTCAAGTCAATGTCCTTTCCAACAAGCAGAACCTGATCTTTTGCCAAAACGAGATCTAGTTGTTTGTCATTTGCAATTTTCGCTAAAACATCAACTAAACTTGATTGTATTTTCATAGTTGCTTTTTCAAATGAAATTTCATACTTTTTTATTTCATCATTTGTTTCTTTCTTCAATAAATTAACTTTATTTGTCAAATCTTTTAATTTTTTTGAATAAGCTTCTTTAGATATTATATTTTTTTGCTTGAATAAATTATTTTCTTCATCTCTAAGTTCATCCTCTTTTTTAGTCATTCTATTTCTTTGTTTTCTTCTGATATCTTCAAATTGTTCAACCACACCTTGATAGGCCGTAGACTCATTCAAAATTTTTCGCATGTCAACAACTCCTACTTTTGTATACTCTGAAATTATTTTTTTCTTTTCATCAGCATTTTTTTTCTCTTGTGAATAAACATTTAAAGTTGGTAAAGATAAAATTAGAAAATAAATTAGAAATCTGAACATTTTTACTCCTGTAAATTAATAATAATTTTATATTAATATGTTGTACCAAAACTAAAACGAAATGTCTCGACTTTATCAAATGATTCTTTTAAGAATGCCTTTGATAAATAAATCTTAACTGGTCCAAATGGAGATTGCCATGAAATACCAACACCAGCTGAGGCTCTTATTTTTATATCATCTCTTACATTAGTACCTGTTTCAGATGCTTTAAACAATGTTCCAATATCACCAAAAATTAGACCGCCGACGCCTAAGTCTTCAGGCAAACCTAGTGGAAAATTTAATTCATTTCTTGAAATAATATATTTCTCTCCACCTAAAGCATCGGTAGTTGAAACATCCCTAGGGCCAACACCAGCATTTTTAAATCCTCTAATTCTTTCTCCAGTAAAAATAAATCTATCATTAATTTTGACCTGATCATCTAGTGGCTCTATGTATCCTAATTCAATAAAATTACCAACGAAAGTTGTTTCAAACAATTTAGTAAATTTTGCAAATTTAAGTTCAGTAGTAATATGATTTGAATCACCACCTAGACCAAAATAATCTATATCAAATCTTAGTCTGTAGCCATCGGTTGGATTTAATCTGTCATTTAAGTTATCGTATTGTAATGCCTGTCCAATTGCTGAAGTCACATTCTTACCTTCTTGTGATCTTATATAAATTGATGTAGCTGGATCAATATCATGAATTTTATCTCTTCGTAATGTATAACTAGAAAAATGTCTTAAATCGTCAATTATTTCGTATCCGGCCCTTAATTTAAAACCAATCATATTATGTTTGTAGCCACTATAAGTTTTCATATTATTTCTGATATTAAAAATATCAATTCCAGTAGCAATGTTTTTGCCGAGAAAAAAAGGTTCTGTATATTTTAAATCTATATTTGACTTTCTAGTTGAAATACCTAGTGAAAGTGAAAGTTCTCTTCCTTCACCAAATAAATTAGATTCTTTAATACCAACATTTGCCAAAGCTCCGTCTAGTGAAGAGAAACCTGCACCAACAGAAAATTCGCCCGTTGAAGCTTCTTCAATTTCAATGTCTATATTTGTCTTATTAGACCTTGGAAGTGGATCATAATTTAATTCAACTTTATTAAAAAGTCCTAATTTATTAAGATTTCTCTCAGATTTTTTTATTTTTGATAAATTGAAAGCATCACCCTCTGAAAATTGTATTTCTCTTCTAATAACTTTGTCATGAGTTTTTGTATTTCCTCTAATATTTATTCTCTCAACATAAATTTTTTCGCTCTCTTGAATAACGTATGTTAAGATAACTTTTCCACCATTACTTTTTCTAATTTTTGGTCTTACATCAACAAATGCAAATCCAAAGTCAGAAGATTTCTCTGTAATTCTATCAATATCCCTTTCTACTAGTTTTGAACTGAACCAATCATCTACTTCAGACGAAATTAGATCATAAAAATTTATATTTTTTAGTTCTTTATTAGTTATTTCTATATTTATTTCTTCAATCGAATATCTAGAACCTTCAAACACCTTAAAGTTAATGACAAAATTTTTTCTATCCATTACCAGTTGAGAATTAGCTGAAACTACTCTAAAGTCTATATACCCATTGTCGTAATAATATTTTTTTAACAAATCTTTATCGTAATCAATTCTATCTTGATCAAATTTATCACTCGATCCCCAAAATTTATACCATCTGCTTTGCTCGGAATAAATAACATCACTTAGAGTAGAATCAGAAAATTCTTTGTTACCAATAAAATTAATTTTTTTTATTTTTGCTTCTAATCCCTCGCTTATTTCAAATACTAGATTAATTCTATTTTGTCCTAAATTTATTATTTTTGGATCAATAAAAGTAGAAAAAAAACCTAATCTCTTATAAAGATTTTGAATTTTTAAAACATCAGATTTAACTTTATTTGAAGAAAATACTTTTTTAGTTCTCAATGAAATTTCACTTAAAATTGTTTCATCATTTATTTCTTTATTACCCTCAAAAGCTATATTATCTATTATCGGGTTTTCTTTTATACTTATAAAAATGTTTTGTTTATTTTCAGTGATTTTTACATCACTAAAATACCCTGTTGCATATAGATTTTTAATTATATTGCTAAATGCTTTCTGATCTAACAAATCGTATTCGTTTATTTTTGAATCTCTTATTATTACATTAGAATCTAATCTAATATTTCCCTTTACTTTAATATTTTTTTGATTTGGCTTTAAATTTCTATTTACTTCTTTTTGTTTAAAATCTTCGTTTTTTATCTCGTAGTTATTATCTAATTTTTTTTTTTTGAAATAATCGCTGCCATAGGATGATGAAGGAGTAGTAGGATACAATTCATTGGAATTTATTTTTTGGAGAAATACATAATTAATTATAAATAAACAGACAGTAAATATCTTAAAATATATAAAGCACTTATACATTATATCTACAAAAATCTTGAGACATCATTGTAAGTTGCAAAAAGCATTAATGAAATTAAGATAAAAAATCCAATACTATTAAACATGTGCATAAATTTTTTATCTACAGGTGATCCTTTAATAACCTCTACAGCATTAAATAGAAGATGTCCACCATCTAGAAGTGGTATAGGAAATAGGTTTATTAGTCCAAGATTTAATGAAATTAAAACCATAAACCAAAGAGTACTATATACACCCTTTTCCCAGAAGTCAGATGATAATTCCGCTATTCTAATTGGTCCTCCAAGTTCTTCAGAGCTTCTGTCACCTTTAAATATTTCATAAATCCCAACCAAAGTTGCTTTAGTAAAATAAAATATCTGTTCGTAGGATTTTATTAAAGATTGAGTGAAAGATAGTTTCTTCTTAAAACTTTCACTACCTCTTATACCAACCAAACCATTTTCAACTTTAACTTTAAAATTCAATTGCTTATCATTTCTTTCAACAACAAAATCTATAATCTCTCCATTTAAATCTTTAATATTTTCTTTTATATCTTCAAATGTTTCTATTTCTGAATTATCAACCATTAAAATTGTATCTCCAACTGCTAAACCTGATATTTCTGCAGGTTTATTTGGGATTAATTCTGATATAATGGGTTTGTTAACACTATAACCAAACCATGAGTTTATAAAAACAAGTAAAATAAACGAAAACAAAAAATTTGCTAAGGGACCTGCAAAAAGAATTGCAGATCTTGCCCCAACAGATTTAGTATGAAAGGATAAATTTTCGTCTATTTTTTGTTTTTCATTGGCTTCGACTTGTTGCGAACTAGCTTCATCTGCATCTCCGTGCATCTTTACATAACCACCTAAAGGAATAAGAGAAAATTTCCACCTAGTACCCTTCCTATCATCAAAACCAAATAATTCTTTTCCAAACCCAATTGAAAATACTTCAACTTTCACACCATTGTAGATGGCAAGCAAGTAGTGGCCTAATTCATGAACAAAAACTAATATAGTTAATATTACCAAAAAAGGGAATATAGTATTTAAAAAGCTAAAAAATGTTTCTATAATCATAACTTTATTGATTTATATCGATAACACTATTTCATTTGCCATTTTTCTTGCCAGCTTATCTTCTTCAAGTAAATCATCCAAACTCTTTATTTTGCAAATTTTAGCTTTATTTAAAGTTAAATCAACTATTTTAGAAATTGATAAAAAAGATATTTTTTTATCTAAAAATGCTTCAACCGCAACTTCATTGGCTGCATTAAGTATTGTAGGTGCATTTTGTTTTATTTTTAATGCCTCCATAGCTAATTTTAGTGCGGGAAATGTATGATAATCTGGTTCCTGAAATGTTAATTGATTAATCTTACTCAAACTTAATTTTTCTACAGGTGCACTTATTCTTTTAGGGTAAGCAAGCGCATACGCAATTGGTGTTTTCATGTCAGGAGAACCCATTTGAGCTAAAATTGAACCATCGGCATATTCAACACAGGAATGTACAATTGATTGTGGATGAACTAAAACGTCAATTTTTTCAATAGGAATATCAAAAAGATAATGAGCCTCAATAACTTCGAGACCTTTGTTCATCAATGTTGCAGAATCTACTGAAATTTTTTTTCCCATAGACCAATTTGGATGTTTTATTGCATCATTTGGTGAAACATTCCTCAAATCTTTAATAGTTTTTCCAATAAAAGGTCCGCCAGAAGCTGTCAAAATTATCTTTTCAATTTCGCTTTTATTATCATTTTCAAATACTTGAAATATGGCATTATGCTCAGAATCTATTGGTAAAATTTTAGAATTATTTTTACGAACAACCTCTTTCAGTATAGATCCAGAACAAACTAAACTTTCTTTATTTGCTAATCCAATAGTATAACCTTTTTGCGCAGCTTTAAGGATAGGTAAAAGTCCTGCTGATCCAACAATACTTGCCATTACAAAATCAACAGAAAAATCTAATATATCAGTTAAACACTTATCACCACCAATTACAGTAACATTATCAAAATTACTCTCAGATTTAAATTTTTTATATGCCTCATCATTTTTAATTGCAACAACTTTTGGGCTAAAAGTTTTAATTTGTTTAATAAGTGTAGGATAATCTTTATTTATTGTTAAACCTACTATCTCAAATTTATCAGGGTGATTATAAACGATATCTAATGTTGATCTGCCAACAGATCCAGATGAACCTAATATAGTAATTTTTTTCTTAGCCATTTTAGAATTATAAAACAAAATGAGATGAAAAATCAAAATTAAGAAAATTTAATAACATTATAAATAGAATTAAAGTAAAAAAGCTATCTAATCTATCTAATATACCACCATGTCCAGGTATAAAACTTCCGCTATCTTTAATATTAAAGCTTCTTTTTAGAGCAGATTCAGTCATATCACCTAACTGACAAACTATTGAAGCAAATAAAAAAAATAATGTTCCATAAACAATGGAACTATTATTTTGAAAAATAAAATTTGAGATGAAAAGTGTTGCCAATATTCCTCCAAAGAAACCAGCCCAGGTTTTATTAGGGCTAAGTGTTGGAGCAATTTTCGAACCTCCTATAATATTTCCAGCTATATAAGCTCCAACATCAGTAGAAATTGTAACTGTAAATGCAATAGTTAGAAAAAATAAATAATTGTCATCAATTAGCTCATTAAAAAAAAAAAAGGGGAAAAAAATATAAAATAGACCAAAAGAATATTTTAATCTTTTCTTATTAAAAAAATAAAATATTAGTAATATTGTAAACACCATTAAAATTGGTGAAGCAATAGAAAACGAATTATTATTTAACAAAAAAAATAATTGAAAAGAAAATAAAACCATATAATCACCAATATTAAGTCTTATTCTAGTTAAATTTATATCTGCGGTTTCATTTTTATTTTTTATTTTTGATAATTTTATGATTCTTAAATATTCCCAAATTGCAAAGAATGATAAAATATGTATAAAGAAAATTTTAAAAAACAAAGAACTTTTTAAGCAAAGTAGAAGGAAAAATAACATGAAAACTGAACTGTAAATTCTTGATAAATTCATTTATGAACTTCCATAAGTTCTTTTTCTTGATATATAATTTTTCAAGGCATTATTAAATTTCATACCATTAAAGTCCGGCCATAATGTTTTAGTAAAATAGAGTTCTGTGTAAGCAATTTGCCATAGTAAAAAGTTTGAAATTCTCATTTCACCTGATGTTCTTATAATAAAATCAGGGTCTGGTAAATTTTTTGTCATTAAAAAAGATGTAAAATTTTTTTCATTGATACTTTTTTTTTTTTTTAAAATTGAATTAACTGCATTAAGTATTTCATCCCTCGCTCCGTAATTTAACGCCAAGGTAAAAAATAATCTATTAAAACCTTTCGTCTTTTGCTCTAGTCTTAAAATTTTATCCCTAATATCGTTACCAAATTTTTTAAGATTACCAATTGTTTGAAATCTAATTTTCTCACTTATGAACCTCTCTGCTTCAGATTCTAGATATTTACTTAAAAGACTCTGTAACTCTCTTACCTCCGTTGCGCTTCTTTTCCAATTTTCAGTTGAAAAACTATAAAATGTTAGATATTTGATATTAATTTCTAAAGCTTTTTCTAAAATTTTTTCAATTACTTTAGCTCCTTTTTTATGGCCGTCAATTAAAGGAAGATTTCTTTTTTTTGCCCATCGTCTATTTCCATCCATAATAAATGCAATATGTTTTGGGTAATATGATAGTGGAAAACTCTTTTTCATTATATTGTAAGAATATCTTTTTCCTTTTCTTCAAATAAACTATCTACTTGAGCTATAAATTCGTCGGTTAATTTTTGTATATTTTCAGAATGTTCAAACATTTCATCCTTTGAAATTTCTTTATTTTTTTCTTTATTTTTTACTTCATCCATTGCATCTCTTCTTATATTTCTGATTCCAATTCTGCATTCTTCACAATATTTACCTGCTAGCTTTACAATTTCCTTTCTTCTCTCTTCAGTCAAGTCAGGAACTGGTAATCTTATGAGGGTTCCTTCTGTCATAGGATTTAATCCTAGATTTGAATTTCGAATTGAGCTTTCAACAGCTTCAACAAGTGACTGATCCCAAACCTGTATCGATAACATTCTGGGTTCAGGTACACTTATATTTCCAATTTGTGTAATAGGCACTTTTGAACCGTAGGCATCTACACTTAGAGGTTCTATTAAACCTGGTGAAGCTCTACCAGTTCTTAAACCTGATAATTCCTTCTTTAGTATCTCAAAAGATTTACTCATTTTATTTTTATATTCTGAAATTTCAAATGACATAATCAATTTATAAGTGTGAATGAACCCTCACCTTTAGAGGCCTTAACAAGAGAGTTTTCTTTCAACAAAGAAAACACTACAATAGCAATTTTATTATCTCGCGATAACGATATTGATGAAGTATCCATTATTTTTAAATTTCTTTTTATTACTTCATTATAACTTAATTTTTTAAACTTTTTTGCATTTTTGTTTTTTTTTGGATCAGAATCATATATTCCATCAACCATAGTTGCCTTAAAAATTACATCACACTTCATTTCAGAGGCCCTAAGTGCTGCAGCTGTGTCTGTAGTAAAAAAGGGATTTCCAGTTCCAGCAGCAAAAATAACAATTCTATTTTTTTCTACGTGTCTAATTGCTCTTCTTCTTATATAGGGTTCACATATTGTATCCATTTTTATTGCTGATAAAACTCTTGTCTGAAGACCGAGTTTCTCTAATGAATTTTGTAAAAGTAATGCGTTAATTACAGTCGCCATCATTCCGGTATAATC
Organism: uncultured Alphaproteobacteria bacterium; assembly: GCA_902526175.1. Classification (GTDB taxonomy): domain Bacteria; phylum Pseudomonadota; class Alphaproteobacteria; order Methylaequorales; family Methylaequoraceae; genus CACBWF01. The sequence goes on along the minus strand of CABZJY010000002.1, from coordinate 148,392 downwards.
AGCAGAAGTTCTATCCATTCCACTTGCTTGAGCAGATATGCCTCGAAATATATTCCCCCCGCCAACAACTATTGATACTTTTATACCTAGTTTGTAAATATGATATATTTGTTTTGTTATAGAATTTATGGTTTCCAAATCAATGCCAAACTCCTTTTTACCCATTAAAGCTTCACCAGAAAGCTTCAATAAAATATGATTAAATAAGGGTTTCATTGAAGAAATATTTAAGATGTTTCCCCGACTTTGTAAATAAAATAATCTTGTATTTCTATATTACAGTTATTTTCTTTTTCAAATGTATTTATGTAATCTTTTACTTTAGTTTTATTTTCCATAACAAAATCTTGTTTTAATAAGCAAACTTCACTAAAAAATTTATTTAATTTACCATTAATAATTTTTTCTTTAATCTCGTCTGGTTTATTTGATTTTTTTTCTTGATCTTGAAAAATATTTTTTTCTCTTTCTACAAGTTCTTTATCTAAATCATTAACATCTATAGATTTTGGTGACATTGCAGCAATATGCATAGCTAGGTTTTTAGTAAACGAGTCAAGCTTTTCATTACTATTGTCATATCTTATAGATAACAACACACCAATCTTTCCAGAGTTTTCATTGACACTATTGTGGATGTATTTTTGAGTAAATATGTTTTTATCAGATTCTATAAAATCTAATCTTTTTATTAAAATATTTTCACCTATCTTTGCAAGTAATTCTGTGAGAGATTCTGATACGCTAGATTGTGAACTTTCTAAATTAGTTTTCATAAGATCATCAATATTGTCTATCTTGTTAGATAATATTGTTTTCGAAACTAAGTTACAAAAATTCTGAAAATCTTCGTTTCTAGCAACAAAATCAGTTTCAGAGTTAATCTCAACTATGCAAGCAAGATTGTTTTCTTTTGCTACTGTTATAAGACCATCTGAGGCTGATCTATCGGCCTTCTTTTGTGCTGTGCTTATTCCCTTTTTTCTGAGCCAGTCCACTGCGCTTTCTAAGTCACCATTTACTTCCTGAAGTGCTTTCTTACAATCCATCATTCCAGCACCAGTTTTTATCCTAAGGTTTTTAATTTTTTCAGCTGAAATCATTTCTACTTTTTATTTTCCATTGAAGCTTGCATATCTTTGTCTAAAGACGATTTCCTCGATTCATTAACTGTTTCTGTTATGTGTTGGCAGTAATACTCTATTGATCTAATAGCGTCATCATTTCCTGGTATTGGATAATCTATGCCTTCAGGATTTGAATTTGAATCAACAACAGCAACAATAGGAATTCCTATCTTATTGGCTTCATTTACCGCTAAAAATTCCTTGTTAGTATCAATAATGAATAATATGTCAGGCATACCATTCATATCTTTAATACCACCTAATGCCTTATTTAATTTATTTACATTTTTTTCAAAGTTAAGAGTTTCCTTTTTCGTATAGGTATAACTTTTTTCACTTAAAATAACTTCCATTTCTTTCAATCTCTTAATGGAGTTTTGAATTGTGTCCCAGTTGGTAAGCATTCCACCTAACCATCTCTTATTAATATAATATTGTTTACAATCAATGGCTGCTTTTGAAATAATTTCAGAGGCCTGTCTTTTTGTTCCCACAAATAAAATATTTTTATTTTGCGAAGCAAACTCTTTAATTTTGTCTAATGCACGATTCAAACAACCTACTGTTTGTTGTAAATCAATTATATGAATACCGTTTCTTTCACCAAAAATATATGAGGACATTTTAGGGTTCCATCTCTTGGTCTTGTGACCAAAATGGATACCAGCATCTAATAAATCTTTTATAGTTACACTTTTCATCTTAACTCCGGTTAAACCTCCATTATGCTAAAATAACACCGGGATCATGCATAATGTGTGGAATATTTTTTTTTTTTACACTTTTAATTGAAACTTTACAAGACTTTTAATTCTTTTTAATTATATTTTTAATCCCCCTGGTTTTTTTCAATTTATTTAGAAAGTTTAAATTTATTTTAAAATTTTCCTCGGATTCTATTTTTATGTCGAAATTATCTTTTTTAAGACAAAAAGTAATATGATTTTCTCCTCCAATATTATCATTCAAAATATTTTTAAAACTTTTGAAATCAAGAACTGAAGAATCCAAATCTACTTGAATATCAAGATTTTTAAGACTTTTCTTTATGTCGAGTAAGACCAAATCAACTAATATTAATCTATCTTGATCCTGATTTTTTATTAATTCCAGCTTTACTTTACAGATATCTCCATTGTGTGGTAATTGTTCAATTTTAGATAAAACGTCAGAAAAACAAACAACTTCAACTTCATCTGAGTCATCAGATAAATTTAAAAAAGCATACTTCTTTCCAAATTTAGAAACCCTTTGTATGAATTCATTAATTACAACTAAACAGTTAAAAATAGTTTTAGAATATTTTTCTTTACTTTTTTTTCCTTCAATGTGGTCTAATTTGTCAAAGTTATTACTATCAATAATTTCCTTACAATATTCTAGAGGATGATTTGATAAATAAAAACCAATAGAGTCATGTTCTTTTTTTAGCCTTGTAAAAATATCCCAATCATTCTCATTTTCATTAGGTTTGACAAAGTCATATGCTTCATTTGAAAAAAGGTTTTGCTGAAATAAATTTTTATTTTCATGAAATGATGAATTAAATTTTAGTAATTTGGTAATATTTTTTTCAAGAAAAAATCCGTTTGATTCAATAGAATTCAATGAGCCAGAATAAATCAGACTTTCTAATTGTCTTTTATTTAGTATTGAATTATCAAGTCTTTTTAACAAATCTATGATCGACTTAAATTTACCATTTTTTTCTCTTTCAAGAACTAGCTTTTTTATTGAATTTTCACCAATATTTTTTATGGCTGATAATGAATAATTTATTCCTATTGCACAACCACTTTCATTATAACTAACATCAAAAGTATCATATGAATAGTTTATGTCAGGATTAAATATTTTATAACCAAGTGATCTTATTTCTTTACAAAAAATACTAATTTTATCAATGTTCCCATTATCGCATTGCATTGATGCACAAAAAAACTCTAGAGGATAATGGGATTTTAAAAAAGCAGTTTGAAATGCAATAAGTGCATATGCTGCGGCATGACTTTTATTAAAACCATATCCCGCAAATTTTTCAATTTCATTATATAAGTTTTCAGCAATATTTTCTTTAATAAGATTTTTTTTACACCCTCCAATAAAGTTCTCTTTTTGAGCTTTCATCTCAGATTTAATTTTTTTTCCCATAGCTCTTCTTAATAAATCTGCCTTGGCCAAACTAAATCCAGCAAGTTTTTGAGCAATTTGCATTACTTGTTCCTGATAAACCATTATACCATAAGTTTCATCTAAAATATCTTTTAGATCAGGATGTAAATAGTCGAATTTTTCTCCAATATTTTTTCGCTTTATAAAAGTAGGTATATTATCCATTGGACCTGGTCTATATAGTGAAACTATTGCAATCAAATCTTCAAACCTTGTGGGCTTAATTTGACAAATTGTTTCTCTCATCCCTTTTCCATCAAACTGAAAAACACCGATAGTTTTTCCTTGTTGTAACATTTTAAACGTTTTTTGATCATTAAGATCAATATTATCTATATCAATAAAAATTGATTTTTTTCTCAGGATTGAACATGTTTTTTCAATTACGGTTAAGGTTTTGAGACCCAAGAAATCAAACTTTACTAAACCTGCTTTTTCAACATATTTCATTGTGAATTGAGTTACAGGTAAATCAGATTTTGGGTCTCTATACAAAGGTAAAAGATCTATCAATTTTTTATCAGAGATTACAACACCTGCAGCATGAGTTGATGCGTGGCGAAGCAGACCTTCGAGGTTCATAGAAATTTTAAATAATTTATTTATAATCTCATCAGATTTAATAAGTTGTTTTAATTTTTCATCATTATCAACACTTTCTTTCAGACTAACTGGTTTAGCTGGATTATATGGAACTAACTTACAAATTGAGTCAACCTGAGAGTAAGGCATCTGCATAACTCTACCAACATCCCTCAAGGCTGCTCTAGCCTGAAAAGAACCAAAAGTAATAATTTGTGCAACTCTTGATTTATCGTATTTTTTTTGTACGTATTTTATAACCTCATCTCTTTTCTCCATGCAAAAATCAATATCAAAGTCAGGCATGGAGATTCTTTCTGGATTCAAAAATCTTTCAAAAATTAATCCAAATCTTATGGGATCTAAATTTGTAATTGTAAGACACCAAGCAACTAGAGACCCTGCTCCTGAACCTCTTCCAGGTCCAACTGGGATTTTATTTTTTTTTGCCCACTGTATAAAATCAGCAACAATTAAAAAATAACCTGAATAACCCATTTTAGTAATTATATCTAACTCAAATTTCAATCTATCTTGATAAGATTTTTTTTCATTGTCATTTAGCTCTCTTAATTTCATTTGCAATCCTAATTCTGACTTTTCTTTTAAAATAGAATCTTCATCTTTTGTATTATAGATTTTAGGTAAAGTAGATTTTTTTTCTTCAATTATAAAAGAACAACATTTTGCCAAATTTATAGTATTTGATATTGCCTCAGGTAAGTTTTTGAAAAGTAAATTCATCTCATTTGGTGTTTTTAAATATGAATTTATTCCAACGATTTTTCTATCGTCTGAATCTATATATTTTTGCTGAGATATACAGATTAAAGCGTCATGTGTTTCGTGATAACTTTTTTTTAAGAAGTAATTTTCATTGGTTGCAACTAATGGAATATTTTTTGTTAATGAATAATTTATTATAAATTCGTTAAATGAAGAATCTATATTTGGCTCCTCTCTTTGAATTTCTAGATAAAGGTTCTCATCAAAGATCTTTTCGAGATCACCTAATAGACATGAAGTTTTATTTATATCATGGTTTTCAAATTGTTTTTTTACTAATCCGTTCATTCCGCCAGTTAGACAAATTAGACCATTTGCAAAAAACCTTAAATCCTCTAGAGAAAGAGAAACTTTTTTTTTTTTTAAGTATGAACTCGAAACTAACTTAGAAAGGTTCTGAAATCCTGTTTCATTTTTAGCAATTAAAATAAGTTCCGACTCTATATAATTACAGTCATTAATACTTACATTACAGGCAAGAATTGGTTGTATACCGTTTTTTTTGCATTCAAGTGAAAATTCCATTGATCCAAATAAATTATTAAAGTCCGAGATTCCAATTGCTGGTGATTGAAATTCAATACAATAATTAATTAAGTCTGATATGCGTAAAGCACCTATAGACAATGAATATTGTGTGTAGTTCCTAATATGAATAAATTGATTATTCATTTTAACTCAAGTAACTTTCCGTTCTGTAATTCATAAGAAATATCAAACAAAGATAAAAAATTAAGATTATGTGTTGCAACTATTGTCAATGTCTCTAGTTGTCTTGATAAATTTATTATATTTTCCATTACAATTTTTGCATTTATTTTATCTAAACTTCCTGTAGGCTCATCAGCTAAAATAATTTTAGGTTGTTTTATTAAAGCTCTAAGCACAGAAATTCTCTGTTGCTCACCACCAGATAATAATGCTGGTTTATAATTTTTTTTATTCTCTAGATTAAATTTTGACAGTAAATTTAATGCTTTTTGTTTTGAATCAGAAAATGTAGCACCATTAAGCAAAAGAGGTAGTGCAATATTTTCTAAACACGTGAAATCTTCTAGTAATTGATTATTCTGAAAAATAAAAGAGATTTTTTCTCTTCTTAATTTAGTTTTCATTTCATCTTTAAATTTTATTGTATCACAATTATCGATAAAAATATTTCCATTTGATGGTTTCTCAATAAGTCCAATTAAATTTAATAATGTAGATTTGCCTGACCCTGAAGGACCAAATAATCCTACAATACAATTTCTTTTTAGTGATAAATCTAAATCTTTAATTACATCAACCGTGTTTCCACCTTGAAAATAATTATGAGATATTTTTATTAAGTTAAGCACTTATTCCCATTTGATTAAATTTATTGGTTCGATATTTGATGCTTTATAAGCAGGATATAAAGCTGCACAAAAACAAAGAATTAATGTAACAATAATTATAAATATTACTTCTTTGTAATCTATAATCATTGGTAGTTTTGAGAAAAAATAAATTTCTTCTGCAAAAATAGATGAATCCGTAAACAACTCTAATAAGGCTTTTATTTCATTTATATTATGACAAAATAAAATTCCTAAAATGAAGCCTAGAATAGTTCCAATCATTCCAATCATAAAACCACTCATAATAAAAATCCTTAATATTTCATTTCTAGACAAACCTAAAGACCTAAGAATTCCAATATCCTTTTTTTTATTATTTACCAGCATTACCATTGATGATACTAAATTAAAGGCAGCCACAATTATTATCAATGTTAAGATTAAAAACATTACATTTCTCTCAATTTCAATGGCATTGAAAAGAGAGGGATTCATTTTTCTCCAGTCATATACTCTAAAATACTTAGGTAACTTCTCTCTTATAAGTTTATAATTATAATCTAATCTATCAAAATTATTAATGAATATTTCTAAATTATCTACTCTATCATTTGTATTCAAAAAGTCCTGTAACAACTTTAATGGAAAGATTATCATCGATACATCATACTCATACATACCAGTTTCAAAGAAACCTAAAACCTTAAAGTCACCACTTCTTATTAATTTTCCAAAAGGTGTATCTACTGATTCTGAAGAGACTATATTTACGTAATCATTGATATTAATATTTAATTTTCGACCTAATTTTGATCCAAGAATGATACCTTCATTATTTTCAAATTTTTTCATGTAAGAAAAAATAATTTTATCTGGTACAATTTTTCTGTTTAGCAAACTTTCTTTAGATAAGCCTTTGATTAAAATACCGGTCGAATTTTTATTAAACGAAATAATGCCCTGACTTACAATAGTAGCATCTACTTTAATATTTTTATTTTTTATTGATTCAATAATCGATTTATAGTTTGAAAATTTAGTATTATTATATGAAGTAACTTTAAGATGACCATTCATCCCTAAGACTTTCGAAGTTAACTCCTCTCTAAATCCATTCATAACGGACATAACTATAATTAGAGTTGCTACTCCGAGTGCAATACCTAAAAATGAAAATATTGTAATTACAGAAAAAAAACTATCTCTGGTTTTAGGGAATAAATACCTTCTTGATAACAAAAATTCAAAACTATTTATCATCATCAATAAATGAATTTATTTTTTCAATAACATTATCAGCTTCAATCTCAAGTTCTTTACCATTTTTTCTATTTTTAATTTGAATCGTGTTTTCTGATAAATAATTTGATCCAATTATAATCTGAAAAGGTATTCCAATTAGGTCTGAATCGCTAAACTTTACCCCTACTCTTTCATCTCTGTCGTCATACAATACATCAAAGTTTTCTGACAAAAGTTTAGAATATAGTTCATCTGAAAATTTAAAACAATTTTCATCATTAGGTTTTAAATTTATTATTATCAAATCAAATGGAGAAATTTCTTTTGGCCAAATAATGCCTTTTGAATCATTGTTGATTTCGATTGATGCTGCAGGTATTCTTGAAATTCCAATACCGTAAGATCCCATTAATGGGTTAATATTACCATCAGGTGTATTAATTATAAATTTTAATTTTTTTGTATATTTGTCTCCAAATGCGAAAATGTGGCCTAGCTCTATACTTGATAATTTTGTATAATTTGTAGTATTCATTTTTTTTTCTTCTGCATAATCTGTAGTTGAAACAAAATAATTTTTTTCAAAAAAATCGTAATTAATTTTTTTAGTATCAATATTTTCTGAATTACCATCAAGATATATTTCTGATTCACCTGATTCACAAATTACATGAAATTCGTGTGATAAATCTCCGCCTATTTCTCCACTTAGAGCTTTAACAGGAATGATTTTAAGACCTAATTTATTAAAAATATTTAAATACAGATTATAAAACAGTTCATAACTTTTTTTTAAATCTTCTAAAGTCAAATCAAAACTATAAGCATCTTTCATGATAAACTCTCTTGCTCTCATAACACCAAACCTTGGTCTTATTTCATCTCTAAATTTTGATTGAATGTGAAAAAAACTTATTGGAAAGTTCTTGTAACTTCTAATAACATTTGATCCAATTACCGTCATCATTTCTTCATTTGTAGGCCCGTATATAAGATCTTTTGCGTGTCTATCCTTAATTTTTAGCATTTCTGCACCATAACTATTATATCGATCACTTTTCTTCCAAATTTCAGCACTTTGAATTGTAGGCATAAGTATGTGATTTATATTAAGTTTCTGGTGTTCTTTTATAATGATATTATTAATTTTATTTAATACTCTAAGACCTAAAGGTAACCAAGTGTAAATACCAGAGGTTTCCATCCTGATCATTCCTGATCTAACCATTAATTCATGAGATTTTAGTTTCACATCAGACGGAACTTCTTTAAAAGTAGGTAAACAAAAAGAACTAATTTTCATAATTAAGAATTTTTATTGTTATAAAAATAATAGTCCAAACTAATAGAGCAAATAAAGTTGTATAAATAATTTTTTTTTTTAATTTAGGATCTTCAGGAGCTCCTGGATCGTTCCCTTTTTTTAGTTTCCTCTGCTTAGTTATTTCAATCGGCAAAAATAGGAAAATAGATAACCACCAAATTATAAAATATAGGACAAGCGAATTAAAAATTGTCAAGTCCTACTCCTGTTCTAGTTCAATTAAAGTTCCATTAAATTCTTTTGGATGTAAAAAAAGAACAGGTTTATTATGGGCACCTATTTTTGGGTTACCATCTCCAAGTATTTTAAAACCTTTAGTCAAAAGTGTGTCTCTAGTTTTGATTATATCAGAAACTTCAATACAGATATGATGAATTCCACCATCTTTATTTTTCTCTAAAAATTTACTTATTGGCGAGGAATTTCCTAGAGGTTTCATTAATTCTATTTTACAATTTTCTAATTCAACAAAAACAACGCTTACGCCATGTTCTTTATAGTCCTTAATATTTGAAACTTTTGCATTAAGTGCATTTTTATATATACTTGCAGCTTTTTCTAGATCATTTACTGCTATCGCGACATGATTAAACTTTTTAAGCATTTTATAATCTAACTACTTTCACATCTGTTAATGGTTTTAGTCCAAATTCTTTTAAAACCATATTTCTAATCTTACTTTTTAAATAATCCTCTAAAATAACATCATTTATTGTTTCATTTAAGGAAAAATTAATTAATTCTTCTGTTTTTTTTTCAAATTTTTGTTTTTGTTGTAAATTATCATCACTGAAAATTACATCACTAAAGATTATAGGTTTTGATATTAACTCATCATTCTTATTGATTACTAAAACAAGATTCAATACACCATTGAAACTTACTTTTTTCATGTTTTGAATAATTTTATCATTTACATGCATTATTCTATTACCAATTAAAAGTTTTTTCTTAACGTCAATAAAACCAATTTTCTGAGGTTTGTCTTTTACAAATTTTATAATGTCCCCATTTTCTACCAAGAGAGTGCTTTGAATACCAGAAAGCTTTGCAAAATGTACATGTTCTTTTAAATGTAGATACTCACCATGTACCGGAATTAAAAAATTAGGTTTTATCCAATCATACATTTGCTTTAATTCCTTTTTTGAAGGATGTCCGGATACATGAACTTTATTATTATTATTATTATTATGATCTATTAATTTGGATCCAATTTTACTAATGCGACTTTTTATTCTATTTATCTGTTTTTCATTTCCTGGTATTTCTCTAGAAGAGAAAATAACTAAATCTTCTTTATAAACTTTAAATTTTGGATTAATGTCATTAACTAATTTATAAAGGGCTGCTCTAGACTCACCTTGACTTCCAGTGCAGATTAAAACTGTGTTTTCAGACGGTAGATGTCTTCCCTCATCTTCATTTAAAAATTTTGGTACATTTTTTAAATAATTATTTTCTACAGCAGAGTCATAAATTCTCTTTAGAGATCTACCAAGAAAGACACAGCTTCTATTATGTTTTTTTGCAATCAAAGCAATTGTTTCTAACCTTGCAATGTTGGACGCAAAACATGTAATTATTATTTTACCATTTTTTTGTTTTAAAAAAACTTTATCTAAATTTTCCCTTACATCATTTTCAGAACCTGATGGTGTTAGATTAAAAACATTTGTGGAATCACAAACCATACCAAGGATCCCGGATTTCCTAACCTTTTCAAATGTATTTGAGTTAATTGGCTTACCAACAAGAGGGCTGGGATCAATCTTCCAATCACCGGTATGAAAAATATTACCTTTTGGGGTTTTTATAATTACTCCATTTGGTTCAGGTATTGAATGTGTTAGTGCTAAAATCTCTAAATTAAATGGTCCTACAGCAAAGTTTTTATTGTATTCAAGTAGCTTAAAATTTGGAGGAGATTTTTTTAAAGACAAAAACTTTCTTTTCAATACTGATGCAGTAAACGAGGTTGTATATATCTTTGTGTTTTTAAGTTTATCATATAGGTAAGGGACTGCACCTATGTGGTCTTCATGAGCGTGAGTTAACACTATACCTGAAAGATCAATATTCCTATGAACTATAAAATCTATATCAGGAAGTATAAGCTCAGCATTAGGATAATTATTATCATTAAAAGTTACTCCAAGGTCAATCAATAACCATTTACCATCATAATGATACAAATTACAATTCATTCCTATTTCACCAGATCCACCTAAAGGCAAGAATAACAATTCGTTTCTAGGTAAATCCAACGATATTTTGTGTATTTTATCCAAATTTGTCATGAATAAGATATAGTCCTTTCATAGTTAAATCTCTATCAATTAAATCAATAAACTTATTTTTAGAAAACAAGTTTGAGTGTCCGCCAGTTAAAATAGTCTTGATCTTTAATTGTTTTTGTTTTCTAATTTTATTTACTAATCCTTCAATCATACAGTAATAGCCCCAATAAAATCCAGACGAAATCGCACCTTTAGTATTATTGGAGATTAATTCATTAGTTTTTTTAAATTTAACTTTTGGTAATTTTTCTGTAAAAGTACTTAAAGCATTCATTGATATATCTATACCAGGTAATATTATTCCACCTTCATAAATATTTTTTTCATTAATATAATCAAAGGTCGTTGCTGTACCTAAATCAATTATTAAAGCAGGGGTTGATAATTTATTTATAGTGTAAAAGACATTTACTAGTCTATCAGAACCTATTTTTTTTTTTTCAACTATATCGGTTTCGATACTTAATTTATTTATAAGTTTATTCACGTACAATACCTGAATTTTTAACTTACAAAAAAATTGTATAATAAATTCATCTATCGACGGCACAACACTGCATATAACAACTAAACTAAATTTTATTTTTTTTTTTTTATAAAAATTTACTAACTCTTTTAATTTATCTTTATTAATATAATTCTTACAATTTGGAATCGAAGTTCTTATGTACCGATTTTTAAACAAGCATGCAGTACTAATAAAACTATTACCTATATCAATTAACAATACCATTTAATTAAAAGTTAAGAATTTCAGTATCACATTGAGTGATAATTTTTATTTTTCCATCACTAGAAATTGAATGTAGCTTACCTAAAATTGACTTATTTTTGGAATTAAATTTTCTAATTTTTCCAATATCTTTATAAAATTTTAACCATTCCTTTTTAAAATAATCAAAATTTGATATTGCATCCTTAAGAGAGTTTTTTTCAAAGTAATCAGTTAAGGCAGCGTATATTTTTATTGGTTTAATAATTTCAGTTAAATTACTTATTTTTGTTGTGGAATAGTCCAAATTTTTTGGGTTACTAACGATATTAAGTCCTAAACCAATAATAATATATTCAATTAAATTTTTTTTTATCGAATTTTCTATTAAAATTCCCCCTATTTTTTTTTCATCAATAAAAATATCATTAGGCCACTTAATTTTAAATTCTAAATTATTAAATACAAGTCTCAAGGTATTAATTATAAATACACTGATGATGATATTAAGCTTACTAAAGTCTGCAACGTTAAAATTTTGGTAAATTAATAATGAACACATCAAATCTCCTTCAGAACTTTTCCACTTATTTACACCTCGTCCTCTTCCCTCTGATTGAATTTTTGTGAGTAAACCAATTGATTCATTAAGTTCTTCATTTTCAAAAATTTCCTTTATTTTTGAGTTAGTACTCTTGGTTTGTTCCAAAAAAAAATTTCTAATTTTAGTCATTTCAGTTTACTGCAAATAATGAAAATGTGATAGAAGCTGAAAGATCTAAGAAGAATTCAGGAAAAAACAATATTGAAATGTTTAAAAATGATAAGACTGATAATAAAACTTTTGATTCTATGTTAACATCTTTATCAAGTTCATCATTAGTTTTGTCAAAAAACATTAACTTAACAATTCTTAAATAATAAAATGCTGCAATAACTGAAGATACAACGCCTATAATGGCCAGGTAGAATAAATTATTATCTATTGCTACATTTAATATAATTAATTTACCAAGAAAACCTGATAAAGGTGGAATACCAGCCATCGAAAACACAAAAATTGCCATACAAACAGCCATAAAAAAGTTACTGTTAGAATATCCTGATAGATCTTTAATTGATGTAACGTTTCTTTCATCAATTCTTAAATTTAAAATAACTAAGAATACACCTGTATTCATAATTAAATATAAGATTAAATAAATTGATATAGCTATAATACCATCTTCTGAACCTGGAACTAAGCCAATTAACATAAATCCCACGTGGTTAATTGTACTGTAAGCAAATAATCTTTTTAAATCTTTTTGGAATAAAGCTCCAAAAGAACCTACAACCATGGACGATATTGAAAGAATTATAATAATTCTCCCCCAATCAACATTTATTTCTCCAAAAGGAAAAACTAAAAAACGAATAATCACTGCAAACACAGCTACTTTCGGGACAACTGAGAGGAAAGCTGTAATAATTGTAGGAGAACCTTGGTAGACATCAGGAGTCCACATATGAAACGGGGCTGCAGATACTTTTAATGATAGAGAAACCAACACAAAAACAACTCCTATAATTAAGAAAAGCGAAATCTCCCTTGTTTGACCAAGTGCTTCAGAAATTTCAGTGAAATTTGTTGTACCAAAAAAACCATATATTAAGCTTGCGCCAAATAAAAAAATACAAGTTGAAATACTTCCTATAACAAAATATTTCACCCCAGCTTCTGAAGAATTTTCTTCCTCTTTTGAGAATGCTACTAGTACATATAATGCTAAACTTTGAAGTTCAATTGATAAAAATAGTGAGAGAATATCATTTGATGAGACCATGAACATCATACCGATCAGTGAAATCAATATGAGGATTGGGAATTCTATTTGATTTATAGAATTGTCTTTATTTACAGTAAGGTACATATAAATTACCACCGTAGTACCAATCAGCAAGAGGCATTTCATAAATGAGCCAAAAGAATCGATAACAAAGAATCCATTGAATATCGGTTCAAATTGAAAAATATTTTTAAATATAAAAAACTGTGAAATAATTAAGACCAAAAGCACTAAATATCCTATTATTACATAGCCCTTTTTTCTTATGAATGGTCCAACCAGAAGCAAGGCTAAAACCGATAGTGATAAAAATATTTCTGGTAAAATAATCAAGATATCTCCTAAAATATTGAAATTGGATATAAAGTTATTATTCGTTCAATAGAAGATGTTGAAAAATTTAGAAGTAAATTAGGTTTAATTCCTAACAAAATGATCAAAAAAACTAAAGAACTAAAGATTAAAATTTCATTTATTTTTAGATCACTATTTGCTTTAAGCACTTGATTGTTAATTTCTCCTAAAAATATTTTTTTATATAAATTTAGCATGTAAGCCGCAGCTAAAATGATGCCCAATGCTGCAAAAAAAGCTATTATTGTACTTTTACTAAAAACTGCTAATAATGTCAGAAATTCAGCTACAAATCCACTTGTGCCTGGAAACCCAATTGAGCCTAAACTAAATATTAAAAAGAAAAATGCTAACTTAGGCATTATTGTTTTCAAACCACTAAAAAATGCAATGTTTTTCGTATGGTATCTATTATAGATACTTCCTATTGAAAAAAAAAGTGCTGCTGATATCAAACCATGTGAAACCATTTGCAATATTGCACCGTGAATGCCTTGTATATTTGCTGAAAATATTCCTATTGTTACAAAGCCCATATGAGCAACCGAAGAATAAGCAATTAATTTTTTTATATCGGTTTGTACTAACGCAATAAATGAAGTATATATCACAGCGACTGTAGATAAAAAATATATGAAAGGTGTAAAAAAGATAGATGCATCAGGTAGAATTGACAAATTGAATCTAATAAAACCATAACCTCCCAATTTTAATAGAACAGCAGCTAAAATGACTGAACCTTCTGTGGGTGCCTCTACATGAGCATCTGGAAGCCATGTATGGAAAGGCCACATTGGAATTTTTACTGCAAATGATGAAAAAAAAGCTAACCATAACCAGATCTGTATATAAAATGGTAAATTAAAATTCAGTATTTTGGGAATTTCTGTAGTACCAAATTCTTGATAAAGAAAAATAATGGCAACAAGCATTAAAACAGAACCAAGAAAGGTATATAAGAAAAATTTGTAGGCTGAATAAATTCTTCTTTCACCACCCCATATACCTATAATCATATACATTGGAATTAAAATACTTTCAAAAAAAATGTAAAATGAGAATAAATCAATGGCACTAAAGGCTCCAATTAGAAAACTTTCAATTAATAAGAAAGAAGAAAGATATAATTTAATCTTATCCTTCTTATTATCCCACATAAAGAAGATACAAAGCGGGATTAAAAATGTTGATAAAACAATGAATGGAAGAGATATACCATCTACACCTAATGAAAATTTTAAATTTTCATTATTAAACCAGCTAAAAGAGTTAACAAATTGAAAATGAGGTATAGTTTGATCAAAATTTATAGGTATATATAAAGACAACAAAAAATTAATTATAGAAGTCCATAAAGCAGAACGTTTTGCTGCTATAGAGTTTTCTTCTTCCACTGACATTAATACAAAAATAATACCTAAAATTGGGATTAAAATTAGCATTGGAAGGATGGGTATATTAAACATCTTTTAAAATAAATAAAAGTAAATACTGATAAAAATTGTCAAGCCTATTATAACCATAAATGCATAATGGTATAAAAACCCAGTTTGTAAACTTGAAACTATTGATCCCATTTTTTTTACTATTCTTGCCATTCCATTTGGGCCAACATTGTCTATTAACTCAATATCTATTGCTTTCCAAAACCCATTACCAATATATTTAGATGGTTTAACAAAAAGAAAATCGTAAAGTTCGTCAAAAAACCAGCTTTTCCTCAAAAATAAAACTATATACTTTAATTTTTCTTTGAAAAAGTCTTTTAATTTTTTTAGGTAAAGTATCAAAATGGCTGAAAACATCATACCTAATATTATATTGAACAACGGTAATTTTTTTATATAGAAGGGTATTTGGTAAATCATTGATTCAGGTACATTAAGAGAAATATTTATTAGACTATCTCCCCAAAATACAATGGAATCTATACCAAAAAAATATTTTTTAAATGCTAATCCTGAAAAAACTGAAAAAAACGATAAAACAACAAGTGGAAGCAACATAATATTAGGGGATTCATGCACATGTGAAAATACCTTTTCATCGGATCTGTTATTTCCATGAAAAACATAAAATAATAATCTGAATGAATAAAAAGATGTAAGAAAAACTACAATTACAGAATTTATAAATACAAAATTAGATAAATATGAATCATCCAAAAAAACAAGTTCCATTATTAAGTCTTTTGAGTAGTATGCACTAAAAAAAGGAAACCCAGTTAGAGATAATGTCCCAACTAACATAAGGATATATGTAACAGGAATTTTTTTATACAAACCACCCATCTTTTTTATGTTTTGTTCATCTGACATAGCATGTATTACAGAACCAGCGCCTAAAAAAAGAAGAGCTTTGAAAAAAGCATGGGTGAACAGATGAAAAATAGCAATATTGTAAGCAGAAACACCTATTGCAATGAACATATATCCTAACTGACTACAAGTTGAATATGCAATTATTTTTTTAATATCATCTTGTGTTATTGCTACAGTTGCTGCAAAAAGGGCCGATAAACTACCTATTACTATAATAAAATTTCTAGTAAATTCAGTTTTTTCAAGAAGTGGTGACATTAATACCATCAAAAATACACCAGCAGTTACCATTGTCGCAGCATGTATCAATGCTGAAACTGGAGTAGGTCCTTCCATTGCGTCTGGTAACCAAGTGTGAAAACCAAACTGTGCAGATTTACCCATTGCACCAATGAATAAAAGCATTGTTATGAGTGTAAGAGTATGAAAGTTATAACCTAGAAAATTAAAATATGTATTTTCCTGAGTATCAACCAACAAAAAAATTTCTTTTAAATTTATCGTTCCAAAAACTATAAAAATAGCAAAGATTCCAATTAAAAAACCAAAATCTCCAACTCTATTAACTATAAAAGCTTTAATTGCTGCTTTATTAGCTGATTCTTTGTAACTGTAATAACCAATCAAAAGATATGAAGTAAGTCCGACGCCTTCCCATCCAAGAAACAATTGAATTAAATTTGAAGAAGTTACTAACATTAACATAAAAAAAGTAAAAAGACCTAAATATGCCATAAAGATTGGTCTTCTATCGTCATTATTCATATATCCAACTGAATACACGTGCACAATGGTAGATACAAAATTTACTAAGAAAACCATTAAGGCAGTCAGCCTATTGAAATTTAATGACCAATCAATATACAAGCTTCCTGAATTTAACCACTCAGATACTTTGATAATTCTTTCAGGGTTATATTCATTAATTAAAAAAAAACAATATAATGATAAGATTGTTGAAAATGCCATCATAGTACACGTTGTGTAATCTACTATTTCGTCAGATATTTTTCTTGATAGAAAAAAAGCTATTAAAAAACTCAGTAGTGGAAGAAAAACAGAAAGTATATGCATCTCAACCTTTCATTTTACTTATTTTATCAACGCTTATCGTTCCTTTATTTTTAAAAAAAATGGTTAGTATTGCAAGTCCAACGGCTGCTTCTGCAGCTGCAACAACTAGTATAAACATTGAGAAAATTTGACCAGAAAGGTCGTTATAAACATATGAAAACCCAACAAAGTTTATATTTACTGCTAGTAACATTAACTCTATTGACATTAAAATAATTATCATATTTTTTCTATTAACAAAAATACCAAGTAATCCAATTGCAAATACAATTGACGACAGTATTAAAAAATTAGACATACCCATATTTTTTTTGTATTATTTTTTCTTTGAATCAACAAGTTTAATTAAATCTTCTTTTCTAACAGTATTCTGAATAAAAACATTTTGACTTTTTATAGACTTTTTATCTTTATAAGCCAAAACTATCGCACCAATCATAGCAACAAGAAGAACATAAGCAGACATTTGAAAGATTATGAAATAATCTGTGTATAAATAAAGCCCAATTGCCTTTGTATTCGAATTCCCATTCTGAAATAATTCTTCTATATCTATTTTGGGGGTGACAAAACCTAAACTTTCTCCTTGAAAGATAACATATAACTCTCCAACAAAAACTAATGTGAGAAGAACTCCAAAAGGTAGATATTTTAACAGTCCTTCTTTTATTTTTGTAGAATTTATATTTAACATCATAACGACAAATAAAAAAAGCACAGCAACAGCTCCTACATATACTATAATCAATGTCATAGCCAAAAATTCTGCATTTGAAATCAAAAAAATTATTGAGGCGTTCAAAAAAGTAAAAACTAAAAAAAGTACAGAATAAACTGGGTTTCTAGATAAAACGACCATTAAACTTGAAACAATAATAATCGCAGAGAAAATATTAAAAAACATACTTTAGCTACATATATTTAGATTCTTTATCCAAATTTTTTGCAATTTCTAACTCCCATCTGTCACCATTATCCAATAATTTTTCTTTATCATACATTAGTTCTTCTCTAGTTTCAGTTGCAAATTCAAAGTTTGGTCCTTCAACAATTGCATCCACAGGACATGATTCCTGACAATAACCACAATAAATACATTTTGTCATATCAATATCATATCTTGTAGTACGCCTTGAACCATCATCCCTTGGCTCAGCTTCTATTATAATTGCTTGTGCTGGACAAACCGCCTCGCATAGTTTACAGGCTATACAACGTTCCTCACCCGACTCATATCTCCTCAATGCGTGTTCTCCTCTAAACCTTGAACTTAAGGCACCTTTTTCAAATGGGTAATTGAGAGTAACTTTTTTTTTAAAAAAATATTTTAGAGTCAAAATCAATCCATCAACAATTTCCAGTAAAAATAACTGTTTGAAAAAAATTTTAGTTTTCTTTAAAAATTTTATCATTTTTTAAAAATTTCCATTATTAAAATAAACGTAACTTGATGTTATAATAACCCAGAAAAGTGATAAAGGTAGAAATACTTTCCATCCCAACCTCATTAATTGATCGTATCTAAATCTAGGTAATGTTGCTCTTATCCATAAAAATAAAAAAAGTAAAAAACTTACTTTTAAAAAAAACCAAACAAAACCTGGAATTAGATTAAATATTTCATTATCAACTGGAGGTAACCATCCACCCAAAAATAATATAGTGGTCATAGAACTCATGAGAATCATGTTACCGTATTCTCCTAAAAAGAAAAGTCCAAATGACAGAGAAGAATATTCAACATTGTATCCGGCTACTAACTCAGCTTCTGCTTCTGGTAAATCAAAAGGAGCTCTATTTGTTTCAGCCAAAGTTGATATAAAAAAAACTATAAACATTGGAAAGTGAGGTAAAAAATACCAGACGTTTTTCTGTGCTAAAACTATTTCTGATAAATTTAGAGACCCCACTGTGATTAAGATATTAATAATAATTAGACCTATAGACACTTCATATGAAATCATTTGTGCAGCTGATCGTAAAGAACCAAGGAAAGCATACCTTGAATTACTAGCCCACCCTGCCATTATTATTCCGTAAACACTTAGTGAGGAAACAGCAACTATATACATTATTCCTACATTAATGTTTGATAACACAATATCATTATCAATTGGTATTACTGCCCATGCAATTAAAGCAAGAGTAAATGTAATAATTGGTGATAATATAAACAAAAATTTGTTAGAATTTGATGGAACTATAGTTTCTTTCGTAAGTAGTTTTATACCGTCTGCAAAAGGTTGGAAAAGACCGAATGGGCCTACTACATTTGGACCTTTTCTCAATTGCATAAACCCAATTACTTTTCTCTCAAAATAAGTCAGATATGCTATAAATATCAGTAAAGGTAAGATTATCGCTAAAATCTTCAGAACATCTATTAGCGATTCCATAACTAAATTATTTTCAATAAACATATTAACTCTTGGCTAAAAACATTTTAGAACATTCTGCCATGGTTTTTGAATTCTTACTCACAACATCGGTCATATAAAAATTTGAAATATTAGATTTAAGAATCTCATTTGCATTGAAGGTTCTAACAAATTTTGTTTTTTGCAATTTATTTTTTTTTATTTTATTAATATTTTTAACAACAGGATATTTGCTGAACATTAATTCTCTTAATTCGCTGAGGTTTTTATAATCAAGTTTCGAACCAATATATTTGGATAACTCAAGAAAAAAATCCCAAGAATGCATTACATTAGAAATAGGTGACTTTATTTGGGCGGAAATTTGAGGCCTACCTTCAACATTGATATAAATACCTTGTTTTTCAGTAAAACAAGTTGTTGGTATTATTAAATCTGCTCTATTTGCACCTGCATCTCCATGATGTCCTTGATAAATAACAAATGTTGTCGATGGAACCTTTGAAAAATCAATTTCATCTGCAGCAAAAAGATAAAGAAGATTTATTGATCCATTATAAATATTTTCTAAGAAATCTGTATTTTTATTTACATTTTCATTAGAATAAAATTCAAGATCCAAAGCACCTGTGCGTCCTGAGAATGTTTGTAAGATATTGAATCCATTCCAATTTTCTTCAATATTTAAAGAATCATACAATTCTCTTGCTTTATAAAAAATTTTTTCTGCATTTTTGTTACATAAAGCCCCTTGTCCAATAATAAATATTGGTTTTTTTGCTTTTCTTAAATAACTAGAAAATTTATGCTCATTGCTCAAGAGCATCTCAATTCCACTAGAATCATTACTTATTTGGATTGATTCATAGTTTAACTTGGAAGTTAAACCAATCTTTCCTACTGGATATTGACTCTCATAATTAAGAAACCTTTTTCTTATTCTAGCATTTAAAATAGGGGCCTCCACCTTTGGATCACACCCAATTAATAAACAAAGATCAGTTTCATCTATACCAGAAATAGTTGAGTTAAATACATAAGATGATCTGTCTTTAGGTATAAAAAAAGAATTATCTTGCCTGCAATCAAAATTATATAAACCATTTTTCATTAAAAAATGCTTAAATGAAAAAATTGTTTCGCAGTCAACAGTATTTCCAATTAAGGCGAAAAATTTTGATTTTTTTACATTAGAAAATTTTTCTTTTAAAATTAAAAATAACTCTGAATATGAGAGCTCGTTAAACCTTCCATTATTTTTTACAAACGGTTTATCAATTCTTTGACTAGATAATCCATCATAAGCAAATCTGGTTTTATCTGAAATCCATTCCTCATTAATAGACTCATTTATTCTTGGTAGTATTCTCATAATCTTATCAGCTTTTGTATCAACTCTAATATTACTCCCAACAGCATCCATAACGTCTATACTATCAATTTTCTTAAGTTCCCATGGTCTAGCAATGTAAGAATATGGTTTAGATGTGAGAGCGCCTACTGGACATAAATCTATTACATTACCAGAAAGTTCAGAACAAATCGATTTTTCTAAAAAAGTAGTGATTTCTGTATCTTCTCCTCTACCTGTTGCCCCAAGTTGTTCAATCCCTCCTATTTCTTCTCCAAAACGAACACATCTTGTACAATGGATGCACCTGGTCATATGAGTTTTAATTAGAGGTCCGATATATTTATCTTTAACTGCCCTTTTTTTTTCAAAATATCTACTTATTCCATTACCATAGGCCATTGCCTGATCTTGAAGATCGCATTCACCTCCTTGATCACAGACTGGGCAATCTAGAGGATGGTTAATTAAAAGAAATTCCATGACTCCGTTTCTTGCTTTTTTTACAAATTCACTTTTAGTTTTTATCTTCATACCGTCTGCTACAGGCATAGCACATGAAGCGACTGGCTTATTCGAACCTTCCATTTCAACTAAACACATCCTACAATTACCTGCTATTGATAACTTCTCGTGATAGCAAAACCTAGGGATTTCAATACCAATAAGTTCACAGGCTTGGAGTATATTTATCCCACTGTCTACTTGTATTGTCTTTCCATCTATTTCAATTTTGGGCATTTTATGCTACATAATGTTTTTTAGATCTTAATAAAACTTCATTCTTAAAGTGTCGTAATAACCCTTGAATTGGCCATGCAGCCGCATCTCCTAATGCACATATTGTGTGACCTTCAATTTGTTTAGTTACATTTTCTAACATTTCCAGGTCTTCTGGAATAAAATCTCCTAATTCTATTTTTTTCATCATTCTCATCAACCAACCAGTTCCCTCTCTGCATGGTGTACATTGACCACAAGATTCGTGCTTGTAAAATTCAGACAAACGTCTAATAGCACTAACAATATCAGTTTGTTTGTTCATTACAATTACTCCAGCTGTCCCAAGCCCAGATCCAGCTTCCTTTAATGAATCAAAATCCATTGAAATGCTCTCGCAAATCTCTTTTGGCAATAGTGGAACTGACGAGCCGCCAGGAATTACTGCAAGAAGATTGTCCCAACCTCCTATCACATCACCTGCATATTTTTGAATTAAAGTTTTGAGTGGTACACCGAGCTCTTCTTCAACATTACATGGTCTGTTGACATGACCGGAAATACAAAAAATTTTTGAACCAGTATTATTTGGTTTTCCAAGTGAAGAAAACCATGAAGCACCTCTTCTTAATATAGTCGGTATTACAGCGATAGTCTCAACATTGTTTACAGTAGTGGGACAACCAAATAAACCAACATTAGCCGGGAAAGGTGGTTTTAATCTTGGTTGACCTTTCTTACCTTCAATACTTTCTATTAAAGCGGTTTCTTCACCACATATATATGCTCCTGCACCTAAGTGTAAGTGAATATCAAATCTCCAACCAGTACCACAAGCGTTAAGCCCTATTAACCCATGTTTATATGCTTCCTCAATTGCTTTATTTAGAATTTCAATTTCTTCACCAAACTCACCTCTTATATAAATATAACAAGTATTGGATTGTATAGCATAACCAGAGAGCAAACATCCCTCAATTAGTTTATGAGGCTCATTTCTTATAATGTCTCTATCTTTACATGTTCCAGGCTCACCTTCATCTGCATTAATAACAAGATAATGTTCCCTTGACTTTTTCTTAGGCATAAAACTCCATTTCATACCAGTAGAAAAACCAGCCCCACCTCTGCCTCTTAATCCAGATTCTTTTATAATTTCTACTATTTTGTTGCTACCTTGTTTTATTAATTTAGCAGTGTTTTTCCAGTCACCCCTTTCTTTAGCCGCAGAAAGATAGGGCGAAAACTTTCTGTAAAGATTTTCAAAAATTATGTCCTTTTTTTTTAACATACTACTTTCTTCTTACTGGTTCAGTTCCTCTCCTCATAATTTGAGAACCCTTTTTTACCGTTTTATTTTCAGCAAGACAATCCAGAAGATTTAATGTAGATTTAGAATCTAAGTCTTCAAAATAGTCTTGGTCTATTTTTATCACAGGAGCATTAACACATGCTCCTAAACATTCAACTTCAGTTAGAGAAAATCTTTTGTCTTTGGATACACTACCAGAGTTAATGTTTAGAAACTTTTCACATACTTTTAAGATATCATCTGAGCCTCTTAACATACATGGAGTGGTAGTACATACTTCGATATGATTTTTACCAACTGGACTTAAATTATACATTGAATAAAATGTTGCGATTTCAAGTACTTTAATCTCAGAAACTTTCAGGAACGAAGCAATATATTCAATAGCCTTTTTGGGTAACCAGCCTTTAGATTGTTTTTGTGCAAGAGTGAGCAACGGCATCAAAGCACCTTCTGGGTAGTCCTTAGGATACCTTTTTAAGACAATTTTTGCTTCCCTTAAATTTTCTGCAGTAAAGGAAAATTCTTTTGGTTGAAGGGAATCGCTTGCAAATTCTTTAAAAGAAGAAGTCATAATTTATTACCTGTCAATTTCTCCAAATACTATATCTAAACTGCCTATTATAGCAACAAGATCTGCTAACATATGCCCTTTAGAAAGGAATTCTGTAGCTTGTAATAATGGAAAACCTGGTGCTCTAATCTTGCATCTATATGGTTTGTTGCTTCCATCAGAAACCAAAAAAACACCAAATTCGCCTTTAGGTGCTTCAACACATTGATATGTTTCACCCACTGGAACATGGTACCCCTCAGTGAACAGCTTAAAATGATTAATAAGAGATTCCATAGATCTTTTCATTTCTGATCTCTTTGGAGGGGTGACTTTGGGATCTTTTGAGGTACAATCTCCTGAAGGCATATTATCAATACATTGTTTGATTATATTTAAGGATTGTCTCATTTCTTCAATTCTTACTAAAAACCTCTCGTAACAATCTCCATTGGTACCTGTTGGAATTTTAAAATCTATTTCGTCATATACTTCATATGGTTGATCCTTTCTTAAATCCCAAGCCAAACCAGAAGCCCTCAGACATGGGCCACTAAAACCTTTTTCAAGAGCATCCTTAAGTTTTATTTTTCCAATATCAACTGTTCTTTGTCTAAAAATTCTATTTTTGTCCAGTAATCTGTCAAGGTCGTCAATTTTTTTTGGAAACCTTTTGATAAATAGATCGATATCCTCTAAGAGACCATCAGGTAAATCTCTGTATACACCTCCAGGTCTGAAGTAAGCTGCATGAAGTCTAGAACCAGAAACTCTTTCATAAAATTCCATTAAAACTTCTCTTTCTTCAAAAAACCATAAAAAAGGAGTCATGGCTCCAACATCTAATGCAAAAGTTGTAATATTTAAAATGTGGTTAAGTATTCTTGTAATTTCTGAAAACAACACTCTTATGTACTGGCCTCTTTTTGGCACATGAATTTTCATCAATTTTTCAACAGAAAGAGCAAATGCGTGTTCTTGACACATTGGAGAAACATAATCTAGTCGATCAAAATAAGGTACAGCTTGTAAGTAAGTTTTATTTTCAATTAATTTTTCAGTACCTCTATGAAGCAATCCAATGTGTGGGTCAGCTCTCTCAACAACTTCACCGTCCAATTCTAATACTAGTCTTAAAACACCGTGTGCGGCAGGATGTTGAGGTCCAAAATTCATAGAATAATTTTCAATTTTTGTTTTATTTGCCATCTTCTTTACCACTAATTTCGTTGTTCATACCTTCCCAAGGGCTTAAATTATCAAAATTTCTATATTCTTGGTCTAGTTTAACTGGCTCATTTACAATTTTCTTTTGTTCCGAATCATATCTAACTTGAACAAAACCGGTAAGTGGAAAGTCCTTTCTTAATGGGTGTCCTTCAAAGTCATAATCAGTTAAAATTCGTCTCAAATCTGGATGATTATTAAAACTTATACCAAATAAATCATATATCTCTCTTTCATACCAATTAGCGCAACTATAAATTGAACAAATCGAATCAACCGCTTGATTTTCGTTAACATTAAATTTTAGTCTTATTCTTAAATTTTGAGTGGTGCTTAAGAAATTATAAATAACTGAAAATCTTTTTTCTTGATAAGGGTAATCAACTGCGCAAATGTCTACTAGAACATCGAAGTTTGTTGTGGGATTATCTTTTAAAAAAAGTACTGTTTTTAACAAATTTTTATCAAGCATTAAGATCTCAATCTCGTTATTCTTAAGCGATAAACTACAATTAAAACTTGAGAGTGATGCTTTAATCAAAGCAAATTTATCCCTAATTACAGACTCTTTTTCAGAAGTATTATTCATCTTGTAAAAGTTCTTTGTCTCATAATTTTTTTTTGCAATTGGAGTATACCATAAAACAAAGCTTCAGCAGTTGGAGGACATCCAGGGACATAAATATCAACAGGAACTATTCTATCACAACCTCTAACAACAGAGTAAGAATAATGATAGTAACCTCCACCATTGGCACAACTTCCCATTGATATTACCCATCTTGGTTCTGGCATTTGGTCATAAACTTTTCTCAAGGCAGGTGCCATCTTATTTGTTAATGTTCCTGCAACTATCATAACATCTGATTGCCTTGGGCTAGGTCTAAAAACTACTCCAAATCTATCGAAGTCGTATCTGCTAGCTGCAGAATGCATCATTTCGACTGCGCAACATGCCAGACCAAAACTCATAGGCCACAAAGATCCGGATCTAGCCCAATTAATCAATTCGTTAACTTTCGCTAAAACAAAGCCTTCTGATGAAATTTGTTTTTCTAGATCCAAAAATTTGTTTGTTGATGACTTAGCTAGTTCCATTCTAATGCTCCTTTTTTCCATTCATAAATAAAACCTATAGTTAAAACAAACAGGAAAAACATCATCGACCAAAAACCTAAAGGTTCTAATTCTATAAGGGCAACAGCCCAAGGAAACATGAAGATAATTTCTAAATCAAAAATTATAAAAAGTATAGCAACAAGATAAAATTGCACATCAAATTTTCCACGGGTATCTGAGAAAGGTTCAAAACCGCACTCATAAGTAGATGATTTTTCAAAGTATGGCTCTTTTTCTCCGAAAACAAAAGACATAAAAATAGCTCCCACAGACATAATAATAGCCATTAATAGAAAAATCAAAATAGGTATGTATTCTTCAATGTTTGTCATAACCAAATATCCTTAGTGAAATATAGTACACAATTTAAAAAAATAAATACATGTTTTAAGGTTTATTGACAATTTCTAAAACTCTATCAATACTCTGCTTGAATTGAACATAATCTCTCGTCATATTTAAAGTCCCTGATTCAATTGAATTAATTGTATTTGATAAAAAGTCACACCCCATTTGTTTAACATCATTAGTAAAATGATACCATATTCCTGCATCACCAACCATACAATAAGAAGAATTGTCTATATACAGATGTTTTAGCAGTATTATTTTAGCGTTAAAACCAAGTGATCTGAGTACATTAAGCGCTAAAGGGATATTTAGAAGGGGTATTTCATATATTTTCCCAGTTGTAGAAACAACAACTGTCTCATTACTACCTAACAAACCTTTCTTTGACTCCGGAGCAAAAACAAAAATTTCTTCTTTTTTAGAAACCTTACCACCCAAAAGCGAAAAAGCTAAGAGTTTAGATTCAGCTACATCGGCAACGTTTAGTAATTGATTATCCCCAAAAAATAAAACTTTAACATCTTCTGGTAACAATGATTCAATAACGTTTTGTTGATAACCGTAATCATCATAAAGTGCACGTAAAGCGTCATCCACCGTCATTACAGATGGAGTAAGTTGTGTTCTAATAAACTCTTGAGCAATATTATTATTATTATTTACTGCACTTGCATACAAGCTAAGTATTTTTTCGAAAGACATTTGGTATTTTCCAATAATCTGATCTCCATACAAAGAAAAAAATTTACACTGTTCAGGATGCTTAAGTAAAATTTTTGAAGATCTTGAGATTAAAGCTCCAAGTGTATCTCCACCCATTGATGTAAATGTTTCAATCTGGATTCTTATTGGATCAACTTCTTTTAATTGTTCAGCATAAAATCTTATGGAATTTTGATTAACTTCGTCTGGTGTCAAGGGATTTTCCCCTATCTCCGAACGATCTTTAGGATTAGGATCAAACTTTTTGAGCTTGAAGTTCAAAAGATTCAATAAATCGTTATCTGTAGATAGTGAGCATTCAGTATCTTCATTACTATTTTTGTTCGATTCACCCGGGATTCCAAAGTCAGTGTCATCATCTAATATTCCACTAGAAACGCTACCAAAACTTAACATGATAAATATGTAAACAAATAATATCATTTAAGTTTTAATATAATACTTAAAGGCTAAATTTTATAGATAATAAAAAAATAAAGATTGGCGGGAGCGACGGGACTCGAACCCGCGACCTCCTGCGTGACAGGCAGGCGTTCTAACCAAACTGAACTACACCCCCGAATTGGTGGGCGGTGAGGGGATCGAACCCCCGACATCCACGGTGTAAACATGGCGCTCTCCCAGCTGAGCTAACCGCCCATAATAAATGAAGGAATTAGTAAATAATTTATTAATTCTAATTTCATTTTTATTATGCGTGTATAGTCAATTATATGTTTATATTAACTTTTGTGAATTAATTCAATCAGTTTTATATGTAATTATAAATTAACAAAAAATTAATGAAAAATAATAACAAACTTAAAGAGGCTATAATTTCTTGCAAAAAATGTAGTAGACTAGTAACTTTCCGTGAGGAAATTGCAAAAAAAAAAAGAAAAGAGTTTTTTAGACAAGAATATTGGGGCAAAGGGGTTCCAGGATTTGGAGATTTAAAGGCAAGAATTTTAATTTTAGGTCTAGCTCCTGCTGCTCATGGAGCAAATAGGACAGGTAGAGTTTTTACAGGTGATAAATCAGCTTCATTTTTATTTAGATGCTTACACAAAGCTAAGATGACTAACAAACCTGATTCAATATCTTTAAATGACGGCTTAAAAATTTTTGACACATACATCACTTGCGCTGTTAAGTGTGTTCCACCAGGAGACAAACCTAATTCAATTGAATTAAAAAACTGTTTTAAGCACCTCAAAGAAGAAATTCTATTACTTAAAAACTTAAAAATTATACTTACATTAGGCCAAATCGCATTTGAAAGTTGCTTAAAGTTTTTTAATCTTAAAAAAAAAGATTATAAATTTACTCATGGTGCTTTTTATAATATTAATGATGAAATAACTCTAGTTTCTAGTTATCACCCAAGTCCAAGAAACGTGAATACAAAAAGGATTGACGAAAAAAAGATGCTTGAAGTTCTTAAATCAATTCGTGCGATTATAAAACCACATCTTTGAAAATAGATGTGGTTTTAAAGTAACTTAATTAACACTTTCTTTTAAAGCCTTGCCTGCTCTAAACTTTGGAACATTAGCTGCAGGTATTTGAATAGTAGCACCAGTTTGTGGGTTACGTCCAGTTGTTGCTTTTCTTTTTGTAACTAAAAAAGTTCCGAAACCGATCAATCTTACATCACCACCAGATTTAAGTTCTGACGTTATACTATCAAAAACAGAATCTACAGCTTTAGTTGAATCAGCTTTTGATAAACCTGTGTCATCAGAAACTTTATTTATTAAATCATTCTTATTCACGGTGACCCCCTTTTAAACATTATTAATTCTCTAAGTTTATATACAGAATTTGTTTAGTCAATATTATTTTAGTGTCTTACTGTTGATTCTTTGGAAGAATCATTACTTTTTTGAATTGAAATGTCGTCTTGTTTGACCTTAATAGGATTTAATTTTGATATTAAAGCCTTCTTAAGTACATCAGAAGCATTATCAACAAAGAATATTTCAATCTTCTCTAATATTTCCTTTTCTTTTATTTCTGAAAAGTCTTTTTTATTTTCTTTTGGTAGTATAACTTTTTTTATTCCACCTCTAACAGCTGCCAGTAGTTTTTCTTTTAATCCACCAATCGGCAGTACTCTACCCCTAAGAGTAATTTCGCCTGTCATCGCAATATCACGTGATATTGGTATGCCAGTTAGTGCAGATACAATTGCTGTACATAGTGCAATACCTGCTGAAGGACCATCTTTTGGTGTTGCTCCTTCTGGTACATGAACGTGAATATCTCTTTTCTCAAATATGTGCGGAGAAATACCAAATTTAGCAGCATTGGCATGTACGTAACTTTGTGCTGCTTGAACAGACTCTTTCATAACATCACCAAGTTTACCAGTATAATTTGCCTTACCTTTACCTGGCATTGATACTGCTTCAATTTGTAACAACTCTCCCCCAACCTCAGTCCATGCTAATCCAGTACATATTCCTATTAGATTTTTATTTTCAATTTCACCATACCGAAATTTTTTGATGCCAGAATATTTTTCAAGATTTCTTTTAGATATAGTTAAGGAACGTTTTTTCTTTTCTATTATGAATTTTAAAGATTTTCTTGCCAGTTTTGCTATTTCTCTTTCCAATCCTCTAACACCAGCCTCACGAGTGTAATACTTTATTAAGTCAGTTACAACTGTATCAGGAATACTTATTTCCTTGGACTTAAGACCTGTCTCCCTAATTTGTTTAGGAATTAAATATTTTTTTGCAATATTCAGTTTTTCATTTTCTGTGTAACCAGATAATCTAATAATTTCCATTCTATCGAGAAGTGGTTGAGGGATATTTAAGGTATTTGCTGTAGTGACAAACATGACATTTGAAAGATCATAATCTACTTCCATGTAATGATCATTAAAATTAGCATTCTGTTCAGGGTCGAGCACCTCTAATAGTGCTGATGCAGGATCACCTCTCCAATCAGCTCCAATTTTATCAACTTCATCTAACAAAAAGAATGGGTTAGAATATTTTGATTTTTTCATGCTCTGTATAACTTTACCAGGCATTGAACCAATATATGTCCTTCTATGTCCTCTAATTTCTGATTCATCTCTAACACCACCAAGTGAAAATTTAATGAATGGTCTCCCAGTAGCTCTTGCAATAGATTTTCCAAGAGAAGTTTTACCAACACCAGGAGGACCTACTAAACAAAGTATTGGACCTTTAGGCTTTTTAACTCTACTTTGAACAGCAAGAAATTCTATAATTCTGTCTTTAACTTCTGACAAACCAAAGTGATCAGCATCTAAAATTTTCCTGGCTTTAATTAGATCAATATCAACTTTAACATTTTCATTCCACGGGATAGAAATTAACCAATCAAGATAATTTTTTACAACCGTAGCTTCTGCGGACATTTGACTCATACTTTTAAGTTTTTTTAGTTCTGCATAAGCCTTTTCTTTGGCTTCTGTTGAAAGTTTTACTTTTTTTAGTTTCTGCTCTAATTCAAGTAAATCGTCTTTTGCATCGCCAGAATCTCCTAATTCTTTTTGAATTGCCTTCATTTGCTCGTTTAGATAGTACTCTTTTTGAGTTTTATCCATTTGTCTTTTAACTCTTCCTCTGATTTTTTTTTCGACCTGAAGTACATCGATTTCATTTTCCATATGAGAAATTATTTTTTCTAATCTCTTTTTTAGAGATTTTGTTTCTAGAAGATCTTGCTTTTCAGAAATTTTCAAACTCATGTGTGCACTTAGTGTATCTGTAAGCTTTACACTGTCTGAAATTTGATTTACATTTACCAAAACCTCAGGTGGGATTTTCCTATTGAGTTTGATATACTGTTCAAATTGACTCAAAGCAGTTCGCGAAAGAGCCTTTATTTCCTTTTCAGGCTCATTTAACTTATCAAGCACAGGTATTGTTACTGACTCAAAAAAATCATTGTTATCTATAAAAGCTGAAATTTCAGCTCTTTCAATGCCCTCTACTAGAACCTTAACTGTACCATCAGGTAATTTTAATAGTTGCAAGATGTTTGCTATTGTACCTATTCTGTAAATATCATTTTCATGAGGTTCATCAACATTCGCGTCTTTTTGAGCAACTAATAAGATATCTTTATTTTCCTGCTCAGCCTTTTCAAGTGCTTTAATAGATTTTTTTCTACCAACAAAAAGTGGAACGATCATATTAGGAAAAACTACTATGTCTCTTAAAGGTAGTATAGGTAATGAACTGTCAGAAATTTTTGTTTGCATCAACTATGCTTTTTTATTAAGTGTTTTTTGTTGTTTTTCATATATATGAAGAGGTTTTTTATTATTTTGAACAACTTCTGAATTAACCATAATCTCATTAACTCCCACTATACCTGGTAATTCAAACATAGTATCAAGCAAAATGTTTTCAAGTATTGATCTTAGCCCCCTGGCGCCAGTATTCCTTTCAAGTGCTTTTTCAGAAATAAGTCCTAATGCATCTTTTGTAAATTCTAGTCTTACATTTTCCATCTGAAACAATGTCTGGTATTGCTTAATAAGAGCATTTTTTGGTTTGGTTAGAATTTCAATTAGTGTTTCCTTGTTTAAGTCATCCAATGTTGCAACTACAGGAAGTCTTCCAACAAATTCTGGTATCAAACCAAATTTTAATAGATCATCAGGCTCAAGTTTTTTCAAAATATCACCAGTATTAAAATTATTCTTATCTTTGACATCTGCTTCGAAACCAATTGAAGATTTATCGCCTCTCTTGGAAATTATTTTATCAATTCCGGCAAAAGCACCTCCACATATAAATAAAATATTTGTTGTATCAACTTGAAGAAATTCTTGTTGTGGATGCTTTCTTCCTCCTTGAGGAGGAACGGATGCAATAGTACCTTCCATAATTTTTAAAAGTGCCTGTTGAACTCCCTCACCTGAAACATCTCGAGTAATTGAGGGATTATCAGATTTTCGACTAATTTTATCAACTTCATCGATGTAAACAATACCCCTCTGAGCTCTTTCAACATTGTAATCAGATGCCTGTAAAAGTTTTAAAATAATATTTTCAACGTCTTCTCCAACATAACCAGCCTCAGTTAATGTAGTTGCATCTGCCATGGTAAATGGTACGTCAATAATTCTTGCAAGTGTTTCTGCCAATAAAGTCTTTCCCGAGCCAGTTGGACCTACTAATAAAATATTTGACTTAGATAACTCTACTCCATTAGATTTTTTAGGACTGTCAATTCGTTTATAATGATTATGAACAGCAACCGATAAAATCTTTTTTGCATCTTCTTGCCCAATAACATATTCGTTCAATAATCTATATAGTTCTTTTGGAGTTTCAACTGATCCATTCTTAGTAGAAGAAATGGTTTTATTTTCTTCTTTAATAATATCCATACATAATTCAACACACTCGTCACAAATAAAAACTGTAGGGCCAGCAATCAGTTTACGCACTTCATGTTGACTTTTTCCACAAAATGAACAAAACAAAGTATTTTTTGAAGTTTTATTTTCACTCATAATAATGATATTATTCTTTCAAACAAAAAAAGATACTGCAACCTTTATTCCATAATTTGTTATTTTTTTTGTTTTATTTACTTTTAGTTGGTCGATCAATTACAACTTTGTCAATTAACCCAATTTTTTTTGCTTCTTCAGGTGATAAGAAATTATCCCTTTCCATGATTTTTTCAACAAATTTAAGTTCTTGACCAGTATGTTTTACATATATGTTGTTTAGTTTTTTTCTTAATTCAAGAATTTCCTTGGCATGAATTTCAATGTCTGTAGCCTGTCCTTGCACACCCCCCGAGGGTTGATGCGTCATAATTCTTGAATGAGGTAAACAAAATCTCTTATTTTTTTTACCAGCTGTTAGAAGAAGTGAACCCATGCTTGCAGCTTGACCAATACAAACTGTTGACACGTCAGGTTTGATGTATTGCATGGTGTCATATATAGCGAGACCTGAAGATACAGCCCCACCAGGTGAATTTATATAAAAAAAAATATCTTTATCAGGATTTTCCGATTCTAAAAAAAGGAGCTGTGCACAAATTAAGCTAGAAACCATATCATCAACACCTCCAGTAAGAAAGATTATTCTTTCTTTAAGAAGTCTGGAAAAGATATCGTATGACCTTTCTCCCCGATTCGTTTGTTCCACAACCATTGGTATAAGACTGCTCATATTATTTTTCCTTTGTTTTCTTTTTAACAAGTTCTTTTTCAGATTTTAATTTATCAGATTTGAACAATTCATCAAAAGTAGATTTTTTTATTTTTTTTGAAACACTGTTGATTAAAAAATCCATTACCTTTTCTTCAAATGCTATTCCTCTGAGATTATCCATCATCTTTGGATTCTGTTTATAAAAATCAACTACTTTTTTTTCATCACCAGGATATTTTTGCGCCTCATTAACAACAGCTTTTGTTAGATCTTTATCATTTATCTCAATATTATTTTTTTTACCAATACTATTTAAAATAAGTCCTAATTTTACTCTTCTCTTCGACATTTTTTCAATTTCTAGACTGCTTATTTGTTTTTCTTGATTGTTATTTTGGTTATTTAAAAAAACTTTTTCATCTTCAATCATTCCTGAAGGAAGCTCAAATTTTAGTTTATTCAAAATTATATCAGTTAATTCACGTCTCATTTTAAGAAGAGAAAATTTATTAAAGTCATTAATCATTTTTTCTTTTACCTTCTCTTTTAAGATCACGATATTCTGCTCACCAAGTTCTTTTGCAAGCCTGTCATCTACAGCAACATCTTTAACTCTTTCTTGTATATCCTTAATTTTAATTTTAAACGTGGCTTTCTTTTTTGCTAGATTTTTTTCTCTATAGTCTTCTGGAAAAACAACATTTAATTTCGATTCTTGACCGATTTCTAAATTTTCCATTTGTTCTTCATAACCAGGTATATATTTTTTTGACCCTAGAACTACAGTTTCATTTTTACCCTTACTCCCTTTAAACTCTTTATTATTAATTCTTCCTTCATAGTCAAACAATATTAAATCACCTTTTTTTGATTTTCTTTTTTTTTTAAGGGGTTCAAACCTTTCATGATTCTTAGCTAATTCTTGCAAAGTTTTATCTGTGTCTTTTTCATCCATAAGGAGCTCAGATTTTTCGACTTCAATTTTTTTTATATCTATTTCTGGAACTTCAGGCATAATTTGAAATGCAGCACTAAAAATTAGATCTCCGTCTTCTTCATATTTTTCTACTTTAACTTTAGGCTGAATTGATGGTTGAATTTTTTTTTCTGTAACAGTTTTTCTCAAAGAAAAATTTATAACTTCATCTAATATTTTTTGTGTTACGTTTTGTGAATATTTTTGTTTTACTATTTTTATAGGAACTTTCCCTGGTCTAAACCCTGGAAGTTTTACATTTTTTGATAAATTCGAATACTCTTCTTCAAATTTTGGGCTTATGTCTCTAGATGGAATTGTTATTCTCCATTCAATATCAAGACCTTTGGATTTTATAATATCTAATTTCATAATCATTTTTTGGTACGGGCGGAGGGACTTGAACCCACACGACAAATGTCACTGGTACCTAAAACCAGCGCGTCTACCAATTCCGCCACGCCCGCTAATTTATAAACTAATAAAAACATTATTTAAACTACTAAATCAATATATTATTAATAAATTATTTTAACCAATCACAATGTACTGGAATGTCATTAATAAAATCCTCAACTATTGTATTATTAATTTTTTTAGATAACTTATTCTGAATAAAAATTGCGTATAGGATTGAATGTTTTATTTCCATACCTTGGCAAATCAAACCTCCAATCATACCACATAACATATCTCCTGTTCCTGCAGTAGCAAGAGAGGGATTTGCTCCATTATTTATAAACACATCTCCATTCGGAAAGGCTACAACAGTATCATTTCCCTTAAAAACAATTATAGAATTAGTTTTTTTTGATGCAGCTAATGCTGCAGAAAGTTTGTCCTGTTTTATTTCTCCAAATAACCTTTTAAACTCACCATCATGAGGTGTCAAAATAGTGTTAGTTCTTTTTTTTAATATTGAAAATAGTTGTTCTTTTTTTTTTTCAAACATGCTGAGTGCATCCGCATCTAAAATTACAGTTTTTTTAAAATCTCCTAAAATTTTAGATATTTTAGACAGTGAATATTTTTTTCCTAGTCCAGGTCCAATAACTAATAAATCATAGTCATTAATTTGAATTTTTTGTGAAAAATTAACAATTGTACCTGGTTCTGTGCCAACATAATTCAAAAGTTGATGCTTTTCAATTTTTACAGTCGATAAGCCAGCACCAATTTTTCGTGCTGAAAGAGCAGCAATTCTTGCTGCGCCAGACATTTCACCACCTATTATTAAAAAAGAACCTCTGTTATATTTATGAATATTTTGTTTTTTTTTTAATGGTTCAAAATTAAAAAAATATGAATCCAGAAGTCTTATTCTTGGCTTTCTATTTTGAATTGTTTCATATTTTAAATCTAGTAGATAAATATCACCACATTGTGATTTTCCTGGATGTAAAAAATGACACGGCTTAAAATAGCCCAAAGCTAGAGTAACACTTGCCTTAATTGAATCACTTAAGATTTCACCGGTATCAGATAATACTCCTGAAGGAATATCAATAGAAATAACTTTTTTTTTGGATTTATTTATTATTTTAATTACTTTGGCAATATCTTCAGTAAGTTTTCTTTTTAAGCCAAAACCAAATATAGCATCTACAATTATATCGCATTTATCTATTTGATTTTGTAAATTATTTGGATTTTTAATATTTATAAGTCTTAAGTTATTTCTTTTTGAACCAATTTCAAAAACTTTTCTTCCGTCGTTACCATTATTGCCTGGGCCACAAAAAAATAAAATTTTTTTTTTATTGAATTCTTTTTCAATAAAATTAAGAATTGATACAGCAGAATTATAAATTAAATCTTCATTTGGATGTTTTTCTAAATATAGATTTTCTGATTGTATAATTTGCTCTTTTAATAAAATGTTTAATTTTTCCATTAAAATATTCTTTTTATTTTCGTTTTGGTGTTTAATTATACCTGAGATTTCTCTGTCTCAGAACATTAAAATACAATCAATAATTAAACTTGAAGAATCTATTCCTAATGAATGTGGAATTAAAATGCTCATTGATAGTGAAAACATTGAAATGATCGTTAAAATTAAAAAGAAGGACAAACTTGTTTACACTTTTTTTGAAACAACCTCATTGAATAAACAATCGGATAAAGTAGATGTTATTGCAGATGATTTATCTATCGTCAACATCATAAATACAAAACCTAAATTTAGTAAAAATAAGATTTTTTTTGAGGGGATCGCTGATACTGATAAAGTTGCAAATTTTTTTCAAAAATTTATCGTAGCAGGTGGAAAATTAAAATTTGATTCAGAATATTATGAAATTATTGGTCCTATAGATTCAAAAGTGAGACTAGAATATTTATTTTGTACTGGTGAAATGTTCCATCCAAAGTATGATAAGTAAATGAAAAATTACAGCTTAAAAAAAATTAAAAAGATACTTGCATTACCTCTTGGTGATCTGCTTTACAAAGCACAAAAAACTCATAAAAAGTACTTCAAAAAAAGAAAGGATGTACAACTTGCGTCTTTGATTTCAATTAAAACTGGTTCATGCCCTGAAGATTGCAAGTATTGTCCTCAATCTGCCCATTATAATGTTGATTTAAAAAAAGAAAAACTAATTGGTCTACTTTCGTTAGAGAATGCTGCAATTCAAGCAAAAAAAAATGGCGCACATAGGTTTTGTATGGGTGCTGCTTGGAAAAAACTCAAAGATGGCAAAGATTTAGAAATGGTCATTCAAATGATTAAAACGGTAAAATCTCTTAATTTAGAAGCTTGTGTAACTCTAGGTAGTATTACGAAAAATCAAGCTAAAAAACTAAAAGATGCAGGCTTAGATGCGTATAATCACAACATAGATACATCTCCAGATTTTTATAAAGAAATTATTACAACAAGAAGTTTCGAGGAAAGATTAGAAACATTAAATAACGTCAGGAATGCTGGTATAAGTGTCTGTTCAGGTGGAATTTTAGGGATGGGAGAGACTTGGGATGATAGAGCCAAAATGCTAAAAATATTATCAGATATGGACCCTCAGCCTGAAAGTGTTCCAATTAATGCTCTTGTTCCTGTAAAAGGTACCCCTCTTCAAAACCAAAAAAAAGTTGACTCAATTGAAATTGTAAGAGTAATTGCTACGGCAAGAATTATTATGCCAAAATCGAGAATTAGATTATCTGCTGGAAGAAAATCTTTTTCTAAAGAAACCCAAATACTCTGTTTGTTGTCTGGTGCAAATTCTATTTTTTATGGAGAAAATTTACTCACGACTGAAAATAATGATATGAAAGAAGATAAAAAATTAATTAATTCGTTTATCAATACTGATGAAGAAATTCTAGAAGAACAAAAAAAAAGTAAAAAAAAAAAAAATCAACTAAAATCAAAATTTGATATAAGAGATTACGCTTAATTTAAATATTTTTTTATGCAAAAAAAATTTTTAAATATTGTTTTGTATAGCCCACAAATCCCACCAAATACAGGTAATATTATAAGATTGTGTTCTAATACAAATTCTAAGTTATTTTTGATTAAACCCATGGGATTTAATTTTGACGACAAAAATCTCAAAAGAGCAGGATTAGATTATCACAATGATGTGCAGGTAAAAATTTTTGATAACCTTTTTGATTGTTGCAGTCATATAGGTGAAAGTAATTTTTTTTTTATTACAAAATTTGGAAAAAAAGTTTATTCTGAACAATTATATAGAGCAAATGATACTCTTATTTTTGGTTCAGAAATAGATGGTATTCCTAGTTGCATATTTGAAAAATTTAATTTTCCAAAATTATTTATTCCTATTAAAAACTACAAAAGAAGTTTAAATTTAAGTAATGCTGTTTCCATTTGCTTGTACGAAGCAATGAGACAGAACAGTTTTTTTCAATTATCTTAATAAAATAAATATTCTCTCATTTTTAAAGTGATCTGATTTGTAATATCTTATTTTGTTAGTAATTTTTGAGAGCAAGGAAATCATTCTTGCTTCAGTTGTGTAAAAAATTTTATTTCTGATTGTAGTAAAGTTATCTACATGCATATTAAAAATTAGTCCAATTTTACACAATTCAAAACACTCCATTAGGTTATAAAATATATATTTTTCCCAAAAATTAACATCATTCAATGTGGCTAGATTATAAGTGCCGGACATAACCACATAATCAACAATTTTTTTTGGTTTATTTGATACAAAAAAATTTATTTTTGGATATTTTTGTTTACATGATTTTATAAAATCAGAGTTAATGTCAACACCTTCATAATCAAATCTATCAAGTAGTTGCATATTTAGTAAATATTGGTATAAAGCACCATAGCCACAACCTACGTCAACAATGCTAATTTTTTTTTCAGTAATTTTAGATATGATTTCTTTAAATCTTATGGTTTGATTATTTTTTGAGTTCCAAAAAACACCATTTGGAGAATCACCATATCTGGAATAATTACTTGAGTAAATATTAATAAGAGAGTAATTAATATATTTAAATAAAATTTTTTTTATAAGATTGATTTGTAATACCCTAAATACTAGTTAACATCTATTATTATTACACTAAACTTATTGGAGAAGAAATGACACTAATAAAATTTGCTATCTCGAGTGCTTTTATAACTGGAGCTTTAACTGCCGGGGCATTTTTGACTGGTACTTTAGTTGGTAGTTGTCTAAAAAAAGCTGACATAGTTCCAAAGTTAAAAAAACTCACTATCAAAAAAAATCAGTCTGCATCAACAAAAAAAAGTTGAAAAATAAGATTTGTAATTTAAATACTAACCTAACAAAGGAGTATATATGAAAAAATTAACATTTTTCTTTGGTATTTTTGCTTTTCTTTTAATTTCTGACACCTCTTTCTCAGCTCATTGCTCTGGTGGACATAAAGAAATAAAAGAAACAAAAGAGACAACCGAAGATACTGAAAAATCTGAGAAGAACTAATTTATATTAATAGCTCATTTTTTAATGAGCTATTATAAGGGTTTGTCATTTTTTACCCAATTCTTTAATTGTTTTTCATATAAATTAAAATCCAAACCGTTGTGACCAGTATATGTTAGATATTGATTCTGGTATTTAATTTCCAGTAACTCATTTACTATTTCCATATATCTAATTGCTAAATTTCTTTTTTGCTTTAAACTTCTACCTTCACGGATATCTAAATTCATTATACAGACATAATCTGAAGAGCTAGCTCTTCCGAGTCTAAGGCTTTTTAAACTGTGTTCTCTGAGGCTTATTGCAATATGATCTTTTCCAGTTTCCATAATTTGGCTAA
This sequence comes from uncultured Alphaproteobacteria bacterium, assembly GCA_902526175.1. Taxonomy (GTDB): domain Bacteria; phylum Pseudomonadota; class Alphaproteobacteria; order Methylaequorales; family Methylaequoraceae; genus CACBWF01. The sequence continues at coordinate 109,111 of CABZJY010000002.1, read as the reverse complement.
AAGTTTCAATTATTTTTTTGTAAAATTTACTTCGTACGCTTGGATTTAATTTTTTGTTAATATCAAATTGTAAATGAGGCATTTAAAAAATGTATACTTTAATTTATTTTGAAAATCATTTCTTATATTAAATAATTTCGTAAAATCAAGACTTAATAAGAAATCTTTTTTTTAATTTTACATTATAAATTTATAATTGACAGCTCCAAAAAAAATTATGTCTAGCGAAAAAAATTTGTTAATAAATATTATTTAAGTTGAAAAAAAAGGAAAATGCTGTTATTAATGAAGAACCATCCACATGGTCATAAAGTGGCGCATAGTACATGCGTCAAAAGTACATGCTTAAAACCTTAACCTAAAAGGAGAAAAGTATGTTAGTGACAAAAGATATCCTTAAATTTAATAAATTTATGTTCAGAATTCCTCACGATACAAAAAGATTGTTGGATCTTTCTGAAAATAGATGGGGATACAAATTACTTAAAAAAAAATAAATTGTTTAAATTCTCAGTGATAATGTATTATTATCGCTGAGAATTTTTAAATTAAATTTTCACATCATTAATCTAAAATACTAATCTTATTTGAATTTTGATATTTTAAATGTCTGAAGCTATAGAAATTAATAACGTAAATAAAGTATACTCAAATGGGTTTGTAGCTTTAAAAGAAATTAATCTTAAAATTCATTCTGGTGAGATATTTGCTTTGCTTGGACCTAATGGTGCAGGAAAATCTACGTTGATAAACATTATTTGCGGTTTAACAAAAAAAAATACTGGTGACGTAAGTATTTTTGATTTTGATAATGAAAAATCATACAAACAAGCAAGATCTCTAATTGGGCTTGTACCTCAAGAAATTGCCACAGATTCGTTTGAGAAAGTTATTAATACTATTCGGTTTACAAGAGGATTATTTAACAAACCAAATTCGGATAAATATATAGAATCTATTTTAAAAAAATTGTCTTTATGGGAAAAAAAAGATCAACAAATAAGAACCCTTTCTGGAGGAATGAAAAGAAGATTAATGATAGCAAAAGCTTTGTCCCATGAACCAAAAATTTTATTTTTAGATGAACCTACTGCTGGTGTTGATGTAGATCTGAGGAAATCAATGTGGGAGCAGATAATAAAACTTAAACAACTTGGAGTAACTATTGTATTAACAACACATTACATTGAAGAAGCAGAAAAAATTGCTGATAGAATAGGAATAATTGACAAAGGTAAAATAATACTTGTAGAGGATAAAAGAGATATTCTAAAAAAACTGGGTAATAGAAAAATTATCTTTTCTCTAGCTAACGAAATAAATGAACTTCCAAAAAGTCTTAAACATTTTGACATTTCAGTAGATAAAAATAAGTTAATTTATTTTATTGATAAAGCTAATGAAGAAAAGGAATTACCGAAACTCATAAAAGATTTTGCACATAATTCTATCGAAGTAAGTAACATTGAAATTAAAGAAAATACTTTGGAAGATATTTTTATTGAACTAGTAAAGAAATGATTAACTTCAGAGGCTTGATGTCTATATACAAATTCGAAATGTCAAGAACATTTCGTACAATAACTCAGAGCATTGCCTCACCGGTAATTTCTACCATGTTATATTTTATTGTTTTTGGAACAGCAATAGGCTCAAGAATTGAAGCAATAGATGGCCTGGACTACGGTTCATTTATTGTACCTGGTCTTATAATGCTAACAATTCTTGGTCAAAGTGTATCTAATGCTTCATTTGGTATTTATTTCCCAAAGTTTACAGGTACAATTTATGAAGTCTTATCTGCTCCTATTTCTCCTTTAGAAATTACCTGTGGTTACGTTGCAGCTGCTGCATCAAAATCAATTATGGTTGGTACTATTATTTTAATTACATCATCTTTTTTTATTGAATTGAAAATTTTACATCCATTTTACATGTTATTATTTTTAATTATCATAAGTGTTACTTTCAGTTTACTGGGATTTATTATTGGAATTTGGGCTGATGGTTTTGAAAAATTGCAACTAATACCTTTATTAATAATTACACCACTTACCTTCTTAGGTGGCAGTTTTTATTCTATTAAAATGCTTCCTCCTTTTTGGCAGGAAATTTCAATGTTTAATCCAATTGTTTACTTAGTGAGTGCGTTTAGATGGAGTTTTTATGAAAATTCTGATGTAAGTATACTTAGTTGCGTCCTTGCAATTACATCATTTTTGTTAGTCTGTGTTGTTGTTGTAATTTTAATATTTAGATATGGTTATAAAATAAAAAACTAAAAAGAAATTGACAATATTAATAATAATTATTAATATTAATGCTTGAAGTAGGTTGGTACCTAAATATGCCCGTGGAGTGTCAAGGTTAACACTCCATTTTTATTTAATTTGAGTCTTTCTGTGATTTAACTAAACGTCTTAATATATTTGTATTATTGAAATAAGCTGGCGATTATAGATCAACACAAATAAACATTCTATCTTATCAAAAAACTAAAATAAAATATCCAAATTGAGGATAAGATTATTGCTGTACAGTTCATTACAAACCCTATCCTTACCATAAATGTAATTTTAATCTGGTTTGTTGAAAATATAATTGCGTTAGGTGGTGTTGCAATTGGCATCATAAAAGCGCAGCTGGCTGAAATAATTATTGGCAGACATAGTAAAATTAAATCATAATTAAACTTTGATGCAAATGATGCTACTATTGGTAAAAAAAGTAGTGTGGTTGCAGTGTTACTAGTAATTTCTGTCATAAAAGATATTATTAACGCCATTAAGATAATAATTAAATAAATTTCTAATTCTGAAAAAACAAAAAGTGATTCACTAATTAAATTGGCGAGTCCTGAAGAATTAATAGAACTTGCTAAACTTAATCCTCCACCAAATAAAATTAAAATATTCCATGGAATTTCTTTGAACCAACTTTTATTCAGCACAAAATTATATCTCTCGTAGGGGATAATAAAAAAAAGTAATGAACCAAATAATGCTATGCTTGAATCAGTTAAATTAATACTCAATGCAGAGTTAATAGATTTTTTTGATAACCAAAGAAAAATGGTTAGAAGTAAAATTATCATTGTTATTTTTTCTTTTGAGGAAAAAGGCCCTAACTTTTTGTACTGATCATAGATAAAATTATTCTTTGAAATAGGAACATTTTTGCTCTCAATAAAAAAGTTGAAAAAAAACCATAATACTGTGATTAATAAAAAAACTAATGGAAGAGAAAATTTCATCCAATCAATAAAATTAATTTCCAAGTCATAATTTTCCATTAAAAAACCAGCGAAAATTGCATTTGGCGCCGTTCCGACTAATGTAGCTATTCCACCGATGGATGCTGAATAAGCAATTGCCAACAATAATATTTTTTTATAAATAAAATCATTTTTAATTTCCATTTTATCTAAAATAGAAACAACAATTGGCAACATTAGTAGGCACGTTGCTGTGTTAGAAATCCACATACTTAAAAAAGCAGTAGATAGAATAATCCCACCCAAAATATTTTTTTTTGTTGATCCAATTTTTTTTAAAACAAGCATTGCAAATCTTAAATGAAGATTACTTTTTTGAAACCCTAAACCAAGAATAAAACCACCTAATAATAAGAAAATTACCGGATTGGCATAGGGTTTTGCAACGTCAGATATATTTACATTTGTAAATGATGGAATCACTATTAAAGGTAGTATTGCTGTAATTGATAATGGTATAGCTTCGGTAAGCCACCAAAATGTCATTAAAAGCAAAAGACTGGCAACGATCCAAGCCTCATATGAGACAGTGTTTGGCTGAAAATTAACCAACCCAAAAAAACCCAAAATGCCTGTCGAAATTAGAAATTTTTGACGAATATTAGACATATTCACATCCTACAATTATTGATAATAAGTTCAAAATGGTAAATTCTTAAAGATCTAGTTAGCAAATTTGAATTATGTTAAATCTTAAAAAGTATATATCTATGCATTTTTCTAGAATCTATAGATTTAGAATTATAATTTAACATCACTTTTTTTCTTAATCTCCATCCTTTTTTTCTGTATTTGTTTAACACTTCTGCCGATTCAAATCTAAATTTTTTTTCTTTCCACCAACTCGTATTGCCAGTAATTAAAATAATTTCTTTATTCATCATTATTGTATATTATGTAAATATTATTAATTTGTAATAAACCTTATGAAAATATTTATATTAATTCTAGTTTTTCTTCTATCTTTAGATATTAAATCTAAAGCAGAGGAATCATCTTTAGAACAATCTATAGGTAATCAATATAGATCGGCCTTAAATAAAAAAAGGGACGTTTTCAGAAATCCAAAAGAAACTTTAAATTTTTTTGAATTAAGTACCAACAAAAAAGTTCTTGAGATTGCTCCAGGTAGGGGTTGGTATACAGAAATATTAAGTAATTACATGAATAAAACTGATAATTTTTATGTAACTAATTACAGTGATCCACCTAGGGAAATAATTTCAAAAATACAAAAAGATTTTCATAATCACTTTGAAAGCAATAAAGAAAAATTTGGTAGCTATAAAGTAGTGAAATTTGAAAAAAACTTGGTATTTGATAACTTCAAAAATAATTATTTTGATTTAGTACTTACCTTTAGAAATACACATAATTGGTTAGATGCTAAATCAGCAGAAAGAGTTTATGAGTCTATTAACAAAATAATGAAAATTGGAGGTATATTAGGAGTTGTCCAGCATCGTGCTGATGAAGATGCCAATTTTAACTATAAACTAGGTTATGTTAAAGAGTCTTTTTTGATAAACCTGATTGAAAGTAAAGGGTTCAAACTTGCTAAAAAATCTGAAATCAATTCAAACCCTAGAGATGAAAAAAATTACCCTGACGGGGTATGGACATTACCACCACGTCTAGTAAAAAAAGAGCTTAATAAAGAAAAATACTTATCTATAGGAGAAAGTGATAGAATGACCTTAAAGTTTATAAAGATAAAAGAATAATAAAACTCAAATTATGCATTAAAAAAAATTTATTAATAATTTATTTGCTTTATTTTTTTACGAAAAAGAAAATGCATCTAAGTTTTTGAATCGTCTTGTTTCTCGTTTTCTTTGCCACTTTTTTCAATGTTTGCAGAAATATTTTCAAATCCATTTGCCAGAGTTGACTTTTCATTCTTAGTATTACTAGGAGGATGTTTGAATTCTTTTTCTTGAGAGAGTTGAAAATTATTTTGAATATCTTGTTTATCATTAAGAATTTCACTTTGATAAAATTTTAGTTTCCCAGTCACAACAATAAAGGTCTCATAAATCCACCACAAAAATATTGCTAACAAGGATCCTGACGCTAAGTTAAGAAACCCAAGCCCAACAAAAACTAAAAAAGAGAAAAACAAAGCCATCATATAATATGCAACTTTGTTATACCTTAAGTAAAAACGGTGTATACCTGTAAAACCAAATAATAAAACCAGTAGAATAACTAATATCCTAGATTGCATTTTTTTTCATATGTATTAAATTTTTGTCAGTATATGATACTTAAATTATTTATCGTTTAAAAGATATATTTTGATATGAAAACTAAAATTGATCCGATTTTAAAAAGAAAAAGAAGAATTGTTGTTAAGAAAATAAACAAAATCTCAAAAAATATGAAAAGGTTAACTTTTAGCCATGAAGATTTGTATGATTTTCCTGAAAGTGAAGTTGGAGGGTATGTAAAACTAATTTTTGCTGACAAAAATGATTTAAGTAAAAATTTTGCAAGACCCTTTACTGTAAGAAATTTTCGAAGAGACTCGTTAGAAATTGATATTGATTTTGTAATACATGATGGTGATCATGGTTACGCTAGTTCGTGGCTAAATAGTGTAAATAATGGAGATGAGATTTTTATTACTGGTCCTGGACCAAGAGAGAGAGTTTCTCATCAAGCTGATTGGTTCTTTTTTGTTGGTGACATGTCAGCAATTCCTGCTATCTCTGTTAATTTAGAAATGCTGCCAAGAAATGCCTGCGGAATTGTAATCTTAGAAATATTATCCAACCAAGATAGAATCAAACTTAGAAAACCTGAAAATATAAATATTAATTGGGTAATTGACCAAGAATCAAATCTATTAGAATCTGTATCAAATTTCAAATGGTTAAGAGGAACACCATTTGTGTGGGTAGCATGCGAGTTTAGTAAAATGAAAAGTTTGAGAAATTTCTTTCAAATAAAAAAAAAAATTGAAAAAACAAATATGTATATTTCAAGTTATTGGAAATCTGGATTAAATCAAGAAGAACATAAAATTCTAAAAAAAAATGATTCAGAAAAATGGATTTTATGATTTGAAATAATTTCAAAAACTAATCTAAAATATTTTTAATGTAACAATTTCTATTATGAACAAAAAAGAAAGAGCAATCTATATAATAAAAACACTCCAAAAGCTCTACCCATCAACACCAATTCCTCTAAACCACAAAAATAATTTTGAATTGTTAATTTCAGTTTTATTAAGCGCTCAATGCACTGATGAAAGAGTTAATAAAATAACACCAGAACTTTTCTCAGTTGGCAAAGACGCATTTTCAATGAGCAAACTTAGTGTAGATGAAATATACAAAATCATAAAACCCTGCGGACTAGGTCCAAAGAAGTCAAAATCAATTTCTGAATTGTCTAAAATACTTAAAGAAAAATATGAAGGAAATGTTCCAAATAATTTTAAAAGTCTTGAAAACCTTCCTGGAGTTGGACACAAAACAGCAAGTGTTGTAATGTCACAGGGTTTCGGCATGCCGGCTTTTCCAGTTGATACACACATACACAGACTTGCTCAAAGATGGAAACTTACAAATGGAAAGAATGTTACACAAACAGAAAAAGATTTAAAAAAACTATTTCCAAAATATCTATGGAATAAGCTCCATTTACAAATAATTTTTTATGGAAGAGAATATTGTCAAGCTAGAGCTTGTTTTGGGCTGAGTTGCATTATTTGTAAAAATATTTTCCCAAAAAGAAAAAAAAAAATTATTACTTCTAAATAAACTAAATAAAAGTAAAAAAGTATTGAATTTTATTGGTTTTTTTGGTTAATATAAATATATGATTAACAAAAAAAAGAATATGAAGAAGCTTCTTGGTATTCTAAAAAATTCCCCGCTAAAACTTACCGACCAAAGAAAAGCATTGATAAAAATTATTTTTGGTGATGGTGACGCACATTACACAGTTGATGATGTATACAAAAAAGCAAAGAAAAAGAAGATAAAAATTTCTTTAGCAACAGTTTATAATAACTTAAATACATTCAAGGATCTAGGAATTTTGAAGGTTTTAACTACGTCATCAGATACCATTTTTTATGACACAAATATAACTGATCATCACCACTTTTATTGTAAAAAAACTGGCAAACTTATTGATGTTGATTCTTCAGAAATAGTAATTAGCAAATTACCAAAAATCCCATCTGGAAGAAAGCTTGAGAGTGTAAACGTTATATTAGATTTAGATTAGTTTTTTATTTAGAATAATTCTAAATTTATATTGACTTTGCATCCATAAATGTAGTTTAGTATATAAACTTAATAATAAAATTTTTAGTTATTTTTTTAAAGAAAAAGGTGGAAAATATTCACTAAGTTTTTAATTAATATATAATAGTTTAATATTTTTTTTGAAAGGTTTTCAGTATGGATGATATAAGCAAATGTCCGGTTATGCATGGTTCAGCAACAAACAATAAAGGAGTGAGTACCTCAAACAAGGATTGGTGGCCAAATCAGTTAAATATTAATATTCTTCATCAAAATGACAAAAGATCAAACCCTATGGAGGTTAACTTCAACTATCGTGAAGAATTTATGAAATTGGATTATTTTGCTTTAAAAAAAGATCTAACAGACTTGATGACTGACTCAAAAGATTGGTGGCCTGCTGATTATGGGCACTACGGCCCATTCTTCATTCGTCTAACTTGGCACGCTGCGGGCACGTATAGAACGTGGGACGGTCGAGGTGGAGGAGGAACCGGAGATCAAAGGTTTGCACCACTCAACAGCTGGCCAGATAATGGAAACCTAGATAAGGCTAGAAGATTACTTTGGCCTTTAAAACAAAAATATGGGAAAAATATAAGTTGGGCTGATCTATTCATTCTTGCAGGTAATGTTGCGATAGAATCTATGGGTGGTAAAACATTTGGATTCAGCGGTGGTAGAGAAGATATTTGGTCACCACCTGAGGATATTTATTGGGGTCAAGAAAACCAGTGGCTTGAAAATAAAAGGTATACTGGTGATAGAATACTAGAGACACCTCTTGGCGCAGTTCAAATGGGTTTAATTTACGTTAATCCTCAGGGCCCTGATGGTAAACCAGACCCACTAGCTAGCGCTAGAGATATTAGAGAAACCTTCTCAAGAATGGCAATGAATGATGAAGAAACAGTAGCTTTAACAGCCGGTGGTCACACTTTTGGAAAAGCTCATGGTGCTGCTTCAGAAGACAATGTTGGTGCTGAGCCTGAGGGTGCACCTATCGAAATGATGGGTTTAGGCTGGAACAATGTTCATGGTTCTGGTAAAGGTTCGGATGCAATAACTAGTGGAATAGAAGGTCCTTGGACAGCTAATCCAACAAAATGGGATAATGGATATTTCGACCTGTTATTCAAATATGATTGGGAACTAGTAAAAAGTCCAGCAGGTGCTTTTCAGTGGCATCCAAAAAATCCAGATGAAAATGATCTTGCTCCAGACGCTAGTGACCCGTCTAAAAAGGTAACTACCATAATGACAACTGCAGACATGGCTATGAGAGAGGATCCTTCATATAACAAAATCTCAAAAAGATTTCATGAAAATCCAGATCAATTTGCTGATGCATTTGCACGTGCATGGTTTAAACTTCTACATAGAGATATGGGACCAAAAACAAGATATCTTGGTCCTGAGATTCCAGATGAAGAACTTATTTGGCAAGATCCTGTACCTAAAGGTAACTCTAGTTTTGATATTACCTCTGCAAAACAAAAAATTAAAGATTCCGGTTTGTCGATAACTGAAATGGTTGAAACGGCCTGGGCAAGTGCTTCAACATTCAGATCCACTGATATGAGAGGTGGAGCGAATGGTGCAAGAATTAGACTCGCACCTCAGAAAGATTGGCAAGTTAATAAACCAGACCAATTAAGTAAAGTACTTGGAATTTATGAGGGCATTGCAAAGGAAGTCAATGCATCTGTAGCTGATATAATTGTTCTTGCAGGAACATTTGGAATTGAAATGGCATCAGGTAAAGATGTACCATTCACACCTGGAAGAGGAGATGCTTCAATTGAACAAACTGATGTTGATTCTTTTGGAGTCTTAGAACCTTTAGCTGACGGTTTTAGAAACTTTTCCAAACAAGATTACACTGTAAGTCCAGAGGAAATGCTGCTTGATAAATCACAACTAATGGGCTTAACAGCGCCTGAAATGACAGTTCTCCTCGGGGGATTTCGATCATTAGGAATAAGTAACAACTCTTTAGGTATTTTTTCTAAAGATACTAGTAAATTATCCAATGTATTTTTTAAGCGTTTACTTGATATGGATATTGTTTGGAAGCCACTTGGAAACAAATACATAGGCACTAGCAGATCAAATGGAAATGAAGTTGCTTCTGCCAGCAGAGTTGACTTAGTACTAGGATCAAATTCACAGCTTCGTGCAATTTCTGAAGTTTATGCCTGTAATGATTCAGATGAAGTCTTTATAAATGACTTTATTAAGGCTTGGACCAAGGTTATGAACTTTGATAGATTTGACCTTTCTTAACTTTTTTAGTTAGGTATATTTTGTATTTCGTTAATTTGTATATCCAATTAATTGACTTAAATTAGTGCTTAGTCTATTTTGAATTAGTGTTCAAAATAGACTTACCTATTTCGGATATAATATCATTTTTGAAAACTCTACTTACCTTAATTAATTGAATTAAGTAATATGAATAAGTTTTTTAAAAAAAAATTAAAATACTTTACAAATAATTCTATATTATAAAAAGTAAGATTATGAAAAATCAGGATTTAGAAAAAGCTTTAAAAATTTTAAATAGCATTGTTGGGTGCGAATTAGCCGGAGTAGTAAAATATACTCATTTTGCATTAATGGTGACTGGTCCTGATAGATTGGTGTTAGATAAATTTTTTAAATCACAAGCAACAGAATCACTTGAACATGCTCAAGAAGCTGGTGAATTAATGACTGGGTTGGGTGGACATCCTGATCAGTCAATACCTGAAATAAAAGAATCTAATGCTCATTCAATTAAAGATCTTCTAAACGAAAGCTTAACACATGAAGAACAAGCAATAGGGCTTTACAAAGATTTATTAGCATGTTCTGAAAATAAAAGTATTTATATAGAAGAATATGCAAGAGAAATGGTTAAACAAGAAGAAATGCACAGTATTGAAATAAAGAAGCTTTTAAGAGATTTTGAAAATTAATGTAATTTAATCAATACCTATTTTTATTAGCTCTTTCTTCATAATATATTCTTATAAAAATCAAAATAGTATTGATCAATGAAAAATATAGTAAAGCTGTGTAATCATTAAAAATAAGACAAATTAAAATGATTTCAAAAAAAACTACTATGTAATTTGGATGTTTAAAGAAACGGTATAAACCAGTTTTTATTAATTTTTTTTTTTCAACAACTATTATTCTTGTTGTCCAATACTTTCCTAAATCAAAAATGACTTTAAATCTAACCAATTGAAAAAAAAAGAACAAAAAAATATATCTAAAATTTAAATCAATATTATCGAAAGACTTAATTATAAAATAAACAATAAAAGTGATATGAAATAGAACAAGAAATTTATAATGAGATGGAAAAAATTCTTTTGCTCCTTCTTTTATTAACCTAGCTGTATTTCTTTTGCTGATTAAAAGTTCAATAATCCTACAAATTACTAAGTAGGTTATTAATAAAAAATCAAAATTATTCATTTTATAACCAATTCAGATAAACCAGCAGAAAAACCGGGTCCCATTGCTGACATAATGAATTTACCCTTAGTATTATTTTCTAGAATATTTTTTAGTACAAGTATGACCGAAACTGATGAAACATTACCGTAAGAAGATAAAATATCTTGAGAATATTTTATAGTCGGATGATTATTAAATATTTTTTTGTATGAATTAATGATTTTCATTCCTCCCGAGTGAAGAATAAAACCTTTATGTTTAATTGAAAAAAACTTATTTACAATCAAAGGTAATTCTTTTTTTATAAATCTTGGTATTTCTTTGTCAAATATAACACCTAGTCCATCATTTTCTACACTCCATCCCATTAGATTTAAAGAATTTTTCCAACTATAATCTATCGATTTTATAACACCACATTTGCCTTCATTATCAACTATATATGACGACGCACCGTCTCCAAACAATGCAGTACTAATTATATTTTCCTTTGTTAGAATTTGAGGTCTAAATGTTAAACTACACAATTCAATATTACAAACCAGCACTGGTTTTTTAATATTTCTTTTTATTTCAATTGCTCTATTTAAGCCTAAAACACCTCCTGCACAACCATATCCAAATATAGGTAGTCTTTTAATATTATTGTTAAAATCAAGTAAATTGATAATTTCTGCGTCAAGCGAAGGTGTAACTATCCCAGTAGTATTAATAACAATAATTGCTCCGATATCTTTTGCTTTATAATTTGTCTTCTTTAAAGTTAGAATTATTGATTTTTTTAAAATATCAATAGCACTTTTTTTAAATCTTATACTTCTCTCTTTCCAATCATTTTTTTGCAAATACCATTCAAGATCATTCACAAGAAATCTTGATTTTACACCAGAATTTTTATACACCTTTAACATTTTGGAAAAGTCTGTGCTTTTAGAAAAAATTTTTTTACAAAACTCTATTATATCATCTTGTTTATAAAAATGCTCTGGGAAAGCCGAACTTACACCTTTTATAAAAAACATAATTAACCTTTTGATAATAATTAGTTGTTAAAAAAGCTTTCAAGCGCAAAATTATTAATTTTTTGCTAGGACATTAATATAGAAATTTGCAATTAAAAAAAAAATTCAATAATAAAAAAATCTTTTATAGCTTTGAAAAATAATTATAATTATTTGATTATTTGAAAAATATTAATATATATATATTTTATCATTTATCAGGAGGGTTAAAATGAAAATATCAGAGAGACCAGAGTTTAAAAGTAAAAAACCGCCACTTACTTTTAGAGAAAACGATACAGTATTAAAAGCAGTAAAAGCTATGGCAAAAGATAATTTTGGTTCAGTAGTAATAGTTGATAAGGATAAAAAAGTTAAAGGAATTTTTACTGAGAGAGATGTTATGAATAAGTTAGTTAATAACGTTATGAATCCAAGAACAACAAAGCTTAGAGATGTTATGACCAGTACAGTTAAAGTTGCTAACAAAGATGATGATCTAGTGGTATGGCTTAGACAAATGTCAAACGAAAGATTCAGACATGTCCCTGTTGTTGATAAATCAGGAAAGTTAATTAATATTATGTCTCAAGGAGATTTTGTATCATACACATGGCCTAATTTACTTTACCAAGTAAAAGAAATGGCAAAAGAAAATTACTTTAAAGCAAATCAAGTTGTTTTAATTGTAGTTGGGTTATTGATATATACTTTGATAACGTTATATTTTGCAATGACAATTATTTCATAGGCATATTAGTTTTTTGACATAATTATTTTTATAGCCATTCAACACCTTCTATCAAACTTTTTTTCTTTTGTTCTCAATGGCATCTTATCAATAATTAGGATAATATCTTTGAAACTAACAAATTTCTCACTCTTAAATTTTAATTCGCCGTCATAACCGATTATTGATACTCCAAATGGTGATTTAAAAGTTAAATTTTTTTCAATCTCTTTTGTATCAAAATGATAGTATTTTTCTGAAAAATAAAAAAAAATTTTTAAATTTCTATTATTGATTTCACATTCCTTAGCTTTAAGGTCCATTAAATATTCTGAGTAATATTTATTATCAAAAATTAAAAGCCTATTTTTCCAAAAAAATTCTGTACCTTGTGTAAAATTAAATGAAAATCTTTTATGATGGTGTATAGAGTGAGAATCATTGAAATAAAAAATAATAAAAAAAAAAAGAGTGTGCTTACTAAATTTCTTATTTTAATGTCAAACATTTGTTGTATTCATAAAATAAATTTGAACATACTTTTTAAAGACAATCGTCGCAAATATCATTTCTTTTTTTAAAGTAACTAATTTTTTCTGGTTTAAAAGGTAAAGGAGCATCACATCCTTTACAAACTCTAAGTTCAACATCTTCATCATTTTTTATCTTTTTAAACATGAAATTACAAACTGAGTTTTATATTTATTCGGGCCATTTTTATTAAGATTGGTAATTTGCTTTAATTTAATGTTTCTGTCTTTTTGACAATTATTAATAACAAATGTTTTGATTTTTATATAATAAATGCTTGGAATTTTTAGGTTATATTCCTTAAAATCAAGATATTTAAAATCACTATAATCTGAAGAATAATTAATATATACAAACATTAGATTACCTGATGGACAATTATTGTAATCGAAACGTTCAAATTCAGTAATTTTACAAATTTCTTTAGAATTTAAATTTTCTGTCATAATTAATAAAAATATACTTAAGATTAGAATACCATTGATACCAAAGTTATTTGACATAAAAATAATTAAACCTTATTTCCATTAATCATAAAATAAAATCCAATTAATATTAAAAAGATTTGTTCGCTTGTAAATAATTTTGAATTTATAAACCAATCCTTATGTGCAAAATAAAATGCAAAACACATAATTATAACAATTACTAATGCCGAAGCCCTAGTTAATAAATTTCCAATATACGATTTGATAAAAATACCCAAAATTAATGTAAAACCGGCTACAACCTCGGATATAGCAACAAAAGAAGCTAAAAAAGGGCTAAAACCAAAAAAGTCAATTAGATTTTTTGGTGGTAATGGAAACTTAGATTTTCCATGTATTATAAAAGCAATTCCTAAACCTAAACGTAATAGTAATAATGAGAAAAAATTTAAACTTTTAGTTTTATTTTCTAGAAACTTATCTAAAACTTTTAGCATAAAAAATCATAATTAAATTATATTTATGATATCACTCATCATGACAATTTGTAGAAATCTTTTATTCTTTTTAAGTCTTCAATCTCTTCTGGAGATTTATCCCATCTAATTTTTGAAATTCTCGGAAAACGTAATGCGAGGCCAGATTTGTGTCTTTTGCTTTTTGAAATAGAATCAAAAGCTATTTCAAAAACTAATGTTTTCTCAACTTCTCTAACTGGACCAAATTTTTGTATAGTATTTTTTCTTACAAATTTATCAAGTTTGTCTAATTCTTCATTTGTATAACCAGAATATGCCTTTCCAATTGGAACTAGATTTTTTCCATCCAATACACCAAAAGTATAATCAGAATAATATGAACTTCTTTTACCATGACCTCTTTGAGCATACATTAGTACTGCATCAACTGACTTTGGGTCCCTTTTCCATTTGTACCACATACCCTTAGGTCTGCCATTATGATATATGCTATTTTTTTTTTTTAGCATTATTCCTTCATAAATATTTGAGGATTGTAAAAACTTATTTCTAACTTTAGTAAGATCTTTCCAGTTTTCAAAAAAAATTATACTGGATAAATCTAGATTTTCTTGTTTGTTGCTATTAAACCAATTTTCCAATATTTCTCTTCTACTTGAAAATTTCATACTTCTTAAATCCTTGAAATCTTGAAATAAAATATCATAAAGTTTTATAAAGGCTGGAAATTTTTGTAAAATGCCCTTGCTTACTTTCTTTCTATTTAGTCTTTGTTGTAGATCATTGAATGAACCCGGATTTAGATTTCCTCCAACAAGTAATTCACCGTCCAATACAACATTTCTATTCGTTTTAAAGCGTAATTCAGGAAATGAATTTGTAATATTGTCTCCATTTCTTGAAAAAATTACTGTTTCAGTTTCAGAAATTATTAATTGTACTCTTATTCCGTCCCATTTCCATTCAGCTTCAAAATCATCAGGAGATAGCTTTCTAAAATCATTTTTTGAATCAATCTGATCAGCGAGCATCATAGGATGAAATGTCTTTAATATATCGATTTTTGGAATAGGACCACCTTTTTCAAGCCAACTAAAAAGTTTAACATAAGGTGGTGAAAATCCATGCCAAATCTTTTCAATTTGATCTAGGTTTACATTACCGAATTTGGAAAGAGATACTTTAGCATTTTTTTCTGAAACACCTATTCGTAGTCCACCTGTAAATAATTTAATAATAGCCCATCTTTCTGTTGTTGAGGCTTTGTCTAATTGGGAAACTAAAAATTTTTCTACTTGTAATTTAGAATTTTCATGGAAAAAATTTATAAAATAACTTAGTGTACATAATTTTTTTTTTTTTTTAAATGGCCATAATAATGATATTGTTTCAGCCATATCTCCAACATAGTCATATGATAAATCAAAAAGAATAGGGTCAACTTTAGACTTAATTATTTGCTTAAGGTTTGTACTCCTAATAGATGACAATTTTAAACTATTAGTTATTAATGCAACAGCAAATCCTCTATCAGGATCATTTGTTTGTTTATAATATTCAACAAGAAGTTCAATTTTTCTATTTCTTGATGGTGAATAAATAATGTTTTCAAGTAATCTGGCAAATTTTTCCAAGCTATATCTCCTCATCTCTTCCTTTAATAGAAAGAGGTTTTGCATTTAATCCTTTTCTCGTACACCAATGAACAAGCCCCTCTTCTCTTCCATGAGTTACCCAAATATTTTCTGCACCACAATTTAAAATTGTTTTAGTTAACTCATTCCAATCTGCATGATCAGAGATTACTAAAGGAATTTCAATTAAACTTTGTTTTACTCTTTGTTTAATATTCATCCATCCTGATGCTTGTGATATAATTTTTTTTTTAAATCTTCTAGACCATCTATCTTTTAATGCTGAGGGTGGTGCTAAAATAATTTTTGGTTCTATATCAAAACTATCTTTAGTTAACATTTTTAATTTACCTAAATTTATACCTTTATCCTCGTAATAGTTACAAATTTTATTCAAAGCTCCATGAATAAAAATATTTTCATCAAAACCATTTTCCCTAAATAGTTTTATTAATCTTTGTGCTTTACCAAGTGCGTAAACACCAATTAAATGATCTTTATCATTATTTATTTTAATTGAATCAAGAATTTTTCTAACTTCTTTATTTGGATCGGGATGTTTAAATATTGGTAACCCAAAAGTTGCTTCTGTAACTAATGTGTTACATTTGACTAATTCGAAGGAGGTTGCAGTGGTATCCTTTTTTGTCTTGTAATCTCCAGTTACAACTATTTTATGATTCTTATATTCTAATAAAACTTGTGAACTTCCAATAATGTGTCCAGCTGGATATAACGTAATTGACACATCATCAATTTGTATCTTTTGACCATAATTTATATATTGAAACTCTCCTGCACAGGTTTTACCATATCTTAATTTCATGATTTCTAAAGTTTCTTTTGTGCCGAGTACTTTTTTATGACCAGGTTTTGCATGATCAGCATGAGCATGAGTAATAATTGCTTTTTCAACAGGATATTGAGGGTCGATAAATACATTTATTGGTACTATATTTAATCTGTAATCTAGTAGATGCATAATTTAAAATGAAAAATAATAAAGATAGTAATATAATATCATCTTGGTTAATAAAAAAGGGTTGGTCTTTATACAGGCACCAAAAAGAAATATTAAAAAATGTTAACATTGAAGATAACATCTTATTAACCTCACCAACAGGCACAGGAAAGACTCTTTCAGGATTTCTTCCATCACTTCTTGATCTTTCGCAGTTAAAGAAATCAAATAAAATTCTTCACACATTATATATTTCTCCACTAAAATCTCTAACTTATGATATAGAAAGAAACATTATTGAAACACTCAATGAAATTGATATTAATATCAGAATTGATACTAGAACTGGTGATACCAGCCATATTAGAAAAAAAAATCAATTATTAAATCCACCTAATATTTTAATGACAACAATTGAATCATTTGCAATCTTGATGTCAGAAAAGAGTTCATATGAATTTTTTAAAAATATTAAATTTGTAATTATTGATGAAATACATACCTTTCTAAACAAAAAAAGAGGTGAGCTTCTCTCCCTAAATTTAGCAAGACTAAATAACATATCAAAATCTCACAAAAAAATAATGTTATCTGCAACAATAAAAGACTGTGAGGATGCATGTAGATACTTTTGTAATAAGAAAGCTTTTTTAATTAATGCCAAAGTAAAAAAACAAATTAGTGTCAAAATTTTAAGTGACATCCATAATATTCCTTGGACAGGTTATACACCCCAATATGCAATTAAACTTATCTATGAAAAATTAGAAGGAAATAAATGTATTATCTTTGTAAATACGAGAGCTCAAGCAGAACTCTTATTCCAAAATTTATGGAAAATTAATGAAAAAAAATTAAAGATTGCACTTCATCATGGAAGTTTAGAAAAAAGAATAAGATTACAGGTTGAAAATAAAATGGCTAATGGCGAGCTTGATTGTGTTATTGCAACAAGTTCATTAGACCTTGGAATTGACTGGTCTAGTGTAAATTTAATTATACAGATTGGTGCTCCAAAAGGGGTAACAAGATTAGTTCAAAGAATTGGAAGAAGTAATCATTTTTTAGATGGTCAATCAACCGCTTATCTCGTCCCAACTAACAAATTTGAATTTTTAGAATGTACCGTTGCCATTCAGGCAATTAAAGAAAATGATTTAGAAGAAATAATTCATCGCAAAGGTTCTATTGACGTTTTAGCACAACACATAACAGGGGTGGCATGCTCTACAGAGTTTTGTTCAGACTCATTATACTCTAACATTCTAAAATCATGGCCATTCAGGGATATAAGTAAAAAAACCTTCAATGAAGTTTTAAATTTTTTATCAACAGGTGGATACTCTTTATCAAATTATGATCAGTTTAGAAAATTAGAAAAAAAATCTAATGGAAGATATGAGATTAAAAAAAAAAAATTTATAAAACAATACAAAATGAATGTAGGAACAATTGTTGAATCAGAAATGCTAGAAGTTAAGTTAAATAATAAAAAACTTGGCCAAATAGAAGAGTGGTTTATTAAAAGGTTAGAGAAAGGAGATACATTTTTATTTGGTGGTGAAATATTGGCGTTGGAATCTATAAAAATGAATATTGTAAAAGTTAGTAGAACAAAAGCACATAGACCAAAAATTCCAAGTTACGCTGGAGGAAAAATGCCTCTATCAACCAAATTGGCCTTTAGGGTTATAGAACTTATAAATAATAAAGACAAATGGAAAAAATTACCTAGTACGATAATCACTTGGTTAGAATCACAAAAAAAAAATTCTATACTTCCACCCCAAAATGGCATGTTAATAGAATCATTCCCAAGAAATATAGGCAGTATTAATGAAGTTTATTATCTTTTTTATACTTTTGAGGGAAGTAATGTTAATCAGACTTTAGGATTTGTAATCTCTAAAAAACTTGAATTTCAGGGAATTAAGGCATTGGGTTTTGTTTGCACTGATTATGCTCTTGCTATATGGGTCAACAAAAAAATTAAAAATGTAAATGAATTATTCGAGTTTAATAATTTTAAAAAGTCTTTAATTAACTGGTTGGAAGAATCGTCACTTTTCCGAAGAAATTTTAAAAAAGTATCTGTCATTTCTGGTTTACTAGATAGGGGCTTTCCAAATAAGAAAAAAAATCATTTGTCTATTAATTCTGATCTTATTTTTAAAGTTCTTAAAAAATATGAGAGAAATCATATTTTAATTCGTGCAACAGAAGAAGAATCTAAAAGAGATCTAATTGAAATTGATAGATTAGAAAAATACGTCCTAAAGATTAACAAAAATATTTTAATTAAAAATCTTAAAAAGCCTTCTCCTCTTTCAATTCCATTAATTTTACAAATAAATACTGAAGTCTTAAATAAAGACATTGTTGATGAATATTATTTAAATGAAATTGAAAAAAAGTTGCTACTTGAAGCTGGGCTTAAATGAAAAAAATTTTATTTAAAAAAAATCATTTTATTTTAATGCCATCCGGAATCCTGTACTGGCCGGATGAATTTTCACTCATTATTGCTGACTTACATTTAGAGAAATCATCATATTTTGCGAAGTATGGGAGTTTATTACCACCTTATGATAGCTTTGAAACGTTGACAAAACTCAAAGAAAATTTACTCAAATTAAAAGTGGACAAGATAATTTTTTTAGGTGATATCTTTCATGACAATGGTGCTTATGAAAGACTTGAAAGAAAATCAAAATTGATTTTTGATTACATTACTAATAACTTTTACACTATTTTTGTTTATGGTAATCATGATAAAAATATAAATATACCGAATACAAAAAAATATTCTTATTATAAAATTAAAGATATAATTTTTTCTCATCAACCGTCAAACTTGGGATTATATGAAATTTTTGGTCATTATCATCCAAAAGCATATTTAAAATTTAGAAATAAAAAAATTTCAAAAAACTGCTTTATCGTTACTAAAAAAAAAATATGTTTACCAGCTTTTGGAGTTTATACAGGTGGAATAGATGTACAAAATAAAGTTTTTGACGAATTTCTTGAGTCTAAAAGAGATTACTATTTGATCGATGAAAAAAATATATTTAAATTTGGCTCTAATCAACTACAATCGAAACTTAAATGAAAATTATTAGCTTAATTCCAAGTGCTACAGAGATTGTTTGTTCATTAGGACTCTTTGATAAACTCATTGGTGTTTCACATGAATGTGATAATCCAAAAGATGTATTAAATCTTCCAAGATTAACAAAAAGTAATATTAAATTAAATCAATCATCATTGGATATTAATACTGAAATAAAAAAAATTCTTAGCTTAGGTTTGTCAGTTTATGAGGTAGATACAGATTTACTAAAAAATTTAAATCCAGATATTATTATCACACAATCACAATGCTCTGTTTGTGCAGTTTCATTATCTCAAATAGAAATATGCCTAGAAAGTTGGTTAGGACGAAAACCTCTGTTAATAGATCTTCAACCAAAAAAATTAAATGATATTTTGAATGATATTAAACAAATAGGTATTAATTGTGATGCTCTTGAAAAAGCTAAATCAATAATAAATACTTATAATAGTCACGTAAAAGAAGTAAAAATAAAACTTAAAAATACCAAAAGAAAAAACGTTTTATGTGTAGAATGGTTAGATCCAATCATGATTGCTGGAAATTGGGTACCTGAATTAGTTAAACTGGTAAAAGGGAAAAGCGTTTTTTCCAATTCAGGTGAACATTCTAAATTTATAAAAATTGAAGAACTTAAATTTTCAGAATTTGAAAAAGTAATATATATGCCTTGTGGATATGATATTTTAAAGTCTAAAAATGAACTTTTATCTCATAATTTTTTAGATAAAAAATTTTCGTCAAAAGAAAATTATATTGTTGATGGTAATAAGTACTTTAATAGACCTGGTCCAGGTCTTATAGAAAATATAAATATTCTTTGTGAAATTTTACATCCGAATTTGTTTAAACCGAACCCAAGTTCAAAAAGATGGATTAAAATTTAATTCTTTAAATCTGAATTTGCTTAAGAAAAAATTAGTTGATATTAAGAAACTTAAAATTATTTGTTCTAAAGAATTCTGCGTCCACGGATAAATTATCAATATCAAAGGCATAATTTTTATTAAACCATTTTTGAATATCTTTTTTAATAGAAACGTCATAGTCAAATTTAAGACAATGCGTTCTACTTTCCTTGTATTTTATTACCCTTCCGTCTTTTACAATATTTTCTCCATCTTTAAATACAAATTTGGCTGAAGAAAACATTTTGTCTATAGGTAAATTACTATCATAAACAGTTATATCAGCTTTAGAGCCAGCTTTTAAACTACCATAACCTTTTAACCCTAGTAATTTAGCTGGTGCAGATCTTGTCATTATGGCTATTTCATATAAGTTGTATGTTCTTTTAATTTGTTTAAGAAATGAAAAGTCTAAGGCAAGTTTATTAATTTTAGTGAGTTCTTCCATTCTATAATTGTAATCCATTAATAACCTAAATAATTTTGGATAAGAAGTGAATGGTGCACCGTTAGGGTGATCAGTTGTTAAAAATACTCTCCAAGGATCATCAATTAATAAAAATAATTCAAGTCCGATAATCCATTGAAGAGAGTTAACAAAATTTTTCATTTTGTATTCATAAGGTACTATTCCACCACCGCCATCCTCTGCCTCAGAAATAATGTATTTTTTTGGAAACGCATGTTTTCTTGCCTCAAATTGTCTAAGAATATCTGATGAAATTGTGACTGTTGGTTTAAACATTACTTGCCCGACATCAACAGTGATATTTTTGTTTTTATTGATTGATTCTGTTAATTTTACTGCACCTGAAGAAAAACCTTTTTTACCTTCATCATCATAACCATAAAATTGGACATGAGCTAGATGCATTTTCCTTCCCTCAGCAGCGTCTATAGTGTCTAATGCAGTTTTTACATTTCCAGGTAATCCTAAATTATTACAATGTACATGTAGTGGGTGGGGTATTTTTAATTGTTCATTTGCTTTACATATTGTATTAAGTATGTTTCTTGATGAAACACCATAACTTGGGACTGTATCATCTAAGCTAAATTCTCTAGAACCTCTTTTGAAAGACTCACTTCCACCTGCATTAATAACTTTAATACCAAGGCATTTGCTATTAATCAGTGTCCAAGCTATATAATTATTAATATAATCTTGGTCCTTTTTTTTATTTAAACAATCAAGCAAGAATGTATCATTGCCCATAACAGCTAACCCAGCTTTATCTATAAGAGGTATATTTTCTAACTCAAGATGAACAGAAAAAGAATTAATTGGAAGGACAGCAGGTTCAACAACAGTTGTAAAACCCATTTCAGCGTATCTATATCCAGTACCATTAGTTGACCATCTTGTTCCTTTTCCAGGTAAATGATTCCTATTATTCAATTGATTTTCAGTAAATTTTTTATGAACTTCGGGCATCAGAACTCTTGCATTATTAACATTACCTCCAGCAATGTGAGAATGAATATCTACACCCCCAGCCATTACAACCATATTCTTTAAGTCATATTTAGTATTATATTTTTCTTTTTCTTTTTTAGTTGGGTTCACAATTCGATCACCATCAATATAAATATTTTTTATTTCTCCATTTATTTTTTGTGATGGATCATATATCTTGCCATTTATTAATTTGAACTTCATTTCTTATGCAATTTAGATTAATTTTTGATATTAATTTATATAATAAAAATTAAGATGATGAAATTAATTTTAAGAATTTTAACATATTGAATTTGAAAAAAACTTTATTTTTATTTTTTAATTACAATCTAAATAATATAATATTACAAAAAGGAATTACCAATGGATGCCAGTGTCCCAAAAAAATCTTCAGTAAAAAAACCTGATGTTACCTTACAAGAAGCCATGAAAGCGGTAGAAACGCTTATAAAATGGGCTGGTGACGATCCTAAAAGGGAGGGACTAATTGATACCCCAAAAAGAGTTGTTAAAGCCTATTCTGAATTTTTTTCTGGTTACAAAGAAGATCCAAGAGAAATTCTTTCAAAAACATTTGATGATGTTCAAGGATATAATGACTTTGTTTTACTAAAAGATATAGATCTAAATTCTCACTGTGAACATCACATGGTTCCAATAATTGGTAAGGTTCATATTGCCTATTTGCCAAATAAAAATGTTGTTGGTATATCAAAAATAGCTAGAGTTGTTGATATTTTTGCCAAAAGACTCCAAACTCAAGAAACTATGACTAAACAGATTGCTGATAGCATACAAAAATATTTAAAACCAAAAGGAGTTGCAGTATATATTGAGGCATTTCATCAATGCATGACAACAAGAGGTGTTAATAAACCTAATGTATCAACAACAACTTGTACTTTAACTGGTAGTTTTAAGAAAAGGGAATTAGAAGAAAAGTTCTATTTACTCATAAAAAAATGACCTTGAATTTTGGAAAAAGAAAAAATGTCTATGAAATTGAGGAAGGTAAAATTCTTCAACCAAAATTTGATGAAAAAGGTCTTATACCGGTAATTACTTCTGAAGATTCTTCGGGACTTATCTTAATGCATGGATATATGAATAAAGAGGCCCTATCACTTTCTATTGAAACTGGACTAGCCCACTATTGGTCGAGAAGTAGAAACCTAATTTGGAAAAAGGGAGAATCTAGTGGTCTTTATCAAAAAATTGTTGATATGAAAATTGATGATGATCAAGACTGTTTATGGATATCAGTTAATGTTTCAGGAAATGGCGCCAGCTGTCATGTTGGATATAAGTCTTGTTTTTATAGAAAAATAGTCTTTAAAAAAAAAGAGTCTGATATAAATCTTGAGTTCATAGAAAAAGAAAAAACATTCGATCCAGATGTTGTTTATCCAAACGCTCCAAACCCAACTAAAATTTAATATCTTGTAATTTCATTTAATATTTGAGATTGACCTCAAACCAAAAAGGAGGTTTAATTAAATTAATTTTTAATATCTATTGGAGGAAAATAAATGGATGCAACTATATTAAATTATAACGTAAGTGACGGAGTCAGTAACTTTTTATCAAAAAATAAACAGCTTTATATTGATGGTAAATGGGTTGATTCAAAATCAGGAAAAACGTTTGAAGTTGAAGATCCTGCAACTGGCAAACAAATTGCTACTTGCGCAGCCGGAGATAGCAATGACATTGATTTAGCTGTAAAAGCAGCAAGAAAAGCATTTGATTCAGGCAAATGGACTTCTATTCCAACTAACGAAAGAGGAAAAATTATTTGGAAGATTGGAGATCTTATTGATAAACATGCAGAAGAGCTTGCACAGCTAGAGTCCTTAGATAATGGAAAACCAGTTACAATTGCTGGAGCTGCTGATGTACCTCTTTCTTCAGACATTATGAGATACATGGCTGGTTGGGCAACAAAAATTGAAGGAGAAACTATACCTATTTCTGTTCCTTATACTCCTGGAGCCCAATATCACTCATATACATTGAGAGAGCCCGTGGGAGTTGTAGGTCAGATTATTCCGTGGAATTTTCCATTATTAATGATGGCCTGGAAACTAGCGCCAGCACTTGCTGCTGGTTGTACAATTGTACTAAAACCCGCAGAGCAAACACCTCTTTCAGCACTGAGGTTAACCGAAATAATTAATGACTCTGGTTTGCTTCCAGAAGGTGTTTTGAATGTTGTAACAGGTTTAGGTGAAGCAGCTGGAGCTCCTCTAGCAGCTCATCCTGAAGTTGATAAGGTAGCATTCACTGGTTCTACTGAAGTTGGTAAGTTAATTACACAAGCCTCTGCAGGAAATTTAAAAAAAGTTTCTTTAGAATTAGGCGGAAAGTCTCCGACTATAATTTTTCCAGATGCCGATGTAGACGCAGCAATTGCTGGAGCTGCTAGCGCAATATTTTTTAATCACGGACAGTGCTGTTGTGCTGGTTCAAGGCTTTTTGCACATGAGAAAATATTTGAAAAGGTAACTGAAGGTATTTCGAAAATTGCAGAAGGCATTAAAGTAGGGCCAGGTATGGATACATCTACTGAAATGGGTCCTCTTGTTTCAGACGAACAGTTCCAAAAAGTTTCAGGTTATATTGAATCTGGGAAGCAAGAAGGTGGAGAAATTGTAGCCGGCGGTAAATATGATAATGCCTCCGGAGGTCATTTTGTTCATCCGACAGTATTTTCAAAAACAAATGCTGATATGACTCTAGTAAAAGAAGAAATTTTTGGTCCTGTTGTTTGCGCACAACCATTTTCTGATGAAAATTTAGAAAAAATTGCATCAGAAGCTAATAATACTAACTTTGGATTAGCTGCAAGCATATGGACTAAGAATATTAGTGTAGCCCATAAATTGGCAGCAAAAATCAGATCCGGAACTGTATGGATTAATTGCCATAATATTTTTGATGCTTCTTTACCATTTGGAGGATATAAAGAATCTGGTTGGGGTCGTGAGATGGGTCATGAAGTACTAAAAAATTATACAGAATTGAAGGCAATTACTGTAAATTTATAATTGAATAAAGCCAATGTTAATTTTTAGCATTGGCTTTTCTAAAAATAAAATGAGTGAAACAGATTCACAGAATAACTTTAATAAGCTTGTAAAGTACCAGAATCTGATAAGTGTATCATTTAGTGCTTTAGTATTATTATTGTATTTTTCGTTTATAATAATTGTTGGTTTTAAGCCTGAATTGTTTGCACCAATGGTATTTAATGAAACTATCCCAATAGGTATAGTATTTGGAATATCTATAATTATTTTTTCAATTTTTTTAACTATACTTTATGTGATTATCTCTAATTTTTTTTTAGATAATCTCAGAAAAAAAATTGAACAGTGAATTTATTTCTTTCTTTTACTTCACTTTTATTAGTTCCATTTGATACCTTTGCATTTAGTGAAAGCAAAACAACTAACAATTATGCAATACTTACTTTTTTAATTTTTGTTATTACTACTCTTATAATAACTTATTTTGCATCTAAAAAAACAAAAAATAAAGATAGTTTTTATGCAGCCGGAGGAAAAATTACTGGTTTACAAAATGGTCTTGCTATAGCAGGTGATTATATGTCTGCTGCATCCTTCCTTGGAATCTCTGGTTTAGTATTTTTTTCAGGTTTTGATGGTTTAATATATTCAATAGGTTTTTTAGTTGGTTGGCCAATAATATTATTTTTGTTAGCAGAAAAATTGAAGAATTTAGGAAGATATACCTTTGCAGACGCAACATCAATAAGATTAGATCAATTTTACATAAGAATTTTGTCTTCAGTAGGAACCCTTCTCACTATTTTACTTTATTTGATTGCGCAGATGGTTGGTGCTGGTGGCCTAATTCAAACGCTTTTTGGACTATCATATGAATCCGCAGTAATTATTATTGGATCACTAATGATAATATATGTCAGTTTTGGAGGAATGATTGCAACTACCTGGGTCCAAGTTATTAAAGCTATACTTCTCCTGTTTGGCGCTACAATCTTAGCTTTCATGGTATTAAAAGTTAATGATTATAGTATCAGTAAATTATTTAATGAAGCTACAACAATTCACAGAAAAGGTCAGGATATTCTATTCCCTGGACAATTAATTGATGAACCTTTATCAGCAATATCTCTTGGTATGGCTCTGATTTTTGGAACAGCAGGTCTACCCCATATTTTAATGAGATTTTTTACAGTTCCTGATGCAAGAAGTGCAAAAATCTCAGCTGCATATGCAACAGGTTTTATAGGTTATTTTTATATATTAACTTTTATAATAGGTTTTGGTGCTATAGTTCTATTAACTAATAATTCTAATTATATTACTACAGACGGTGGTTTAATTGGATCAAACAATATGGCTGCAATACATCTTTCACATGCTGTTGGAGGTGATATATTTTTAGGCTTTATTTCCGCTGTTGCGTTCGCAACTATACTAGCGGTTGTCTCTGGACTGACTTTAGCCGGAGCATCCGCTATAGGTCACGACTTATACGCCTATGTAATTTGCAGAGGTAAAACTAGTGAAAAAAAAGAGATATTTATTTCTAAAATATCTACAATTGTTTTAGGGATTATTGCTATTTTTCTGGGTATTATATTTGAGGGACAGAATGTTGCTTTCATGGTTGGAATGGCTTTTGCTATTGCAGCAAGTGCAAATTTTCCAATTTTATTTTTGTCTCTTTATTGGAAAAACTTAACCTCAAAGGGTGCTTTTTACGGAGGATTTATTGGATTGTTAACAGCAGCAATCTTAGTTATTTTGGGACCAATTGTTTGGGTTGATATTTTAGGAAATGCAAATCCTATTTTTCCTTATAAATATCCAGCACTATTTTCAATAACTGCAGCTTTTATTTCGATTTTTTTATTTTCAAAAATTGATAAAGAAAGCCTTTCAAATAAACATAGAAAATTATTTGAAAAACAATTTTATAAATCTTATACAAATATTGAAAAATGATTTTTAATAATATTAATAAACCTGAACCTCACGAAATAAAATTTTGGTTAAAAGAATTAAATTTTTCAATTAACGATGCCTCGAATGCATTAGGAATTAGCAAAAGACAAATTGCAAGACTATTATCTGGAGCTACATCAGCAAAAAGAGTTCATGCTCTGGCTATGCAAATGCTTTGGCTCATAAATGAAAACGAAAAGGATCTTTCCAAAAACGTAATTCATAATAAGAGTACAAAGTCTATTAATATACCAATTAAATAAAATTTAAAAAATAGTTAGATTTACTTATTCAATTATATATCAAACAAACAAATTTACTTTTACAAAAATGAAGTCTTTATTTTATTTACTAGAAAGGTAAGTAAGTCTTTTCATTTCATGTCTTGATTTTTTGACCACATCAAGTATGAGTCCTGAAAAAAAACTTAAAAAAGCGATTACCATATTTATCGCAGAAAGTACTGCGGTTGGTAATCTGTCAACTAAACCAGTTTTTAAAAATTCAAAAACAACTGGCAAACCTATCAAAAGAGAAGAGAAGAGAAAAAATAAACTAAGAAGAGAAAAAAATAAAAATGGCTTCTCGTCTTTTATAAGAATAAGTATAAGATTTAATATTTTAAATCCATCTCCAAAAGTTTTAAGTTTGCTCTCTGACCCTGATGGTCTTGCAAAATACAAACATTCTACCTCGGCTACATCTAATCTTTGCTCAAGTGCATGTATAGTTAATTCTGTTTCTATTTCAAAACCAATAGAATTACATGGGAATGATTTTACAAATTGCCTAGAAAATACCCTAAATCCTGAAAAAAGGTCGTCTATCTGGTTTCCAAAAGTGTATTTTACTAAGTTTGTAAATATTCTATTTCCTGTTTTATGCCCAAATCTGTAAGCACTGGTATCATTTGAAATCCTTTTTGCTACAACCATATCGAGGCTATCTCTTTGGAGAAGAGCAATCATTTTATTAATATTTTCAATATCATATGTATCATCACCATCAATCATGATATAAATATCCGCAGAAATCTCTGAGAACATTTTTCTTACAACATTCCCTTTGCCTTTTTTTGTTACATTGAATACGGTTGCACCAGCTTTTTTTGCTAAATGTTTTGAGCCATCAGTAGAATTATTATCAAATAAAAATACATCTGCTTGGTGAACTTTCGCCTTAATCTTTTTAATGACATTCGATATTGTTTTCTCTTCATTAAGGCACGGGATTAGAACAGCAATATTTTTTTTTGCAACCATTTCTAGTTTTTAATAAAAAATATGTTACCTAGTTTTTTATCAAATGAATCAAATTTATAACCATCAATATTAAAATTCTTCAAGTCATTAATATTGTTAATTTTATTTTTAATAATAAAGTTCGCCATCTGCCCTCTACTTTTCTTGGATATTATACCTATATTTTTAAGTTTCCCTTCCCTTTTTTGATAAAATATAGGTGTAATTATATCACCATCAATTTTTTCTCTATCTACACACTTGAAATACTCAATAGAAGCTAAATTAAAAAGAATTTCATATTCATTATTTTTCATTTCACTATTTATTTGTTTTGTGATTATATCAGACCAAAATTCATACAAACTGGTACCAATGAAATCACTTGTTGGTGATCCCATTTCTAGTCTGTATGGCTGGATATTGTCTAATGGTTTAATTAATCCATACAAACCTGAAATTATTCTGAGTCTTTTTTGACTATAAAAAATTTCTTCTTTAGAAAAACTTTTTGCATTTAATCCTTTGTAAGTATCTCCATTAAAAACAAATATTGCATTATTATTATCTTTAGAAGATATCGCGAAACTTTTATACCTTTCATAGTTTAAACTTGACAAATTATCGCTTAACTTCATCATTTTTTTAATCTGAGTTTTGGTTAATTCTCTGAGTTTATGAATTAAATGTTTGGTTTCTTTACTAAAATTAGGACTACTAGAATCAAACAAATTCGTTGTCTGGTCGAATTTCATATTTTTTGCTGGCGAAAGTAAAATCATTTAAGAAATATAATGTATCTTTACATAAAAAAAAACAAAAAATTATCTTATGACATTCCAGCTTCCATTTTCTGATCTACATGCTGTATCAAAATACTTTTTAGGATTTTTTTTTACAACATAAATATGCTCAATTAATCTACATTCTGGTACCTGAAAATAATTTTTAACGATTATAACTCCTTCATTACCAGATTTATTATTATTCCAGTACCCTGAACTTCCGATCTCATTAAGATTAAGTGTATTTATTAATTCTTTTTGATAATAATAATAGTCATTTTGCTCAAGAAATTCTCCTAAATAACTGCCCATAAGATATCCAATACTTGATCCAGCAATAGTTGTAAATATATCAGCATCACTCCATTGATAAGCTAGATATCCAGTTGCAGAAGATAGAGTAAGTTGTGTTAGGTTTTTTTTAGAAGTAAAATTATTTTGGGCACAACTACATATAAAAATTAAACTAAATAAAATTAATATGATTTTACCTTTCATCAAATAATCTCCTAATTAATAGGTCTCTGTTTTCTTTTTTTATAATATAATCGTTAAACAATACCTCATTTTCTTTTTTAATCATTGAGAATTGCGGTTGCTTTAATAGAACATTGTTATTAATTTGAAGTATCTCATTTTTCCTAAAAATTATATCTTTTGAATTTCTTAAATTATTATTAACAGACTTTGTAAAAAGACTCTTATCATAAGCTAACGGAGACATTTCTTTATAGATCTCAGGTTGAAGGCCGAATGGCTCAAAAAAACCCGTATTGTACAAGTTATTCAAAATAAGACCTGTTGCCCCAGTAAAAGTAAGATACTGCATAGACCAGCTTAGGGAGCGTGTTTTTGGATTTGCAATACCAGAGGCACCTTCGCTTCCAAATAACTCGCTAAAAGAACCAGCTTTAATATTACCAGCAGTAAAGAATATCAATAAAAAAATATAAAATATAAAACGTTTCATTGGATATTTAAGTCACAGTTAGCTTTAAGTATAACGACTTATTTTTAAATTTAATTAGGATAAACTAAAAATTATTTCTTCTATGAAGACTTTCAACAATGCCAAGATAATTTATCAAATTTGTTTTACTACTTAAATCAATAAATCTTTTTTTCATCAAAGTTTGATTGTGCTTCTTTAATACATTTCTTTTTTTCTGATAAACATTTTCATATGAAAGTGACTGATCAAAATATTGATCATAAATGAAATATGCTCCACCACTAATTATTGCAAGTTCAAATATATTTACGGCTTTAATTTCATCGCTAAAGAATAAAGTAAAAACAAATACTAAAATGAATGATTTCATAATAAAACTAGTATACCGAATATAAATTTAATAAACAATTACGATTATAATTCTTTACGGTTTAGCAAATTTTATTTGAATGTATATTAATTATTCATACATATGTAGTTTATTAACTAACAGTGAAGTGACTAAATGAATAAAACTTAATATTTAATTTATATAAGAGTTCCTTGAACCCTACTTTTTCCTATTATAGTGGTAGCGGAGGAGGGACTTGAACCCCCGACACGCGGATTATGATTCCGCTGCTCTAACCACCTGAGCTACTCCGCCTTATCCGCACAGAAAATTTTTGATGAATTTTTATAAAACACCAAATAAATTTGAATCTTACTCATAAATTTTTAATAAACAACATTTTAGTATTTTTTTATTATAATAATGTCATATTCAAATTGAAAAAATTATTTTTAAAATTAATTGATTTACTAAGTAATTTTATCTCTTACTTTAAACCAAAGTTTCGAGGAATAAGTGGATACCAAAATATAACAAAGTTTAACTAACCAATAGTTTTATTTACTGCAAACTTGATATAAATTTAGTTTTAATTTTTATTATCATTAGAGATTAATTCACCTGCTGTTATCCAGCCTCCTCCAATAAGCATTTTACTTTTTGTATAAAAAACACATGCCTGACCTGGAGCTACTCCAAATTCTGGTTCATATAGGTTTACAAAGCCAACACTGTCATTTTTTTTTGAAATATTAACTTTTCCTAATTTTTTTTTATATCCGGACCTAATTTTGACATACGCTTCAAATGTCTTATTATTTTTTGTTCTTGAAAATAGGTTTAAATCTTTAAAATATATATTATAACTTGCAAGTTTCTCTTTTGGGCCAACAACAATTTTATTTGTTTTACTGTCAATTTTTAAAACATACAAAGGTGTATGTTTTTTATTACCGGAAATACCTCCAATTCCAATTTTTTTTCTCTGTCCAATTGTATACTCTGTAATTCCTTTATGTTTACCAAGAACTGTTCCATCAAAGTTTTCAATTATACCATTAGCAACTTTATTATTGAGTCTCTTGTTGATAAATGAACTATAATTTCCATTCGGTATAAAACAAATATCTTGACTATCTGGTTTATCAGAAACATTTAATTCATGATACGTTGCGTATTTTCTTATTTCTTCTTTTGTAAAATCACCTAAAGGAAATCGTAAGGTTTTAAGTTGTTTTTGTGTTGTTGCAAATAAAAAATAACTTTGATCTTTTTTCTTATCTCTTGCCTGAAAAAGATTAATTTTTCCATTTCTCTCAACTCTCTTAACATAGTGACCAGTTGCTAAATAATTGCAATTCATTGAATGTGTGAAATTAAGTAAATCTCTAAATTTTACTGTTTGATTACATTTTATACATGGGATTGGAGTCTGTCCTGATTTATAGCTATCTACAAAATTATCGATAACAGATTTTTCAAATTCTTTTTGGTAATCTATAATAAAATGTTTAAAACCAAGTTTTTTTGCTACTTTTCTTGCATCTGAAATATCCCTCCCTGAGCAGCAAGTTTTACTATCACTTCTTAATTTAGATTGGTATAATTGCATAGTTATTCCAATAACATCATAACCAGCGTGATGAAGTAATGTGGCAGTTACCGATGAATCAACACCTCCTGACATAGCAACCACAATTTTAGAACCTACAGCTGGTAAGTTATTCTTTTTTATAATGTCATTGTAGTTTATTTTCACTAGTCTCTTTCTTCAATCCAAGCAGTTTGGATTGCTTCCAAAATTTTTTCATTAGACTTATTTGGATCATCATCAAATTCTTCTAATTCAATTATCCATTTATGAAAATCTGTGTATCTTAAGTTAATGTTATCCTTCTCAGGATGTTTTTCCTCAAGTGCTATTGCTATTTCCTGAGTATCTTGCCATTTCATAATTTACTCGACGTTGATATTTCTTGTTCCTTTTGGAATAATTATTTTTACACCTTCTAAGCTGTCATTCATAATTATTTGACAACCTAGTCTTGAGGTTTGGGTGAGTCCCCAGGCTAAATCAAGCATGTCTTCTTCTTCCTCTGACGGCTCTTCTAAACCATCAAAAGTTGGTTGATCAAATATAACATGACATGTAGAACATGCAAGTGAACCTTCACATGCACCTTCTAAATCTATATCATTTTCATGAGCAATTTCTAAAATAGACAGTCCATTTTTAGCTTCAACTTCTTTTTCATTACCGTCAGCTTCAACAAAAATTATTTTTGGCATAATATTTTTTTCCTCACAAATTGTCTAAATCTTGTCCAACTAAACCTGAGCCTATACTATTCTCTATTCTTTTTTGTGCAAAATTTTGTGTTAACAAGTTTAATTTATCTATTAATTTTTTAATTTCATATTTTTTTTTTTCTTTTATTTTTAACTTTAGATCACCAATTGCAACAAATATTTTTTTTTGTTCCTCTTTTGAACATAAGGTAATAATCTCATCATTCAAATAATTTAATTCATTCAAACATCTTTGCCCTTCAATTACAGCCTCCAATACTGACCTTTCCTCAAGATCCATTTTTGAATTATTAACACTATCTTTTATCATTTCAATTACTTCATTACTATTTAGTTGTTTGACAGGTTGTACTTCAATAATGTGCTTTTTTCCACTATTCTCATCATAAGCAGAAACATCAAGAATACCGTCAGAATCAACTGAAAATCTTACTTTAATCCTTGGAATACCTGCAGGTTTAGGCTCAATTCCTGATAGTACAAATTCTCCTAAACTCCTGTTGTACTTACAAATTTCTCTTTCACCCTGTAAAATATTTATTTTTATAGCTGTTTGACCATTTTCAAAGGTCGTAAATTCCTGCTCCTTTGTAATTGGAATAGTACTATTTCTATCTATTATCTTCTCCATAAGTCCCCCCGCTGTCTCAATTCCAAGGGATAAAGGTGTTACATCCAATAGTAAGTTTTCAGACCCATTTAGAAGTGCATGTGCATGACTCGCCGCTCCTTGAGCTACAATTATTTCAGGATTAATATCACTAAAAAATTTAACTTCAAAGCTTTCTTTAAGTCTTTTTTTGAGATAATCTAGTTTTGTCGAACCACCTACTAATATGAAACCGTCTATCTTAGACAAGTTTAATTCAGATTCATTTAGCACACTTTTTGATATTCTTATAGTCGTATCTATTATATCGTTCGCTGATTCTTCAATTAACTCATTGCTTACTTGAATTTCATTTACATTTTCAAAAAAATCTATCTTAAGATTCGAGGAATGATCATTGTTGTAATTTTCCTTAGATTTTTTTGATGACATTATTAATTCGGCTTTTTGTTTACTAGTTAGTTGTTCAAATTCAGTATTTAATAATTTTTTACAAATATTTTTTGCTATTGCTAAATCAATATCGTCGCCTCCTAGATTTACGTTACCTCCAGTTCTTAGAACTTTGAATATTCCATCACTTAGTTTAAGTAATGAGATATCAAATGTCCCACCTCCTAAATCATAAACAAAATAATTTCCTTTTACTTTCTTTTCTAACCCATATGCAAGTGCTGCTGCTGTAGGTTCATTAATTAATCTTAGAACATCAAAACCTGTATTTATTGCTGCCTTTTTAACTGCAACTCTAGATAATTCATCAAAATATGCAGGAACAGTAATAACGCATTTGTTAGTTTTTTCTTTTAAATCTTCATTAATAAGTTTTTTAATATATTCAAAAATTATCGAAGAAACTTCTAAAGGAGAAAGAATAATATCATTTGAAATTTTTATTATTTTTTTACTTTGGTCTCTTGTTAGATGTCTTTTGATAGAAAAAATATAATTTTCTTTAGGGATGTCTTTATTAAGTAAAACTTGATTTCCAACAAAAAAATTATCCCCTCTAAATGCAACAACTGAAGGAATTAATTTTTTTTTGTATTCGTCAGTAATAATATTGTAGACACCGTTTTTAAAAAAAGTACATACGCAATTAGTTGTACCGAAATCAATACCAATTGCAGTATGGTCATCTACATGGTTAGTTTTTTTGTTTGGTTCAGTAATTTGCATTAAACTCATAGTTCTATCTCAACTTTTTTAAAATCGTTTTTAATTTTTTTTAAATATGTAAGTTTTGTATGTATCTTAGCGGCTTCTAAATAATTTTCTTCCTTAAATTTATTATTTATTGTTTTAATCTCATCATCAATTAATCCCATTATTTTCTTATAAAAGATTAATGCATCTTTTTTTTGTTGCAAATTTTCTTTTTCCTCTTCTAATTCCATTATTTCAAATAATAGAATTTTATCGTTTACTGTTTTTTCTTTGAGATCATAATTTATTAAGATTTTTAAGAGTATTCCCGCTCTTGAGATAGGGTCAACTAGCAGATGATACGATTGATTGAGGTTTCCTGAATGTATTCCTGAAAAAAGTTTTTCATTTTCATTAGCATTAATAAATTTATCCGGATGAAGTTTGTGTTGTAAATTAAAAAAATCAGCTTCAAGTTTTTCAATATCTATATTGAACTCGTAAGGTAGAGAGAATAACTGGAAAGGATCATGTTCTATTGGTTTTTGGATTTTTTTACAATGTTCGCAAAAAAAAAAATTTTTGACGTTATTACCGCAATTCCAACAAGAAATAGAATTCTTTTTCATTACTGTTTAGATATGAAAAGACTCACCACAACCACATCTGCCCTTTTCATTTGGGTTTGAAAATTTAAAGCCAGATTGTAATTCGTCCTCAACGTAATCTATTTGTGTTCCAATTAAGAAAAAAGTGGCTTTTGGATCTATGAATAGTGTAAAATCTCTAAAGCTTACTTTTTCGTCAGAGTTTTGAATGTCATCCACAAATTCTAGTGAATACGATAAACCACTACAACCTTTAGTTGTGACCCCAATCCTAATACCTTTAGAGACTTTTCCACGGTTTTCTAAAAGTTTAGATACCTGCTTTTCTGCCCCTTCAGTTAAAGTGATCATCAACGAATTATGTGCTATTTTTTCTGTTCTTTGTTTTATAGTCCTTAATAGCAGCCTTAATAGCATCCTCAGCTAGTATTGAACAATGTATTTTTACTGGGGGTAGAGCAAGATGCTTAGCGATTTCAGTGTTTTTAATCTGACTTGCCTCATCAATTTTTTTTCCTTTAACCCACTCAGTAATCAATGAACTTGAAGCAATTGCAGAACCGCAACCAAATGTTTTAAATTTTGCATCTTCAATTACTCCACTATTATTTACCTTGATTTGAAGTTTCATTACATCACCACATGCGGGTGCCCCTACAAGACCAGTTCCAACTTCTGGGGAACTTTTATCCATAGAACCAACATTTCTTGGTCTTTCATAATGATCAACTAATTCTTTACTGTACGCCATAACTAATCCTTTCTTTAATTAATGATGTGCCCATTCAATCTTACTAATATCAACACCCTCTTGTGCCATCTCCCATAACGGACTTAGGGATCTTAGCCTATTTACCTCACCAACAATATCTTTTACAGCTTTTTTAACATGTTCTTCAGTAGTAAATCTACCAAGACCTATTCTTAAGCTGGTATGAGCGAGTTCTTCCTCAACACCTAGAGCTCTTAAAACATAAGAAGGTTCTAATGATGCAGAGGTGCAAGCTGATCCAGACGAAACAGACAAGTCTTTAATACCCATCATAAGTGATTCACCTTCGACATATGCAAAACTTAAATTAAGATTACCAGGAATTCTATGTTCGGACGAACCATTAAGATAAACATCTTTACACTCTTTTGTTATACCATTGTAAAACATATCTCTTAATTTACTTAACCTGTTGTTTTCTTTTTGCATTTCATCATAACATATTTTACAAGCTGCACCAAGACCTACGCAAAGAGCTGGTGAAAGAGTACCTGACCTCATTCCCCTCTCTTGACCACCGCCACTCATCATTGGCTTAATTCTGACTCTGGGTTTTCTTCTGACATACAAAGCGCCTATACCCTTAGGAGCATAAATTTTGTGTCCAGATATACTCATTAAGTCAATATTCATTTCCTCCACATCAAGTTTGATTTTTCCAACTGCTTGAGCACAGTCACTATGAAAAAAAACATTGTTTTTTCTACAAATTTGCCCAATTTCCTTTAAAGGTTGTATAACACCAATCTCGTTATGAACAGCCATAATAGAAACCAACAAAGTTTTTTCAGTAATGGAATCCTCAAGTTTTTTCAAATCTATAAGGCCGTCTTGATTTACTGGCAAATATGTAATTTCAAAACCATTATTTGACAAATGTCTACAAGATTCAAGAACACATTTATGTTCTGTAACACATGTAATTATGTGATTTTTATTACTTTTATAGAAATCAGCTATACCTTTAATTGCAATATTATTAGACTCAGTCGCCCCCGAAGTAAAGATAACTTCTTTCGGGTTAGCATTTATAATTTTGGCAACTTGTTCTCTTGCTATTTCAATAGATTCTTCTGCTTCCCACCCATATTTATGGTTTCTAGAATGAGGGTTACCAAACCTTTCGTTGAAATAAGGCAACATTTCGTCTAGAACCCTTGGATCTAACGGGGTTGTTGCTTGATAATCTAGATAAATATTATCTTTTAAATTCATATTTTTATTCATGTCATCACTCTTTTATTTATAATAATTATAATTTAGTTAAATTTTTTTTCTTTTCCAGTCTCTTTTAAAATAGTTTTATTTAGTTTAATTACATTATTGGTACGCCTAAGATTATTTTTTATTACATCATGTAAAGATATTGTACTAAAAAATGAGTATATATGATCGCTAAGCTCAACCCAGAGGTTATGAGTTAAACATTTACCAGAATGCTTTTTTTGAGAACATCCAAAATCAGTACCATTACATTTTGTAATCTGTAAATTTTCATCTATGGCATTTATTATGTCTGATAACTTAGTTTTTTCCGCACTTTTAGAGAGAATGTATCCTCCTTTGGGTCCCCTTACGCCCAAAACGACTCCTCTTTTTTTTAATTTGTTAAATATTTGTTCTAGAAATGACAAAGAAATTCCTTGTCTTTTAGAAATTTGACTGAGGTTTACAGGATTGGATGATTGATGTAATGACAAATCAACAAGAGCTGTAACTGCAAATCTTCCTTTAGAAGTAAGTCTCATTCATCACTCCCTAATTGATTGTTCTTATCCATTGCTTTTTTTTCAGTAGCATTTTCGTTAATAAATCTCTCTTTTTCACTAAAATTTTTTAGTTCTTCCTCCAATTGTTTTATTCTTGAAGAAATTTCATTAAATTCAGTTAAAATTCCTACAATAGTTGATTTATTTGGGTCATCAATCTTTCCATCAATAATTCCATATGGTTTAAAAGAACTTATGGCATTTTTTGATCTAACTTTTCTAGCTGGTATACCAATGTAGGTTTGATTGGTTGGAACATCATTTAAGACTACAGCATTTGCACCAATTCTAGAATTATTGCCAATATTTATAGGACCAAGTAATTGAGCACCAGATCCAATTATAACATTATTTCCAATTGTAGGGTGTCTTTTTTGATTTTTTTGCTTTTCAGAATTTAAAGAAGGACTAATACCCCCAAGTGTAACTTGTTGATACATTGTTACATTATTTCCTAACTCAGCTGTTTCCCCAATAACAAGGCCAGCACCATGGTCGACAAAAAAACCTTCACCAATCTTTGATGCAGGATGAATTTCAATTGAAGTAAGCACTCTAGAAAAATTACTTAAAAATCTGGCCAGAAATTTTAGATTTATGTTCCAAAGTATATGCGAAATTCTGTAAAAAAAAGTTGCGTGAAACCCTGAATATGTAAATAAAATTTCAATAATTGATCTTGCGGCTGGGTCACGACTTTTTGCGGCAAATAAGTCGGATTTAATCAAACTAAAAATATTTTTTGACATAAATTATTTCTGTAATAATATAACCCTCTTACAACCTTAAAATATACTATTTCTGACAAAAATAGTCAAGTTTATGAAATGCCTGAAGTTTTAATTAGTGGTCCTGAGGGAAGAATAGAATCGAGATATACCCACAATAATAGAGATAAATCGCCAGCCGTATTAATCTTACATGCGCATCCTGGACATGGAGGCAACATGAATAATTTTTTATCATTACAATTACACAAAAATTTCTCTGATAATGGATTTTCAACACTAAGATTTAATTTCAGGGGTGTTGGAAGATCTGACGGTGAACATGATGGAAGTGAAGGAGAATTAGCTGATTCAGCTATAGCCTTAGATTGGATACAAAACCAAAACCAAAGTACTAATGAGTATTGGATTTGTGGAATATCTTTTGGAGCATGGATTGGAATGCAACTTTTAATGAGAAGGCCTGAAATTTCAAAATTTATATTATTAGCCCCACCAGCTGGAAAGTATGATTTTAATTTTTTAGCACCTTGTCCTGCATCTGGTCTTGTAGTTTCAGGCGAAAAGGATAATTTGATAGACCATAACATTCTGCAAACGTTAGTTAAAAAATTAAATACACAACCTAATATCAAAGTTTACCACGAGATTATAAAAGGCTCTGACCATTTCTTTTCAGATCACGAAGATAGTGTCATACAACGCGTTAGTAATTATATACAAAAAAGTTAACCACAATGACTGTAAATTTTTCCGCATACAGTTGGTGAACTAACTCCAGTAGTCTCCGGAAAAGTTGAATGTAAATTTAAAACTTTTCTTATTGCAAGATATCCAAAAGCTTGGGATTCAATATAACTCGAAGGCCAACCAAGTTTATCTGATATAATTATTTTTTTATCGCACAAGTTTTTTAAATATCTTATCAAAGTTTTATTCTTAGTCCCTCCACCACACAAGATCAATTTTCCAGGAGTTACTCCAAAAAAATTATTTGAATTAACTATGAGTTTTGAAGATAAGAAAACAAGACTTGAAAGGATATCTATCTTTTTATAATTTTCCTCTTTGACAAAATCTTTTAATTTAAAATCAGTACTATCATATGATCTGGGTAATTTTCTTTTAAAGATTTTGTACTTTAACCAACGATCAACGAGCTTGGTTTTAAAATTTCCACCCGAAGATAATTTACCATTTTTATCAAATTCTCTATTAAAATATTTACAACAGAAATCATCTATTAGCCTGTTTCCAGGGCCAATATCAGTAGATAATACTTTTTCTTTACCAATTAATAACGTTAAATTTGAAATACCACCAATATTAACTATACTTAAATTTTGTTGCATCTTACTAAAAATCTTTTGATGGAAAATAGGAACAAGAGGTGCACCTTGTCCGCCATTCAATAAATCATCAGATCTAAAATCGGATACAACAGGTAAATTAAGTTTTTCTGAAATCTTTGCCCCTGATCCTAATTGAATAGAAATTTTTTTTTTTGCATTGTGATAAATTGTTTGCCCATGGAATCCAATTAAATCAACCTTTTTTTGAGAAAAGTCAAAATCTCTTAAAAATGAGATTACTTTTCTGCTAGTAAAAAGACTAAACTTTTTATCAATAATTTTAAATTCCTTGGAATTACGTAATTCAGACACTTTTTCCAAATTGAGTTGCTCAAGAAAATTTTTTATATTATTTTTAAAAATTTTAGTGTAATTATATGTCTTATTAAACATTGGTTTTATGAAACTTTTTCCGTCTGATTGGATTAATGAAATATCAATACCATCTACAGAAGTTCCATTCATAATTCCAATAGAGTAAAAAAATTTTTTTTTATATGCCATAACAAATGAAAACAACTTTTTTAGACTATATTAAATCACGTGGATATTTCAATCAATGTACAAATGAAGAAGGTCTAAAAAAACAATTATCAAAAAAATTAGTTGCTTACACAGGCTTTGATTGCACAGCAGAAAGCTTACATGTTGGATCACTCGTTCAAATAATGATGCTTAGAACTTTTCAAAAATTTGGATTTAAACCAATAATACTTTTGGGTGGAGGTACCACACTTATTGGTGACCCGTCAGGAAAAGATAAAACTCGTACAATTCTTAATAAGGAAACTATTGAACTCAATAAAAGAAAGATAACTTCAATATTTGAAAGATTTTTAAAATTTGATAATAGTGAAAATAGTGCATTGATTTTGGATAACTATGATTGGCTTTCAAATTTAAACTTCATTGACTTTATCAGAGAAATAGGAAGTCAATTTTCAGTTAATAGAATGCTTTCTTTTGAATCAGTTAAACAGAGATTAGATAGGGAGCAAAATCTTAGTTTTTTAGAATTTAATTATGTGTTATTGCAATCTTATGATTTTCTTAAACTATATTCAGATTATGGTTGCAGTGTACAATTTGGAGGATCTGATCAATGGGGTAACATTGTTTCAGGTATAGATTTGATAAAAAAAAAAATTAATACTGATGACGTTTTTGGATTAACTTCTCCGTTAATTACAACTGCTAATGGAGAAAAGATGGGAAAAACAGTCAAAGGTGCAGTATGGCTTACCAAAGAAAAGTTATCTCCTTACGAATATTGGCAATTTTGGAGAAATACATCCGATAATGATGTTAGCAAATTTTTAGGACTATTTACTGATATTTCCTCTGAAAAATTAAAAGAAATATCATTATTAGAAGGGGCAGAATTGAACAACGCAAAAATTTTATTAGCCAACGAGACTACAAAGATTTGTCATGGTGAAGAAGAGTCAAAAAAAGCAGAACAAAACTCACTCAAAATTTTTTCAAATTATTCCAGTAATGCTGAACTCCCGGAGAAAAATAAGTTTTCTTTAGATGAAAAACAAGTTATTAAATTGAGAGACTTACTAGTAAAAATAAACCTTTGTAATTCCTCATCGGAGTCTAAAAAGATGATAGAAAGTGGTGCAGTTAGAATTGATGGAATTAAAGTTGAAGATAAAAATTTTGAACTTAAAAAGTTAAATTATAAAAAAAAAGTGATTAAAATTTCTGTTGGAAAGAAAAAGCACGGTATACTTAATTTTCTTTAATATTTTTTGACTCACCAAGGTCCAAAAAATTTTTTATAAGGTTAGGTACTATAGCTGAAATAGGATTAAATGATATATCAAGTTCATCCTCAACAGTTTTTATTTTGTAATTTGCAGCTATTATCCCCTCCTCTGGCGATCCAGCAGTAATAATATCTCCGACAATAGGAAGATCTGTTAATAGAGTGTTTAATGTATAAGCTGGAATAAAAGTGCCCTCAATATCGTAAAAATCTTCTCTCATGTTTGCAATTCCTTTGAAGGTCAAACCTAATTCACTCCCTTTTACTAATCCGTTTTTAAAAAAGATTTTATTTTGATTAAATGTATAATCTGATTTAAGTTTTTTAAAATAAATTCCTCTGTCCAGAAACTTTTGTTCTAATCCATCAATTGAAAAAATACTTAATATTTTTGCAAATATAGGTGTGTCATATGCGATAAAATCTTTCATAACTAATGTGCCAGTGTAGCTATCATCTACTTTTTTAGCATCTATTGATAGATCACCATTTTTTATTTTAATGTCCTTTTTAACAAAACCTAATAAATCAGATGCATTATCAGATTTAACGGTAAGCGTTTTTACTCCATTTGTTTCATAAATTCTAACTTCATGATTAATACCGTTTCCTATCTTTAAAAATTTCAAGTTTTCAAACTCTCCATTCATAATAACACCATTAAGAATTGGATTCGAAATTTCTGTATCAGAAAAAAAAAGCTTTTCAACATTAAAGTCAAAATTTAAGTTTTTCATATTATCAAATTTTGAAGTTTCAGAAACCAAATCTAAAGTAATCATTTTACCATTTATGTTTAAATTATTTACATCACCAAAGTCTAAATTGCCTCTAAAGTCCTGATTGGGTGTTTTAAATTTATTGAGAATATAACTATATTCATTGTCGCTTTTATAATCCCTTTTTATATTAATTTTTAGAGTGTCAGAGTTAACCACAAAATTACCATTTTTAGGAATACTTTGATCAATTAGTAAATTAAATTTTAATTCTCCGTCTAAATTAGAATCAAAACTTGTCCCCAAAAAACTATCTTC
The DNA here is from genome assembly GCA_902526175.1 of uncultured Alphaproteobacteria bacterium. Lineage (GTDB taxonomy): Bacteria > Pseudomonadota > Alphaproteobacteria > Methylaequorales > Methylaequoraceae > CACBWF01. The sequence continues at coordinate 66,470 of CABZJY010000002.1, read as the reverse complement.
GATTTTTAATTTATCCATATTGCCAAAGCCTGATATTTCCTGCGAATTTTTATTTTTGTCAATTTTATAATTGATTTCAAATGGAATTTCTCCAGCAAAACTCTCTGCATATTCATTTAAATACTCGTTTAAATCATTAGATTTTAAAATAAATTTAATGATTACTTTCTCATTATTTATGTCATAATCCTCAGTTCCTTGAATATCCAAATCTACGTCATTTATTTTAGCACTTCCATAATAAGTTAATCTTTTAGGATTTAATAAAATGTCTAATTTTAATTCATTGAGATCATTATTATCAAAAATATTATATATATTGGCATCTTGAAATTCGGATTGTAGTTCAAAGTTTATTTCTTCTGCCTTAAGATCTAATAAAAGCGGGAATTCCATTTTAAGTACTGAATCCATTTGTCCATCAATGCTTTTTAATTTTTTGTAATTGCTTTTTTTAATTGGAGAATAAGATAAATATTTTTCTAAATCACCGGTTTTAGAAATGATATTTAATTCAAGCGATGCATTTTCAATTGGTTGATCTAAATCAAATATTTCAACTTTAGAATCTTTTAAGAAAAGATTTTTTGAATATCCTTTATCAATATTAAAAACTAATTTTTCACTTAAAATTTCTGACTTTCCTGAAAGCTCCAATATTCTTGGCATACCTCTCAAATAACTTATCATTCCGTTATTGAATTCAAAAAATCCAGTAAATTCATTTACTTCAAAATTATCATCTGAAAGTAAGAAATTTAAATTTATATTCTCTAGTTCAGCATTTAAATTTTGATCAACCCAATTCCTTGCTGAAACTTTAAAATTATTTGGCCAAAATTTTTTCAAATTTTCAGTATTAATGTTATCTATAAAAACATTTAAAATTTTCCCTTTCATCGGTTGATCTTTTATTGATAATTTTAAATTAGATGTATTATGAATAAAGTTCAAATTTGCATTAAGATTTTGAAAGTCCGATAGCTCAACTTTCCCATCAACCTCTTCTATAATAGTAAATTCTCTAGATTCTAAAACTTTTTTAAATTTAATCGAATTTGAATTAAATTTAGCATTTATTTTTTTTATTTTAAAATCTTTGTTAAAACTTATTGTGCCCATCGAGGAAATAATTAAGTCATCAACATCTAAATTATCAAAACTAAGTAGTCTGAATACATCTGAGAAATCAAAATTATCTGATTTAAAAACAATATTAAACTGGTTATCAGAATCAGTGAAATTTAAAAACAAACTATTTTTATTATCATTTTTAAAGTTTCCTATTGAGATTGAAACTTCAGGATTAGAGCCAAAACTAGTAATCTTAATATCAACTGGATTTAATTCTAATATCTTTAGGTTGTTAAATTTGATTTTACTATTATTAATTTCTACTATTTCAAATTTTGAAAAAAAAGAGCTTAAGTTACTTTTGTCTACATTATTTGAAGTATCAAGTAAAATTTTTGGAAAAAGATTTTTATTTATATCAAGTTTGATTTCAGCGTCATATATTTTTATAATTTCGGGTTTGACATTTGCTGTTAATAAGTCTTTAAAATCAAAACCTAAAAGTACATCTGGAATAAAAAAATCATTGGTATTTATATCTTCAATCAGTAATTCAAAATTTCCAGTGAGCCTGTTAAATGAAAGCAGAATATTCCCAATAGAATTTACATCAATACCATAATCAATGAATAAACTTTTATTGATGTAAGATAGATCTTTAATTTTTATTGGTTTATAACTTATGCTTATTGTAAATATAAATAAAAAGGAAATAAATATTATTAGCACTATTGAAAAAAACTTAGCAATAATATTTAATTGAAAAAATCTCATAGTTTATAATACAATTATACTGAAATAAAGTTATAGAATGGATGATATTGAAAAAAAAATAAAAAATCTATCTTTCCTTCTGGATAGTAGTAAAAAAGAAAGTTTTGCAGATTTATCTGATTGCAAATTTATTATATACTTCTATCCAAAAGACGATACACCAGGTTGTACAAAAGAGGCAATTGCTTTTAATTCTCAAAAAAAAATAATTGAAGACTTAGGATTTAAAATTTTTGGTGTATCTAAAGATAATATTGAAAAACATAAAAAATTTAAACTAAAATATAGTTTAGATTTATCATTGATAAGCGATGAAAATGGCGATATTTGTAATGCTTTTCAAGTGTGGGTTGAAAAGTCAATGTATGGAAAAAAATATATGGGTATTGAAAGGTCTACCTTTGTTATAGATAAAAATTTTAAAATAATTAATAGCTGGAGAAAAGTCAAAGTTAACGGACATGTTGACGAAGTTGTTAACTTTTTAAAAACATTAAACTAATTTAATTAATTGTTCTTCTAAAAATCTATCTATTTTACCGTCAAGAATTGAATTTACATTTGACTCCTCATAATTTGTCCTATGGTCTTTTACCATCTGATACGGCTGCATTACATATGATCTGATTTGGTTGCCCCAGGATATTTGTGATTTACTATCTCTATCTTTTTGATTTTTTTCTTCTTCTTTAACAATTTCTAATTCATAAAGCTTAGATTTTAGCATCTCCATGGCAATGTTTTTATTACGATGCTGAGATCTATTACTTTGACATTGTACAATTATTTTTGTGGGTAAATGAGTAATTCTTACTGCACTATCAGTTTTATTAACATGTTGCCCGCCTGCACCAGAGGCTCTAAATGTATCAATCCGTATATCTTTTTCATTTATTTGAATTTTTATAGCATTATCAATAACAGGATAACAAGAAACTGAGGCAAAACTTGTATGCCTCCTAGACTGTGAATCAAATGGGGAAATTCTAACTAATCTATGAATTCCGGTTTCTTTTTTTAACCAGCCATATGATTTATCTCCTGAAATTTTTATTGTTATAGATTTATAACCTGCTCCTTCTCCGTCCGTTTGATCTATAATTTCAAATTTTAAATTCTTTGACTCGCACCATCTGGAATACATTCTAAAAATCATAGCAGCCCAATCTTGCGATTCAGTTCCACCGGCCCCTGAGTGAATTTCTAAAAAAGCATCCTTTGAATCAGCTTGCCCGTTCATCAGGGTTTCTATGTAAAGAGAATTTATTAATAAATTTAAATTTTCTAGCTCAAAAATTGACTCATTTAATAAATCGGTCTCAGATTCCATCTCTGATAAAGAAATTATATCAACTAAATCTTTAAATTTTTTTTCTAAATTATTGTAATTATTTAGAAATTTTTGAATGGAATTTTTTCTTTTTAGTAAATTATTACTTTTATTATGATCATTCCAAACATCTTGTTCAGATAATTTAGCTTCAATATCAATTATCTCTTCCTTAATTCTTTTCTTTTCAAACATACCCCCTTAGGTTTTCAAATAAAACCCTAATATTATTTATCGTTTCTTTATAATCTAGAGACATTAGTAAAAACCCAAAAATTCTTCATTATCAATATTTTTATTTTGAATTTCTTTTTCAAAACTAAAGTTATTTTTAAAAGCCTCTTGTACATAATTTTTATCAGATGGTTTCCCTGTCTTTAAATCAACATTAATAAATTTTATTCCCTGGGGAACAGAAAAAGGTTTGGGTTTTTTTTCTTCATATATCTTCTTCATAAATTCACCAAATATTGGTGCAGCAACATTTGAACCGGTTTGTCCCTGCCCTAATGTAACAGGTGAATCATATCCTACATAAACACCAACAGTAATTTCAGAGTTATAACCAATAAACCATGCATCCTGATTATTATTTGTGGTCCCAGTTTTTCCTGCTACTTGAAAATCTAAATAATTTATATTTTTGGCTGTACCTCTTTCTAAGACACCCATCAATAAAGAAGTCATTTGATAAGCACTTTCTTCAGAAACAATTCTTTTCCTTGTCTCTTCAATATTTGGGGCAAAATCATAATTTTTTAGTTTTTCATTCGAAAATTCGTTTTTTTCAAGCAAACAATTTTTACATTTTCTTTTATCATGCCTATAGATTACTTTACCGTTTTTATCTTGAATTTTGTCTATAAGAGTTGGTTCAATTGAAAATCCACCATTCGCTATTATAGAATAAGCAATTGAGAGCTTTTGCAAACTTGTTTCAACAGAACCTAAACTTGATGAAAGAAGTAAAGGGAGATCATCATAAATTTTAAATTCTTCGGAAAGTTTTTTAATTTCATTAAGTCCAATTTTTTGAGCTAGTCTAACTGTCATAAGGTTTCTTGACTTTTCAATGCCCAATCTTAAAGTGCTTTCTCCATAGAATTTATTACCATAATTTGTTGGTCTCCAATTTTTATTGTCAGTTGGATTTTTAATTACTACTGGTGCATCTAAAATTTTACTCACTGGAGAAATATTATTTTCTAGTGCAGCTAGATATACTATTGGTTTAAATGCTGAACCAGGTTGTCTGAATGCTTGAGTAACCCTATTAAATTCAGAACTAGAATCATACCCACCTACCATAGCTAAAATTCTTCCAGAACTATTCTCAACAACAATCATTCCTCCATTAACATCAGGAATTTGAGAAAGTATATAGAGATTTGCATTTTTACTTTCTTTTTTACTCAATATTAATATATCGCCCTTTTTGAAGGTAACAAAGAGATTTTCCCTCTGATTCTTTTTTAAAATTTTCATATTTTCCTTATTTAGTTTTATTATGTTTCCATTTCTTAAACCAATTTTTAAAAAATCATTCTCTACATTTAAAACAAGACCTAATTCATTTTCGTATAATCCCTCAGGTTTGGAAATTTTAGCTAATTTATCTTTCCAATTATCAATTGATTCTAGGTTAGTAAAAGATTTTCTCCACTTAAATTTTTTATCATAATCTTGAATACCTTTCCTAAAAACTTCTTCAGCAATATTTTGATATTTAGTATTAAGTGTTGACATGATTGACAAACCTTCAGCATATAATTTTGTTTCATCATATTGTTTGATTATTTCTCTTCTAACTGCTTCTTTAAAGTATGAAGCTTTTTTATTAAATAGATTATTTTTTTCTCTTAGATCAATTTCTTTGTTTGTTGCTATTTCAAATTCTTCACGATTTATAAAATCCTCTTTAAATAAACGATTAATTACCCAATTCCTTCTCTTCATTGCTTTTATTGGATTTCTATATGGATTGTAAGTACTTGGCGCCTTCGGTAAAGCTGCTAGCATTGCCATTTCTTCAAGGTTAAGTTCGTTTAAAGATTTATTAAAATAATTAATTGAAGCTGCTGTAATTCCATATGATCTATTGCCTAAATATATCTCATTAAGATATAATTCCATTATTTTCTCTTTGGTCATTACTTTTTCAATTCGCATGGAAAGAATTATTTCTTTTATTTTCCTAGAAATAGATACTTCATTTGAAAGCAATATATTTTTTGCAACCTGTTGGGTAATTGTTGAAGCGCCCTGAGGCCTTTTATTTTGAAAAATATTTAGAGCATTTTTTAAGAATGCTCTAAAAATTCCCTTTAAGTCAAACCCTGTATGCGAATAAAAATTTCTATCTTCAGTAACAATAAATGCTTCAATCAGTTTAGTTGGTATTTTTTCAAAACTAGTATATACCCTATTTTCTTTAGAATACTCTTCGAGAAAATTACCATCAGAGGCAAAAATCTTTGATACAACTGGTGGTTCATAACTCTTCAGTACATTGAAATCTGGTAGATCTCTTCCATAATAAATAAAAGAACTGATAATTATCAGCAATGAAACTATTATCAAGATTAGTAAAATATTTATTAGATTTAGAAAATACTTCATAGCCTTTATTTATTAAAATATTTTAATGTTGCGATATAAATATTTTCAACTATTTTTTTTTGATAAATTTCACTTGTTAATAGTTTAGCATCATTTTTGTTTGATAAATAGCCCATCTCTAGTAAAACAGATGGAATATCTGGAGCTTTCAAAACTGCAAAACCCGCAAATCTATGTGCTCTTTTTAATAGTTTGGTATTTGTTTTAAATTGATTGATAAGTTCCATCACATAAACTGTTGATCTATTCATTGTTTCTCTTTGTGTCAAATCAATAAGAATATTTCTAACTTCTTTTGATTCTTCTGACAGATCTAAACCATCTATCAGATCAGACTTATTTTCTCTTCTTGCCAATGCTTCTGCTTCTTTATCTGAAGCTTTTTCAGATAATGTATAAATCGAAACACCTCTTATATTTTTTTTGGGATGAAAATCTGCATGAAGAGAAATAAAAACATCACCCTTATGTTGTCTTGCAAATTTTACTCTTTGTCTTAGATTTAGAAAATAATCCCCATTTCTTGTTAACAAACATTTAAAATGGTTTTCTTTATTACATTTTTGAGCAAATCTTTTTGCTACACTTAAGGTAACATTTTTTTCTAAAATCTTTGAAGTTCCTACCGCACCTGAATCTTTTCCACCATGCCCAGCATCAATTATAACTATTTTTTTTTTGAATTTTTCTACAGTATAATCAAATACTATCCTAAAGTTTTTGTTTTGCTTATTTTTTTTTATACTAAATAAATTTTTGGAATTAATTTTCTTATTAAATAATAGGGTAATCGAATTTTCTGCTTTATCAAAGTTGATGTCAGACACATTATGGATTTTTTTAAATTTACTTAAATTTTCTATAATATCAGAAGAATCAAAAAGAAGTTTGAGTGATTTTAATTTAATTTCTTTCCGATATTTTATTTCATCTTTTAATTCAAAAACAATTCTGTATTCACTATTATTATGACCTGATCTAATTTCTAGCAAATCATTAGAAAATATATTCTCACAATAAAAAAATATGATAAAAAAAAGAGTTTTTTTAAATTTAATCAATTTAGTGTACAGTAAAAAGAAATTATATTGATACTATATATTGTAATTTTAAAAAAAAACATACAAAATATACTATTTTAAATATGATTTTCAAACAGAATTTAAACTATTTATAAGAAATATAGAAAATAAAGAGAGAAAAATGAAAAAAAAAATGATTATTGATACCACGAATTCTAATGAAACTAGAATGGCGGTAATACAAAATGATCTTCTAGTTGAATATGAATCTGAAAACTCAAAAATAAAACCAACTAGAGGTAATATTTATTTAGCAAAAATCATAAGAGTTGAACCTTCACTTCAAGCAGCATTTGTAGACTATGGTTCTAATAGACATGGTTTTCTTGCTTACAATGAAATTCATCCAGACTATTTTAAGATTCCAACAGCTGACAAAGAAAAACTATTAGCAGAAGAAGAAAATCAAAGAATATCAAATAATAATGAATTTATTGATGAAGATGATACTAAAGATGAGGAAGAATATTTTTATGAAAATGAAAAAAAATCAAGTTTTATGGAAAAAGTTGTAGATTTTTTTAAATTCAAACCATTAGATGATCGATTTATTGTAAGGGCTGACAAAAAAATTAGACCATTAAATTTTAAGAATAAAATTAGATCAAACAAAAATTTTTCATTTCATAGAAAATATAGTATTCAAGAAGTTATAAAAAAAAATCAGGTCATACTCATACAAGTAGTAAAAGAAGAAAGAGGTAATAAAGGAGCAGCGGTTACAACAAGACTATCGTTGGCGGGAAAATATTGTGTTCTCATGCCTAATACTAATAAAGGTGGGGGTATATCGAGAAAGATTACAGATGGTTCCTTACGAAAAAACCTAAGAGAAACTCTTACATATCTTGATATCAAAAAGGGTATGGGGGTAATCATTAGAACCGCTGGTCAAGATATGAACAAAAAAGTTATTTCAAGAGATTATAAGGCTTTACTAAAATTATGGTCTCAAATTACAACAAAAACAATTAAATCAAATGCACCTAGTCTTATTCATGAAGAAGGAAATCTTATAAAAAGATCGGTGAGAGATTATTTTGATAATAATTACAACGAAATATTTGTTAATTCCAAGGAAACACTTAAAGCATCCAGAGATATAATGAAATTTTTTATGCCAGGTTTTACAAAAATTATTAAATTAAGTAATGAAAAAAATGGGTCTTTGTTTACAAATAACAAAATTGAACACCAAATTTTAGAGATGCATAAGCCCATTGTAAACCTTAAATCCGGTGGTTATTTAGTAATTAATCAAACTGAAGCACTAGTTGCTATTGATGTAAATTCCGGCAAATCGACAAAACAAAGAAATATTGAAGATACCGCAACAAAAACTAATTTAGAAGCAGCAGAAGAAATTGCTAGGCAGCTCAAACTTAGAGACTTAGCAGGTCTAATTGTAATTGATTTTATTGATATGTTAGAAAGACCAAATATCTTCAAAGTTGAAAGAAAATTAAAAGAATCTGTTAAAAATGATAGAGCCAGAGTTCAATGTGGACGGATGAGTAATTTTGGATTGCTTGAAATGACTCGACAAAGACTAAAACAGAATATAAGTCGAAATATATTGGTCAAATGTAACCACTGTAATGAAATTATCCTTTCACCAAATTTCTTAGCTCTTCAGATTCTTAGAGTTTGTGAAGAAATAATTTTAACCTCAAAAATTAAAGAACTTTTTTTATTTGTAAGTTCACTCGTAGCTAATAACATAAGAACTCACAGAAAAGATCATCTAAAAAAAATTAGTAAAAAAGCAAAACTAAAGATTTTTGATACATTAGATTTTTCAAATATTGATTGCGTTATTTCGTCAAAAAAAGAAATTATCTATAATAATTGTGAAAGTGAGGAAAAGCTTTCTAGTATTTTGTTTAGATTAGAGGGAATGGATGATATCAAAAATAAAAATGATAAAATTATAAATAAAAAAATTGATATAGAAAATAATACAGATTTAAAATCTCAGGTTAAAAAAAGTCCTAAAACTAAAGAATTAAATAAAAAGAAAACGAGAGAGAGTTTTAGAGCCAAAGCTGTTGATTTTTCCAAAAAAGAAAAAGTTTTTAAGAATAAAACATTTGAAGTTAATGAAATTAAAGACGTATCTCCTAAGGAAGAAGAAAAAAGAAATGGTTGGTGGAATCAATAATTTTTATTAATCCAATCAATTAATCTTTTCATTCCAGTTTTTAAAGCTTCAGTTTCACAAGAAAATGATAGTCTAATAAATTTTGAACCATTTAGTTTATCAAAATCAGCACCAGGAGTTAATCCTACTAATGTATCTTGAAGTATTCTTTTTACTAACTCTGAGGAGTTATTTGTAAAATCAGTTACATCAATATAAGTATAAAATCCACCCTCTGTTTTACTATATTTAGACCATGGTGTTTTATTAAGATAATCAAATGTGATATTTCGATTTTGTTCATAAATTTTTACATTTTTATTTAAATCTTCCATACAATCAAATACTTTTATGGCAGCCTTTTGTGCAAGACTCCCAGTTGATATGAATAGATTCTGAGACAATTTCAAAAAATTTTCTTGAAGTTCATTTGGTATAATAGCCCAGCCTAGTCGCCAACCTGGTAAACAAAAATATTTAGAAAAACTATTGATAATTATACCATCATTCCCAAACTCACAAATAGAAGTACTCTTTTTCTCAAATTCTATTCCATGATAGATTTCATCAGAAATTAACCTTATTTTTCTTTCAAGGCAAAATTTATACAAAAATTCAACTTCATCATATGAAAAAATTTTTCCTGTTGGATTATTTGGACTTGATATAATTAAACCGTTAATATTTTTATATTTCTTAATTTTTTCAATTTCATCAAAGTCTATCTCAATTACATTCAAATTTAGTGAATGTAAAATATTTCTATATGCAGGGTAACAAGGTTTAAAAAGTAAAACTGTATCCCCGGGATCAAAACAAACAATAAAAGTTAATAAAAACGCTCCAGATGATCCAACAGTAACAAAAATATTATTATTAGAAATTGTAAAACCCTTTTTTTCATAAAAATTTGAAATAGCATTACGTAATTCTGGAATACCATTCGAAGGAGTGTACCCAGGCAAATCAAATTTTAAATTTTTTTTAACTTCCTCTAAAACAGGCTTTGGTGTTTTTTTTAGAGGCTCTCCTAATTCAAGATGAATTACACGCCCACCTTTTTTTTCAATTTCATTAGCATTTGAAAGTATTTCCATTACTAAAAAATTATCTATCGAAGATCTTTTAGAGTTCATTTTTTTTGTCACTTAATATATCTATAATATTCATAATAAAATATAATTTTAGCATGTATAATGTTCTAAGGATATTGATTATAATTGTTTCTTTTAATTCATTATCGCTTTTAGGAAATGATATTAAAATAATAAGAGATGCCGAAACCGAAAGTTTCTTTGAGGAGCTTGCAAAACCAATTTTAAATACAGCAGATATTAGCGAAGATTCGGTAAGTTTTTACCTTGACCATCAAAAATATATTAATGCATTCGTAACAGGAGGTTACAATATATTTTTTACAACAGAAATGATTATCAATATGGATAGTGTCAATCAGGTTGCAGCAGTTATTGCTCACGAGGTTGGTCATATAAGTGGAGGCCATTTTACAAAATTTGCTAAAGCTAATAATGATTCAGTTCTTATAAGCATGTTATCATCTATACTAGCAATTGGAGCATACGCTACTGGATCTGCTGATGCAGGAAATGCAATCCTAATGGGGGGCGCAAGTCTTGGTAAATATAATGCTTTAAATTTTTCAAGAAAACAAGAAAACTATGCAGATCAAGCTGCATTAAGATTTTTAGAACAAACAGAATATGATCTTATGGGCTTATATGACCTATTAACTATAATTCAAAAGAGAGAACGATTAGCTAAAATTAACCCCTATAACATGACACATCCTCTTTCTAATGAAAGAAAAAGGATAGTTAGAACCAGGATCGAAGAGATTGGAAAAAAAAAGTATATATTAAATAAAAAATTAGAAAAAAAATTTAAATTAGTTCAGGCGAAACTTATTGGATTCTTATCCAGTGCAGATATTTTTGAATTGTATTACCCTGAATTAAATTCAATTGAAAGTCTTTATGGAAAAGTTTACCAACATTTAAAAAAAGGAGAAATTGATCAAGCTATTGAAAAAATTAACCGATGTATATCATTAGATAAAAAGAATGAATATTTTTATGAACTTAAAGGGCAAATTTTTTATGAAAATGGGAATTTTACACAATCTATTAAAAATTTAAGAATTGCAAAATCCCTCAATAATAATGAAAAATACTTTGAATTACTTCTAGCTAAAGCATTATTTCAATCAAACAAACAGTCAAATATTGAGGAATCAAAGCTGTTACTTAAGAAATATATAAAAAATGAACAATTTCCAGTTGAGGCTCTACATTTTTTGGCCTTGTGCTATGCGCAGACTAAAGAATTTGCTTTATACTCAATCACTTTATCAGAAAAATTTTTACTATTAAAAGATATAAAAAATGCTAAATTACACTTAAAAAAGGCAAAAATGGAATCAAAAAATAATCCAAATATCTTGCGTTTAATTGATGACTTAAATGCTCAAATTGATAAATTAGAATTACAATGAAAAAAGTAATAATTATTAACGGACCTAACCTCAATATGCTTGGGAAACGAGAAATAGACATATACGGAAGAGAGTCATTAAAAGATATAGAAAATAAATGCAAAAATTTATCTGATTCTTTAAATTTTAAACTAACTTTTTTTCAAAGTAACTCTGAATCAGAAATCATTGATAAAATACATGCTACTTCAAAAAATTATTCAGCATTGATCATTAATGCTGGAGCATTTACTCATACCTCAGTGGCTATTCATGACAGTTTAAAAATTTTGTCTTGTCCTATCATCGAAGTACACTTATCAAATCTCTCTAAAAGAGAGAAATTTAGACAAAAATCTCTTATAACACCTCTTGCAAGTGGCTCAATTTCTGGTTTTGGTCATCAAGTATATAATATTGCACTTTATTCCCTTAAATTAATTTGGAGTGATAATGAAAATAAATAAAAACTTAATAAAAGACTGCTCAATATTAATGGACAAACTTGGACTTACTAAGCTAGAATATACTGAAGGAAGTCATTCAATAAAGTTATCAAAAAGCAAGAGTAAAAATTTTTCTAAACCAAGACAAGACCAAGATTTAATTGAAAGAAAAACTGAACTAAAAAAGAATTTTAAAGAAATTGATAATTCAATTAAAGCACCACTTGTAGGAACTATTTACTTAAAGCCAGAACCAACAGCCAAACCTTTTATTGAACTTGGACAAAAAGTAAAAGTTGGTCAAGTACTCTTAATTATTGAAGCCATGAAAACAATGAATGAAATTAAATCTGATAAAAATGGTGAGGTAAAAAAAATATATGCAAAAGATGCATCTCCAGTTGAATTTGGTGAACCACTTGTTCTTATAGAATAAAATGTTTAAAAAAATTTTAATTGCCAACAGAGGTGAGATAGCACTAAGAATTCACAGAGCTTGCAAAGATATGGGAATTAAAACCGTAGCAGTTCATTCTACTGCAGATGAAAAGGCAATGCACGTTAAACTTGCTGATGAAAGTGTTTGCATCGGACCAGCACCCATAAATAATTCATATTTGAATATTCCTTCAATAATTTCTGCAGCAACAATAGCTAATGTTGATGCAATTCATCCAGGAGTTGGTTTATTATCAGAAAATTTTAAGTTTGCAAAAATTGTTGAAGAACATGGTTTTACGTTTATTGGACCTAGTTCAAGTCATATTAAAATGATGGGAAATAAAATTTTGGCAAAAGAAAAAGCATCAGAAATTGGACTTCCAATTATTCCAGGAAGTACAGGTAATGTAAAAAGTTACAACGAAGCATTGAAGATATCTAAAGAGATAGGTTTTCCTTTGTTAATTAAAGCAAGTAGTGGGGGTGGCGGTAGAGGAATCAAAAAAGTCTTTTCTGAAAATGATCTAAAAAAACAATTTATATTAGCAAAATCAGAAGCCAAAACCAGTTTTGGTGATGATTCAGTTTATATTGAAAAATTTTTAATGAACCCAAGGCATATCGAAGTACAAATTGTAGCAGATAAATTTGGTAATGTTATGCATGTAGGTGAAAGAGATTGTTCAATACAGAGGAGAAACCAAAAATTAATTGAAGAATGTCCCTCACCAGTCTTAAACGAGGATCAAAGAAAAAAATTATATAATGTGTCTGTTGAGGCAGTTAAAAAGCTTGGTTACCAAAATATAGGAACTTTGGAATTCTTATTTGAAAAAAATAATTTTTATTTTATAGAGATGAATACAAGACTTCAAGTTGAACACCCTATCACTGAACTTGTCTTTGGAATCGATATTGTTAAAGAACAAATTAATGTTGCATTTGGTAATAAGGTTTCTTTTAAGCAAAACAGTGTAGTTAAAATTGGTCATTCAATAGAATGTAGAATTAATGCTGAAAATTCAAAAACCTTCTTCCCCTCCTCAGGAAATATTAAAACATACCATGTTCCAGGTGGGCCAGGAGTAAGAATTGATTCAGCATTATATACTGGCCTAAATATTTCTTCTCTTTATGACGGCCTAATAGCAAAACTAATTATTCATGGTGTAGATAGACAAGAATGTTTAATGAGACTTCAGAGAGCTTTACTTGAATTTGTAATCGAGGGAGTAGACACAACAATTCCATTATTCCAAGAAATTATACAAAATAAAAGTTTTTTAACTGGAGAATATGATATCAACTGGTTAGAAACAAAATTGATCTAGATATGTTTTTATCTGATAAATTAATCATAAATGGTTATAAAAGAGGGATTTTCCCAATGGCTGAATCAGCTGACGATCCATATATTTTTTGGGTTAGTCCAGAAAAAAGAGGTGTAATATTCACAAAAGAATTTTATTTAACAAAAAGTTTAAAAAAAATTATAAAAAAAAACGAATTTATAATTAAAGTAAATCATAATTTTAAAACAGTAATATTATGTTGCTCCCAGAAGAATGAAAAGAGAACCAATACTTGGATAAATAATCAGATAATCGACAATTATACTAAACTTTTTGAAAAAGGTCTTGCTAAATCGGTAGAATGTTATCAAGAAAATAAACTCGTTGGCGGTCTATATGGAGTAAAAATTGGTAGTATTTTTTTTGGTGAAAGTATGTTTAGTTATAAAACCAATGCCAGTAAAGTTGCCTTAGTCTATTTAGCTGCACTGCTAAAAGAAGGTGGGTTCAAGGTAATTGATACTCAATTTATTACTGAACATCTTAAACAATTTGGTGCAAAAGAAATTCCAAAAAATACTTATTTAAAAATTTTAGAAAAATATATTGATCAAGAAAAAACTTTTCCTACTAGACTTAAAAAAAATATTTTAGATTACTTTAATTAATAAGTTTCCTCTCAAAATATAATGGATCATATTCTAAACATTCGTTTAGTTTTATCTCATACGTTGGATGTTCAATTACCACAAGTGAAGGAGATGACTTTAAAATCCAGCCAAGAAAAATAGTTTCTTCTTTTTTTTTAATTGACTGATTCTTTTTTTTAAATAAATGTATTAGAGCTACTTGGTCCGCAAACGTCTCACTATCAAAGGAGATACATTGATATACAATCAACGAATCAAGTCCTAGATCTATTAGCTGTCCATTTGGTATTACTAATTCGTATTTTTTTGTTGTCTGTCTATCTAAGATATCTAATTTTGTTCCATATCCCTTAAAGTCATTTGCTTGAGCAAGAGTAATAACGGATAAAAATAAAGCTAAAAGAATTTTCACGATTTTTGTTTATAAGAAAAATCAATATTTTTTATTAAATCAGAAATTTTGTTCTTAAAATCATCTTCATCACAACCCATTAAAATAGCATCATCGAAGGAATTTTGAATGATGTTTTTAATCTCATCATAATTTTCGTTAAGAACCTTTACTTTTTCTTCACAACTAACAATTTCATCATCTTTAGTTTTCCATATAATTTTTTTCATCTTTATTAATTAACAAAATTACTGTGTAGCCAAAAAAATAATTTTACTAACTTGATCTTCAATAGATTCATAGTCTCTAACATTTTCAAAAAAACCATTATTCAGAATATATTTTTTAGAATCATCTCCTGGAACAATTGACAAATATTTATTTCCAAGAATTCCCTCACTCTGAACACTAATTTCACTGTTTAATGGAAGTTTTATTTTACTATCAATCTTCATCTCAACTCGAGCATAATATTCATTATCTAAAAATACATCTGATACTACGCCAACTTTAATTCCTCGTAGTTTCACATCATTTCCAACAATGACACCTCCAAGTTTTAAGAAATTAGCACTAATTTTAGAAGTAGTAATTTTATCTGTTTTGATGTTAACTTTTAAAAACATTAAAAAAGCGTACACTGCGAAGAAGAGCACAAAAGTACCTATGATAGTCTCAAAATAATTTTTTTTCATAATTCATTTCCTTTTTTAATTTCTCCTATTTCTATGATTTTATTTAATAAATCTTGAATCATAATTGAATCCTCAGTGAAAGATAAATCATCACCAGTTTTTAAATATTCATCCATACCTCCCGGTTCTATTGATAAATATTTTTTTCCAAAAAGTCCATCAGTTTGAATTGAAATTGATGAGTCAGATGGAATATTAATCTCTTTTCGGATGGATATTTCAATTTGAGGCTTATTTTTATTTAATAACATATTATTTACAATACCTATTTTTACCCCAGATAAACGAACTTCAGTACCTTGAACCAAACCATCTACCTTATTGAAATTAGCATTCAAGTTCATAACGTTTTTATCTTCAATACTCATATCAACAGTAATTAGTTCCAAAATAATTAGAACAAATGTAAACCCAGTAAAAAACCTTAAGTGATTAGTCATTATTTGGATTCCAACTCTGGTAATTTTTCTCTGTATATTTTTTTTCTTTATTTAAATTCAATTTTCTTCGTGAATTTGGTAAATGATTTTTCATCCATTTTTCTTTTCGTATATCTGAAGAAGGTTTTTCTTTTATCACATGATGAAGCCAAGCATTCCATCTTTGCGGAACCTTACTAGCTTCAATTTCTCCATTATATATTACCCATCTTCTTTCACGATAATTATTTGTTGGTGAATTATTTTTGTCAGAATAGTACTTATTACCATATTCATCTTGTCCAACTGTAGTAGCAAAAAATTTACTATAAATTTTTAAAAAAAATTGATTTGATATTAAATTCATAACATTTAAATTATAAACTATAAAATTAAATTATATAATGAAAAAATTGAGAAACATTTTAGAAGCTTTGGATAATCTTATATCAAGTTTTGAAAACAATAATTCTTTATCAAAACTCAATAAAAAACAGATTGAAATTTTATCAAAATTTAAAGAAGTTCAAATTCTGTGTTCTAGTCAACTAAGAGAAATTGAGGATAAAATTAACTCAGATTTAAATATTGGAAGAAAGAAGTTACCTGATAGAAGAAAAGGATATACTCAAAAAGCAGCTATTAATAATCATAAAATTTATCTTAGAACCGGAGAGTACATGAATGGAGATTTAGGAGAAATTTTTATTGATATGCATAAAGAAGGAGCTGCTTTTAGAAGCTTAATGAATAACTTTGCTATTGCAATATCAATTGGATTACAATACGGAGTTCCATTAGAAGAGTTTGTTGAAGCATTTACATTTACCAAATTCGATCCAAGTGGGCCTGTTACTGGTAACCAAGAGATAAAATACTCTACATCTATTCTAGATTATATATTCAAAGAATTAGCTATCTCATACTTAGGACAAGATGAATTTAGAAATCACGAAACAGATAATAAAGATAAAGATATTATTCCAGATAACGTAAACGATTCAAAACATAAAGCTGCAGATATTTTACGATCTATAACAAGCACAGGGTATTTAAGAAAAAATACATTTGATAACAACTTAACATTGATTACTAATACTAAAAAAAACAAAAGTAATAAAAATGTTTTAGATACTGGTCAATACAAATTTGAAGGTGAGCCATGTAATAAATGTGGTAACTTTACACTCCAAAAAAAAAATAATTTTATTTTATGTATGACTTGCTCCCATAAATTTACTAAGTGACATGTTAATATCAAAAATTAAAAAAACTGGTATTCCATTCCAGAAATCATTAAACCCTATTGCAAATTATTCTCCTTACGTTGTTACGAATAACCTTATTTTTATATCTGGTCAACTTCCAATTGTTGACAACAAATTACTTTATCAAGGGAAAGTTGGTCTTGACTTAAGCGAAATAGATGCAAAAAAATCAATTCAAATATCAATTATGAATTTACTAGCAGTATTGGATTTTGCTTTGAAAGAAAATGCGATTTCTTTTGACAGTTTAAAAATTTTGAATGTAAAAGGATATCTTAATGTAAGTTCAGATTTTAAAAATCATTCTAAGTTATTTGATTCAGCATCAAAGATTTTAATAAAAATTTTTGGAAAAAAAAATGGTATGCACTCTAGAAGTGTGATTGGTGTAAAAAATTTACCCCTGAACTCTCCAGTTGAAATTGACGGTATAATTGGTTATGAAAAATCAACATGAATAGAGGTTTCGAAGTCAACTCAGTTAGTTCAATATCAAAAATACCTAAACAAACCTGGGAAAATATTGTTGATATTGATAATCCTTTTTTTGCATACGATTTTCTTTTTTCTTTAGAAAAAAGTGGATGTACAGATCTTAATACAGGATGGGTACCTAACCATCTAATTATTGAGAAAAAAGGTGCTATTATCGCAATTATACCAAATTATATAAAGTATCATTCAGCTGGAGAATATGTATTTGATCAAAACTGGGCAAATGCATATATCAACTTAGGACTAAATTATTATCCTAAATTCCTTTCAGCAGTACCCTTTACTCCAATAAATGGCGATAGAATATTTTATAATAAACCATTAGAGGACATTGATGATTTTTTTGAAAAATTAATAAAATTTCTTAAAAAGCAAAATATATCCTCACATCACTTCAATTTTATTTCAAAATCACAATCAGATATTATGGAAAAGTCTGGATTTTTAACTAGATTAGGACTCCAGTATCATTGGTATAACAATAACTATAATAATTTTGATGATTACTTAGATTCATTTAAACAAAAAAAAAAAAAAAATGTACTTAAAGAGAGACAATATGTTAGTGATCAAGGCGTTTTTTTTAAAATAAAAAAAGGCGATAACATAAGAATTGAAGATTTACATTTTTTCTTTGAGTGTTACAAAAATACAATTGAAAAAAAATGGGCTAATCAATACCTAAATTTCGATTTTTTTAAATATTTATTACAATCACCTATAAAAGATAAAATGGTTCTATTTATAGCATATGAAAAACAAAATGAGCAAATAGCAAGTGCTCTAAATTTTAGCAGTAAAGATGCGCTTTATGGAAGATACTGGGGATGCGTTAAAGAAATTAAAAATCTCCATTTTGAATTATGCTATTATCAATCTATAGAATTTGCAATTAAAAATAAGCTTAAATTAATAGAAAGCGGTGCTCAAGGTGAACACAAAATTCCTAGAGGCTATGAACCAACAGTTACCTTAAGTAATCACTGGATAAAAAACGAAAAAATTAGTGAGGCTTTGAGAAAAGTGCTTGAGCACGAAAACAAAAACGTTATTGATACAATCAACTACCTCAAAAAGCTATTACCTTTTAAGAATTAGAATCAAATTTTAATAATTTTTTATTTTTATTTTTTATTATTTCAAGACATATTTTATCCATGGCACAATCAATTTTTATATGTCCACCATTTTTTAATTTTTCATTAAGAATTAGATCTGAAATTGGAATCTTGATTTCTGAAGAAATAACTCTGGCCATAGGCCTAGCTCCATTTTTTTGGTCGAAACCTCTGTCAAATAAATATTGCTTTGCTTTAACAGTTACTTGAAGTGTAATATTTTGGTCTGCAAGAATATTTTCCAATTCCAAAATAAATTTATCTACAATTTTAAGTGAGTTCTTTTCATTTAACCTATCAAATTCAATAATTGAATCCAATCTATTTTTGAATTCAGGACTAAAATACTGATTAACTGACTCATCATTATCAATGTTTGAATCTTCTGAAAGAAATCCTATTTTTTCTTTAAATAAATTTTTTGCGCCTATATTACTAGTCATCACTAATATTACATTTGTAAAATCTACAGATTTTCCTAAATGGTCTTTTAATTTTCCATGGTCCATGACTTGCAGTAAAATATTAAATAAGTCTGGGTGTGCTTTTTCAATTTCGTCCAATAGAACTACACTATGCGGTGTCTTATCAACCGCATCAGTGAGTTGGCCTCCTTGATCATATCCTACATAACCTGGAGGTGCTCCAATTAGCTTAGATATACTATGCCTTTCCATAAATTCAGACATGTCAAATCTTATTAATTTAATTCCTAAAATATTTGCAAGTTGTCTTGTTAACTCTGTTTTACCTACTCCAGTCGGGCCTGTAAACAAATAAGAACCTATTGGTTTTGAATTATTACTAAGTCCTGTTTTTGATAGTCTTATAGCTGAAGATAGTGATGACACGGCTTTATCTTGACCAAAAATCAAAGTTTTCAAATCTCTTTCCAAATTTTTATATTTGACTTTGTCTGAAGTTGTTATTGTTTTTTCTGGAATCTTAACCATTTTGGCTACAACCGACTCAATATCATTCTTCTTAACTATATTTTCTTTTTTATTTTTTATTTTTACTACTGCAGCTGCCTCATCAATTACATCAATTGCTTTATCTGGTAGTTTTCTATCTGATATGTACTTCAACGATAAATCAACAGCAACTTCAAAACATTCTTCATCATAATTGATATTGTGAAAATCTTCATAATGAATTTTTAAACCTTTAAGAATTTTTATTGAATCATCTCTAGAAGGTTCATCAACATCAATTTTTTGAAACCTTCTTGAAAGTGCTCTATCTTTTTCAAAATAATTCCTATATTCAGAGTATGTAGTTGAGCCAATGCATCTTAGAGATCTTCTTGATAATGCAGGCTTAAGTAAATTAGAAGCATCCATAGACCCCGAGCTTGTACTTCCAGCACCAATAAGTGTATGAATTTCGTCAATAAAAAGAATATAGTTCTCATTTTTTTCAAAAATTTGGATTACTTTTTTTAATCTTTCTTCAAAATCTCCTCTATATCTTGTTCCTGCAATTAAACCTCCGAGATCAAGAGAATAAATTAAGGTATCTTTTAGACAATCAGGGACATTTCTATTAACTATTTCTAGTGCAAGACCTTCAGCTAAAGCAGTTTTTCCTACACCAGGGTCCCCAACAAAGATTGGATTGTTCTTATTTCTTCTAGATAAAATTTGAATGGTTCTACTAATCTCACTGGACCTACCAATAACCGGATCGATTTTTCCATTTTTAGCTCTATCAATCAAGGAAACGCAATATTTATCCAAAAAACTAATTTTTGGATTATCTTTACCATTATCACTAATTTCTTCCTCATTGTTTTCCACAATTAAATCATCTGAGTTTTCTTTTTCAGATTCACCATGTGAGATAAAATTTACAACATCTAGTCTTCTTAAATCTCTTTTTTGCAGAAAATAAACAGCATGAGACTCTCTTTCCGAAAAAATAGCAACCAGAACATTTCCTCCATTAGCTTCTTTCTTTCCAGATGACTGTACATGGATTACTGCTCTTTGTATCACTCGTTGAAACCCTAAAGTTGGTTTAGGTTCATTTGACTCTGCTGAATACAAATCTTTCAAGTTATTTGTGACAAAAGATTCAAGATCCAATCTCAGAGATTTTGTGTCTACTTTGCAAGCCTCAAAAATTCCATTAGCATCCTTGTCTGCAAGGAGTGCTAGAAGCAAGTGTTCTAGAGTTATAAATTGATGTTTGTGATTTAATGCTATATTTAAAGCATTTTGTAAGGTTCTTTCAAGTTCTTCACCAAGCATTATTCTTTCTCCATTATACATTTTAGAGGATGTTCATCAGTTTTTGCCATTTCTGTAACTTCCTTAACTTTAGTTTCCGCAATTTCTAGTGTGTAGACTCCGCAAATACCAGAGCCTTGTTGATGAACAGATAGCATTATTTGAACTGCTGCTGGTTCACTTTTATTAAAAACTTTAATAAGTAACTTTACCACATACTCCATTGGTGTGTAATCATCATTTAGAAGTATAACTTTGTAAAGATGTGGTTTCTTTAAATTAACTTCTTCTTTTGTTAATAAATCTAAATCATCTTTGTCGATATTTGAAATTTGTTTTTTTGTCATATTAAAAAAATAAAAAAAAAATTACCAACTTTCAAGCTAATATTTGCTTTGCTATATTCTTATCGATAACTTCTACATCTTTTTTCAAATCATTTACAATCTCGTGGAGTTTGTTTCTAGTTTTTGCCTCACACCTAAAAACCAAACTTGGTTGTGTGTTAGATGCCCTCATCAACCACCATCCATCTTCAGAATTAACCCTAATCCCATCTAAGTCAATTATTTCTTTCTTTTTATCGTATTGTTTTTGTTTGAGTTTTTCAATAAATTCAAACTTTTTTTCATCTTCACAAAAAAACCTTATCTCTGGTGTATTAAATACTTTTGGGAGATCATTAATAATATCAGATAACTTTCTGTTAGATTTTGCCATCATATTCACAAACCTTACAGCTGCATATAATGCATCATCAAAGCCAAAATAATTATCAGCAAAAAACATGTGACCACTCATTTCTCCTGCAAATACCGCATTATGTTTTTTCATATTAAGTTTTATATTACTATGACCAGTTTTAGAAATAATTGCCTTACCTCCAAAATCTGTGATTCTTTCAAATACAACTTGACTACACTTCACATCAGCAATAATTGATGCATTTTTGTTTGATTTTAGTACGTCTTCTGCTAGTAATAATAAAATTAAATCTCCTGGTACTGTTCTTCCCAAATTATCTACAATACCAATTCTATCTCCATCACCATCAAATGCGATACCAAAGTCACATTTATTTTTTAAAACTGATTTTTTTAAATCTTTTAAGTTTTTTTCTTCTGAAGGATCTGGATGGTGATTTGGAAAATTTCCGTCTATCTCGCAAAATAGTAGATTTTGGGAGCCATTTAAATAAGAAGTAATGGTTTTTATAATTTCACCTGCCGCACCATTACCTGAATCCCAAGCGATATTCTGTATTTTATCAATATTGAATGAATCTTTTAAAAAATTTGAATAAATATTTTTTACATTATATTTCTCAAAGTTACCCTCTGCTTGATTAATAAAATAATCTGCAGCTTCATTCTGAAGATTTAAAATATCTAAACCAAAAAATGGTTTATTATTCATTACTATTTTAAAACCATTATGATTTTTTGGATTATGAGAACCTGTAACCATAATCCCTAATTCTGCTTCATTTTTGTAGCAAGAAAAGTAAAGCATAGGGGTTGGCCCTAAACCAATTTCTTTTACATAAGCACCTGTTTCAATTAAACCAGAAATCAAAGCATTTTTAATTTTTACTGATGAATTTCTCCCATCATATCCAACATTAACAACCCTATTCCCCCTAAGTTTCAATCCTAACAAGTGACCCAGTGCCTTTGAATCGGATTCTGTTAAAGTTTCATCAACAACTCCTCTTATGTCATATTCTCTTAATATATTAGGATGAAATTCATGATACATAATTATTATGGCCTACCTACTGAATAGTATTCCATGCCTTGTTTGAATAATTCATCAGGATTATAAATATTTCTGAAATCAATAATAATTGGGCTGTAAAGAAGTTTTTTTACCTTTGTCAGGTCAAGTGCTCTAAATTCATTCCACTCGGTTAATATAATTAAAGCATTCGATTTTGTCATAGCTTTATAGGCATCTTTAAACCAAAATATATTATTAGTATAGTTTTTAAATATTTTTTTTGCTTCTGGCATACCTTGAGGATCATACAAATTTAATTTAGCTCCCTCTTTTAAAAGAGCTGGAATTAAATCTAAGCTAGGGCTGTCTCGCATATCATCGGTATTTGGTTTAAATGTCAAACCTAAAATAGTTATTTTTTTATTTTTTAAAGAACCTCCTAGAACTATTTTCACCCTCTTATAAATATTTTTTTTTCTATTTTTATTTGATTTTACAACCTCTTCGACAAGTTTTAATTCTGATCTATAGTCTTTTGCTGTTTTTACTAAAGCAAGCGTATCTTTCGGAAAACATGAACCTCCATATCCAGGACCCGGATGTAAAAACTTTTTTCCTATTCTCCCATCAAGACCCATGCCTGTTGACACATCACTAACATTTGCACCTACTTTTTCACATAGGTCTGAAATTTCATTAATGAATGTTATTTTTGTAGCTAAAAAAGCATTAGCTGCATATTTAATTAATTCTGCAGTCTCTCGCTTAGTAAAAAGAATAGGTGTCTCTAGTAAGTAAAGTGGTCTATACAATTCACTTAAAATTTTTTTTGCTCTATCACTTTCACAACCAATAACTACTCTGTCAGGTCGCATAAAATCATTTATTGCTGATCCTTCTCTCAAAAATTCAGGATTAGAAGCAACATCAAATTCTAGATTTTTTTTTTTTTTCTTAATTATATCCTTGACCTTTTTTCCAGTTCCAACAGGAACAGTTGATTTTGTAACAATTACAGAATAATTATTAATTGATTCAGCAATTTCTTCAGCAACACTGAACACATATCTTAAGTCTGCATGACCATCTCCTCTTCTGCTCGGAGTTCCAACTGCAATAAATATAGCATCTGAATTATTTACATATCGGTGTAATTTAGTATCGAATTTCAACCTACCTTGATTTATATTCTTTTTAACAAGATCATCCAATCCGGGCTCAAAAATTGGTATCAAACCTTTTTTTAAATTTTTAATCTTTTTTTCATCTTTATCGATACATACAACTTGAACACCAAACTCAGCAAAGCAAGTTCCCGAAACTAATCCAACATATCCTGTTCCAATAATGCAAATTTTCATATTTTTTTTAAGTACTGTTTCAATTCTTTACCAATTTCTGAATCATAAAGACCATAGTTTAAATTTGCTTTAATAAAACCCAACTTATTTCCGCAATCAAATCTTTTCCCTTCGAATTCTAATCCCATAACATCATTATGTTTAATTAAATATTGTATGCCATCAGTAAGTTGAATCTCGCCACCAGCCCCTTTTTTCATTTTAGATAAAAAATTAAAAATCTTTGAATCTAACAAATACCTACCAACAACTGATAAATTTGAAGGAGCATTTTTAACATTTGGTTTCTCCACTATATTATTTACAAAATATTTTCTCCCTATTTTTTTTTCAATACTTAAAATACCATATTTAAAGACCTCTTTTCTATTAACTTTTTCAACTCCTAACACAGTACAATTATTATTATTTTGAGACAAATTTATTAGCTGTCTTATAACTGGTGTTTTAGACAAAATTATGTCATCAGGAAGAATAACAGCAAAAGCATCATCATTAATTAAGTTTTTAGCGCACCAAACAGCATGACCAAGACCTTTAGGTTCATTTTGAAAAGTAACTATAATCTCCCCAAGTTGAGTTTGTCTTGTAATTAAATCTAATTCCTTAAGTTTCTTTTTTTTTCTTAAAATATCTTCAAGTATTACTGATCTAGAAAAGTATTCGTTTATGCTTGCTTTTGCTGGTGATGTTACTAAAATCATTTTTTTAATTCCAGATTCACTAGCTTCTTTAATAGCATGTTCTATCACCGGTGTATCACCAACAATTAGCATTTCTTTAGGAATACTTTTTGTTGCTGGTAAAAACCTTGTTCCCAATCCTGCTATCGGGAAAACTGCAGTTTCAATTTTATTCACCATAAATTTTAGAATATGAAATATTTTATAAATACTCAACCTAAAAGAGTTTCTTTTGCCTTATTAAGTCTAGCAGTTATCCAATCAGATCCGCCATGATCTGGATGATTTTTTTTCATTAGATCGTGATATGATTTTAATATTTCTTTTTTTGTTGCTCCCTCTTTAAGTCCTAATATTGAAAGAGCCTCCTCTCTAGTCATTAAATTACCTGAATTAAACCTTTCTTTTCTTTTAGAGAAAAAAGTATTTCTTAAAAAAATTAAAAGTGGTCTCCATTTAAAAAATAAAATTATTAGTGCAGGAATTGATGAAATAATTGCGGGATTAAATCTTAATAAAAAAAGAAACAAAATTAAAACAAGAGTTATAAAAAAATATTTTGAAATTTTTAAAAAACTTTTTTGTGGTAAATTACTTAATTTAATAAGTAAAAAAAGTATAAAAATTATAAATAAAATAGTAAGTATTAAATATGCAAACATCTTGTCCAATTTTATATGAAAAAATATAAACTTTTGTATTTTGTAAGTGAAGATAAATATTTTTTATCACATAAAATCAAGCATGCAATTTATGCAAAAAAAAACGGTTTCGATGTCTTAGTTGTTTGTAATTTGACAAAATATGAACAAAAAATTAAACAAAAAGGCATAAATATTTTAGGTATTAATGCATTAAGAAAAAGTATTAATCCCTTAAGTCAATTATATCTAATTATTAAGCTTCTTAATGTAATCAAACAATTTAATCCTGACATTATTCAAAATATAGCTCTAAAACCAATACTAATAGGATCAATTTCTGCAATTTTATTTAAAAAAAAAGTATGTGTCGTAAACGCTTTTGTAGGATTAGGTTATTTGTTTATTAATAATAATATTTTTACAACCATTTTAAGATTCATAATCCAAAACTTTTTAAAAATAATTTTAAAAAAAAAAAATTTTCATTCAGTATTTCAAAATAATGATGATCTGGCTTTTTTCACTAAAAAGAAAATTGTAGACATGGAAAGAACATTTTTAATAAAAGGATCAGGTGTAGAAACTAATTATTTCAAACCCAAAAATGTTAAAAAAAAATATGATGTAATTTTACATTCTAGAATGCTTAAAGATAAAGGAATATATGAGTATATTGAATCAATAAAGATAATTAAAAAAAAAAAAAATATTAAAGCATTACTACTTGGTAGCCCTGATAATAAAAATTATGCCTCTATTGATGAAGCGGAACTTGAAAAATGGGATTCAGAAAAAATTGTTGAATGGGTACCATTCAAAGAAAACGTAAGATATTACCTGAATCAATCTAAAATTTCAATTTTACCTTCTTATCGCGAGGGCCTTCCAAAAAGTTTGCTAGAGGCAGCTAGTTGTGGATTACCAATAATTACAACTAATGTTCCCGGTTGCAAAGAAATATGTGTAAATAACTATAATGGTTTATTGGTCGACACTAAAAATGCTGAAAGTATTTCAAAGGCAATTAGATATTTATTAGATAATAAAAATAAAAGAGAAATTTTCTCTAAAAATAGCAGAAAGCTAGTTTTAAAAAATTTTTGCGTTCTAAAAATTTCAAGAGAGTTTGCAAATCTTTATTTCAAAATTCTTAAATTAAAATAGACCAGTAATTTGATCCTTGGAATTTACACCAACATCGTAAGCAGCTGGTCTTTTTGGTAAACCAGGCATAGTCATAATATCTCCTGCAACAACAACAATGAACTCTGCACCTGCGGAAAGTCTAATTTCCCTAATCGGTATTGTATGATTTTCGGGAGCACACTTATTGCTCGGATCTGTACTGAAACTATATTGTGTTTTCGCCATACAAACAGGGAATTTATTAAAACCAAGTTTTTCTATTTCATCTAATTTTTTTAATGCAATTGGAGAAAAAGTAACATTATTAGCTCTATATATTTCTTTACAAATAATTTCGATTTTAGTTTTTGGCGATTCATTTTCTTCATATAAAAATTGTAAATTTGCTTTGTCTTCATCAATTATTTTAATTACTTCTGTAGCAAGATCTTTTGCTCCAGCTCCACCTTTACCCCAATGTTCAGAGAGAACAGCATTAACATTATTTTCTGAGCATACAGTTATAACTTTATCAATTTCTTTTTGAGTATCAGTAGGAAACCTATTTAAAGCTACAACCACTGGAATGCCAAATTTGGCTAAATTCTCTAAGTGTCTTAGTAGATTCGGCAAACCTTTTTCTAAAGCTATAATATCTTCATTTCCTAGGTTTTTTGGGTCTGCATTTCCATGAAGTTTCAAAGCTCTAACTGTTGCAACTAACACAGCGCAAGAAGGTCTTAACCCAGATTTTCTGCATTTAATATTAAGGAACTTTTCTGCGCCTAAATCAGCACCAAATCCAGCTTCCGTTACAACATAATCAGCTAGTTTTAATGCTGTTTTAGTTGCAAGAACCGTATTACATCCATGTGCTATATTAGCAAACGGTCCCCCATGAATAAATGCAGGATTATTTTCCAGTGTTTGAACGAGATTAGGTTGTAAGGCATCTCTTAAGAGTGCTGACATTGCCCCATCGGCTTTAATATCTTTACATGTAATTGGATTAAGATCTCTGTCGTATCCAATTATAATTTTTCCTAAACGATTTAATAAATCTTCGAAATCATTGGCCAGACAAAAAATTGCCATAACTTCTGATGCTACTGTTATATCAAATCCATCTTCTCTGGAAAAACCATTAGGAGTTCCACCTAAAGAATTTACAATCGATCTTAAAGCTCTATCATTCATATCTACAACTCGTCTCCAAGTTACTCTTCTTGAGTCAATTTTTGGTTCTAAATTCCAATAAATATGATTATCAATCATTGCTGAAAGCAACATATGCGCTGAGGTTATTGCATGAAAATCACCTGTAAAGTGAAGATTTATATCCTCCATTGGAACAACTTGAGAGTACCCACCCCCAGCTGCTCCGCCTTTCATCCCAAAACATGGACCAAGACTCGGTTCTCTCAATGCAACCATTGCATTTTTCCCAATATAATTTAAACCATCGGTCAGCCCGACTGAAGTTGTGGTTTTGCCTTCTCCGGCTGTTGTTGGTGTCATAGCCGTTACAAGAATTAATTTACCATCTTCATTTTTTTTTGCGTTATTAATTACATCAAAAGGAATTTTAGATTTATCGTGACCAAAAGGCACGAGTTTTTTTGGATCAAGACTTAGTCTATCACTTGCTAATTCAAGTATAGGTTTTTTTTTTGCTTCTCTTGCTATTTCTATATCAGTTTTAATTTCAGTCATTATTTTTTTACTATAATAATTAATTATAAGTTCGCATCAAGATTTTAAATTTATTTTTTAGAAATTAGATGTATAATAATCTATTTTTTTAATGGGAAATAATAATTTAGTATGCCAAGTAAAAATTCAATAGCAACAAAAACAGCTGAGATTTTACTAGATATAGAAGCTGTAAAATTTAATATTGATCAACCTTTTAAATTAACCTCAGGAAAGAAGAGTCCTGTTTATTGTGACTGTAGAAAAATTATTTCATTTCCTAAAGAAAGGAAAATATTAATAAAATTTGCTGTAGAAATTTTGAAAAATCAAAAGTTTTTTAAAAATATTGATGTAATTGCAGGTGGAGAAACTGCAGGTATTCCATTCGCATCATTCATTTCATCAAAGCTTGATTTATCAATGGTATACATTAGAAAAGAGACAAAAAAATTCGGAAGAAAAAAAAAAATTGAGGGCTTATTAAAAAAAAATCAAAAGGTTATTTTAGTAGAAGATTTAATCACTGATGGTGGAAGTAAAGTAGATTTTATAAAATCGTTACTTGATGAAAAGTCAAAAATCCTTTGTATGTTTGTAATTTTTAACTATGGCATTTTTAATAAGGCGTTCAATCTTTCCGGGTTGAGAACAAAATTATTATATCTTACTAGTTGGAGGGAGGTTTTAGTTGTTGCTAAAAAAAAAAAAATTTTAACAAGCAACAATTATAATAAAGTTAAAAGTTTTCTTAAAGATTTTGGGGTTAAAAATTAGAGATTTTTCCCTTCATGGAAGATGAATGTTGTGCGTATTTATTTTTTTCAATCATCCCTGAAAGATACCCACCTCTTCCTGCAAGTACTGCATGTTTCATTGAAATCGCCATATTAATTGGGTCTATTGACCTAGCAACCGAAGAATTTAATAGAACTGCATCATAACCTAATTCCATAACTTTTGTTGCATCGCTCGGCTTGCCTACTCCTGCATCTACTATAATTTTTCCGTTACAAAACTCTCTTATAAGTTCTAAATTATGTTCATTTCTAACTCCTAAGCCGGAACCGATTGGAGAAATCATGGGCATAACAGCTTCACAACCCAAATCCTCCAACCTTTTACAAGTTACTGGATCATCTGAGCAATATGCGAAAACCAAAAAACCTTTCTTTACTAAATATTCTGATGTTTTAATAGTTTCACTTGAGTCCGGTAATAATGTTTCGTAGTCAGCAATTATTTCTAGTTTTATCCAGTTAGTGTTAAGCGATTCTCTACATAATTCAGCAGTTAAGATTGCTTCTTTTGATGAAAAACAACCTGCTGTATTTGGTAGAATAGTATATTTTTTGTCAAGCACTTGCAAAATATTTGTTTGAGATTTTAAATCAATTCTTCTTACAGATACCGTAATTATTTCTGTTTCTGATTTTTCTAAAGATTCAATTAAAACTGATTGATTAGGATAAAGGGATGTGCCCATTATTAACCTTGAATTAAATTTTTTTCCATCAATTTCAAAATAATCTTTTTTATTCATTATTAACCTCCTGGAAAAGGAGAAACAATTTCGATTTTATCATTTTTTTCTATTTTAAAAGTTTTCCATTCAGACTTAGTAACAATTTTCATATTTACAGCAACAGCTATATTTTGATTTTTAATTTTTCTAGAATACTTTTCCACTATATCAATTAAAAGGTTAGATTTTTCTAGATCAACTTGAGTCTTTTTCCCATTTAAATAAATTGTATTTATCATGTTTATATAATAAACAATTTTATGAAAATTTAAATCTATTAGGTGATAAAGAATTGTAATTTTCCTTATTATTAACAATTATCTCTGAAACAATTTTAGCAGTTAGTGGAGATAATAAAACTCCATTTCTGTAATGACCAAAGGCACAAATCAAGTTTTTTGTTATTTTATCAATACTCCCAATTACTGGAAGTCCATCAAATGTGGTAGGCCTCAAACCACATTTAAAATTTTTAAATGCATATTTTTCCGATGATGGTATTAAAGGCCAAAGATTGTTAATTAAATAAAACATATCCTGCATATTAATTTCTTGTTTAAATCCTACTTCATCTTCAGTAGCGCCAACAACAATATTACCATTTAATCTAGGTGCTATATATATATTCCTAAACCATAAATTATGGTTAAAGTTATTTTCTTTGTCAGAATGATAAAATTCCATTGTTACTCCTTTTAAAGGTCGCATTGGAATTGAGATCCCAAAAGATTCTAATAAAAGTTCTCTGCTCCAGACACCTGCTGCCAGAACAACTTTATTACATTCAAAACATTTTTCAGATGAAAGAAGCTTTATCTTTTTTTTTTGAAGAGTGATTTTTTTTATTCTGATTTTTTCTTCAATTTTCCCACCATTTTTTACAAATGCTTTGATCAAAGATTTTTTTAAAATCTGGGCATTTACCTGATCGTTATTTTTAAAATAGATGGATCCCTTTAAATTACTAGACAAATTTGGCTCTAATAAAATGGTTTCACGACCATCTAAAAATTTAATTTCATAACCAAATTGGCTCAAAAATTTTGCTTTAAATTTTAGTTTTTCCATATCATCATTATTTGTTGCTATTGCTAAAGAACCATTACGTTGAAACTCACAATCAATACCTGAATCTTTCGTAAGTTTATTATAAAAATTATTCCATAAATTTTTAGACTCTAACATTAAGCTAAACAATTTTTCTTCAGTTGACTTAAACTCAATCTGGGGTGCCAACATACCCACAGCTGCGTTGCTTGATTCACCATCTAGATTTGAACTAAGGATTTTTACATTAAGACCTTGTCTTAGAAGTTCATAGCCAATGGATAAACCCAAAAGACCTGAGCCAATAATGTGTATCATAAAAATTATTTTCGAATTGTTTTAATATATTTATGTTTTATATATATTATACATCTTAAATTAAGTATGAGGAAATTTGAAAAAAATTAATAATTTAAATGAATTATCTTATAGAGTGACTCAAAATGGTGATACAGAACCTCCATTCTCGGGTAAGTACGATTCTTTTTATAAATGCGGCAAATATGCTTGCATATGTTGTGGTAAAATATTGTTTAATTCTGAGGATAAATATGACTCTGGTTCTGGATGGCCAAGTTTTAAAAAGCCTGTAAATGATAATGTATTAGATCTTATAGAAGATATAAGTTTCTCTATGGTTAGGACTGAAGTAAAATGTAAATGTGGTTCTCATCTTGGACACGTTTTTGATGACGGACCATCCCCAACATTTAAAAGGTTTTGTATTAATTCTGCATCGTTAAATTTTAAAGAGAATAATGAATTATAACGATTTTTTTAATGATAACTTAAATTCACTTAAATCAGAGGGAAGATATAGAGTTTTCGCCGATTTGGAAAAGCTTGCTGGTGATTTCCCAAAAGCATTGAATTATTCAGATAGTAAAGCCAAGGAGGTTATTGTTTGGTGTAGTAATGATTATCTTGGCATGGGGCAAAATAGAATTGTACTTGACGCAATGATCGAAGCTATTGAAAAAGCTGGTGCTGGATCAGGTGGTACAAGAAATATTTCAGGAACAAATCATTATCATATCTTATTGGAAAGAGAAATTTGCTATCTTCATCAGAGAGAAGCAGCGTTGTTGTTTAATTCTGGTTATCTTGCTAATCAAGCAACTTTATCAACACTCGGGAAAAAAATTCCAGGATGTACAATTTTTTCTGATGAAAAAAATCATGCATCAATGATTTTGGGCATAAAAAATTCTGGTGCAAAAAAAGTAATTTTCAAACACAACTGTATGAAAGATTTAGAAAATAAGCTAAAAAAAGCAGATAAAAGTGATGCCAAAATAATTGCATTTGAATCACTTTATTCGATGGATGGAGATTTTTCGCCTGTTAGGGAAATTGTTAATTTAGCAAAAAAATATAATGCACTTACATACTTAGATGAAGTACATGCTGTTGGTATCTATGGTAGCAGAGGTTCAGGTGTAGCTGAGCAAGAAAATATTATGAATGATATAGATATTCTTCAAGGAACATTAGCAAAAGCATTCGGAGTTATGGGAGGTTATATTACTGGCAAAAAGAATATAGTTGATTTTATAAGAAGTAATGCTTCAGGTTTTATTTTCACCACATCAATTCCACCATGTTTGGCAGCTGGTGCTTATGCCGCTATAAGACATTTAAAATTTTCTTCTACTGAAAGAAAAAAATTACTTAGTGTTGTTACATCACTCAAAAAAAACCTTAGAAAAGCTGGAATTAACTTTTTAGATCATGGAAGTCATATAATCCCAGTAATAGTAGGTGATGCAAAATTATGTACACAGGCCAGCAAGTTGTTACTAGATAATTACGCTATATATGTTCAACCAATAAATTATCCAACTGTTCCTGTAGGTACAGAAAGACTGAGGTTATCAGCCTCACCTCTTCATTCAGATGAAATGATATCCAAACTAGCTCGAGCTTTAAAAGAAGTTTTTAATGAATTAAACATAAAGCTGGCAGCTTAGTCTATGGTGATAAAAATCTAACAGTCCAATTGTTTTTTTTTAGAAAATATTGCTCTCTCGAATGAATTCTAAATTCTCCTTGTTTCCAAAATTCAAATTCAATTGGTTTTATTTTTATTCCTGACCAGTAAATTGGTCGAGGTATTGAAGTGTTTTTAAATTTCTTTTCATAATACTTAATTTTATCTCTTAACTCTTTTCTGGACTTAATTTCTTTAGATTGTTTTGATGCCCAAGCTCCAATTTGGCTTCCTCGGGGTCTTGAGCTGAAATAATTGTCTGATTGCTCAGAATCCAAAATTGAGCCATTCCCTAATATCCTGATCTGTCGATTAATATTTTCCCAATAAAAGCACATAGAAAGTTTTTTATTAATTTTGAAATGATTACCTTTTTTACTGTTTAAATTTGTAAAAAAAACAAAACCATCATTCAAGATTTTCTTTAATAAAACCATTCTAATATGTGGTTGTGAGTTATTATCACATGTACCTAGAGCAAATGCTGTATGATCTCCATTGAATTCGATACTAGCTTTGGTGTACCAATTTTTAAATTTTTTATATGGATCAATCATTGATGTTTTAATATAAACTAATAATATAGAAGTAGTTAATTATTTTCATTTTTTAAACCTTTAAAGTTAAGAAATTTAATGAGTGATATTACTAACATAAAAGGAAAAACTGGTGTAATAATGGGTATCGCCAATGACAGGTCAATTGCGTGGGGTATTGCCTCAGCTTTGTCAAAACAAGGAGCTAATTTAATTTTTTCTTATCCAAATGAATCTATAAAAAAAAGAGTTGAACCATTGGCAGAGAAATGTAATTCCAAAGATTTTTTTCTATGTGATGTATCAAATGAGAATCATATAAAAAGTTTTTTTGACACAATATCTTCAAAGTTTAGTTCAATAGATTTTTTAGTACATTCTATAGCATTTTCTGATAAAGATGAACTTAAAGGAGAGTACGTTGAAACTTCAAAAGAAAACTTCTTAAAAACTATGGATATTTCTTGTTACTCTTTTACATCCGTTTGTAAATATGCCTCAAAAATAATGACTAATGGCGGGAATATATTAACTCTTTCCTACTACGGTGCAGAAAAAGTTATGCCACATTATAACGTAATGGGAATAGCTAAATCTGCTCTAGAAACCAGCGTAAAATATATAGCTACCGACCTTGGAAAAAAAAATATAAGAGTAAATGCAATTTCTGCTGGACCAATAAAAACTTTAGCTTCTTCCGGTATTTCTGACTTTAAATATATTCTTAAATGGAATGAATATAACGCCCCATTAAAAAGAACAATAACAATTGAAGAAGTTGGAATGAATGCTATTTATTTGTTATCTGATCTTTCTGCAGGAGTAACCGGAGAAATAGTTCATGTTGACTGTGGATACCATGTTGTTGGGATGAAAGCAGTTGATGCTCCAGATATTTCAGTTGTTTAGAATAATGATATGACAGGTAGTAGTTTTGGAAAAATTTTAAAATTATCCACCTGGGGAGAAAGTCATGGTGATGCTATAGGTTGCGTTCTCGATGGTGTTCCCTCTGGTATAAAGATCTCAAAAGATGAAATACAAAAATATTTGGAAAAAAGAAAACCTGGTCAATCAAAATTTACAACGCAAAGAAAAGAACCTGACCAAGTAAAAATCTTGTCTGGCATTTTTAATGGGGTAACTACTGGTACACCAATATCACTGCAAATTGAAAATATTGATAAAAAGAGTAAGGATTATAGTGGAATTTTTGACAAATTTAGACCCGGTCATGCTGATTATACTTATCAAGAAAAATTTGGAATTAGAGATTACAGAGGTGGAGGGAGAGCGTCTGCCAGAGAAACAGCAATGAGAGTTGCTGCTGGAGCAATTGCAAGAAAATTATTAGGAAAAAATGTCAATATAAGGGGGGCTTTAGTACAAATTGGAGAAAAAAAAATAAATAGAAATAATTGGAATTGGAAAGAAGTTGGCAAAAACCCATTTTTTTGTCCAGACAAAAATGCTGCAAAAGATTGGGAAATTTATTTAAATAATATTAGAAAAGCAGGTTCATCAGTTGGAGCAATTATTGAAATTCAAGCTACTGGTATTAAAGTGGGTCTTGGTGAACCAATTTTTGACAAAATTGATGCCTTAATTGCTCATGCGATAATGAGTATTCCAGCTGTTAAAGGAGTAGAAATTGGTTTGGGCTTTCAAAGTGCTGAGTCAAGAGGAGAAGAAAATTCTGATGAGATTGTTTCTAAAAAAGAGAAAGTGTCATTTAAATCAAATAATTCAGGCGGTATACTTGGTGGAATTACTACTGGACAAGATATTGTAGTGAGGTTTGCTGTAAAACCCACAAGTTCAATATTAATCAAACAAAAAACAGTTAATATTAAAAAAGAAAATGTAAAGATTCAAACTAAAGGGAGGCATGATCCTTGTGTTGGAATCAGAGCAGTACCTATTGGTGAAGCTATGTTAGCTCTAGTCTTAGCAGATAATCTTCTAATTAATTCTACTAGAAAAAAATAAACTATTTTTCTAAAAGCATAAAAAATTCTTTGTTACCTTTTTGACCTGTAATTGGGGATTCGCACAAATTTATGAACTTTAAACTGTGGTTATTTTCAAAAAAAAATTTTATTTCCTCGCAAACATTTTTTTGTAAATTCTCATCTTTAATTATTCCGCCTTTGGACACAAAATTTCTTCCGACTTCAAATTGTGGTTTAATTAAAAAACAAATTGATCCACCACTTTTTAAAAACTTAATAACTGGTGGAATAATTTTTTTTAAAGAAATAAAACTTGCATCACAAACAATTAAATCGAATTTAACTTGAAAGAAATTATCTTCTAAATTTCTTGCGTTAGTTCTTTCATGTATCCTAAATCTCTCATTGTTCCTGATTTTCAAATCAATTTGTCCGTAACCAACATCTACACCATGTACATAATCGGCTCCACTTTTTAATAAAACATCTGAAAAACCGCCTGTAGAGCAGCCAATATCGAGACAAATTTTTTGTCCTACCTTTAATTTAAATTTCTTTAACGCATAACTTAATTTTATTCCTCCTCTTGAAACCCATTTTCTCTCTAATTTTAAACGTAAAGTTGACCCAGACTTAATCTTATAACCAGACTTTTCCATCTTTCTTTGATTAACATAAATATGTCCCATCATTATGTTTGACAATGCCCTACTTTTATTTTCAACTAATTTAAGGTCAACTAATAGTTTATCTAACCTGCAATTATGATATTTTTTTTCTACAATAATTTCTTTGTAGCTCATTTTGATCTTTTCATTATCATTCTACAAATTTTAATTAGAATATCTGAGCTTTTGCCAAAAATCGATATAATTTCTATTGCTTCCTCAATCAATAATTCAGCATATTTTTTTGAATCTTCAATTCCTTTTAATGATATGAATGTTTCTTTACCAAGCGAAACGTCTTTTCTGACTTTTTTTCCCATTTTTTTTTCATCTCCTTCAATATCAAGGATGTCATCTTTTATTTGGAAAGCTAGCCCAAGGTTTTTAGAAAATTTTTGGAATTTTCTGTAATACTTATCCTCCTGTTGAGAAAGAATAGTTGCTGCTGTACAAGAAAAGTGGAAAAGTTTTCCAGTCTTTAAATCCTGAAGTTTTTTTATTTCATTTATTTTAAGGTTTTTTTTTTCTGCTTCCAAATCCTGCATCTGCCCCTCTACCATTCCACTGTAACCAGCGCATTTAGCCAATTCATTAACTAGTTTGCTTCTTACATTTCCATCTTTATGAGTCTTTAAATCAGATAATATTTCAAATGAAATTGATTGAAGAGCATCTCCAACCAGAATTGCAGTTGCTTCATTAAACTTTTTGTGACAGGTCAAGTTACCTCTCCTTAGATCGTCATTATCCATTGACGGCAAATCATCATGAACAAGAGAGTAGCAGTGAATAAATTCAACACTTGATGCAACTCTTATTGCGTAGTCCCTTTTTACACCTAATATTTTTGAAGTCTCCATAACCAGTAGCGGTCTCAACCTTTTACCTCCTACTTTGATTGTATAAACTATTGCTTTTTTTAGATTTGATGTATTTAGGTCTGAAGTTGGTATAATATTAATAAGCTCTTCAGTAAAATTTTTTGAAAAATTAGATAGATAAGTATTAAAATTCATAAGAATTTATCCATCAAATTCTTCCAGATTTTTATCGTTAAGAACTTTCTTTATTCTTAATTCAGATGATTTTAATTTTTCTTCACAATGATTTTTTAATTTAATCCCTAATTCATATAAGTTGATTGAATCTTCAAGTTTTGCCTCACCAGTTTCTAACTTAGTAATAATTTCTTCAAGATGTTTGAAAGATTCTTCAAACGATAATTCATTTATATCTTTATCTGATAATTTGGTAGACATTATTAAGAATTTAGACTTTTTTAATTAAGAAAAAAAGATTTTTATTATCTTTTTTTAAATCAATTAATAGAATCTTCCCATTATTATTTAACTCTTGGAAATCTTTTCTGGCATCAAAATCATCAGTTACGACTTCCAGATATTGATTGTTAGGAATTTCCTTCAATTTTTTCATTGTTTTCAGTACCGGAAAAGGGCATTTCAAACCTATTAGATTTAATTTAGTAATTTTTTTATTCATATACACTTCATTTTTTACTATATATAATTAATTGTATAAAAATATTTTAATTTTGTTTAGAAATAATGTACTTTAAGAAAAAATTTGTATTATTTGCTTTTATTTTAATTTCTCTATTTTATTCAAATCTTGAATCTTCAAATACAATAAAAGTTGGTTCTCTACAATACGGTAGTGTTAATTGGGAATTAGATTTGATCAAATCAATGGGTTTAGACAAAAAACATGGTGTTAATGTTGAAATAGTTCAACTTGCTAGTAAAAATGCTGCGGCTGTAGCTCTACAAGGAAAATCCGTCGATCTTATTGTTACTGATTGGTTCTGGGTTTCTAGGCAAAGATCGCAAAATAGGATGTTTTCCTTTATACCTCACTCTATGGCAGCAGGTGGTTTGATGGTCTCGAGTAATTCTAATATTGATAACATAAATGATCTTAAGGGAAAAAAAATTGGTATTGCTGGAGGATCAATTGATAAAAGTTGGCTAATTTTTAGAGCATATTATAAAGATTTGTTTGGAAAAGATCTCAGAAATGAGAGTGAACAAATTTTTGGTGCTCCTCCTTTACTTAATAAAAAAATTGAACAAGGAAGTTTTGATGCAATATTGACATATTGGCCATATCAAGCGAGGTTAAAAACGAAAGATTTCAACACTGTAATAAATGTATCAGATGTAATTAAAGAATTAGGTATTGATGGTAATATACCTGTTATAGGTTGGGTGTTTCGAGATGATTGGGCTAAACAAAATGAAGAATTATTATCAAATTTTGTTAAGGCATCAAATGAAGCAAAAAACCTTATGTTGATTTCTGATGAAATATGGGAAAAAGTAAAACCCTCAATGAATATTGATAATGAACAGGTATTCATAAATTTAAGAGAAATATATAGAGAGGGCATTCCAAAGGAATCAGCTAACTTTAATTTTGAGTCTGCATCAAAACTATTCTCATTGTTAGCTCTTATTGGAGGTGAGGAGCTTGTGGGTGATTCAAAAGTTCTAACCAAAGGTACATTTTGGCTAAAATAAAAAATGTTTACAAGCTTATCAAATTCGTTGATTAGAATATCTTCCTTTGTTATTTTTTTTTTACTTTGGATTCTAGCTAGTAACTCAATTGATTCCTCTCTTTTACCTGGGCCTTTTGAAGTTTTTGAGAAAATACGATCCGAATATAATAACTCTGAACTTTTTCACCATACTTTCGTAACATTAAGAAGAGTTTTTATATCCTTTTTTATTGCAATGATCATAGGAACTATTATTGGTATTATATTAGGTAGAAAAAAACATCTTAATGAATTTTTTGATGATTGGCTCCTTTTGGGCTTAAATGTCCCTGCCTTGGTTATTATTATTTTGTGTTATGTTTGGTTTGGATTGAATGAAAGCGCAGCAATTCTTGCAGTATCATTAAATAAAATTCCTATGGTTGCGGTAATAATGCGGGAGGGAGCTCGATCCTTTGAAAGAGATTATTTAGATGTCGCTAAATTTTATGACGTAAAGGGAAAAAAATTATTAATTAAAGTTATTTTACCACAATTATATCCTTACTTAATGTCCTCTGCTAGATCGGGTTTATCTTTAATTTGGAAAATTGTGTTAGTAGTTGAGCTTCTAGGGAGAAGTGAAGGCGTAGGTTTCAAACTATTTGGATTTTTTCAATTTTTTGATATTACAGGTATTCTAGCTTACACATTCTTCTTTGTAGCAATAATTTTATTAATAGAATTTATTTTTGTAAGACCAGTAGAAAATAGATTAACGGAGTGGAGATGAGCGATATTTTTATTTCTGTGAAAAAGAAAATTTATGATAATCAACAATCTTCAAATTCAATTCAAGCACTTAAAAATATTGAGATAAAAATAAAATCAAAAGAATTTATTTCAATAGTAGGGCCCTCTGGTTGTGGCAAAACAACTCTTATGAACATTATTGGTGGCCTGATTGAGGCTGATAACCAAAAAATACTGATTAATAATACGATGCTTAGTTCTAATAATTGCTTAGGATATATTTTTCAAACTTCAAGATTAATGCCTTGGTTAACTGTTTTTGAAAATGTTAAATTAGTCTGCAGAGATAATAATGATATTAACAACAGAGTGGAAAATATACTTAAAGATTTTGGATTGAAGGATTTTTTAAATGCTTATCCCAATACTATATCTGGAGGTATGCGAAGAAGGGCATCAATGGCTAGAGCATTTATAAATAATCCCGAAATTCTTCTTATGGACGAACCCTTTGTTTCTCTTGATCAACCTGCAGCTGAAGAACTTTATAAAGTATTAATAAATTACTGGAAAAAAAACCCTACAACTATTATTCTCATCACACACAGTGTTAAAGAAGCACTTTTATTAAGTAACAGGATTCTATTCATGACTAAAAGGCCAGGGAGTATTCTAATGGATTATAAAGTTAAGTCTTCGGAGTCAATTCTAAAAATTGATAATAAAGAAATAGAGAAAGAGTATTATAATTTGTTAAATGACTTTCCTAAGATACTTGAAGGTATAAAGTAATGTTAAGTTTTATCTATGATTTATTTATTGACTATTATGATAAAGGAGGGCTAATTTTTTTAATTCTTCTATTATTATCAATTACTTCACTTAGTATTATTTCACTTAAAGTTTCACAATTTTTTATTTTTAACTCAAAAAAAATTGATGCAATTTCAGAAAAACTTAAATATAACGCAAGTATCCAAAGTA
Source organism: uncultured Alphaproteobacteria bacterium (assembly GCA_902526175.1). Lineage (GTDB taxonomy): Bacteria > Pseudomonadota > Alphaproteobacteria > Methylaequorales > Methylaequoraceae > CACBWF01. Next base: position 26,338 of record CABZJY010000002.1, on the reverse strand, counting down.
TCGAAGACTTTACAAAAAATAATAACGAGATAATAAATAATGTATCATCTGATATTTTGTTTTCTCTAGCTGATGTAATCAAAAACAATAAAATGTCAGCAGTTGAAAAAGATAAACAGAAGGATTTCGTTATTCATTCTAAATTAAAACATATAGAAACATTCATTCCTTCCTTAGAAATAATCGCAAACGTAAGCCCATTAATAGGATTACTTGGGACTGTGATAGGTATGATTTCTTCATTTAGTCAGTTGGAGTTAGGAGGAGATCTTGTAAACCCTGCACTTTTAGCAGGGGGAATTTGGACAGCTCTGCTAACAACTGCAATTGGTTTAGTAGTTGCCATACCTGCGATGGTAGCACACCATTTCTTTGAAAAAAAAATTATTGATATAGAAAACTCAGTTCAAAATCTATATTTAGTTTTAGACAAAAGTGGAAAATAAAATTAAAAAAAATCAAAGAACTGTCAAAAAAAAGGTAAATATAATTCCATTAATAGATATTATTTTTTTATTATTGATTTTCTTTATGTTAGCTACTAATTTCAATCAAAACCAAAACATAGATTTTTCTACCCCAGAAAAATTAACTGAATCGAATAGTGATTCGAATGTAGTACTTTACTTAAAAATTCAAAAAAATGGATATTTTATGCTTGATGGATCTACTTTCAAAAATGAAAAAGAATTGAAAAAAAATATGTTAATGAAATGGGATAAAAAAAAATATTCTAGTCTTCTAATTACTACTGAAAAAGACGTAATTTTACAAAATTTAATCACTACTATGGATATGGTTAAATCAATTGGTATTTCAGAAGTAAGTTTTTCAGGTCCTCTTGAATGAAAAGAAGTAGAAAATTTAAAAGGGATTTGAACTTAATTCCAATGATAAATATTATTTTTTTACTACTTATTTTTTTCATGCTAACTGGAGTAGTCCAAAAAAAAAATAATTTTAATGTTGAAAGACCACAGTCGATAAATTCTAAAATCGAGAAAAATGAAGATTTTAAAACATTTATAATATTAATCAAAAGTTCCAATAAAATTTTTTTTGAAGATAAGGAAGTTGATTATGAATTTCTTAAATCAAAATTTGAAAATTATAATGATGAATATAAGATAGTTCTCGAGGTTGATAAAAACCTTCCAGTTCAAAATTTCACTGAAATTCTTTCAATTTTAAAAAAAAATAAATTTAATAAGGTTTTTGTAAGGTCAGTAAAAATTGATGATAACTAGTAATTACAAAGGATTTTTTTTTTCGTTATCTACTTCTATTTTGATTCATTTACTAGTAGTAATTTTTTTTTTTATAAATAAAAATGATATAGAGAAAATTACCGTAGTAGATTTGGCAACATTTAGAGAAAATACTTTAGTAAATAAATTAAATAATCAAAAGTTTTTAAAAAAAGTTCCATATATTGAAAAAAAATTTGATTTAGAAAAACCAGAAAAGATTAGTAAAAAAAAATATAAAAAGAAACAAGATTTTGATAGTAACTTAAAGAGTAAAATAAAGAATAAAGAAAATAAAAGTGAAGAAGATCAACTGGATAATTCTGAAGAACAATCTAAAAATATTGTTGAAAAAGATCAGTACTTAAAGCCTTCCAATGTTTCTCCGCCGTCTATTAGTTCAAAAGCAAAAATAAGACAAGACAAAGCATTATTTGATTATTTAACTGAATTTTCAAAAAAATTGAACAAATTGGCTTCTAATAGCTACCCAAAACAATCAAAAAAAAGAAAAGAACAAGGAGTGATTTATACAAAAATAGTAGTTAATAATCTAGGAAAAATTACGTCATACGAAATCAATACAAAAAGACCCAAAAGGCTTGCTGAATCTGCACGTTTACTCTTAAGTAAGAACAGAGATTTGGGTATTCTCCCACCACAGCATATGTTTGCAAAAAAAAAATTTTTGGTATTTGAAGTTAAAATCATTTACAAAATATTTTAAATAGTTGTATTTTTGCAACATTTTTGTGATTTTTTACAACTTTTAAACAATTAGTTAGTAGTTAGGGCTTCATATGTAATATTATCCATTCTGAACTAATAACTTAATATAATAGGGAAGGAGAGTTTTATGAAATTTTCAAAAAAACTCGCAATTGTAGCAATTCCTGCTGCAATGGCACTTTCGGCCCCTGAAGAAACCAAATCAAAGCTTCTACTAATGAGTCAAGAAGGTTGGGAAGTTTCTTTTGATGGTGCTGCAAATGCATTTTATACCTTCAACGATTCTGGTGAATTCGAAACACCAAACGGAGTTGGTACAAGAGAAGGTGATCTAGCGATTACTGACGAAGGTGAACAATCTTCAAACATTCAGGTTGGTTTACTACCAAACGTGTGGGGTATGACTCTTAAAGCTCCAACTACTGGTGGCTTAGACATGGAAGCCAGATTAGGTTTGTATACACACATAAATGGTGGTTCAACTGCTGGTGGATGGAATAACAACGGTCTTATCAATAACCGTGAAACTAGTTTTTCAGTTTCAGGTGACTTTGGTACAGTTCTTTTTGGAAGAACTTTAAGACTATTCCAACAAAATGCTATTGTTAAAGATCAAACATTGTTTGGTGTGGGTACACTTGCTGGTGACTCAACAAATACTACATTAGGTAGAATTGGTGCTGGTTATTTGTATGCTAACTTTGGTGAGCAAATTCAATGGACAACACCAGGTCTTGGTCCTATTGGTTTCAGAGTGTCCGTTAACGGTCCAACTGATGCCGATGGTGATACAACGAATTTTGAATCACCTTATCCTGCATTCCAATTCCTAATGGATGCTAGCTTCTCTGCTGGAGGAGTTGATGCAGGTATTTGGGTTGATGGTCACTATCAGTACTCTGAGTTCACAACTGCCGGAGCTCAAGTTTATCAAACTAGAAACGGTTTACAAGCCGGTTCTTCTGGTGGAACAGGAAACACTGATGCGCCTGGCATGAGATCAAATGAAGAAGGCGTTGATATAGCTGGTGGTGGTGCTGGTCTTACACTTGGTTATGGACCTGTATCTATCGTCGGTGCTGGATTCTTCTCCCATGGAATGGGCGGCAAGGGTCTAGGTTACTCAGATGGTTTCGATGCCTACCTAAATCCAATTAACTATGCTGGTGCTTATGGTCAGATTAATGTTGATCTAGGTGGTGGTACTAATGTTGGTTACTCTTATGGAGGTAACTGGAGAGCTGGAAAATCTATTCATGCTGCAGAAATTGCCGCTAGTACTAATCCAGTAATTCTGCAATCACACCACAATGGTATGATATGGCACAATGTAAATGATCACTTTAGATTAATTGCTGAATATGGTCACACTGCTGTACACTATCATCAAGCTGGTAATCAGCAGGCTGAGACTATTTCACTTGGAGCTTTTTTCTTCTGGTAAAATATTCTTAGTTTAATAAGCTATTTAAAAGGGAAGATTTTTATCTTCCCTTTTTTTTTATTTTTATTATTATGAATCTTATGATTTGTGTATTCAGAAAATCTTTATTAATAGTTTTTACTTTTGCAATCATAGGTTGTAGCGGAGCTGTAGATCAAATACAAGACTTACTATCTAGTGGAAAAACATTTTATAGAAGTGATGCAGAAATAGTTCAAATTGTAAAGCAGGATCCTAATGCAAAACCTAATCAACATCCTGTAAACGTTAATATTGCTCGAATTGAAGGAGCTCTTCATTTGGTATTATTAAAAAGGTCTGACACCACATTTCCATTATTGAACAACAAAAAAAGAGTGGTACTTGCTACTACAATTAGTAATGCATTGAAAAAAGCACAACCAAATGAAGACATAGTTTTTTCAATTGAGGACTGGTACAAAGATCCAAGAGAAGAAGGTGTTTTTAATGTTAGTAAAAATTATATAACGTCAGGCAGAGTTTTTTTCAGTAACAATAATTTAAATATTATTTTTGGTTCAATTATGAAAAAAGGTCATATGTCTGATGATCCTATGATTAGCAGAATTAATGTGGATTATAATGCGAATCCTTATGCTCCTGGATCTAGAAATCATACATTTCAAAATGACTGGATTCTTGCTACACCGCCAAATTCTGGAGTCTATAAACCAAAGATTGCAAAGAATAGAATGGATTGGTTAGTTTTTACAATTAAGGCCTTACAACCAAGGGGTGAAACAACAAAAAAAGAGAGATTGATTGCAAGGACTAATAATATTGAGGTTCAAGGCTTGAGGGCTGAAGTCGAACAGTTAAGAAGAGAATTAAGACAAAGACCACAAAATCAATATTCCCCTCAGTACCAATATCCCCCTCAATACCAATACCCGCCTCAGTATCAGTATCCTCAGTATCAACAACAGTCTTATCAAAACAATACTCCTCAAAAAAGTACTCCCAAAAGTTCAGTTAGCAGGCAAGAACTTGAAAGCTTAAGGGCTCGAGGTTTAATTAGTGAGGAACAATTTCTAGAAAATTTAAAAAAGCAATAGTTAAAATTCGATTTCTGTATTCCATATTATTTTGTGATCAGCTGATGAGTCTGTAATCCCTGTCAAATAACCTATTGAAAATTCAAATTCATTCTTTGAAAAAATAAATTCTTTATTTAGCTGTATACCATAATGATGCTCTTGGTTTGAAAATGTATTAAAATTTCGAATATAACCCATTTCTGAAAATCCAATCAAACCTAAGGTCGCACCTGTAATTAAAGGTTTTTTAAATAATAAATAATTTGAAAATGAGAATTCTGTTCCTCCACTTGAGTTTTTACCAACCTGTTTTTCAAAAATGAAGTTGGTAGTTAAACTAAGATTTCTATTACTAAATTCATTTAGATATTTATACTCTATCTCATCACCCTTATTTTCAGATGAAACGAAATTAAACGAAAAATAAAGGGCACTAGCAAAGTTATCTTTATCAAAAATTTGAAATTGATTTTGGAACTCAGTTTTTTCCCAATCTAGCGGGGTATCTTTTTTATCAGAAATATGCAATTCAAGTTCACTTTGCCAAAAATCAGTCCATGAATATTCAGTTTCCAGAACATGATGGTGTTGTTTATCATACGAATCCCTATCATCAACATCAAAATGGCCTCTCCACTCAAAAGACTGTCTGCCTTCTTTAACTCTTGGAGAGTAGATTTTGTGATGAGCATATATGCTTTTTTGTAATAAACAAATTATGTTTAATACAATAAAAAATTTAACTGTCGAGTAAATCTTCATCTAAAATCGTCATGTGAAACTGATATGCAAGTTCTCCATCTTCTTCATCTTTATAAATCAGTCCAATAAACTCGCTTTTAAAATATACTTCTACTGAATCTGGTTTGCCATCATCTTTAACTTCGTAAAAATTCGTTGCAAATTTTGTATTTAAATAGTTTTGTATTTTTTTTATTTCAAAATTTTCCATGATTACCCATTTGTGTAGTAATTAATTTTAATAAATATTATATTATTTTCATGAAATTTATAACATTAATTTCATTAGCTGGGCTGATTCCTTTTTATATGCCAGAACTAAGAATTCTTAATTATTATTTTTTCCAATTACATCATGTTCAAATATATGGTTTTATGATCATATGCTTCTTAAGTGGTATGCAATGGGAGAGAGTTGTATTCAATAATTCAATAAATTTTTTGCAAAAGATTTTACCAGTGATCCCAGTTCTTTTTGGTATTTTACTTTTAATGTTAGAATTTGATTATAATTACTTACTAATTTCATTATTTCTGCTTGTATTGTTCCTAGATCTATTTTTTTACAGAAAATTACTAAGTAAAGATTATATCAGGTTAAGGATAATTGTTACTTGTTTGGTATTTTTTTCATTTTTATATAAATTAACTAATTAATAATCGTTTAAATTCAGTAATTTACAAATTTTTTAATAAATTATCTTGAAAATTCTGCAGAATATATTCAAATTAAGAAAGCTAATTATGGGGGGGCAAATAATAGTTATTATTTTCCACTCATACTATTAATGTGCACTTTTAATGTGGTGTATAAACTAACTTTTGAAAGGATATTATAATGGTAATGTTAGATCCGAATGATTTTGTTGGTGTTACTTTCTGGATTATTTCAGTAGCAATGGTTGCATCAACTGCATTCTTTTTTGTTGAAGCTGGAAATATGACTTCACACTGGAGAACTTCCGTTATTGTTGCCGGATTGGTAACATTGATAGCTGCGGTTCATTACTACTACATGAGAGCAGTATGGGTGGATTCAGGTGATTCACCAACAGTGCTTAGATATATTGACTGGCTTTTGACAGTCCCATTACAAATGATTGAATTCTACTTGATTCTTGCTGCAGTTGGAGCAGCTACTAGTGGTATATTTTGGAGACTATTGATTGGTACTCTAGTTATGCTCATTGGTGGTTTCATGGGTGAAGCAGGAATGATTAATTCAACTGTTGGCTTCGTTGTAGGTATGGCAGGTTGGATTTACATCTTGTATGAAGTTTTTGCTGGTGAAGCAGCTCAAGCTAATACTTCAAGTAACTCTGAAGCACAAAAATCTGCTTTTAATGCAATGAAGTGGATTGTTTCTGTAGGTTGGTCGATCTATCCAATTGGTTACTTCTTAGGTTACCTAGGTGGTGGAACTGATGTTGCTACAGTAAATGCAGTTTATAATTTAGCAGACTTTATTAACAAGATTGCATTTGGTCTTGTCATTTGGGCTGCAGCTGCGTCTGATACAAAAAAAGCGTAGCTTTATAATCTTTAAAAATTAAGGGGGATTTATAATTCCCCTTTTTTTTATGAAAAACGCTTTACAAAATATATCAAAAGAGAATATCCAAACTTTACTTGATAGTAATAGTTGGAATAACCTAGTTATTTTTAATAAAACTGACTTATTTTTTAAAAGTAACGTTCTAAACATTTCAAAAAAATTAGAAGTTACTGAAAACTTAATTTACAAACATACTTGCGATAACTCCTGGATGGGTGAATGTGCAAAATATCATTTACAAACAGGCGGAAGACGTCTTAGAGCTGCCCTAGCATTAATTTCTGGAAGCATCTTGAAACTTGATTCAAAAATAAGTTCATATGTTGCTGCTTCTTGTGAGTTAATTCACAATGCATCACTTGTACATGATGACCTCCAGGATAGAGATTTATTAAGAAGAGGAAAACCAACAATTTGGTCGAGATTTGGTGATGCTTCTGCTATAAATTTGGGTGATCATTTTATATCAAGTGCTTTTGAAATTTTGTCGAATGTTCCAGCAGACCCAGAACTTAAATGCATTGCTATGAATGAGTTGAGCAAAACTATTAAACAGGCTGTAGCCGGTCAAACCAGAGAGATTCAAACCAGAGCAAATTTAGAACTCCAGATGGAAGAATATGAATCAACAGCAAGAGCAAAAACCGGCAGTCTTTTAAGTCTACCAGTAAAATTGATTTTAATTTTATCCGGTAAAGTTGATAGAATAAATGAGTTAGAATCGATATATGAGTCAGGTATAGCATATCAAATACAAGATGATTTATCTGACTTTATAGGAATTAAAGAAAGAGGATTACCAGGAAGAGATTTGAAAGAAGGAAAGATGACAATTTTAATTATGCATTATTTAAATGATGCAGAAGCTTCTGAAAAATACTTACTTAACTTATTTTTAAAAAGAAGATTTGAATCAATTTCAGAAGAAGAAATTCTGTTGTGGATTAATAAGCTAAAAGGAAAATCAATAATTGAAAAGACAACTGATCACTTATACAAAGTTGTTAAGAATTCAATCGCAATGTCTAAAAAAACAAGTCCAGAGTTTCATTTAATTACAAAATTTGTAATAAAAAATATTCTCCAAAGAATATCAAGAAAGATTATATAAAAGATTTACTATATGAACTCAAAAATTAAATCTGCGATTGTAATAGGTTCAGGTTTTGGTGGAATTTCATCTGCTCTCAGACTTAGAGCGATGGGATATAATGTAAAACTTTTTGAAAAACTTGATCAATTGGGTGGTCGCGCAAGAGTATTTAAAAGAAAAGGTTATACCTTTGATGCAGGCCCAACTGTTATTACTGCCCCATTTTTGTTTGATGAGTTATTCCAGTTATTTAATAAGAAAAGAAATGACTATGTTAAGTTCGTTGAATTAAACCCATGGTATCAATTTTATTTTGATGGTGGAGAGATTTTCAATTACGGTGGTACAATTCAAGATACTGAAAAAGAGATACAAAAATTTAGTGAAGAAGATGTAGAGGGCTATAAAAAACTGGTTAATATGTCTGAAAAAATATTTGAAACTGGATTTACTAAATTATCTCATGTTCCTTTTCACAATTTCTTTTTCATGATAAAACAAATTCCAAAATTGTTTAGATTAAAAAGTTACCTAACTGTCTATCAGCTTGTTTCAAAATATATCAAAAATCCTAATCTACACAAAGCTCTTAGTATTCAACCACTTCTATTAGGTGGTAACCCAATTACAACAACATCAATATATAATTTAATACACTTTTTAGAGAGAAAATGGGGCGTTCATTATGCAGTTGGTGGAACCGGGGCTATAGTAAAAGCTCTGAAAAAATTAATGATAGAAGAGAATGTAGAAATTAATCTAAATTCTGAAGTTAGTGAAATTATTTTTGAAAATAAAAGAGCTATAGGTATTAAATTACGAAATAATAAAGAGTTTTTTTCAGATATTGTTGTATTTAACGGAGATCCAACCCACGCATATTTAAATATGATCCCTAAAGCAAGAAGATGGACCCAAAAAAAGATTGATAAATTAGAATTATCTATGGGTTTGTTTGTTATTTTTTTTGGAACAAAAAAAAAGTATCCTAAAGTAGAACATCACACAATTTGGATGGGAAAAAGATTTAAAGGACTTTTGAAAGATATTTTTGAAGGTGATAATTTGCCAGAAGATTTTAGTCTCTATTTACACAGGCCGTCTGCATCGGATAAAAAAATGGCTCCAAAAGATTGCGATTGTTTTTATGTTTTATCACCTGTTCCAAACTTAAAATCTAAAATTAATTGGGATATTGAAGGGGAAGAATATAAAGATAGAATTTTGAAAGCACTTGAGAAAACCTTATTACCTAATCTTTCGAAATATTTAGATGTTAGTTTCTACATGACACCTGAAGATTTTAGTAAAGATTATTTATCCTACAAAGGCTCTGGTTTTTCAATATCACCTATTTTCAAACAATCAGCATGGTTTAGGTTTAACAATAAATCTGAGGACTTTAAAAATCTATTTTTTGTGGGTGCAGGAACACATCCTGGTGCCGGTGTTCCTGGTGTACTAAGTTCTGCGAAAGTTTTAGAAAACATTTTAATGTCTGATTCTCGTGGGTAAAACAGAAAATAAATTTAGAGCAGAAGCAAAAACTTTTTATTTAGCATCATTTTTTTTTACGAATAAAAAAAGGAAAGAAGTTGAAATATTGTATAATTTTTGTAGGTATGTCGATGATATAGGTGACAAAATAGGTAACAAAAAAAAAAAAGTAAATCTACTCAAATCAATAAAAAAAGATATAACTAAAAAAAATTCTAAAATTGATTTGATTAGTAATTTTATAAATCTTTTAACAATTTATAAAATTAATATTAATATAGTCTTTCATTTAATTGACGGAGTTCTTTTTGATACCAATGTTGTTAATATCAAGTCTGAATCTGATTTAGAAGAATACAGTTATAAAGTTGCAGGTACCGTTGGTTTAATGATGTGCTCTTTAATGGGTATTAAAGATAAAAAATTACTAAATCATGCTCTTGAACTTGGAATTGCTATGCAAATTACAAATATTTGCAGAGATATAAAGGAAGACCTACTAATAGACAGAATTTATTTTCCTAATAGTCTGAGACAATTTAATTATATCTCAAATAAAGATTTATTAAGAAACAAAAAAAAACAAAAAACTTTATCAGAAAATATAAATTTTTTAATCCGTAAATCTAATAATTTATATAAAGAATCAAACAAAGGTGTTATGAAATTACCATTAAAATATAGAATTGTAATTTTGATTGCATCGAGAATGTACCAAGAAATAGGATTAATAATTTTAAAGAATCCATATAATATCTGGGAAAAAAAAGTGTTTGTGAGTATGCCAAAAAAGATAATAATTATTATAGGCTGTTTTCTAAAATTAATTTTTTCTTTTATGTATAAACTTGAAGATAAAAAAGAATTAAAAACCAATTATTATGAAAGGTTTCTATCAACTTAATGATAAAATCAACAAAAAAAATAGATTTTGATATAGTTATAATTGGAGCTGGGTTATCAGGGCTTAGTTTAGCCATTGAGATAATTAAACGTACTAAATTTACAGTTTTACTTCTTGAAAAAAAAAGAAAACTACAAAAGGATAAAAACTGGTGCTTCTGGAACTATCCAAAAAATATATTTACAACAAAGTATGATAATTCATGGAAAAATATTAAAATATCTGCAAATAAAGAAGAAATAATAAAAAGTGATGAATATTTTAAATATTTAAGACTATCATCTGACAGATTTTATAATCTATCTATTAAGATACTAAAAAATAATAATAACTTTAAGGTAAAATTAAACAGTAAAATAAAAAAAATAAGTGAGAAAAAAGGTTTTGTAAACATTTTAGTTAATGATGAGACTGTGACTTGTAAAATGTTATTTAATTCCATCCCAAGACCAATTGTTAGCAATGAACTAAAACAACATTTTTTAGGTTTAGAAGTAACATCAAATAAAAAGGTATTTAACGATAAAGAAGTTACTTTAATGGATTTTCAAGAAAATAATAAACTAATCCACTTTTTTTATGTACTTCCATTTAGTAAAAATAAAGCTTTAATTGAAAGTACTTATTTTTCTAAAACCGTCTATAATGAAAAAAAGTATATTAGAGATATTAAACTTTATTTATCTGAAAAATATCCTGACTGCTATTTCAACTTTGGATTTAAGGAAAAAGGAGTTCTACCTATGTATTCAAATAAAGAAAAGTCATTATCTAATTTAATTATACCCATAGGTCAAACAAGTAATTGGATAAAAATATCTACAGGTTATTGTTTTCAAAATGCTTTTGAGAAAAGTTATCAAATTGTTAATAAATTAATTAATAATTCTAAAATTTCTACTAAACAAAGATTCATAAATAAATTTCTGGATGAAATATTTTGCGAATTTCTTTCTAGATACCCTGGATCTGCCCAGAATTTTTTTTATAATTTCTTTAAATATTTAAATATTAAAACAATAGTTTTTTTTTTAACAGAAAAACAAAATTTTTGGGATATTTTAAAAATTCTTAAGGTTTTACCTAAAAAGGAATTAATAATTTCTACTTTTTTCCTATTTTTAAAAAAAATAAATTATGCGTCTAGATACTAAGCTTTTTATTTTTGTAATTTTTGTTTTTTTAATATTTTATTATAATCAAAGCTATTTTTTTGAAAATAATTTCTCAGATAAACTTATTCTTTTTTTAGTACCTTTAATTTGGCCCGGATTGGCACATGGGAGTTTAGATGTGCTAATTGCAAAAAAATTAAAAATAATTATTACCAAAAATCAATTATATTTTTTTATTCTAGGTTATCTATCAATTTCATTATTTATTGTTTTGTTATGGATAATCACACCAAATTTATCGCTTTCAATGTTCTTGATTATTTCTGCAGTACACTTTGGTATTAGTGATACAATCCAAAAAAAAAACTTTTTTTATACTGAAATTTTTTTTAGAGGATTTGTACCAATTTCAACACCTATTTACTTTTACAACGAGGAGGTAAAATTTATATTTTCAAGACTAAACGCAGATGAAATCTTTATCAATAATCTTATAATTTATAATGATATCTTTTTCATAATTCTTATTTCATTACTAATTATTTTTCTTTTTTTTCAAATTATTAATATTAAAAAAAATAATTTTGATACATTCATTGAAGTTCAATTAATTATCTTTACATTTTATTTTTTTGAACCATTCACAGCGTTTTGTTTGTATTTTTGTTTTTTTCATTCACTTCGACACCTTTTGATTGAGAAAGAAACTTTAAATATTTCTTTTATGAAATTGATTGTATCAACAATACCAATTACACTTATTAGTACAATTGGTATATCTCTTCTTTATTTTTTTATATTACAAGATAATTTAAATTATTTATCTTTAATATTCATATCTTTATCAGCACTTACAGTTCCACATATGTTATTAATAAACAAATATCGGATACCTAAAAACTAATAATTTGATTTTCCTAAGACTAAATTATTATATATGTTAAAAAACCAATTTAGTTGCTTTTTTTTTTGAAAACTGTCGATATCCCTTGGAATTTTAAAAACTTTTGAGTCCTTTTTAGATACTGTTCTTGTTTCTAAATTTATTCTATGAAAATCACCTTGTTTACTCCCATGCAGATGATGCCCAGAAAAACATAAAAGATCACCTCTTTTGATTTTTACTATAGATTCAGGTTCAATATTAAACTTTTTAGAAGAGGTCGGAGAGGACAATAGTTTATTTGAATTCTTTTTATATTTTAAAAAGTCCCATTCTTTTGAATCATTTTTAACAGGCCTATTAAATTCCTTTTTTAAGATATATATAGAATTTTGATTTTTAATGTCATAAAGAGGCAACCACCAATTTATCTGTTCAGGTATATTTGATCCCCAGGTATCTCTATGAGAAATTAAAGGCTTTAAGGTACCTATCGTTTGGCACTCTAGGGGCGAGGTATATCTTAACGTAATTTTATCAATGAAAGTTTCATGATTTGAAAATTGAACACAATTGAGGAATGATCTGAAAATCTTTTTTACTTTAATATTATTTTTTATATTTTTTTGAATTTCAATGATAATGTTGTTAAATTTTCTAATATCGTTACTTTGTATATTTAAATCTGTTATGCTTTCTTTTTTCAGGTATTCTTGAATTAGATTAAATACTAAATTTATTATTTTAATAATAAAATAGTTATTTCTAAAAATTATTATTCTTCCAGAAAAAATTGATTCTTTTAAAAATCTGTAAAATTGATTTTTTTTAAATGATTTTATATCATTATTATAGATGTAAATTTTATTATTATTTATATACATTTATATTATGAAATTTCTTGATAAAGATACAGTTTTAAGGTTGCTGAAACAAGACGAAATTAACCATAGTGTTGTAATTTCTGATCCAAATATAATAGATTGTCCAATGGTGTATGTATCTGAAGAATTTGTTTCTCAGACTGGATACAAAGTAAATGAAGCATTAGGAAAAAATTGTAGATTTCTCCAAGGACCAGAAACAGATCCAAATGATATAAATAGTATAAGAATGGCCATTAAAAAGAAAACTACAATTACAATTGATATTTTAAATTACAGGAAAAATGGAGAAAAATTTTGGAATAGACTAAGAATTAAACCTTTATTTGATGAAAAAGGTAAACTTATTTATTTTGCTGGCGACCAGAATCCAATTCCGCTCGAAGATGTAAGAAGATATAATTTCAACAAAATTATGGATTAGATTTTTTGTATTCATATTGTAAATCAAGGTATGACCCTCCCTCGCATTGTAAAACATTTTCAGGCCCTTTAAAGTCATTCTTTGTCTTTTCTTGATAGAGATAAACATTTTGATAAAAAATAGCTTGCCTTTCCTGCAATGTCCAAAGAGTATGTTCATCTAAATCAAATGTTTTGTTTTGTTTTTTTTGATAATGGTGAATTAATTCATGAAGAATTATTGATCTATCACAAATCTCAGATTCAGGTTTTAGGGTGTCTATGAAATATATTCCCTCTTCTTTAACATAATAAGCCTTTACCCTACATTTATTTGAGGAGAAACAAGCTTTTCTTGACATCTCAGATTTGCTTAAAATATGGAGTTCAGGGTAATCTAATCTTTTATCAAACTCTGTATTTTCTATTATCCAAGAAGTTAAAGTGGCTAGAAGAGTTTCAGCTATCATATCTATTTTAAGTAATATTCTTTTACTAGATTTCCATTATTAATTTTATACACTCTAATTACCATTTGATCATCTGATGATAAATAAAAATATATTTTTCCATCATCTACTGAGAAATCTTCAATAACAAACTTATCTTCTATATTTATATTTTCGATATAATTATCCTCTTTTTTAAGGATTGAAACATTATTGATTCTATTAAATAATGTTACTATTACAATAATTGTTAATGAAATAATAAAAATTCCTAGTACAATAACAATTTTCTTAAGAGATTTTAACATTGGATAACTCTATCACTATTTTAATAGATAACAAGGATTTGGGTAATAGAATAGATTTAGTTTTAAAAAAGAAAAATACTCAATTCTCTAGAACACAATTACAAAAATTAATTGATAACAAAAAAGTATTTTATAATGATGAGGTAGTTTCTGATAGATCTTTTAAAATTAAAAAAGAAGGAACAATTCTTATTAAAATACCTGAAATTAAAAAATTAGAAGTTGAAGCACAAAATATCAAGTTAGATGTTATTTTTGAAAATAATGACTATCTAATTGTCAATAAACCGTCTGGAATGGTTGTTCATCCTGGTGCAGGAAATCTGAGAGATACTTTAGTCAATGCATTATTATTTCATTGTAAAGATTCATTATCAGGGATCGGTGGTATTGAAAGACCTGGAATTATTCATAGATTAGATAAAATGACAAGTGGTATAGTTATTGTTGCAAAAAATGATCTCAGTCATAAAAATATTTCTTCGCAATTTAAAAGCCGGTCTGTTCAAAAATACTATGAAGCATTTGTATGGAATAAATTAAAAACAAAAAAAGGTAAAATCATTAATAACATTACAAGATCTTCCTCTAATAGAAAGAAAATGTGTATTACTAATGAAAATAATGGGAAAAAGGCGATTACAGAGTATGAACTTATTAAAGAATATAAAATTTCAGAGAATTTAGTAGTAAGCTGGGTATCAGTAAAAATATTAACAGGTAGAACACATCAAATAAGAGTTCATTTTAGTGAAATGGGTAATCACTTAGTTGGTGATGCATTATATAAGAAAAAAAAGGTTAATTTAATAAATAAAAACTTTTATAAACCTAGTAATATTATCTATGAACTTGAGAAAAAGGGTAGGCAGGCATTACATGCAAAAGAGATAAATATATATGATCCAACTGACAATATTAAAAGAAAATATACTTCCAACCTTCCCAGTGATCTTATTTCTTTAAAAGAGTTTTTAAATAGTTTTTAATTTTTTTTTTATTATTTGACAGAATTAATTTAAAAAATATAATTGTTTTTTTATAATACTTAGTGGACTGCGGTCGATTATTGGCAACCAGCACTTTTGTTAAACTTTAACAATCGGAGTTGATTTCAATGCTAAACAATATTAAAAACAATATCAGTAAATCTTTAGATGAATTCGGGCTTTCTAAGTTCCTAAGAGACATAAGAAAATTCCCAATGTTAACAGCTGAGGAAGAAAATAAACTTGCCTTGGACTGGACAGAAAATAAAAATTTTAAGTCTGCTCATAAACTGGTGAACTCTCATTTGAGACTAGTTGTTAAAATTGCAATGGGTTTTAGAGGTTATGGATTACCTTTAAATGAACTAATTGCTGAGGGAAACGTAGGTATGATTCAATCTTTAGAAAGGTTTGATCCAAAAAAAGGTTTTAGATTATCAACTTATGCCATGTGGTGGATAAGAGCCTCAATACAAGAATACATTTTACATTCATGGTCTATGGTAAAAATAGGTACAACGGCTGCACAAAAAAAACTTTTTTTCAATCTCAGATCGCTAAAAGGTAAACTCAAAGCACTCGATGATGGAGACTTACAACCAGAACTTGTGACAGAAATTGCTGAAAGATTAAATGTGTC
The DNA here is from genome assembly GCA_902526175.1 of uncultured Alphaproteobacteria bacterium. Taxonomy (GTDB): domain Bacteria; phylum Pseudomonadota; class Alphaproteobacteria; order Methylaequorales; family Methylaequoraceae; genus CACBWF01. The sequence continues at coordinate 10,400 of CABZJY010000002.1, read as the reverse complement.
TGAACCTGATGTTGTTGATATGAATAGACGAATGGCTGGACATGATCATTCTTTAAATTCTCCTTTATCCCAAGAAAACGAAGGTGAATGGATTAACTGGTTGGTTGATGAAAGAGATTCACATGAAGCATCCATAATTTATAATGATGAATTAAGAAAAAGGAAACAAATACTCGACGTTGCCCTTAATAACCTTAACGATAGAGAAAGACAAATCCTTATTAAAAGAAGATTGATGGATAAACCTCTTACACTTGAAGAGCTAAGTAAGTCATATGGAATTTCTAGAGAACGTGTTAGGCAGGTGGAAGTCAGAGCATTTCAAAAATTGCAAAAGGTAGTAAAAAATATTGGTTATAAAAATAAAAATTTTAGTCAATAAAAGGATTTTCAACCAATATGGTGTCCTCCCTTTCTGGGCTGGTCGATAATATTACTACTCTATTTGATATCAACTCTTCTAGCCTTCTAACGTATTTAACCGCTAATGCTGGAAGTTCTGACCATGTTCTGGCCCCTTTTGTAGACTTATTCCATCCTTTAAAAGTTTCATAAATTGGTTTAACATTTTCTTGTTCATATTCTGATATTGGAAAGTAATCTATTTTCTTTCCAAATAGTTTATAGGCAACACAAATTTTTATTTCTTTAAAAGTATCAAGCACATCTAATTTAGTAAGTGCAATACCGTCAGCACCAGAAACCGAAAGTGCATATTTTGTTAGGACAGCATCAAACCATCCACATCTTCTTTTTCTCCCTGTTACTGTACCGAATTCTCTACCTATTTCACCAAGTTTTTTTCCTATCATATTATTTAATTCTGATGGGAATGGACCACTTCCAACCCTTGTCATATATGATTTAACAATGCCTAAGATAAAACCCAATTTTTTTACTGATAAGCCTGAGCCTATTGAGGCTGCACCAGCTACAGTGTTGGAAGAAGTGACATATGGATATGTTCCGTGATCGATGTCAAGCATCACACCTTGTGCCCCTTCAAAAAGAATTTTTTTTCTTTCAAATATTGCTTTTTCAAAAATGGGGTTCGTTCTTTGAGAAAATTTCATGATACTACTTTTAACCTCCTCAATTTCGTTTATTATTTTTTTGTAGGATATTTCTTTAGATTCTAAACCCTTGAGTATAATATTGTGATGATCTACTACAATTTTTATTTTGTCATTCAACTTATTTTTATTTCTTAAATCTGAAAGTCTGATTGATCTTCTTCCTATTTTATCTTCATAGGCAGGACCAATACCTCTGCCTGTTGTGCCTATTTTATTTTCCCCTTTTAATTTTTCTCTAATTTTGTCTACTTCTTTATGTACACTAAGAATCAAACATATATTTTCTGACAATATTAAATTTTTTGGTGTTACCTTTATCCCGCTTTTTTTTAATTCTTTAATTTCATCTAATAATGCTTTTGGATTTACAACAACTCCGTTTGCAATTATTGAAATAGTATTTTTCCTTACAATTCCAGATGGAATTAGACTTAAAGCAATTTTCTTTTTTCTAACAACAATAGTGTGTCCAGCATTGTTTCCACCCTGAAATCTCACAACGATATCAGCTTGACTTGACAACCAATCGACAATTTTCCCCTTCCCTTCATCTCCCCATTGAGCTCCAATTACAGTCACATTTCCCATTTACACCTCAATTATTAATTAAATTTTCAGCTAGTGCAGAAAAACCAATGCAATTCTCTTTATTAACTTCATAGATTCCGCCACTAAATAGTTCTGTTAACTTTTCAGAATAAAACTTAAACATTAAACCATTGTGATAACCGGATTTGTCAATTTCAACAGTATCAACGATAAAATTTTCTTTGGATAATTTATTTTTAAAATTATGTAATGATGTTAAGAATTTATTTATTTCACATTGTGTTTTGGATGGAAAATTTTCTGAAATTAGAAATTGATAAATTTTGTCTAATGGACCTATGCTATTTAGTAACTTGCATGAAATATCATGAATTTCAGTTGAAATATTTTTAAGATCCATAAGATTTTTATTATCGTAGCAAGTCTTTAAATATAATTCCTGTTCTTTATTAAGATTAAAATCAAGACTGACACTTTTTAAAATTGTAGGCATAGATAATGAAATCTTATAATTATTAATCTTAAATTTTTTAAGTATTTCAGAAATAATTTCTATAATTTCTATTTCATCATTTTCATTTTTTACCCCAATTATTTCTCCTCCTAATTGAGTTGACTGTCTGGCAGTTTTAAGTTGCGAATTATTAACTCTAAGAATATCTCCAAAATACATCACTTTTAGAGGTCTAGCCTGAAATTTCAAAGCTCCGCATGAAATTCTTGCTATTTGGGTTGTAATATCAGACCGAATTGCCATTACCTTTTGTGATAATGGATCAAGGACTCTAAACGAATTTTTTTCCATTGATCCTTTCGTCAAAAAAAACATTGATTTTTCAAATTCAAGTAGAGTAGGTCTCACTAACATGTATTTTCTTTTCTTCATAATTTTTATGAATTCCGCACTTATTTCGAACTCTTTATATGCAGTTTCAGGAAGACTATCCTTAAACCCCTCTGGCAATAATTGATTTTCCACGATACTATTTTATGTTATCAAAAGTCCAATCTAACCAATTTGTCAATCTTATCAAATCTTTTTTTAGAATTGTTGGACCAGTCCAAATCCTAAATCCCTTTTCAGCTTTTCTATAAGATTCTATATCATAGGCTATTTTTTCATTATCTAAAAATGAAATAATATTTTTGAATTTATTATTTGAAATATTTTCTAATTTAAAAAAACATGGTGAAATTGATCTATATCTTTGATCCTTACAAAAATATGAAATAAATTTATTTTCATTTGACCACTTATCCAAAACATCCCTATTTTCTAAACATCTTTTATTACTCCACCTAATTCCTCCTTTTTTATTAAACCAATCAAGACAAAATTCAAAATCTGAAAAACATAAAAATGAAGGTGTATTAATAGGCATAGTATAGTTTTTAAGATTTAAGGTTTTTGGAATGTATTTGGTTTGCTTTTTATTCAATCTTTTTATTGCTTTTGGACTCATAACAACTATACCATGTTGAGCCTCAGAGCCGAGGGCTTTTTGCCAAGAAAAAACAGTAATATCAATTTTATTCCATTCAATATCATAAATAAATACTGACGAATTGGCATCACATATTACTAAACCAACATGACTTGATGAAAGCCAATTAAGATTATTTAATGACATTCCAGTTGTAGTACCTGTCCATACAAAAACTATATCATCATTAATATTAATGTTTTCTAAGTTAGGCATTTTGCCATTTAGACATGATCTTATTTCTTGTTTTAAATTTAATTTTTCAATAGATCTTGACCACTCTATACCCCAGAAATCGTAAACTATGCTTGTTATATTTGTTTCTTTGTTAAGAACCGACCAAATTACACTTTCCATTGCCCCTGTGCATGATCCAGGTGTGAGAAAGATGCTATATTCTTTGGGAATTTTTAATAAAATTTTTAATCTATTTAAAAGTTCATTCAAATATTTTTGAGCAGATTCTGACCTGTGATACCTACTAATATTTTGTAAACCTAGTTTTCTTGGATTCCAACCTGGTGGTTTTTTTGTTGGACCACAAGAAAAATATGGACTAGTTGGTTTGTGGAATGGTTTCATATTAAATTATAATACCATGGAAAAAATAAAGAAAAGGTTACCCAACATATAATTGTTAAGGGAAATCCAAAAATCACAAAGTCAGAAAACTTGTAATGACCTGGTCCCATTACCAGAAGATTTGTTTGGTAAGCCATCGGTGTCATAAATGAGCAGTTAACTGCAAATATAACCGCTATAGCAAAAATCTTAGGATCCATTCCTAGATTATTTGCTAAATCAATAGCAATTGGAGTAAATAGTACTGCACATGCGTTATTAGATACTAAATTAGTTATTAGAGCTACAAATAGAAAGAAACATGATAATACAATGTAAACACTTGAATCTTTTAAAAGTGTTGCTAAATTTTGCGCTAGATAATTAGCGGTACCTGTTTCAAATATTACTTTTCCTAAAGCCAATGATGTTACAATCAATAATAGAAGATTGTAATCTACTGATGAGACAGCTTGCCTAGTTGATAAAACTCTTGTTAGCAACATAGTAAATACCCCCAAAAGCGATGAAACCACTAATGGTAAAATCTCAAACACGCTCAACAATATTACGGTTCCAAAAATAAAAATTGCTTTTTTTGGTAACATTTGATCGATAATTTCAGTTGAAGACCATTCCATTGGCATAATGTCACTTCCAGATCTAAGATCTTTAATTGCTTTCTTTGATCCCTGGATTAATAGGACATCTCCAGCCTCTAATGGTATCTCTGTCATTCTTTTTCTTATCATTCTTGCCCTTCTTTGTAACCCAATCACTACACAGTTAAATCTATATCTAAAACTTATGCTTTCAATATTAAGTCCAATAAGACTTGACAGTGGAGAAATTACCGCTTCAGTTAATAATTGATTATTTGTTTCTTGATCGTCGATTTCACCAGGCTTAATTCTTGAAATTTCAGACCCACAAAACCCAATTTTTTTGGAGATGATTTCGCTGAGTTCTTCCTTAGTTGTTGCTATGACTAAAACATCACCAACTCTCAATTCAAAATCATTAAATAACGGACCATGTTCAGCGTGTTCTTTCCTTTGTATTAAAAGAATATTAATATTTTCTAGTCCTTCAAATTTTCCTGAAATTGATGTTTTGCCAACTAAAGGGGATTCTTTTGTAAGTGATACTTGGGCAATAAATTTTTTATCACTATCAGTGACTAATTCGTTAGCCATTGGTGATCTTCTTTTTAATAAAAACTTAGAAAAAAGGAAGATATAAAGTATCCCAGAAAAAGCTATAATAATTCCAGGAATAAAAAAGTCAAAAAAGCCAATTTTGATATTTGTAATTGAGTAAAGTGAGTTAGCAACCAGTAAATTAGTACTTGAACCTATTAATGTAGTCATACCTCCTAGAATAGCTGCATAACTAAGAGGTATTAAGTATCTGCTTCCAGAATGTCCAATTTTTTTCGCTATAGCTTGAATAACAGGAATAAAAATTATAACTACTGGTGTATTATTTAAAAAAGCACTTAAAAAAAGTACACTAAATAAGGAAAAAAAAATAACAATTATTTCGTTACCAGAAAAAATTTTTAAGATGAAACTTATATAACCATCTACAGCTTTTGTTTGGACAATTCCTTGGCCTAATACAAGCAAAGCGCAAACAGTTATCAGCGTTTCATTACTAAATCCGCTTAAAATAGCTTGAGGTGAAAGTAAGTTTTTTTCGTTAGAATCTATATATGGAAATAATGAGAAAAAAATTAATAAAAAGCTGAGAATAAATATGGATTTAAAAAAAATACTCCATTTATCTATCGAATAAATACTTATCGCTATTATTACAAAGACAATGCTTAGATAAATAAAGAAATCTTGACTAATTGACATCATTTTTTTTTGATTATATTAAAATCTAGTTTAAATTTATAGCAACTTGTGCCACAATCTGTATATAAAAAAAATTAATCAACAAATTAATTTATTGTATTACAAATGTTAAAGACCTTAAAAAAAACTAAAGATAGTAAGTTTAAAATTAGTGAGGAGCTTTGTGAACCTCTTGAAAATTCAAAAAAAACCTATGTAAAAAGTAATAAATTCAAAAATTTGTCTGTCCCTATGAGAGAAATTAAGATAGAGGATGAAGATCAAAAATCTGTAATGGTATACGATACATCAGGTTTATACACTGATAAAAGTGAACATAAAGACCTTAGTGTAGGATTAAAACCAATCCGTGAACCATGGTTAAAACTAAGAAATAACATTGGTATCGAAAATAAACATCCACTTAAATATTTAAATAAAAAAAACTCTCAAGGTCTCATTTTTCCAAACACAAAAAAGAAAATCTTAAAGGCAAAAAAAAATAAACAGGTTTCACAAATGTATTATGCAAAATTGGGTGAGATTACAGAAGAAATGGAGTTTTGTGCTATTAGAGAAAATGAGGGAAGAGAAAAAGAAATTCGAAATGGATTTTCCAAAAAAGATCTTGTAAGTGCAGAATTTGTAAGAAATGAGATTGCAAACGGTAATGCTATTATACCCTCAAATATCAATCACCCTGAACTCGAGCCTATGATTATTGGTACTAACTTTTTGGTTAAGATAAATGCTAATATAGGAAACTCAGCTGTATGGTCAAATACAAGAGAAGAGGTTGAAAAATTAGTATGGGCCACTCGATGGGGAAGTGATACGATAATGGATTTGTCTACAGGTAAAAATATTCATAATATTAGAGAATGGATTTTAAGAAACTCTCCTGTGCCAGTTGGTACTGTTCCAATTTATCAAGCATTAGAAAAAGTTAATGGTGTTGCAGAAGATTTAAACTGGGATATTTTTAAAGAAACCCTTATTGAGCAAGCTGAACAGGGTGTTGATTATTTTACAATACATGCAGGGGTAAAACTAGAATACATACATTTAACTGTAGATAGGTTAACTGGGATTGTATCTCGCGGCGGTTCAATAATCGGTAAATGGTGTTTAGCTCATCATAAACAAAACTTTCTTTATGAAAATTTCGAAGAAATGTGCGAAATCTTATCTAAATATGATGTCTCTTTTTCACTTGGTGATGGACTCAGACCTGGATCTATACACGATGCAAATGATAAAGCACAATTTGCTGAATTAAAAACACTAGGAGAACTAACTAAGAAAGCTTGGGAAAAGAATGTACAGGTAATGATTGAGGGACCAGGCCACGTTCCAATGCATTTGATAAAAGAAAATATGGAAAAACAAGAAAAATATTGTAAAAAAGCGCCTTTTTATACTCTTGGCCCATTAACAACAGATATTGCACCTGGGTATGACCATATTACAAGCGCAATTGGAGCAGCTATGATTGGTTGGTATGGTACCTCAATGCTATGTTATGTTACACCTAAAGAACATTTAGGCCTTCCTAATAAAGATGATGTAAGAATTGGTGTAATAACTTATAAAATTGCTGCCCATGCTGCTGATCTTGCAAAAGGAAACAAAGGCTCCTATCATAGAGATTTTTTATTATCTAAAGCTAGATTTGAGTTCAGATGGAAAGACCAATTTAATTTGTCTTTAGACCCAGAAACAGCACAAAATTTTCATGATCAAACTTTACCATCAGAAGGTGCAAAACTTGCTCATTTTTGTTCAATGTGCGGTCCTAAATTCTGTTCTATGAAAATTTCTCATGAAATTAAGAAAGAATCAAAAGAAAGTTTTGATGAGATGTCAAAAAAATTCAGGAAATTGGGCGGAGAAATTTATTTAGAAAAAAAAAAAACTTAATGACATAAATAACCCTTTGAATTAGATGATTTAGATCTATTCAGTGAAGACAGTAAATACTTCCTAGCTTTTAAAATAGAATCTACTAGATCATTACCGTTTGCAAGATAGAAACAGATAGCACTTGACAAAGTACATCCTGTTCCATGAAATTCTCCTATATCAACTCTCTTATGCTTAAACATTTTTATATCATCTCCATCATAAAGTGTGTCGCAAATGTTATTTTTTTCAACATACACAGATTTTATCAAGATTGGGGTCTGAAATTTTTTGTACAAAAAATATAACGATTCTTTAGTTTTGTTTAAATTATTTTTAATTTTTAAGCCTGACAGAATCTCGGCTTCAAATACATTCGGAGTAAGAAGTCTAGCATGATTAGACAGATATACCTGAGAAGTTTTATAATTTGATTTTTCTATAAACTCGAATCCTGAAGTAGAGACAAATACTGGGTCAACAACAATGGGGATTTTAAATTTTTTTAAAAAACTTGAAATTTTTTTTGATAGCACCTTATTATTCACAAGTCCAATTTTTATACCTTTAATGTCAAAATCTTCCATTATGGATTTAATTTGGTCAATCACAAGGTCTGGGTTTAAGTTATAAATTTTTGAAACTTTATTTTTATTTTGTGCTGTTATTGAAGTTATAGAAACAGTACAGTATCCTCCAAGCGACATTATGGTTTTTAAATCAGCTTGGATTCCAGCACCACTAGAACTATCACTACCTGCAATACTAAGTATATAAATTTTCTTTTTAGATACCATCAATTCCTTTGATCATATCAACTAAAGTTTGAGAAATATGATTTGTAACTTTTAGAGATCTTGATTGAACCATAATACGTAACAAATTTTCTGTACCAGATTTTCTAATTAATATTTTAGGCTCATCTTGTTTATTGTCTAAAAAATTTAAAATGGTTTTGTTTAGTCGACTATTATCAAATATTTTCTTTGTATCAGAATGTAAATCAAGGTTAACGAGATTTTGTGGAAAAATATTAAAATCATCGAGTAGTTCATGAATCTGTTTATTTTCAATTTGTAAAATTGTAAAAACTTGAAGCGCACTTAAAATACCATCACCAGTAAAACTGTGATCAGAAAATATTAAATGTCCAGACTGTTCACCTCCTAAATTTACATTTCTTCTTTTCATTTCTTCCATTACATATCTATCACCCACATCAGTTAGAAAAAGTTTAATTCCTCTTTCATTCAAATAATCCTCAAGTCCTATATTAGCCATCTTTGTTGATACAATAGCTTTACTTTTCAATTTGTTTTGTTTAAGCATGCTTGAGGCTGCTATTGCTAAAATTTTATCTCCATTAATTATTTGACCATTTTTATCGCACAGAATTAATCGATCTGAATCTCCATCAAAAGATATACCTAAATCTGCTTTATGATTTCTCACCAATTTTGAGAGATTTTTAGGGTGTAGAGCACCACAATTTTTGTTTATATTTTTCCCATTAGGTTTGGTGGAATGACAAATTAGATCTAAACCAACTTCTGAAAATATTTCTGGCGCAACTTTGTAAGCTGAGCCATTAGCACAATCAACAACCACTTTAAGTCCAGAAAAATTTATTTTTTTTGGAATAGTAGATAATAGATATTTTTTGTAATTAACATATACATCGTCATTTTTTTGAATTTTACCTATTTTTAAATCAGTACATAATGGACTTTGCTTTTTAAGGTTAATGATTTCTTCAACTTGTAATTCTTCATTATCTGTCAATTTCTCACCTTTTTTGTTGAATATTTTTATACCGTTATCCTCAAAGGAATTATGAGAAGCTGAAATCATTATTCCAAAATCATAGTCACCAATTTTAATTGCTCTAGATATTGCTGAGGTTGGAATTACACCAATGCTAACGCAATTCCAACCTCTTGATAACATAACCCCAGTTATTATAGACTCAACCATATAACTTGATAATCTAGTATCCTTACCGATAATAATTTTTCTATTAAGTGATTTTTTTTTCCCGAAAAAAAACACTTAACGCTACTGACAGTTCTGACAGAAACTTTTCATTAATTAGTGATTGATTAGTTTTTCCCCGAATACCGTCTGTACCAAAGTATTTTTTTATTTTTTTGTTTTTTGTCAATTCTTTTCACCTGCAGATTTCCACGCCTCAAGCGCCTGTAATGTTTCTTTAACATCATGAACTCTAAAAATTTCAACACCTTGATTGAAAGCATGTAAAGCAAAAGAAATAGACCCCCCTATTCTTTCGTTTGATAAATTGGGAGACCCGAAATTTGAAATTAATCTTTTTCTTGATACACCGAGCATAATTGGACACCCTAAAGAATGAAAAATAGATATATTTTTTATCAAATTTATATTTTCATTCTTATTCTTCCCGAAACCAATACCAGGGTCAACTATTATTCTTTCTTTTGACAATCCATTTCTTTCACAGAATTCAATTCTTTTATTTAAAAAATCATAAGTATCTAATAATACATTACTATATTTTTTCTTCATCATTGTTTTTGGTGTTCCTGGCATATGCATTAGAACAACCGATAAATTATTACTTTTTACAATTTCAAGACTATTATTATCCCGTAAAGCACTCACATCATTAATAATAGATATTTTGTAAAAATTGCTCATATACATAGTAGATGAATTTCTTGTATCTAGAGATATATTTATATTTGCATTTGACAGATTTTGAATAACTGGTAAGACTCTTAGTATTTCTTCATTTTCACTAACCTTTTGTGCACCTGGACGAGTTGATTCTCCTCCAACATCAATAAAATCTGCGCCTTCAGTATTCATTTCTTTTGCACGATTCAAACTGAGTTTTTCATTGTTAAACATGCCTCCATCAGAAAAACTATCTGGTGTGACATTTAAAATTCCAAAAATTAAATAATCTCTATTTCTAAGAATGTTTTTATTTTTTACAAATAATTTTT
>CABZJY010000001.1 GCA_902526175.1 uncultured Alphaproteobacteria bacterium | reverse complement strand
GCAATTCTTAGGTCCACCTGGGTAATGTTCCAATCAGAATTACTTTTATCTGACCCTTTAACATTTTTTCTTAAAATTAATCTATCTCTAATATCGTAACAATCAATCACAACGTTCTTATAAAATTTATTAAAGTCATATATTTCAAAAATGTAATTACCCTTAATTTTCTGTTCCTTTAAAAAAATTAATGGTGATAACTCTTTGTTTAATGATTGAATAATTTTTAAATTGTTATCTTTAATTTTTAAGAAAAAGTTTTTTTTTGACTCACTAATTAGTGATTCGGTAAACCAAAATATTTTTTCATAACTCTTTATATCTGTTTCAAGAAATTTAAATAACTCATTAAAATCAGAATTCCATGAATTTGGTTTAATAGAATTAACAAATGCTAAAATTTCAGAAGAGTTTTTATTTTTTAAAAATTTAAATTTGTTTTCATTGACTTTAGAACTTGTAACTAACGTATATGAAATATTTTCCAAACTATTTGAATCAAGCAGACTTTTTATTTTTTCAATTTTAGAATACCAATTAATACCAGACTCCCATGAATCATCAACTATCAATAAAATTTGTTTTAATTCGACATTTTTTGCAACATTTTTAAAATACGGTTTACTGAGAGCAATTACTAGAAGTACGAAAATTAGAAATCTCAGTATTATTATTAACAAAGAATTGTTTTCAAATGTATTATCAATAGATTTAATTTTAGAAATTAAAGAAATGGCTGGAAATTTTTTTAATTCTACTGTGAGTGGTTTTGATTTTAAAAATTTCCATATCACAGGAGAAAATACTAATAATAAAAGTGCGAATGGATAAGTAAAAGCAATATTAGTAATAGACATGATTTATGAAAAATTATTGTAAATTCTATTCATAATTGAATTATAGCTCTCATTAGTGATATTCCTAACAAATTTCCATCCAAGTTTTTTACAAATCTTTTCTAGTTCATCATTGTGTTGTTTTACTTTGTGTTGAAATATTGATCTCATCTTTTCTGACCTATTAAGCAATTTATGAATACCTGATTTTGGATCGTAAAATTGCTTTCTTCCTTCAAATGGAAATGATAATTCAGAGGGATCCAAAATTTGTATTAGTAAAGCTTTGTATGTGTTATTACTTAAAGAAATTAGTTTTTTTCTCGTAATGTTTATTTTGTCGATAAAATCAGAAATGAATATTACAAAATCACCTTTTTTTATTCGTTTATCAGACATGTCACATTTGTCATTCAGTATAGCTGAGGACAAATCCAAAAAAGATTCATTACCATTTTTGATTCCTATCTTTGATCCGACAATACCAACTTTCTCTCCTGATCTGAGAAAAATATCTAATAATATAATTGATAAAATTGTTGCTCTCTCAAGTTTTGATTCAGAATTCTTATAAAATTTATAATTCATAGAAACACTACTATCTTTCCAAATCCAAATTCTTTTGGAATTTTCAACTTCATTATACTTAATTACATAATCTTCCATTTTAGCTGATTTTTTCCAATCAATGTTCCTTATTGAATCACCAAAATTGTAGTTTTTGTAGTCCCAAAACTCTTCTCCTAACCCTCTTTTTTTTTGTTTTGAAATCCCTTTGCTAGAAGAAAATGTCTTATTTAGCTCAAAAGAAATAATGGGAAGATTACTAGATATTCTTTTTGCTTTTTCAATTGGTGATACCATTTAATCCAAATCTTCACATACTTTTTTTATCATTTGATCTATTTTGATAAGATCAGCTCTAGCTTCAAAGTTTAATGAAATTCTGTGCCTAAGTGTTGGTTGAGCAAAATTGATGATATCAGATACTGTTGGTGATAATTTCTTTTTTATTAATGCCCTAGCCTTGATAACATTCAATAATGCTAGGCCTCCTCTTGGACCTGGACCCCATTGAATATATTTTTTAATGTAATCAAATTTTGAACTTTCAGGTCTTAAATTTCTGACAAGTTTCATTACAAAATCACTTACTGACTTTCCTATGGGGATTTGGTCAATAATGTTTATGATATCAATAAGATCTTTAGTATTTATTCCTTTGTTGTTTTGTTTATTCCCAGATGTCTTTGAAGAATATATTTGTTTCTCAGTTTCTTCATTTGGATAATTAATTTTTATTTTCATTAAAAATCTGTCCAATTGTGCCTCAGGAAGATTATATGTACCTTCTTGTTCAATAGGATTTTGTGTAGCAAGAACCAAAAATGGTTTAGGAAGTAAGAAATTTTTTCCAGAAATACTTATTTCGTTTTCTTCCATAGCTTGTAAAAAAGCAGATTGAGTCCTAGGGCTTGCTCTATTTACTTCATCAATCATAAGTAATTGACAAAAAATAGGACCTTTAATGAAAGAGAATCCCTCCTTATTATTGTTCAAAATCTCAGTACCTAAAATATCAGAGGGCATTAAATCAGGTGTGCATTGAATCCTATTAGATTTAAGATTTAAATACTTTGATAATAATTGAAAAAGCAGAGTTTTTCCTAATCCTGGAACCCCTTCAATTAAAGCATGATCTGAGCATAAAACACAAGACAAAACTTCATCAACAACTTGTTTCTGACCAAAAAAATTTTCAGAAATAATATTGTTTACAGACTCAATAGTTTTAAAAGATTGTTCAATTTTTTTATCGATAGTGTGCATATTATGTAAATTTTATGATTAAATCATACTAGAAATAATGATTAAATTAATAATATTTTTTACATTACTGTTTTTTTTATTTTTTTTATACAAAAAACTTAATGTAATAAATGAAAGAAAAAAAAGGATCCATCGTGGCAAGGTATATTTTCTCATTTTTGTATTATTTTTCATATGTTTATGTTTTGCAGTAATTCAAATTGAGAAAAATACTGATAAAATCTATAATCCACCTAAATTTGATGGAGAAAATTTAAAACCAGGTTTCTTCAGTGAAATTAAATAAATCTGACATAAAGTGTAAAATAGAAAAATACAAAATTTCTTTTTCCGAAATAAAGAAAATTGTAGATGCAATTAAAATAAATAAAGGAAACACTAGAATAGTTGGCGGAATGGTAAGAGATCTTTTGTTGAAACAAAATAAATCTGCAGAGATTGATCTTGTTACAAATTTAGATCCATCGGAAATAATAGATTCTTTTAAAAAATGCAACATAGAGTATACCACTGTTGGGATGAAATATGGTTGTATAACTGCAAAAATTAATGGAAAGCTAGTAGAAATTACTTCTTTAAGAAAAGATGTTGAAAATGATGGTAGATGGCCAGTAGTTGAATATACAAATGATTGGAAGCTGGATGCTAAAAGAAGAGATTTTACGATAAATTCAATATATCTAGATTTCAATGGGAATATTTATGACTCAGAAAATGGAATAAAAGACTTAAAAAATAAAAAAATAATCTTTATTGGAAATCCAGTAAAAAGAATAAAAGAAGATTATTTAAGAATATTGAGATTTTTTAGATTTACCTTCCTATACTCCAAAAAAATTCACAAGGAATCATTTGATGCATGCGTGAAATATAAAAAATATTTACCTAAATTGTCATTAGAAAGAAGATTTAAGGAAACCTCAAAACTTATCATATTAAAAAACTTTGAGGATAACTTTTTTGTTTTAGATAAATATAGTTTTTTTGAGGAAATATTTGAAACAAGCATTAACAAAAAAAATATTTTAGAATTTTTTAAAATTGAAAGGAAATTAAAACAAATATGCCAAATACGAAGATTAAAATTTTTGTTAAAGAAAAAAAAAACAAGATTCTTTGATGTTTTTAGTAAAAAGGAAATTAAAAGAGTTCAAATGTTCTTTTCTATAACTGATTATGGTTTTAGCTCACTGAAAAAAAAAATTTATTGCTATGGACGTGACAATTTAATCGACCAGTTAATATTTGATGCTGCAGAAAATAAAATCAAACTTGAAGACCTTAAGAGATTAATTAAGTTGGTTAGTCTTTACGATGTTCCAAAATTTCCAATTTCTGGAAACGATATTAAAGCTCTTGGATATGAAGAAAGTAAAGAAATAGGTTATATTAAAAAGAAAGTTGAAAAATGGTGGCTTGAAAATGGCTTAATTTTTTCTAAGGAAAAATGCATAGATTTTCTAAAAAAATTACCAGCTGGCAAGAGGGGGTAAAGACATTAATATAGCTTCTGTATTTCCATTTGTCATCAAGCCAAATTTTGTCCCTCTATCATGGAGTAAATTAAATTCTACGTATCTAGATCTTCTAAAAAGCTGTTTGGCTTTATCATTTTCGTTCCAGTCATTTTTCGCAGTTAATTCAATTATCTCCAAATAGGTTTGAATAAAAGTAAGTCCGACATTTTTAGTAAAAACAAAGTCTTTATCCCATTCTTTTGTATTTAAATAGTCATAAAATATTCCACCTAGACCTCTACTTTCATTTCTGTGAGGTAAGTAAAAATACTCATCACACCATTTTTTAAATTTTTTATAACAACCTTTTTTATAACTATCACAAGTTTTTTTTAAATTTTTATGGAATATTTTTGCCAAATCTTTTGATTGTTTTGTATTTTTATAAGTTGGGGTAATATCAGCTCCTCCACCAAACCATTGTTTTTGTGTAACAATAAATCTTGTATTCATGTGCACTGCGGGCATTAAAGGAGATAACGGGTGTATCACAACTGAAATACCTGAAGCCCAAAAATTTGGATTTTTATCAGCTCCAGGTATTTCTTTACAAAATTGTTTTGAAAATTTACCGTGAACAGTGGATATGTTTACGCCGGCTTTCTCAAAAAGTTTTCCTTTCAAAATTGAAATTTCACCCCCTCCAAGGTTTTGCTTTCTTGAAGGATCTCTATACCATTTCTTTCTTTTAAAATTTTTACTAGAATTTTCAAATTTTCTTTCTGCTTCTTCCAGTGATTTGCAAATTTGCTCTCTAAGAGACCTAAACCAAATTTCTGTTTTTTTTTTCTTTTCAGCGAGATTTTCCATTGTTTTAAAGATAAAATAATTTATATATAATAAAAAAATATGTTTTTTATGTGATTATGGCTAAGAAGATTATAGAAAATAAATATCAAGAATCAACTGAAACCAAGATTGATACTGAAAAAAGAGATTTTTTGTTTTTGACAACAGGTGGTTTGGCTATTGCAGGAGGAGCGTTGACTGCATGGAGTCTAATTAATACAATGAATCCAGCTAAAGATGTTCTGGCACTCTCATCAACTGAAGTCGATCTAACACCAATTGATGAGGGACAATCTCTTACTGTAATGTGGAGAGGAAAACCTGTCTTTATAAAGCACAGAACCCAAATAGAAATTCAAGAAGCTAGAGAAGTTGATATTGATTCACTAAAACACAAGGACTTAGACGAATCTCGTGTTAAAAATCCAAGTTGGTTGGTTGTTTTAGGCGTTTGTACTCATCTAGGGTGTGTGCCTCTTGGGCAAAAGGTTGGGGATGCAAAAGGGGACTTTGGTGGTTGGTTTTGTCCATGTCATGGTTCTCACTATGATACTTCTGGCAGGATTAGAAAGGGACCTGCACCGCTTAATCTGGAAGTGCCTCCATATGAATTTGTTAGCGAAGAAATTATAAAAATAGGTTAGTTATGCAAGTCAAATCAAATAATTATACAGGTGTTAAAAAGTGGGTAGATGAACGATTACCTGTTTTTTCGTTTGTCGAAGATAATTTAACAAATTATCCTACACCAAAAAATTTATCTTATTTTTGGAATTTTGGCTCTTTAGCAGGCATTACACTTGTGATAATGATTGTTACAGGTATATTGTTGGCTATGCAATATACTGCAAACTCGGATCTAGCTTTTGACAGTGTTGAAAGAATAATGAGAGATGTTAACAATGGTTGGTTACTTAGGTATTTACACATGAATGGAGCACATATGTTTTTTATTGTTGTTTACATTCATATCTTTAGAGGTCTTTACTACGGATCTTATAAATCACCTAGAGAAATTTTGTGGATGCTTGGTGTTACAATATTACTTTTAATGATGGCAACAGCTTTTATGGGATATGTATTACCTTGGGGGCAAATGAGTTTTTGGGGTGCAACTGTAATAACAAATCTGTTCTCTGCTTTTCCAATTATTGGAGAAAGCATTGTGACTTTTTTGTGGGGTGGATTTTCTGTCGACAATCCCACGCTTTCTAGATTTTTTGTATTACATTATCTTCTTCCTTTTGCAATTGTTGGTGTCGTAGTTCTTCACATTGTAGCTTTACACATGCATGGATCTAACAACCCTCTAGGTATAGATGTGAAATCCGATGGAGATACCATACCATTTCATCCGTATTACACAGTGAAGGACTATTATGGTTTAGGTGTATTTTTAATTTTTTATTTGGGCTTAGTTTTTTTCGCACCAAATTTCCTAGGACACCCCGACAATTATATACCAGCCGATCCACTAGTTACTCCTGCCCACATTGTACCTGAATGGTATTTTTTACCGTTTTATGCAATTCTCAGGGCTGTTCCTGATAAATTGATGGGGGTTCTTCTAATGTTCTCAGCGGTAGCTGTTTTATTTATACTTCCTTGGTTAGATACCCATAAAGTGAGAAGCTCTCAATTTAGGCCATACTACAAACAATTCTTTTGGTTATTTTTTGTAAACTGCTTTGTTTTAGGATGGGTTGGTGCCATGCCAGCTGAGGGAATCTATGTCACAATAAGTAGGATTGCAACTGCGTATTACTTTATTTTCTTCCTAGTTATAATGCCTCTACTTTCTAAATTTGAAAAAGGTAGAGTTTTGCCAAGTAGCATAGCATCTTCGGTTTTATCAGATAAATTTGAATCTGCCCCAGATCAATCTTTTGCAAAATAATGAAAATAGGATTTATTAAATATATATTAATATTTTTTCTATCCTTTCATAGCATCAATTTATATTCTGCTGGAAAAGCCGATCTTGTTGAACAAAAATGGCCTTTTGACGGCTTTTTTGGTAGATTTGATCAATCTTCTTTGCAAAGAGGTTTCCAAGTTTACAGAGAAGTTTGTGCTGGTTGTCATGGTATCAGATTAGTTTCTTTCAGAGACTTGGCAGCACTTGGGTATACTAATGATGATATTAAATCTATCGCATCGGAATATGAAATAGAAGACGGTCCTAATGATGAGGGTGAAATGTTTACAAGATTTGCAAAGCCTAGTGACAAATTCGTAGGTCCTTATCGGAATAAAAATGAAGCAAGAGCCTCTAATAATGGTTCTTATCCCCCAGACCTGTCGTTAATTGTTAAAGCGAGAGCTGGTGGAGCAGATTATTTATATAACCTACTTAATGGTTACAAAGAGGTTCCCGAAAATTTTAGGTTAAATGATGGTATGTATTATAATACAATTTATCCAGGTAAGCAGATTGCTATGCCTCAACCTATATATGATGATATGGTTGAATATGAGGACAACACACCTGCTTCACAAGACCAAATTATACGCGATGTTACTTCTTTTTTAGCGTGGACAGCCGAACCAGAATTGGATGAAAGGAAAAGTATAGGAGTAAGGGTATTATTATTCCTTTTCTTGCTAACTTTAATGTTATACGCTGTAAAAAGGAAAATTTGGAGAGACGTTGAATAAAAAATGGATGAAATAGAAGTAGCTTTCATTGGTGGAAGTGGTCTTTATAAGGTTCCAGAATTAAAAAATTATAAGTGGGTACAAGTTTCGTCTAATTTTGGTTTACCCTCAAATAAAATATGTGTAGGAACCCTTAACAAAAAAAATATTGCCTTTCTTCCACGACATGGTGCTGATCATAATTTGTCACCCTCAAGTATAAATTATAGAGCTAATATTGACGCACTAAAAAAGATAAATGTTAAAAATATTATTTCAATTTCAGCTGTAGGTAGTTTAAGAGAAGATTTTGCTCCAGGTGATATAGTATTGGTTGATCAGTATATTGATAGAACATGTAAAAGAGAAAGCTCTTTTTTTGATACGGATATAATTGCCCATATTGAATTTTCAAAACCAATCTGTGAAAATCTAACAAATATATCTGAAAAAATACTAAAAAAAATTGGTTATAAATATCACATAGGGGGGACTTATGTATGTATTGAGGGACCTCAATTTTCTACATTAGCAGAATCAAATCTTTATCGATCTTGGGGTTGTGATGTAATAGGCATGACAAACTTACCTGAGGCTAAACTAGCAAGAGAAGCAGGAATTTGTTATTTGTCATTTTGTATGATTACGGATTATGATTGTTGGCATCCTGACCATGAAAATGTCAGTGTTAATCAAATAATCAAAGTTTTAAATGAAAATAATTCTAAAGGTCTAAATTTTATTAATGAATTTACCAAAGAACCAGAGATAACTTGTAATATTGATTCACATAGTGTTCTCAAAGATGCAATCATATCTAATCTATCAAAAGCTCCAAAAGAAAAATTAAAAAAACTTAAAAATATTATTCCTAAAAAATGAAAGTTGGTAACAAAAAATTTACCACAATTTGGTACGAAGATGATGCTGTCAAAATTATTGATCAAACACTTTTACCATTTAAATTTAAAATAAAAAAATTAAAAACAATTAATGATTTCTTCTTATCAATAAAAAATATGTGTGTAAGAGGAGCACCACTTATTGGTGTGACAGCGGCATTTGGATTGGCTTTATCCATAAAAAGAAATAGTTCAATAAAAAATATAGAAAGATCATATGAAAAGTTACTTTCTGCCAGGCCCACTGCTGTTAACCTTAAATGGGCTTTAGATTTGGTCTTTAACTCAATAAAGCAAATGCCTGATGAAAAAAGATGGTTAAAATCTATCAACTTGGCAAAAAAAATTAGGTCGCAAGATATTAATAATTGTAAAAAAATAGGACTTCATGGTCTAAAAATTATTAAAGAAAAATATCTCGAAAAAAAAAGTGTAATAAATATACTCACACATTGTAATGCTGGTTGGTTGGCAACTGTAGACTGGGGAACAGCACTTTCACCAATTTTCAGCGCAAAACAAAATAATATACCAATACATGTGTGGGTGGACGAAACAAGACCTAGAAACCAAGGAGCATTATTAACTGCATGGGAATTAAAAAATGCAAGAGTTCCCTACACAATAGTTGTAGATAATGCAGGAGGACATTTAATGCAATCTGGGAAAGTGGATTTATGCATAGTAGGCAGTGATAGGACTGCGCTCAATGGTGATGTTTGTAATAAAATTGGAACTTACCTTAAAGCTATTGCAGCTTTTGATAATGGGATACCATTTTATGTTGCACTGCCAGTTTCTACAATTGATTTAAATCTTAAAGAAGGTGTATCCAATATAGAAATAGAGGAAAGACCAGGAATAGAATTATCTAAGATTAGATCTACAACAAACAAATTTTCCAAAATTTACTTTGATGGAGCAAATGTTTCAAATCCCGCATTTGATGTTACACCTGCAAAATATATAACTGGTCTTATTACTGAATTTGGTTTATTAAAGGCTAAAACATCTGAAATTAGAAAAATTAAAACTTTGAAGAATGTCTAAAAACTTTTTAAAAAAAACAATTATAAAAAATATGAAGCATTTGGTGAAAACAAAAATGAATTTGGGATCAGAGGGGAACATAAGTATAAAATCCGAAAATGGATTTTTAATTCCCAAATCAGGTTTAAAACCATGTAATATGAAGATTGATGATATTACGTTTATAGATTCTAATGGTCATTTTTCTAAATCTGAAAAACCCTCGACTGAATGGAAAATGCATCATTATATTTATAAAGAAAGAACTGAAGTAAGTGCAATAGTTCATTGCCATTCTATGTGGGCTTCAATATTGTCCTGTCTAAGAATTAATATACCTGCTTTTCACTATATGGTCTCAGAAATGGGTGGAATAGATATAAAATGTTCAAAATATGCAACTTTTGGAACATCAAAACTAGCAAAAAACATTGTCTTAGCAATAAAAGACAGAAATGGTTGTTTGATTTCAAATCATGGACAGGTAACAATTGGTTACAATATAGAACAGGCAATACATTTAGCATTTGCACTTGAAAAGCTTGCTAAACAATTTTATTTCTGCCTGTTATCTAAAAAAAATAAGCTTCTTAGTAAAAAAGAAATTACTGAGAGTTTGCAACTTTTTAGTAGCTATAAATCTACACATTAAATTTAAAAGTTATTATGTCTCCATCTTTTACTTCGTAGTCTTTACCCTCAAGTCTTATTTTGCCAAGTTCTCTACATTTATTTTCACCACCATATTTAATAAAATCTTCATAATCAATCGTTTCAGCTTTAATAAAACCTCTTTCAAAGTCAGAATGTATTTTTGCTCCTGCACCAGGTGCTTTAGTACCTAATTTGCAAGACCACGATCTTGATTCATTTGGACCAGATGTAAAAAAAGTTATCAAATCTAATAATGCATATCCATTAAGAATTAACTTATCTAAACTCGAATCTTTGATATTCATACTTTCTAAAAAATCTATTTTTTCTGCTTCATTCTTTAGTTGAGCTATCTCAGCTTCAACTGAAGCACAAATAAATAAACATTTTTTATTTTTTTTATTAGAATGATCTTTAATTAATTCAACTAATTCATTTCTGTTAGTTATTGATTTCTCATCAATATTGCCAACGAATAGCTGAGGTTTTAAAGTTACAAAATTATGATGACGTAAGAGCGTTTTTTGGCTTTCAACTAGATTAAGTCTATCGAGTGTTTCACCTGCAGAAAGTGTTTTATAAATTAATTCAAATAATTCAAGTGTACTTTCATCCAACTTTTGTCCTCTATTATTTTTTATGAAAGTTTCTTTGATTTTTTCAATTTTTTTTAAGTCTGATAAAATTAACTCTGTTTCAATAATTTCTATATCTTTTAAAGGATCAACTCTTTTCTCCACGTGAATAATTTTATCGTTTTCGAAACACCTTACAA
The DNA here is from genome assembly GCA_902526175.1 of uncultured Alphaproteobacteria bacterium. GTDB lineage: Bacteria > Pseudomonadota > Alphaproteobacteria > Methylaequorales > Methylaequoraceae > CACBWF01. The sequence goes on along the minus strand of CABZJY010000001.1, from coordinate 209,116 downwards.
CATGAATTAATGCATCAACAGAATCAAGATTAGACAAAAATTTATTTCCTAATCCTTCACCCTTACTAGCTCCTTTTACTAAACCAGCAATATCAACAAACTCAAGTTGATTATAAATTGTATTCACGGATTTTGAGATTTTAGATATTTCTTTTAGTCTTTTATCCTTTACAGAGACCCTTCCAACATTTGGCTCTATTGTACAAAATGGATAATTTGCAGATTCTGCAGACTGTGTAGAAGTTAATGCATTAAATAAAGTCGATTTCCCAACATTTGGTAATCCAAGAATTCCACAATTAAAGCCCATTATTTTTTTTTATCTCATTTAAAAAATTACTAAACTCTTTATTAAATATTTTTTCAATATTTTCTACTATTTGTTTAATTTTAAATTTGACCTTTCCTTTTTCATTTAATGAAAAATCCCCTAGTACAAATTTTTCAACATTTACAATATCTCTTGAATTTCTTATTCCAATCTTTATTCTGTTAAAATCATCGCCAATATTTTCTCGAATATTTTTTATACCATTATGTCCTCCATCACCACCTGAACATTTAATCTTTACTTTTAAAAATTCCATATCTAAATCATCGTGAAAAACCATAATGTTTTCAGTTGGTATTTTAAAAAATTTATGACATTCTCTAACTGCTATTCCAGATAAATTCATAAAACTTTGAGGCTTTAACAATATAATATTATTATTTTTGATCTTTAGTTTTGTGAAGTGTGAATTAAATTTATTTTCAAAACTTGGAAAGTTTAATGTTTCACGTATATTATCTATCAACATAAATCCAATATTATGTCTTGTATTAAGATATCTTAATCCCGGGTTTCCTAAACCTACAACTAAAAGCATTTATCTAAAGAATTTAATTTTCCTTTTTTTCTTCTGATTGCTTTCCTTCATCTTTCTTATCATCTTGTTTTTCAGATTCTGCAGTACTATCCTTTGAATCAGTCTCTTCAGACTCTTCATCTACTTTCTCTTCTTCAACTTTCATAACTGTAGGTGGTGCTATAGTAGCAATTGTGAAATCTCTATCCGAAATAACAGGTATCACATCTTCAGCCAGTTTAATTGAGCTTATATGAATGCTGTCTCCAATCTGCAAACCAGTAAGATCTGCTTCCAACACTGATGGTATACTATCTACCGGTGATTTAAGTTCAACTTCTCTTCTAACTACATTTATAACACCACCTTGTTTTAGCCCATCACATAGGTTTTCATTCTTAAATTTAACTGGCACAAAAACAGTAACTTTTGTATTTTTTCCAATTCTTAAAAAATCTATGTGTACTAATGACTCCTTGACTGGATGTAATTGTATATCTTTAGCTAAAACCCTTTGTTTATCCCCATCAATATTGACATCATATTGTTTGGAGAAGAATCCCGGGTTTTCAATTTCTTTTTTTAAAGTTTTAACATCAATATTAATTAAAATAGGATCTTTTTTTTCGCCATAAATCACACCTGGTATTAGGTTATTCCTTCTATGCATTCTTGATTCACCAGTACCAACCTTTTCTCTTAATGAGGCCTTTAATTCAGAAACATTGCTCATAATATATTTTCTCCTCTCATGCAAATAGGCTTGAAACCGACCTATTACCACTAATTCTATCGATAGCTTCACCTATCAAAGGTGCAATCGTTATAATTTCTATTTTGTCAGATTCTAAGACCTCTTTTGTTGGAAGAATACTATCAGTTATAATCATTTTATCAATCGGAGAATTATTTATTCTCTCAATTGCAGGATTAGAAAAAACCCCATGGGTGATGTAAGCATTAACACTTTCAGATCCAGCTTCCTTTAAGGCCTTAGCTGCATTAGTTAGAGTGCCAGCTGTGTCGCACATATCATCAATTAAAATGCAATTTTTATTATTAACGTCCCCGATAATATTCATTACCTCAGATATACCTGCCTTTTCTCTTCTTTTATCGATAATTGCAAGATCACATTCAACTCTTTTTGCGATCGCTCTTGCTCTTACTACACCGCCCACATCTGGAGAAACAATTATAGTTTTATTATTTTCAAATCTTTTCTTAATGTCATCAACAAAAACTGGTGAAGCAAATAAATTATCAGTTGGAATATCAAAGAACCCTTGAATTTGTCCTGCATGCAGATCTACCATTAAAGCTCTGTTTGCACCAGCTGAACATACCAAATTGGCTACTAACTTTGCAGAAATAGGTGTTCTTGGGCCAGATTTTCTGTCTTGCCTAGCATAACCATAATATGGCATTATAGCTGATATTTTCTTTGCTGAACCCCTTTTTAATGCATCTATTATTATAAGAAGTTCCATAACATGATCATTAGCAGGAAAAGAAGTTGATTGAATTACAAATACATCTTCACCTCTTACATTTTCTTGAATCTCGACAAAAATTTCCTTATCTGGAAATTTTTTTATACTAGACTTTACTAAAGGTACCTTGAGATACTTAGCAATTGATTGACTTAAAGGTATATTACTATTACCGGCAACAATTTTCATTTTTACAACTAATCATAGGTACACATAATACTAAAATTTTTTTTTTGTGTAAAAAAAAATTATCTTTTTCCAATTACTGAAATTTGTCTTCCACATTCTAAACCTTTATTTTTATAATACCTATAACTAAATAAAATATTTGAATTTGTATAGGTATCTATGTCCTTAGAAAAAACTTTTTTTATTCCATTATCATGTATGTTTCTAAATAAGCATTCTAAAAAATTAAAATAAAATATCCCCTTATTTTTTTTAATGTAATTTAAAAATAATGGCCTAGTTTTATTTATTTTATCAACAAAATCTTTTTCTACCCTGAACGACTTATAAGATAGATGTGGTCCTATGATGCAAGAGATATAATTTAAGTTTTCATTTTTTTGTAAAAATAAATTTATTAAATTATCAATGATTCCTTGAATTAGGCCTTGCCAACCAACATGAAGTATTGCAATATTTTGTTGTCCACAAAATAATATTGGAGCACAGTCAGCTGTAAGTATTCCAAGCAAAATATTTCTTTTCGATGTTATCATTCCATCGGCATAAAATATCTTACCAAGATGTGCTTCATCAATTTCCACTATTTTAGATGAGTGAATTTGGTTTAAGATCATTAGTCTTGAAATATCTAAATCAAATTTTTCACAAACAATTTTTCTGTTTTCTATAACATTCTCTCGTTTATCACCATTTTTAAAGCTGCAATTCAAAGAATTATATGTACTTTTACTAACACCACCTTGTCTTGTAAAAAATCCATAGACAATGTCCTGATTTACTTCTTTTGAAAAATCATTATCTTCAAGGTAAAAATTTTTTGTCATATTAATAATTTTATTTGTTTACTGGTAAATATCATACATTTAAAAAGTTCACCCATTTCAGCTTGACTTGTAAGTCTAAAAAACTCTGACTCAAGTTTTTTTTTTATTTTATTTGAGGATAATCCCTTTAAAATGCTATCGAGTCTTTCATTGATCCCAAACATATTTAAAAATTTACTTTGTGGAATTGGTCCAATCGAAAATAGGTTATATTCTTTAGATATCTCCTTAAGTCTTACAAAATTGATGTGATGAGTTATATCAGCTCTTGATGGATGCTCGAATATACAACACTTTTTTTTTTTAAAAATTGCCTGTATTGTACTCACATTTGCTTTTTGGTAAGGGCCATAATCAAATAATAAAAAGGCACCTCCATATAGTCGTAGGTGATTAAATATTTGGGAAATCAGTTTTTCTATTTCACATGAATGTTCAATGATATCTCCATCTTTTAGTTCAGTGATTTTATTTAAGAGTTTCGAAGAGGTTGGATATTCCTCAAACAAAAGCTTTTTATTTTTGTAAACAACTCTTCTTTCATATAATTTATTATTTCTTACAATATATTGATTAATTGGAAAAGCATCGAATAATTCATTACAAACTATAAAATGACTATTTTTATCTAAGGACTCAATTTTATTTAACCATGTAATTTCAATATTGGGATTAATAAGATTACTCAAATTTTGCTTTTGATGTTTTATAAGATTTTTACTCTTTTCAAATAGTGAAATATTAATTTTATTGAATTTATTGTAAGAATTTAAACTTCTTATGATGTCAGATATTAAAGTTCCGTTACCTGGCCCAAATTCTGCAATTCTATTTAGATCCTGAAATAAGTTTAAATTTGAAAGATATAAAAAGAATATTGAAATACATTCTCCAAAAAGTTGACTTACTTCTGGAGATGTTGTGAAATCATGCCCAATTCTAGAGATATTTTCGTAGTAACCATGGCTTTTATCATATAAACAAAAATCAATATACTCACTTAGAGAAATCCCATTCTTTTTCATAAGTTTTTTTTTAAGTTCTCGTGGTATCATCATTTTCTCTTTTTAAGAAATAAAAACCTAAAAAAATCATTGGTAAACACAATATCTGTCCAACAGATAATAACTCTAGAATGTAACCTATATGAGAGTCAGGCTCACGAAAGAATTCAATTATAAATCTAAATGATCCATACAAAATCAGAAAAATAGCACAAGTATTATAAACAAAGAAGTATTTTTTAGTTAAGAAAAATTTTAGAACTAAAAAAATTAATAATCCTTCAAAAATAGCTTCATAGATTTGACTTGGATGCCTTGGAATAGAGTCCTCATTAAATATCACCCCCCATTCTCCATTTGTTGGTGTACCATATAGTTCTCCATTTACAAAATTAGCTATTCTTCCCAAAAAAAGTCCAATTGGAACGCAAGCAGCAACGATATTAGCTAAATCAAAAAAAAGAATTTTTTTTATTCTTGAAAAAATCAACATTGCTAGAACAACACCAAGAAAGCCACCATGAAAAGACATTCCGCCATTCCAAATTTTGATAATTTCAAAAGGATTATTAAGAAAAAAATTAAAATTATAAAAAACTACATATCCTAGTCTTCCCCCAATTATCACTGAAACAATTGCATAAGTAAGAAAATCATCAATCATTTGAGATTTAAAAGTACACTGAATTCTATTGACCAATCTTTTTGCATAAAAGGATCCCAAAAAGAATCCAAAAATATATGCTAATGAATACCAGTATATTTTTATACTAAAAATTTCAAATGCAACAGGATTTAGATTATGGATAAAAATCATTTAATTTTTAATAAAAAATTTTGTATATAATCTTTAATACCGTCTTCAAGGTTATAAAAAGGCTTCTTATAGCCCTCAAATCTTAGTTTTTTTATGCTCGCTTCAGTAAAATATTGGTATTGGTCCCTTATCTTTTTTGGTGTAGGTATGTATTTTATGCTCTTTTCAATATTACAATTTTGATAAACCTGATTTGCAACTTCTTCAAAGCTTCTTGCATTACCACTTCCTAAGTTAAAAATACCATTTTTTTTTGGATTATCTAAAAACCACTCAATAATTTTAATTATATCTTTAACATAAATAAAATCTCGTAATTGACCACCGTCTGGGTAATTTACATTATGTGATTTAAATAAGTTAACTTGTTCACCACTTGAGATTTTTTCATATAATTTGCAAACTATACTTCGCATTTCTCCTTTATGAAATTCATGAGGACCATATACATTAAAAAACTTTAATCCAACCCATTGTGGAGGACACTTATTTTTACAGTTACTTAAGACGTAATGATCAAATAGATGTTTTGACCAACCATATAGGTTTAATGGTTTGAGTTTATTTAGATACATCAGAGAATCTGCGTCTTTAAATCCATGTTCTCCATTTCCGTATGTGGCCGCGGATGACGCATATATAAATCTTGTTTTATTTTTTGTGCACCAGTCCCAAAGAAATTTAGAAAGCTCTAAATTATTTTTAATAATTTTTTTTGCATTAGTTTCAGTAGTAGAAGTAATTGCACCAAAATGGATGATTATCTTAATTTTTGATAAATTTAAATTTAAAAAATCATAGAGTTTTTCTGGTTTAAAAACATTTCTTTTTAATGTAGCTGAAATATTTTTTTCTTTATTCTCAATCCAATCGGAAATATAAATTTTTTCTTGTGCTTCAAGGTGTCTCGCAAGATTAGATCCTATAAAGCCTGCACCACCAGTAATAATTATCATTTCACAATTTAATTTGGGATTTCAAGTACAATAAAGCTTATAGTATATGTAAATAACAGAAAAAAAGAAACATAGATAATACAAATTTTTTCTTTTGATTCTTTCTTTTCTACAAGAGATTTATGAAAAAAAAACAACCAGATCCAAAAAAATATTACATAGATTAATAACAAAATTATAGCAAGAAAACCCATTTATCTACATGTAGTATAAGATCAATCTTTTATATACTAATTCTTGATTAAACACTAATATAGTTTAATATATTTACATGGAATCAGATAGTAAAAATTGTTTTGATAAGTTTTTCAATCCAATTGACGAAGTTGAAGAAATTCTATTTGCTTATGGTCTTGAGTTCTTAAGAAAAAATAAAGACGAAATTTTTTTAAGTTACAGTGGTATTTGGAATAATTATGAAATGTCCTTCAGTTGGATAAAAAATTCAAATCTGGTTCAAATTAATAATGATCTTAGTATATCTATTCCAGAAGAAATGATAATTGGAATTCAAAGAATGATCTCAATAGTTAATGAAAAAATTAAACTTGGGTATTTCGGTTTTTCTACAGAGAAATCTTGTATTTACTTTAGGCATAATGTGTTACTAAGAGGCGGTGTAAAATTTAATACTGAGCAAGTTGAAGAATTTTTTGATTTAATCGCCAACGAGTGTGATAAATACTACCCGGCATTTCAAATATATTTGCAAAAACAAAATGACCCTGTATTTGCATTAAAAAGCGCTTTATTGGAAACAGTTGGTGAAGCTTAAAAAAAAAAAAATTTTATTGGTTGGTTGCGGTAATTTGGGAATAAATCTTTTAGGTGTTTGGAAGAATAACTTTGACTTAACTGTTGCAGAAAAAAGTTCAAAAATATTAAATAAACTTAAGAAAAAAAAAATAAAACTAATTGATCTTAATAATCCAACAGTATTTGATTTCGAATTTATTATATTGTGCGTTAAACCAAAAAATATAGAAGAAGTTGGAAATCATCTTTCTAAATTTGTTTTGAGCAATCAAATAATAATCTCTTTTATGGCAGGCGTGAAAATTGAAAAATTAAAAAAATTATTTAATACGAATAATGTAATATTTAGAGTAATGCCAAATATTTTTTCAGGAATCGGAATGGGTGTTAATGGTTTGTTTATAAATAAAAAAGTAAGTAAAGAAAAAAAATCAGTTGAACAAATTATAAAACCTCTAGGGAGAATGATATGGTTGAAGAAAGAATCTGATCTAGATTTTTTTACAGCATTTTATGGAGGAGCTCCAGCTTATTTCTTTTTATTCATTAATGTTATGCATCAAGTGATTATTAAAAGAAATTTTTATGTAAAAGATTCTAAGTCTTTAATTATTAAGAATTTAGAGGGAACATTGAGATATTTAGAAACAAAAAATTTGAGTTTTGATAAATATATTTCGCTTGTCGCTAGTAAGGGTGGCACAACTGAAGAGGCACTTAACATTTTAAAAAAAAATAATGCACTATTGAATCTATTTAATAATGCAATATTAAAGGCAACAAAAAAATCAGAATCTATGGGAAAAAAACTTAGTTAGTGTTTGGCCAAATCGTGACTACTCGTGCACCACCTAATTCAGAATCCTCAACATATATTGTTCCTCCTGTTTGTTTCATTATGTCCTTAACTATACTTAAACCCAATCCAGCACTTGTTTTATTCAAGTTTCTTGATTTATCTTCTTTGAAAAAAGGTTTAAATATTTTTTTTCTAATTTCTTTTGGTACTCCTGGACCATTATCATCAACAGAAAGAATAAAATTATTATCTTCCTTTTTTGCATTTATGTTAATCTTGTTTGAATATTGGCACGCATTATTTACAAGATTAGAAAAAACTCTATTAACATTATTTAAATTTAAATACACTGTGAGATTTTTTGTACATTTTAATGTTATGTTTTTTTTTTTATATTGCGTTTTAATTTCATTTAAAATAACTGACAGAGTTTTATTAACATCCAATTTAGTATTTTTTTCTTCAAAGTAAGTTTTTTTTGAAAAAATAAGGTATTCATTTAAAAGATTCTGAATAGAATTTACGTCATTTTTTATCCTTTTAACATCTGAGGGTTTTTTGGCAATTTCTAATTGAAGAATAATTCTAGTAACCAAAGTTCCAAGATCATGAGATATTCCTGCTAAAAATTGAATTTTATTATTTAATTCATTTTTAATTTTTCTTTTCATTCGTATTACAGCATTACCAGCCATTCGGATTTCAGTTGCTCCTTCAGATTTAAAACCTTTAATTAAACCATAGGAATTTGAAAAATTTGATAACCTTGTGATCGCTCTTACCTGTATCCTTAAGAATAAGAATGCCGCTAATGATAAAACTAGTGATGAAAGAATGATCCATAAAAAAAAGATTACCGGAGTTTCGCTAATTAAATATTTTTTTGGGAAAATAAATTTTAACTTTTTATTATTTATTGGGACTATTATGTGGATGTAATCTTCTAATAAATAAATATTAAAATTATTATTCAATCTACTTTTTAGCGTTCTAATGATTTTTTCAGGTACAGGTTGTTCTAGACTTATAGGGGATATTTTTTCATTATGTTCTATAAGCTTTAATTGCAAATTAAGTTTTCTTGATAAATTATCAGCAGACTCAAATCCATTATCGATATAATCTTTTGTAATCAAGGTGATATTATTACTAGCAATATTTGAAAATCGTGTTGTAATTTTTTCCCAATGCTTTTCATAAAAAAAATAAATAGCTAGAACCTGAGTTAATAAAAGTGGAATAAAAAAGATTAGCAATAATCTGGGTAAAATCTTTTTTGGAAGAAATTCTTTCAATTTAATTTTCATAATCACTTTTAAGCATATAACCTGAACCTCTGATGGTTCTAAGAAAAGAACTTCTATCCTCATTTATAATCTTTTTTCTTAATCTTGTTATTACTACATCTATGGATCTAGAATTAATTTTAACATCTAAATTTTTTGCAAGAAAATCCCTTGATAATACCATATTTATATTTGAGCAAAAAAGACACATTATTTCATTTTCAATAGAAGTAAGTTTAATTAATTCTTTATTTTTACGTAGCTCTTGGAAATCTAAATTGTATTCATAATTTCCAAATACAATCTTTTTGTTTAAAGTATTATTTACTCTCGGATTAAGAAGCTTGTTAATCCTGAGAATGAGTTCTTGAGGCTCAAAAGGTTTTGTTAAATAGTCATCACATCCTGTACCAAATGAATTAATTTTACTATCAATTTCTTTCATAGCTGTAAGCATTAAAACAGGTGTATTGGTATTAATTCTTCGAAAGGATTTTAAAAATGAGACTCCATCTTCTTTTGGCATCATTATATCAAGAAGAATCAAATCAAAATTATAGAAATTTAAAAGTTTTTTGGCATTCGCTGTATTATTAGACAGAGATACATAAAATTTCTTCTCTTTTAAGAATTTCGAGACAAGTGATCTTATTTTATTATCATCATCTATAAAAAGTATATGAGGTATGTTAGTCTTTTGCATATTTAAAACAAATTTTATATTCTTTAAAAATAAAATAAATTATTAATGACAAATAATAAAATCTAAATTAAAAAATAGTAACATGCAAATAATTCCTTTTGATAAAAGGCCTGGATATATTTGGGTCAATGGAAAACTAGTAAAATGGGAAAAAGCTAATACCCATATTTTAAATCATGGCTTACACTATGGTAGTTGTGTTTTTGAAGGGATAAGGGTATACAATGGAAAAATTTTTAAACTTAAAGAACATGTTAATAGACTATTCTTTTCAGCTAAGGTTCTGGATATGAAAATCAAGTTTTCTGAAAAAGAAATTTGTGAAAGTATAGAAAAAATTAAAAAGAAACAGAAAGTTGAAAATGGTTATATAAGGCCAGTTGTTTGGAGAGGAAGTGAAATAATGGCAATCTCTGCGTTAAAAGCTAGTGTGCATATTGCAATAGCTGCTTGGACATGGCCTTCCTACTTCTCACCAAAGAAAATACTTGATGGAATATCAATGACGATCTCAGATTGGGTCAGACCTTCTCCAAAAAGCGCTCCAGTACATAGCAAAGCTGCGGGACTATATATGATTTGTTCGTTAAGCAAACATTCTGCTGAATCAAATGGTTTTGATGATGCCCTTATGCTTGATTATAGAGGTTATATTGCTGAGGCGACAGGGGCAAATATTTTTTTTGTAAAAAAAAATGTTCTATATACACCTAAACCTGATTGCTTCCTTAACGGAATAACAAGACAGACAGTTATAAAAATTGCTAAAAAACTTAAAATAAAAGTAGTCGAGAAATTTCTTAGACCATCATTTATAAAAGGATGTGAAGAAGTATTTTTGACCGGAACTGCTGTTGAAATTACTCCAGTAAAAAGAATAGACAACATTATTTTTGAGCAAAGATATATGACAAAAAGGCTTATGAAAAAATTTAGTGAGATTGTTAATGACTAAATCTACCTATTATTTTTAGATCTTTGTTATTTTGTTCTACCCATTTTTCTGAATCACTATAAATCTCTTTTTTCCAGAATGGAGATCTTATTTTCAGCCAGTCTATTATGTATGAAGTTGCCTCTAATCCGTCTTTTCTGTGTTGACTTGATACCATAACTATTACTATTACATCACCTACATCTAAATTACCGTACCTATGAATGATCTTGTAATCGTCTAAATTCCATTTTCTCATAGCATCATTTGCTATGATTTGAATTTGACTTTCTGCCATTTTTTTGTAGCATTCTATAAACATTCCTTTAAGAATTCTTGAATTTGAATTTTTTCTAACTTTTCCTACAAATTCCACAATTGCACCAGAATCTCCATTTAAATTAGAAAAGTTTTTTAATTCCTTATAGAGGTTAATTATTTTTTTTTGAATTAAGATTTTTATTCTAACCTCCTGTAACCGGCGGAAAGAAAGCTATTTCGTCACTATCATTCACAAGTTGATTAAAGTCAGAAAAACAACAATTTATTGAACAAGCCAGATTGGGTATTACAGTAAATGCTTTTCTATGTTTTTCACTCCTATTAACTAAGATTTCGATAATCTCACTAATTTTTAACGGTTTGTCTATTTTTATAAACTCACTATCCTTTCCAATTAATTCTTTAACATTAGCAAAGTAAATTATTTTCAATTTAATATATCCTCATATCTGTAAAATTTTAAAAGATCTCCTTTTTTTATATATTCTGTTTTTTCATCTAATTCAATTATTCCTTCTGTTGTAAAAATTGATGATAATATTCCAGAACCTTCATTTTGAAATTTTTTTAAAAATAATTTACCATTTTTTTGAAACTCAGAGCCTCTTATCCATTCTTTTCTATTTTTTTTTTTTTTAAACTCAAATGAAGAGGGAATTAAACTAAAGTTGATTTTATGATTTTTAACTCCAGAAATCTTACGAATAAAATTCACTACAAACATTAAGAAAACAACTATTACTGCAACAGGGTTACCTGGAAGGCCTAATAAGGGTTTGTTTTTTATAGTTGCAAAAGAGAATGGTCTTCCTGGTTTAATAGCAATTTTTGAAAACTTAATATTACCATTTTTCAACATAAATCTTTTAATTTGATCAGTTTCACTGGATGAAATGCCGCCAGTTGTTAGTAAAATATCGCAAATTTTTAAAGATTTCAATATACTTCTTTTAGAGTCTTTGTAGTTATCTTTAATGATTCCTAAATCTTTCGGTTCACACCCTAATCTCTTAAGCATTGAAAATAAAGATAGCATGTTACTGTCAAAAATTTTATTTTTTAAGTCACCAGTAGCCTTTGTGACAATTTCATCACCTGTTGAAAAAATTCCAACACTTAATTTTTTAAAAACCTTAACCTTTTCTAGACCTATTGAAGATAAAAATCCAAGATCGACTATCCTTATTTTTCTTCTCATTTTAATAATTATTTTACCTTTTTTAATATCCTCACCTTTTTTGCGTATATTTTGTCCTAATATAAATTCACCAGAAGGAATCACTGTATTGTCCGACTCTATACAAAACTCTTTCATCACAACTACGTTTATAATATTTTTAAACTTTGGTAATATTAATGCACCAGTAAAAATTTTTATAGCTTGACCCGGTTTAATTTTTCCATTGTAAGGTTTTCCAGGTTTTGATGAACCTACTAATTCAAATTTTCTTATATTCGCTTTAACATCTTTGATATTAAACGCATACCCGTCAACTGCTGCATTATCAAATTTTGGAATATCAAATTTTGAAACAATATTTTCAGCTAAAATTCTGTTAGCAGAATCTTTAACATTTATTGTTTCCTTTTTTTTTATTGGAAAAGCATATTTACTTAATATTTTCTCAGCTTTAGTTGCTTTTATATTTTTTTCTTTATAATGCATAAAATCTTGATTTTTTCATATCTTTAATTTTAGAAACTTAGAAATAAAATCAGCTATTTTTTTTGTTTCCTCAAATTTATATTTTGGAAGACTACATCTTTGTACAATATTGTCATCAATATCATAAACAAGTGCTTTTATGCTTTTATTATTTTCCCACAAAACTTCTTTGTTTAAACAACTGTAGTATACTTCAATTTTTGGTAAATCACTTTTTTTGAATCCTTCTACTAAAATTAAATCATTTTCTTTTGATAACTTTTTTTTGAGATTATGGATATTATATTCAGTTGATTTAATTCCAGAATGGATTAAAGCAAAGTTATTTGACCCACCTATTAAAACTTCATAAGCTCCGTTTTCTCTATGTTTAAAACTATCCTTACCCTTTTTATCAATTTCAAAATTATGGTGGGTATGCTTGATTGTTGATACAATTAATTTTTGTTTAGTAAAATATTTTAGTAATCTACAAATTAAGTCGGTTTTACCGCTGCCACTCCAGCCGCATATTCCAAAAATATCAGTCATTTTTAAAAAGATTAAAATTATTTTTGAAATAGATGTACCCAGTGTAAATAGTTATTAAGGATGAAATCCAAATACCAATTTGACCAATCATGAATAATCCATTTATTAGTTTAAAATCTTCACCAATTATTAAAAATGCAAGTGAAAACATTTGTAATAATGTTTTCACTTTAGACAATTTTGTTACATTCAAATTTGATAGGTTATTTGGTGCAGAATCTCTTAACCCTGAAACAAGAACCTCTCTGATTATTATTATTAATGATGGATAAATCAACAAACCATCAATTTTTGAAATTGCAACTAAAATGAAAATTACTGAAATTACTAGAATTTTATCAGCTACTGGATCAAAAAACTTTCCAAATGAGGACTCTACAGAAAATCTTCTTGCAAGAAATCCGTCAAAAAAATCTGTTATGCAGGCAAGTCCGTAAAAAATGAGTGCTACCCAGTTAAAAAAAACTGTTTGTGGTAAAAGGCAAAGAATTATAATTGGAATAGAGAATATTCTGAATACAGTCAATAAATTTGGAATATCTGATAATTTTAAGGATTTAATTAAATTCATCATATACTTTTTTTGCTAAAATATTACCGATTCCTGGTACTTTTTTAAGATCCTTTAAACCAGCTGTTTTTACACCCTCAAGTGAACCAAAATGACTTAATAGTAATTTTTTTAATTTTCCACCAATACCATTTAGATCATCAAACGCAGAATTATAAATATTTTTCGTTCTTTTAGTCCTTTGTGTTGTAATTGCAAATCTATGAGCCTCATCCCTTAAGTTTTGTAGAAAAAAAAGTGAATGACTATTCTCTTTTAATTTAAAATATTTATTTTTCATAAAAAAAGACTCATTTCCTTTATTCCTATTTTTTCCTTTAGCAATAGCAACAAATTCAATGCTTTTGAAATTCTTTAAAATATCCTCAGCAATATTTAAATGCCCTTTTCCACCATCTATTAGAACTAAATCAGGTAAAACATTTTTCCATGTATTTTTGTTTTTTTGTAAATTAAATCTTCTTTGCAAAACTTGTTTCATCATCAGATAGTCATCATTTGTTTTTTCTATATCTTTTATATTAAATTTCCTATAACTACTTTTGTCAAATTTACCATTTTCAAAAACTATCATGGCACCAGTTGGATTTTGTCCGTTTAAGTGACTGTTGTCAAAAACTTCAATTCTTTTTGGAATTTTTTTTAAATCAAAAGTTAGTTTTAAATCTTTAAGAATTTTTTCGTTTTGTAAACTACTTTGTAAGTATCTTTTAATCGAGTTTTCAAGATTCTTTTCAACAATCATTAGAAGATCTTTTTTTTGTCCTTTTTTTGCAAACTGAATTGTAGTTTTTTTTTGTTTTAACTTCTTTATTGCTTCTTCTATCACACCCAGTTTTGAAATATTTTTATTTATTATGATTTCTGATGGAGATTCATGGCGAAAGTAAAATGTTGCAATAAAGTCTCTGATGCAATCATCAAATTCCTTTTCTTTACTATTAAGGAACCTATATTCTTTATTCCCTAAATTTTTTCCATTCCTAAAAAAGAATACCTGTACAAAAATTGAATTATTAGATTCTGCAAAACACATAATATCAAAATTCGATTTCTCATTAATTACTGAAAAGTTTTTTAAATTAATTTTTGATAATGATTTTATCCTATCTCGAATTTTTGCTGCTTCTTCAAAATTTTGATTTTTACTATAATTGAACATCATACGAATCAAGGTTTCTTTAACTTTCTTATCATCACCTTTTAAAAACGAAATGGCTTGTTCAGTTTGTTTTTCATAATCTCTGTTTTCTATAAGATCAACACACGGCGCCGAGCATCTTTTAATCTGATATTGCATACATGGTCTTTTTCTATTTTTAAAAAAATTATCATTACAATTTCTTATTAAAAAACCTTTCTCAATAGTTGAAATTACATTTCTTACAGCTGATGGACTGGAAAAAGGGCCAAAATAAAATCCTTTATTTTTTTTTTGTCCTCTAATTACTTGCAGGCGTGACCAGTTATTACTCTTACTTATTAGTATATATGGAAAACTTTTATCATCTATAAGCCTAATATTGAATATCGGCTTGTGTTTCTTTATAAGATTAGCTTCCAGTAATAAAGCATCTGACTCTGTATGAGTATTTATGAATTTAAGATTTGTAGCATAGGAAATCATTTTTTTTATTCTTCTTGTTTGAGAAGTAAACCCTAAATAGGACTTAACCCTTTTAAATAAATTTTTTGCTTTCCCAATGTATAATACTTCATTTTTATTACTAAAAATATATACACCAGGTGTTTTAGGGCATGAAAGCAGCGAATCCTTGATCATATCAAGTCCATTTTCAATGTTATTTTCCAAACTCTTTATCATTCTTTTTTATTAATAATATTATATAAAAAATAAAAAAAAAACTATCCACCAAAATTGTGGATAACTTTGTTTATATTTGTTGTAAATTTTATTAAACAGTAATTACTTCAAGGATTTATAAAATATGCCTAAAAAATAAGCAATTTTATAAACCATTGAATTCACTACATATTTATTAATAATCCATCTCATTTAACTGAGTATTTTTTTTTTGCATAGTATATAAATAACAAAAATTAAATGAAAAACTGGTGTGAACAACTTATGCCTTGTCAAGTTTTTTTTTAATCTTCTATAAATTTTTTTGATCTTGTGTTTGCCCAGCCAAGGTTTTGGCCACTATCTAAAAGAAAAAGCTGCCCGGTAATTGACTCAGAATTTAGAATTAAATCAATTGTATTATTAATTTCTGATAATTTTACTTGTTTTTTTAAAGGGGTTCTCATTATTTGTTGATCAAATTGTTTTTTGGTTTGTCTATAACTTTTTAAAGTTGGACCCAATCCTATAGCATTAACTCTGATTTTCGGCGCAAGTGAAAGTGCTAAACTTTGGGTGAGTGTCCATAATGCTGATTTGCTTAGAGTGTATGATATAAAGTAAGGGGTAATATTTACAACCCTTTGATCTAATATATTAATAATATTACCCTCTTTATTTCTTAAATATTCATGAAAATATTTACTTAAAAAAAATGGAGCTTTCAAATTGATATCCATATGTTTGTTATAACTATCCATTGAACTAGATTTTAAGGAATCGTATTCAAACACAGATGCGTTATTTACTAATAAGTCAATTTTTCCAAAATGATTTTTTATTTTAGTAAAAAACTTTTCTATTGAGTTGGTCTTAGCTAAATCAAGTTTAAATCTCTCAACAATAGTTTTTTTTTTTTTTAACTCATCAACTATTTTTTTTGAATCAATTTCTGAAGAATTATAGTGAATTGCAATGTTAAATCCTTTTGAGGCTAAATGTTTTGCTATAGATAGCCCAACTCTTTTTGCCCCCCCCGTTATAAGTGCAGTTTTAGTCACTTTATCCCTAAATCCTTTTTTTGAAGTTTGTTTATCTCATCTCTAAGAGTTGCAGCTTTTTCAAAATTTAAGTTTTCAGCTTCTTCTAACATTTGTTTCTTTAAGATATCAATGTGTTGATTTAAGTTATTGCCAATGACTTCTGTCTCTTTTTTTAATACGGTTTTATTTTCATCTAGATCTAAAATTTTTCTTGTAGTTGATTTTGGAGAAATTCCATATTTTTCATTATGTAACTGTTGTTTTTTTCTCCTTCTTTCTGTTTCTTCAATTGCTTTACAAATTGATTTTGTCTTTTCATCAGCATATAAAATTACCTTACTATCAACATTTCTTGCAGCTCTTCCTATAGTTTGAATTAATGAAACATGAGATCTTAAAAAACCTTCTTTATCAGCATCAAGAATTGCAACTAACCCGCATTCAGGGATATCGAGACCTTCACGAAGCAAATTTATACCCACTAAAATATCAAATTTACCAGTCCTCAAATCTTTAATAATTTCCATCCTTTCTAATGTGTCAATATCAGAATGCATGTATTTTGTTTTATGAAGATTTTCATTAAAATAGTCAGTAATTTTTTCAGCATCTTTTTTTGTTAACGTAGTTACTAATACTCTAAATCCCTTATCAACAACTTTTTTACATTCATACATAAGATCTTCAATCTGGTTTTTGGCTGGTTTTACAAAGCACTTAGGGTCAACTAGACCAGTTGGCCTTACAACTTGCTCGACTATTACACCTGATGTTTGACTAAGTTCCCATGTGCCGGGTGTTGCCGAAACATAAACAGTCTGTCCTTTAAATTTTATCCATTCCTCAAACTTTAAAGGTCTATTATCTTTACATGAGGGAAGTCTGAAACCAAAATTAGCCAAGGTTTCCTTTCGTGATCTGTCCCCTTTATACATTCCGCCTATTTGAGGTATTGTTACATGAGATTCATCAACGAAGAGAATTATATCATCAGGTAAATATTCAAATAAAGTAGGGGGAGGTTCACCTTCTTTTCTACCAGTAAGATGTCTAGAATAATTTTCAATTCCAGAACAACTCCCTGTAGCAACCATCATTTCTAAATCAAAATTTGTTCTTTCTTCAATTCTCTGAGCTTCTATAAGTTTTTTTTCTTGAGTGAAAAAGTCAATTCTATCCACAAGCTCTTTTTTTATCTCCCTAATAGCATTATTTAAGGATGGTTTTGGAGTAACATAATGACTGTTTGCATATACAATAACATTATTCAAATTTCCGTAAATTTTGCCAGTTAAAGGATCAAATTCGTCAATATCTTCAATACTTTCTCCAAAAAAAGATATTCTCCAAGCCCTGTCTTCTTGATGAGCTGGATATATCTCTAAAATATCACCTCGATTTCTAAATGTTCCACGCACAAAATTTTGGTCGTTTCGTTTGTATTGTAATTCAACTAGTTTTTTTTTTATTTCATCGAGATTGTGTTTTGTTTCTTTATTAATTTTAAATGTCATTGAGGAATATGATTGAACGGATCCAATTCCGTAAATACAAGAAACACTTGCAACAATTATAGTATCTTTTCTTTCCAGCAGAGATCTTGTAGCAGAGTGTCGCATCCTATCAATTTGTTCATTTATTGATGATTCTTTTTCAATATAAGTATCTGTACGTGGAACATATGCTTCTGGGGTATAATAATCATAATATGATACAAAATACTCTACAGCATTATTAGGAAAAAAATTTTTCATTTCACTAAAAAGCTGTGCTGCTAAAATTTTATTAGGAGCAAATACCAAAGCAGGTCTTTGTAATTCTGAAATCACATTTGCCATAGTAAATGTTTTTCCCGAACCTGTTACACCTAAAAGAACTTGATCATTTTGTTTTTTTATAAGTCCTCTACATAAATTTTCTATTGCTCTGGGCTGATCCCCATCTGGAGAAAAATCTGAAGCAAGTTCAAATCTTCTTGAATTAGTAATATCAAATGTTGGCTTAAATTTTTTTAAAGAAATAGTCATTTTTTTTATTTCAATATTATTAGTATAATATATAATTAACAAATTATAGATTTAAATTTTAATATCCTCTTAAATTAATGAGTCTTTTATCTAAAAGAATAAGCAGATTTCAACCCTCTGTTACAGTAGAAATATCACAAAAAGCAAGAGATTTAAGATCTAAAGGAAAAGATATTATAAGTTTAAGTTCTGGGGAGCCAGATTTTGATACACCTGATGAGATTAAAACTGAAGCTATTAAAGCCATAAGAAATAATTTCACAAAATATACTCCTGTTGATGGAATATTAGATTTAAAAAAAGCTATAAAAAAAAAATTATGGAATGAAAATAAACTTAATTACAATACCGATCAGATTACAGTAGGCGTCGGAGGTAAGCATGTAATTTATAACCTTTTTATGTCAACAATTGATGATGGAGATGAAGTAATCATTCCTTCACCTTATTGGGTTTCTTATCCAGATATAATTTTACTATGTAAGGGAAAACCAATAATATTGCAAACAAGCTTAGAGTCAAAGTTTAAGATTACTGCTAAGCAATTAGAAGAAAAAATATCAAAGAAAACTAAATGGTTTATTATGAACTCACCTTCAAATCCAACCGGAATTGTATACACAGATACTGAATTAAAAGAAATTTCTGAAGTTTTAATGAAATATGATCATGTCAATATTCTATCAGATGATATTTATGAATATATAATTTATGGTGAAAAAAATTTTCACAATATCATTAATCTTGAACCAAAATTATATAGAAGAGCTTTTATTGTAAATGGAGTCTCAAAAGGATTTTCAATGACTGGATGGCGAATTGGTTATGGAGCGGGTTCAAATGAAATTATTAAGTCCATTGCTAAGATTCAGTCACAATCAACTACAAACCCAACATCAATTAGTCAAATGGCTGCTATAAGTGCATTAAATTCTGAAAAAAAATTTTTGCCAAAATGGATTTTTGAGTTTTTGAAGAGAAGGGACTTTATACATGAAAAATTCAATAAAATTCAGGGATTAGAGTGTATCAAGCCTGATGGAGCATTTTATATGTTTACATCATGTAAAGGTATATTAGGTAAAAAATCTCCAGATGGTAGAGTCATTTCAGACGACGTTGATTTTTCAAATTTTATTCTCGAATTTGCAGGAGTAGCTGTAGTTCCTGGGAAAGCATTTGGTGCTTCTCCTTACTTTAGAATATCATATGCCTCATCTATGGAGCTACTGGAAAAAGCTTGCGATAACATTGACTCAGCAATTTCTCTTTTAAAATAATATGAATATTTTAATATATGGATCTGGTGGAATTGGCGGATTTTTAGGAGCTTTCTTATTAAAATCAAATTTCCAAATTTTTTTTTTAGCCAGGGGAAAAACCTTCCAGAAATTTAACCAAAATGGACTAATTTTAAAAAGTGAAATTGAAAATATTGAATGTAAAGAAATTAATCTTCTAAATAATATTAAAAAATGTCCTGAACTGGATATTGTGATTTTGGCAGTAAAACTTTATGACTTAGAAGATTCATTAAATGAACTAAAAAAATACGCAAAGGGTGATTTTACTATATTGCCGTTTCAAAACGGAGTAATTGCCGAAAGTATGATAAAAAAAAAATTTGGAAAAGAAAAAGTTTTTGGAGCTGTTGCACAAATTTCATCTTTTTTAGATGACAAAAAACAAATTATTCATAACGGTAAGTTAGCTTCCTTTTTTGTAGGAAAAATAATTGCTAGAAATAATTATGAAAATAAAATTATTCAATTTTCAGAAAAAGTAAATGACCTTGGTATTGACTTTAGATATTCAAATAAAATATCTCAAAAAATTTGGGATAAATTTATTTTTTTGTCTGCATATAGTGGAATTACTACACTTACTGAGATGACAATAGGGGAAATTTTTGATGACAAAAAATACAGAGACCTTTTTATAAAAGCTATGGAAGAGACTTTTTTATTATCTAAGAAAAAGAGTATAAGATTTGATTATAACCCTATTGAAGTATGGATAGAAAGAATATCTAAAATGCCAAGAAATTTGACTTCATCAATGTTCATGGATTTTAAAAAGAAAAAAAAACTAGAATTAGATTGGCTTTCGGGTAGCGTTGTTTCAATGGGTAAAGATTTTTCAATATCGTGCGACGCACACAATAAAATCATAGAGGGGATAAAGTCTAAATAATATTTTTTTTACTTAAAAAGTTTTCTACTTCTATAGCACTCATACAACCGTAACCAGCTGCAGTGACAGCTTGTCTATATACTTTATCTGTGACATCACCAGCTGCAAATACTCCCTCAATTTTCGTTTTTGTTAAGTTATCAGTTGTATGTATGTATCCACTATCATCCATTGGGATTTGATTCTTAAATATTTTTGTTGCTGGACTGTGCCCTATGGCAACAAATACTCCATCAACTTCCATTGAACTTTCTTTTTTTTCTAAAACATCATAAATATTTATCTGGGTTAAAACCTTAGGATTTTTGGTACCAATAAATTTAGTAACCTTTTTATTCCACATAAAATCAATATTTTTTTTTCTCATTAATCTATCTTGAAGTATTTTTTCTGCCCTTAATTTTTCTCTTCTATGAATCAGTGTGACCTTTCTACACATATTTGAAAGATAGAGTGCCTCCTCAACTGCGGTATTGCCTCCTCCAACTACAGCTACATTTTTGTTCTTATAGAAAAAGCCATCACAAGTTGCGCATGCAGATATTCCAAAACCTTTAAAATTATCTTCTCCATCTACATTTAGCCATCTCGCACTTGCACCAGTGGAAATAATTACTGAATAAGTTTTTATGAAGTCATTTTTTTCAGTCACTACTTCAAACGGAAAATTTTGAAAATCGACTGTTTTAACTGTATCATATTTGATTTTGGCCCCAACGGCTAAAGCTTGTTTTTGCATTTGATCCATTAACCAAGGCCCTTGAATTGCACTTTCAAAACCAGGAAAATTTTCAACATCAGTAGTTATCATTAATTGTCCGCCCGGTTCTAGTCCAGATATTATTAGTGGGTTCAAACCAGATCTGGCTGCATAAATTGCGGCAGTGTACCCAGCAGGGCCAGATCCAATAATTATAACCTTCTCTGTTTTATTTGAATTCATTTAAATGATATAGTTTTTATTAGATATTCTTTCAAACCATTTGGAGTTTGTACCTCAAATGTATCATTAATTTTTTTGTTTATCATCGCTTTACATAATGGTGCGTTAATTGAAATTAATTTTTTTTCAATGTCTGATTCATCAACTCCAACAATTTTATATTCTGATTTGATCTCTGTTTCTAAATCAACTATTACAACTGTAGCACCAAAAGTTACTGTTTCACTTTTAACTTTCTTGGGATCGATCACCTCTGCCCTACTAACCTTATTTTCTAATTCATTTATTTTGCCTTCAATAAACCCTTGTTTTTCTCTCGCCGCATGATACTCAGCATTTTCAGATAAATCTCCGTGCTCTCTTGCTTCTGCTATCGCTTTGATAACCTCTGGTCTTTGGTTATTTTTTAGATCCTCTAACTCTGACTTAAGCTTTTCAAGGCCCTCTAATGTCATTGGAAACTTTTCACTCATATAACTATCCTAGAGGGATATTATATAATTTTTTTTTTTTTTTTCTACGCCTAAAAATAGATCAGTTAGAATTAATTCTTATAATATTCTTGTAAAGATTTCACAGCAGTTTTTTTACCTTTTATTACTCCAATTCCAGTTATTGCTAATTTTGCTGCTGAAATTGTAGTAAAATAAGGTATTTTAAACCTTACTGCTGCGCTTCGGATTGAATGGCTATCTTTAAGTGATTGAGAATCCTGCGTTGTATTAATAATAAGTTGTATTTCATTACCTTCTATTTTGTCGACAATGTGGGGTGGCCCTTCAGCAACCTTATTAACTCTATCAATATTAACTGAAAATTTATTAAGAAACTCTGCCGTTCCGTTTGTGCCGATTAATTTAAAGTTGAGTTTTTGTAGTATTTGTGACATTAAAATAATATTTTCCTTATCTTCATCTTTAACTGAAAGAAAAACTGTACCTTTTTCTGGAAGATTATTACCTGAAGAAATTTGAGATTTAACAAAAGCCAGAGGAAAATTTTGATCTATTCCCATCACTTCTCCTGTAGATTTCATTTCAGGGCCTAAAACGATATCCTCACCAGGAAATTTATCAAATGGAAATACTGATTCTTTTACACTGACGTAATTAGCGGTCTTGGTTTTTAAATTAAGCTCTCTTATTTCATGCCCAAGAATTATTTTTGTTGCAATTTTTGCAATTGGAACTCCTATTGATTTTGCAATAAATGGTATTGTTCTACTTGCTCTGGGATTTACCTCAATTAAGTAGATTTGATTATCTTTGATTGCAAACTGTATATTAATATACCCAATGATTTTAAGTTTTTTTGCTATTTTGCAAGTAATTTCTTCTATGAATGAGATATTTTTTTTACTTAGGGTTTGTGGAGGTAATGAACATGCTGAATCACCAGAGTGAATTCCAGCCTCTTCAATATGCTCCAAGATTCCAGCAATAAAGGTTTCTTTTCCATCACTAATTGCATCAACATCAATTTCTTTTGCATCGTTTAGAAACTTATCAATAAGTATCGACTTAACATGGTTCTTTTCTTTTTGAAAGTATTTCTCAAGTTCATTAGAATCATATATTATCTGCATCGCTCTGCCTCCAAGTACATAAGAAGGTCGAACTACAACAGGAAAACCAATTATTTTAATATGTTTTTTGGCTTCTAAAAAGTTATTTGCAATTGCATTATGTGGTTGATTTAATTTTAAGTTACTGATTAATTTTTTAAAACGATCTCGATCCTCCGCTAGATCAATTGAATCAAATGAGGTTCCTAAAATTTTGATACCTTTTTGATTTAGAAATTTAGCTAATTTTAAGGGCGTTTGACCACCTAATTGAACAATGACTCCAAGAAGTGTGCCTTTTTCTCTCTCTGCAATACAAATTTCAAGAACTGACTCTTCATCAAGTGGTTCAAAATACAATCTATCAGATATATCAAAATCAGTTGAGACTGTTTCAGGGTTACAGTTTATCATAATTGATTCAATTCCTAACTCTTTCAAAGCAAAGGAAGCATGAACGCAACAATAATCAAACTCAATTCCCTGACCTATTCTATTTGGACCACCACCAATTATGACAACTTTTTTTTTGGTTGAAATATCAATTTCTTTTTCAAATCTGTTACAATTATGTGAATTTACATATGAAGAGTACATGTACGGTGTTTTTGCAGGAAATTCTCCAGCACATGTGTCAACACTTCTAAAAGAGGGCCTTACTTTAGATTGTATTCTAAGATTTGTCAGTTGTTTTTGTGATAATGATGAAAGTTGTAAAATTCTTTTATCAGAGAAACCATCGCTTTTTAAATTTCTGTACTCTAATTTATTAATTTTTTTACCTCTAATTTTTTCCTCGATGGAAATTAGTTCAAATATTTGATTAACAAACCACAAATCATACTTTGTGATTTGACATATTTTTTTTATTGATATGCCCCTTCTTAGGCACTCAGCTATCAATAAAAATTTGTATGGAAGTCTTTTTTCAAGAAGCTTTAATAATTCTGATTTTTTTTTAACCTGAATTTCGTTAGGAACTTCTAATCCTGTGATACCAATCTCTAGGCTCCTCAAAGCTTTTTGAAAAGATTCTTTAAAACTCCTTCCGATTGACATGCACTCTCCAATTGATTTCATAGCAGTTCCAAGAATTGCTTCAGTACGACTAAATTTTTCAAATGTGAATCTTGGTATTTTAGTTACAATATAATCAATAGTGGGTTCAAAAGAAGCTGGAGTTATTTTGGTTATCTCATTCCTAAGTTCATCTAATGAGTAACCAATCGCAAGCTTTGTTGCTATTCTTGCAATAGGAAATCCAGTGGCTTTGGATGCTAAGGCAGAGGATCTAGAAACCCTGGGATTCATTTCAATTACAATTCTTTTTCCGTTTTTAGGATTCACAGCAAATTGTACATTGGAACCACCAGTTTCAACTCCAATTTCTCTAAGAATCATTATTGATTCAGTTCTCATTTCTTGTAATTCTTTATCTGTTAGTGTTAATGCTGGAGCAACTGTCATTGAATCACCAGTGTGAACCCCCATTGGATCAATATTTTCTATAGAACAAATTATTATGCAGTTATCATTTTTATCTCTAACAACTTCCATTTCGTACTCTTTCCAACCCAAAACTGATTCTTCAATTAAAACCTCATTGATAGGAGAATTTGATAATCCTTTCTTTAATGTAGATATAAATTCTTTTTCATTATTGACTACACCTCCTCCTGTTCCACCAAGTGTAAAAGAGGGACGAAGAATTGCAGGGTAGCCAACACTTTTTATTGCTTTCCTACCCTCAGAGATCGAATTTACAGTAAAACCAATGGCTGTTGACAAACCAATTTTTTTCATTGCTTTTTTGAAAATATTTCTATCTTCAGCCTTTTCAATCACCTTCCTAGATGCTCCAATTAATTCAACACCATATTTTTTTAAAATTTTTTTTTTTTCTAATTCAATTGAAATATTTAGTGCTGTTTGTCCCCCCATTGTTGATAAAAGGGCATCTGGTTTCTCTCTTTTTATTATGGGCTCTAGATGTTCTACAGTAAGTGGTTCAATATACGTTGAATCTGCCATATCTGGATCGGTCATAATTGTAGCAGGATTAGAATTTACTAAAATTACTCTAAAACCCTCTTCCTTTAATGCTTTACAAGCTTGTGTACCAGAATAATCAAATTCACAAGCTTGGCCAATTACTATAGGACCAGCTCCAATAATCATTATTGATTTCAAATTAGTTCTTCTTGGCATATTTATCTATTTCTTTTCTGAATTGTTTGAATAAATATCTACTATCTCTTGGACCTGGCGATGCTTCAGGGTGATACTGTACAGAAAAAAACGGCTTATTTTTTATTCTTAGTCCTGCAATAGTGTTGTCAAAAAGTGATTTATGGGTAATTTCAATATTATCTGGAATTCCTGTTCTAGAAACAACAAAACCATGATTTTGAACAGTTATTTCTACATTTTGATTTAAAAGATTTTTAATTGGATGATTTGCTCCTCTGTGTCCGTGATGCATTTTTTCTGTGATTGCATTATGCGCGAGAGCCAAAATCTGATGACCCAGACAAATACCAAAAATAGGGATTTTTTTTCCAAATAAAAAATCAAGATTACTTTTATTCCTGTAATACGTAGACTTTGGATCACCAGGGCCATTTGATAAAAAAATACCACAGGGTTTAAGTTTCACTATATTTTCAGATTTGTAAGAAACTGGGAAAACAATTACTTGATAACCAGTAAGTTCAAGTAAATTTAAGATATTTGCTTTTATACCAAAATCTAAAACTGCAATAAATTTGGATTTTTTTAAATTTGAAAAATTACCATCAATTTTTTTTTTTTTCCCATTTGACCATTCAAAAATAGTTTTTGTTGATATATCTGTTGCCATATCATTTGATTCTAAACTTGGATGATCCTCTAGTTCTGACATGAGTTTTTTTACACAATATTTACCCTCGATATTTGTAGAAATTAAAACTTTAAAATATCCATTATCTCTAATTTTTTGTGTAAGTTCTCTTGTATCAATACCTGTAATACATATTTTGTTATGGGTTTTTAACCAATTGTCAAAACTATTCTCAGATCTAAAATTTGATGTTATTGAAAAGGGATTATTAACTATACAACCAGAAGCAAAAATTTTATCACTTTCATAATCATTTCTATTAACACCTGTTATTCCAATATGAGGAAAGGTGAAAGTAATTATTTGCCCTTTGTAGGAGGGATCGGTCATTATTTCTTGATAACCTGTTATAGATGTATTGAAACAAATTTCTCCTATTGTTGTTCCATATGCTCCAACTCCAGAACCATAATAAAATTCTCCATTTTCTAGAAGTAAAATACTTTTTTTGGGAGATGACAAAAGTTTAGGTTTATTCATTTAATTTTTAATATACACTCTGGATTATAGAAAATTCAAGAAAGTAATTCTATTTATTTAAACTTGATTTATAAATAGTTTTATGTCAGTTATCTATTTTTAACATTGAAAAAATATGGTTGATTTAAGACAAAAGCTCAAAAGTGCTTTAGAAAATGGTATTAAAAATAAAGATGAGATTGCGGTTGCTACTATTAGACTGATTATAGCTGCATTAAAAGATAGAGATATAGAAAATAGAACCAAAAAAAAGGAGGGCGATACGCCTGATTCTGAGATTTTCAATTTATTTCAAAGTATGATTAAACAAAGAAAAGACAGTAAAAAAATTTACGATGATGCTGGGAGGGTTGAGTTAAGTCAAAGAGAAGAAAGTGAAATTAAGATTATTAGTCAATTTTTACCTACACAAATGAATGATGAAGACATAAAAAAAATTATTCAAGAATTAGTAGAGGAAGTACAAGCTGAATCAATTAAAGACTTGGGTAAACTCATGCAACTTGTTAAGGAAAGATACCCTGGACAATTTGATATGAAAAAAGCTGCAGATTTTGGAAAAAAAATACTTAGCTGATGAAAAATTCAGCTGAGGATATATTACAACAATTCAAAAATAAAATTAATCTTTCAGATTATCTTTCAAATTTCATTTCACTAGAGAAAAGAGGCAATTCTTTTGTAGGTAAATGTCCATTTCATAATGAAAAAACACCTTCATTTTCTGTAAGCAACGAAAAGGGTTTGTTTTACTGTTTTGGTTGTGGTGTTGGAGGTAATGTATTTACATTTTTAAAAAAATATAAAAATATTTCTTTTCAAGAAGCGCTTAAGATAATTGCAGATTATTTAGGAATAGAATTAAAAACAGTCTCTAGCAAAGAAATTGGTAAGATTACAAACCTTTACAATTTACTAGCCAATATCAATCAAGTTTTCAAAGCTAACTTAGAAAATAATAGTTTTGCCAGAAATTATTTGAAAAAAAGAGGAATTGATCATTCTTCTATAAAAAAATTTAATATTGGATTATGTAACCAAGATCTGGGAAATTTTAATAAAATTTTGAATCTAAAAGGTTTCTCTGAAAATGATATCAAAGAGGCTGGACTTATCATTGAGTCAAATGAAGATAAACGACTTTTCTTGAGGTTTCAAAATAGAATAACTTTTCCTATTTATAATATGCTAGGTAAAGTTGTGGGATTTGGGGGGAGGACAATAGTTAATTCTAAGATAAAATACATCAATTCACCTGAAAGTATTCTTTTTAAGAAAAGTGACAACATCTATGGGTTATGGCAAAATAAAGAATCAATAAAAAATAGAAATAACCTCTTTTTAGTTGAGGGGTATCTTGATGTTATTTCTCTATATTCAAAAAAAGTAGATAATTCAGTTGCAACACTCGGTACAAGTTTATCACAAACTCAGATTGAAAAAATTTGGAGTTACACTAATAATCCAATTATGTGTTATGACGGAGATAATGCAGGGCTTAGGGCTATGAATCAATTATCATTAAAGATTTTAAAATTTTTGAAACCTGGAAAAACTATGAAGTTTATGACTCTACCTGATGGAGACGACCCTGATAGTTTTATTCAGAAAAATAGTAAGGAGGAATTTTACAATTACTCTAACCAATCTTTAAATTTATCTGATTTAATTTGGAGCAATATTTTAGATGAAACTGATAATATAACACCTGAATATAGTGCATTAATTGAGAGCAGAATTAAAAAAATTACCTCCTCAATTAATGATTCAAATCTATCTCAGGAATACTATAAATATTTAATCTCCAAAAGGAATGATTATTTTTGGAATAAAAGAAAGATAATCAGCAAAAAATCTTTAAAAAAATCTGATAACAAAGAAAGTTTTGAGAAATTTAAAAATATAAATGAATATATTGTTTTAAGTTTTTTAATTTTTGAAAAAGAATTGTCAACAGATTTTATTGAACAAATCGATGCAATTATGTTCAATGACCCCACTCTTAATAAAAATAAATCTGATATTTTAAGTTTTTACTTTTCTAATTCAAAGGATATTGATCAAATTAAAGAAAAGTTAAATGAATCAGAGTGGAAAAAATTTAACTATGTAAAAAATACGCATTTTAAACACTTAGATTATGAGAACAAAAAATTATTTTTAAGAGATATTATACTAAATCTAAGACTGCCAATGCTTTTAAATGAACGAGAAAAACTAAAGAAAGAAATACTACAAAGCAAAGAAAGTGAAAATTCTGAAGAATATATTAAAAAATATGAAAATCTATCTAAAGAAATTAATAAAATAAAAAGCAAATAGACTTTTTTTTAATATTCATCATAAGTTCATGTAACAGAATTATATTTCAGAATCATTGTTTTTCAAGCAATCTAACCTATTTATTAAATATGACAAAGAACACTAAAACAGACGAGAAGAATTCAGAATCTCCCTCCATCAAACAAGAGGCCCCAATAATAGACCAAACAAATGACTTGAAGCAAAAACTTATTTTAAAAGCTAAAAAGTTAGGTTACATAAATCTATCAGAAATCGAGAGTGAGTTGGCCCATGAATCTTCAGACAGTATTGAGGAATTCCAATCTAAAATAACCTCTATGGGTATTCAAATTTATGAAAATGAAGAAAGTAGAGAGGATGAAGATAGGCAAGATATTATTGATAGTAAAGACGAAGACACTGGAAAAACAGATGATCCAGTACGAATGTACCTAAAAGAAATGGGTAATGTCGACCTTCTTTCAAGACAAGGTGAAATTGATATTGCAAAAAGGATTGAAGAAGGAAAGAAACAAACCATTAATTCCTTTTCAAGCTGTTTTCTATCAATGAAATATATTGATGAATTTTTTAATATTTATTCAAAAGGTGAAAAACCTCTTCGTGATTTAATCGATTTGGATGCAACCTATAGATCTATCTCTGGAGAGAAGGATGAATTATTTGAGCAAGATGAACAAAACCAGGAGGATATTTATCAAGAAGATAACGAATCCGAAGACGAAAATGAAGAGAATACAGATTTTGAATCTGATGATATTAATGAACTTTCTATATTAGAAAAGGAAGAGAACTTAAAACCAATTCTATTAGACAAATTAAAAAAGTTCTCGAGAAAATATAAAGAACTTAAAAAAATACAAATTGAAAATTTGCATCACAAATATATTAACAAGAATATCGAAGAAAAAAAAACTAAGAAATTTGAAAAGTTAAAATTCGAAATCTCAGAAATTGTAAAATCTTTATTTATCAATCAAAGTAGAATAGATGATATAGTTGAAGAATTATACGATTGTGGCAGAAATATAAAGATTTTAGAGAGTAAAATTTTTAATATTGCGAAAAAAAAGAAAATTTCCGAATCAGAGTTTTATGAAGAGTATAATTCTAATGTTTTAAATAAGTCATGGTTAAAAAATTTATCAAGAAGAAAAAAAACTAGTTGGGTTAAATTTTCTAAATCTAAAGAAGTTCTAGAAATTTTCGATGCACTTCATGAGATTACTGAAAAAACTTCAATGACACTTGAAGAAATAACTCAATCATCTCAAAAAGTGAAGAATGGAGTTAATCAGTCTAATAAAGCAAAAAAGGAAATGATTGAGGCAAACCTTAGACTCGTTATATCAATTGCGAAGAAATATACTAATAGAGGTCTCCAATTTCTTGATTTAATCCAAGAAGGTAATATTGGTTTAATGAAAGCTGTAGATAAATTTGAGTACAGGAGAGGGTACAAATTTTCTACATATGCAACTTGGTGGATCAGACAGGCTATTACCAGGTCAATTGCTGATCAAGCAAGGACGATAAGAATACCAGTTCATATGATTGAAACGATCAGTAAATTAGTAAGGGTATCTAGACAATTACTAAATGAAAATGGTATTGAGCCTCAGCCAGAAGAACTAGCAAAAAGATTAGGAATGCCATTGGACAAGGTGCGAAAAGTCCTTAAAATTGCTAAAGAGCCTATTAGTTTGGAAACGCCTGTAGGTGATGAAGATGACAGTCATCTTGGTGATTTTATTGAAGACAAACAAACCAAACTACCTCTTGATGCAGCTATTCAGAATAATCTTAGAGAAGCTACTACTAACGTTTTATCCACTTTAACGCCAAGAGAAGAAAGAGTTTTAAGAATGCGTTTTGGAATTGGTATGAATACTGATCATACTTTAGAAGAAGTAGGACAACAATTTTCTGTAACAAGAGAAAGGATACGCCAAATTGAAGCTAAGGGCCTAAGAAAACTTAAGCATCCAAGTCGATCCAGAAAACTAAGAAGCTTTCTTGACAATTAATATAATCATCACAACTATTTTTATTTGCTTATTCTTTCACCTTCTCTTGCTTACTGTACTATCCTTAGTGGCTGAGGCATTTAAAATTGATAGCTTTATTATAAGGCTTTTACCAAAGTTTAAAAAAGGACATTACCTGTTTCCCTTTTTTATATACTCTTTCGTTTTTATTTTATTTAGCATGTTAATGTTTTTTTTAAAAGGATCTCAGGGTATTCAAGTTATAAATTTTATTTTTTCATTTATATTGCTACTTGAGGTTTGTCTTAAAGTATCCAAATCTGAAAGATTTATAAATTGGATAGGAGAGAGCTTGGAAGAATCACTTAGGGTTTTTATAATGTTTATTGTGGGGCTAAATTGTTCCTATTTTTTTTCAAGATTTACTTACCATTTAGTTAATAGTCAAGTTCTCTAGGTTAAAATTAATAGGGGGTAAAATATTTATTGTTGTAAACTTTCTTGTAAACAGTAAAATCTACATGTATTCGATTTAAAACTCTAGGCCCGTAGTTCAGTTGGTTAGAACGCACCGCTCATAACGGTGTTGTCGGGGGTTCAAGTCCCTCCGGGCCTACCAAATATCGTCTACAAACTAATTTACAAATTAAGAATTTGTTTTTGTTTTCATTTTTTTTATAAGTCCCATCACACCTTCTGGACTATTTTTAATTACCGAAATAAATTCTGCCCTTTGTGTAACAAGCATACTTACACCATCAATATTTACATCTAAAATTTTAAATTCATTTTTAGAATTAAGGTACATTCTCCAATCAAGTTTCAAAGAAGGTGAATCTTTTGAATTAATTAGTTTCATTTCAACAAGATATAAATTTTTTTTTATTTGGGAAGATTTTGTGGTTTTAAATGTTCCACTCCATCCTTTGAATTTTGGAGCATAAACCATAACTAGATAATCATTGAACGAAGTAAAAAAAATCTTTTTTGTTTTTTCATCAATTTTTTTCCAGTGTCTCCCTAAAACAAATTTTGATATATATTTGTTATCAAAAGCTTCATTGTATAGTTTTCTGAAGTTTTTTTCCCTAACTTTGTCATCAAGGGTTTTGTCAGCAACAGTTTTAATAACTTTACTTCCCAAATTTTCAATAAATATTCTACTACTGGTTAATGGATCTTTGGATGAAACAAAAAAGGGAAATAAAAAAATAAGAAAAAAAGAAGATTTTTTTAACATTTTTAGTTAGTAAGATAAATGGTTTCCTCGTTAAATTTTGGGTGATTAGATGAAGGAAGATCGTCAATGTAGTCAACTTTTTTCTCCATTTCTGGTTCTAAAAATGCTTTAGTAGGATTTTGTATTAATGAATCAGAGCCCACATCCCAGTTTTCATCTAATTCATAATTAATTTTAGACTCAATACTACCTTTTCCATTTTTAATATCTTTTTTTCTTTTCTGCATATAAAGACTCTTTATTGTTGCATAGTAATCAAGAGAACTTTCTTCTATTTCTTCCATATAATCTAAATAGGTTTCTCTTTTCTCAACCCCTGCAACAACTGGTTGACTTAATCTGCCTTCCAATCCAATATTTTGCATTCTAAATGCAAATGTCATTGGATTAAATACAGCATCAACAACTCTGCCAAAAGAATCTCTAAGGTTTGATGGCCCAAATATAGGAAGCATTATATATGGTCCATCAGAAAAACCATAAACAGCTAATGTTTGACCAAAATCCTCTTCTCTTTTTTCTATATTTCCAAATTCTTCAGTACTTGCGACATCATACATACCTCCAATACCAAAAGTAAGGTTAATTAGCAGTCTTCTAATTATAACGCTTGCTCCCTCCGTATCAAACTGTAACATTGCATTTGCGAGGCTTAACGGTGCGTATGCTGTTTCAGCTAAATTTGCCAAATTATCTCTAGGAAATGAAGGTAACTTTCTCCAGCCGCGTGCCACTGGTTTAAAAAAATAATCATCTACACCGTTATTAAACTTAAATATATCTCTATTAGTTTGCTCAAAAGGATCATTGCTATTGCTATTTTCAGCTAGATTATTTGTGGTACAGCCGGATATGGTTAAAATTAACCCAAAAAACAATATATAGTATTTATTAAAAAGATATTTCATAATATAGTATCTAACACAAATGCTAATTTAGCATAAAATTTAAAATTTTAAAATAAATTATTAATATCTAAAATAATCATTCATATAGAAAAATAAACTAAGATTGTATAAATTGATATAAAAAAATTATTTAAATAGGTCTAAAAATTTTAAAAAATAGTAAAGTAGATAATATTGTTAATGTATCTTTTGAGTTTTTCCCTCCAAAGGACTCTACTACGGAGAAGTCCTTGTGGAAAAATTTAAGAAGACTTGAACCATTGAACCCCCAGTTTGTATCCGTAACATACGGAGCAGGTGGATCAACTCGAGATAGAACACATAAACTTGTTAAGCAAATTAAACATAAAACTAACATTGAACCAGCAGCACACCTTACATGCATGGGTTCATCGGTTAATGAAATAGAAAGTATAGCTCAGAAATACTGGGATGATGGAATTAAGCATATAGTTGCATTGAGAGGAGATATCCCCAAAAAAAAATCTTTTCAAGACCAAAACTTGAGGTTTGCAACTGATTTAATCAAAGTGTTAAAGAAAAAAAGAGATTTTGAAATAACAGTTTCTGCATATCCTGAATGCCATCCTGATTCAAAATCAATAGAACAAGAATTTGATATTCTTAAAAAAAAAATTGATCTTGGGGCCAATAGAGCAATTACACAGTTTTTTTTTGACACATCTAAATATCTTAAATTTATTGAAATGGCTCAGAAAAAAAATATTCAAATACCCATTATTCCAGGAATTTTACCAATTTCTAATTTTAACAAAACTATTCAATTTGCCAAATCAATGAACTGTTCAATTCCTTTATGGTTAAAAAAAATGTTTTACGGATTAGATGAAGATCCAGAGACTAGAAAATTAGTGGCTGCATCAATCGCTACAGAACAATGTAAACAAATTCTTAATGAAGGCATAAAAGAATTTCACTTCTATACACTAAACAGAGCGGATCTTTCTTTTGCAATATGCCATCTTTTAGGTGTAAAGATTAATGGATGATATAATGCTTGGATTTAAAATAACTGAGATTGCAAAAAAAAGAATTCTAATTTTAGATGGTCCAATGGGAACCATGATTCAGAATGAAAAATTAACTGAAAAAGATTTTCGTGGAAAAGAATTTGAAAAACATGATATTCCTTTAAAAGGAAATAACGATATTTTGAATTTAACTAGACCTGATATAATTTCTGAAATCCATTTTAAATATCTCTCAGCTGGTGCTGATATAATTGAGACAAATACTTTTAATTCTAACCAAACTTCTCAAAGCGATTATAAATGTGAGCATATAACAAATAGACTTAATTTTGAAGGTGCAAAAATTGCTAAAAAAGTAGCTTTAAAATTTAAAAAAATAAACAAAAGACAGATTTTTGTAGCAGGCGTTTTAGGTCCTACCAATAGAACTTGTTCAATGTCTCCAGACGTTAACAGACCAGATTATAGAAATATAAATTTTGATGATTTAAAGAAAGATTATTTTCAATCAACTAAAGCATTGCTTGATGGTGGAGCAGATTTAATATTAATAGAAACAATTTTTGATACTCTTAATGCTAAAGCAGCAATGATGGCAATTTATGAAATAGAAAAAGAATTAGATTTGAAAATACCTTTAATGCTGTCAGCTACAATCACGGATTTATCCGGACGAACGTTATCAGGACAAACATTAGAAGCTTTTTATAATTCAGTAAGACACATTAATCCAATAAGTATAGGGATTAATTGTGCTTTAGGCCCCAAAGAACTGGATAGTTACTTAAAAGAATTGTCAAGATTTAATGAGTTTTTTGTAAGTATTCATCCTAATGCAGGATTACCTAACGCTTTTGGTGGATATGACGAAACTCCAGAAAAAATGGCTGAGTATGCTAGTAATTGGTCAAAAGATGGTTATGTAAATATAATAGGTGGATGTTGTGGAACTACACCTGAACATATAGCAAAAATAAAACAGGCTGTAGAAAAATTTAAACCTCGTAACCCCAGAAAAATAAAAGCTTCTTTCAGGTTATCTGGTTTAGAACCGTTTAATCTGGATTAATTATGAATGCACAAAAATTTATAAATATTGGTGAAAGAACTAATGTCACCGGTTCAGCCGTTTTCAATAAGTTAATTCTAAATGAAAAATATGAGGAAGCTGTTAGTGTTGCTAAACAGCAAGTTGAAAATGGAGCACAAATCATTGATATAAATATGGATGAGGGTTTACTTGACTCCGAAAAGGCAATGCAGACTTTCTTAAATTTCTTAGCGGTTGAGCCTGAAATAGCCAAAGTACCTTTTATGATAGATTCATCAAAATGGAGTGTAATTGAAGCTGGATTAAAATGCGTACAGGGAAAATCAATTGTAAATTCAATAAGCCTTAAAGAAGGTGAAAAAGTCTTTTTAGAACAAGCTAAACTAGTGCAAGCATATGGTGCTGCAGTAATTGTTATGGCTTTTGATGAAAAAGGGCAGGCAGAAACCTGCGAAAGAAAATATAATATTTGCAAAAGAGCTTATGATTTATTAACAAAGAAATTGAATTTTAACCCTCATGATATAATTTTTGATCCAAATATTTTTGCTGTTGCAACTGGAATTAAAGAACATAATGAATACGCCTTAAATTTTTTTGATGCAACGAAAGAAATAAAAAAAAAGCTTCCTCATGCTAAAGTTTCTGGAGGGGTCTCTAATGTATCATTTAGTTTTAGAGGAAATAATATTGTCAGAGAAGCGATGCATTCGTGTTTTTTATACCATGCAATAAACGCTGGTTTAGATATGGCAATAGTAAATTCAGGTCAAATTACAATCTATGATCAAATTCCAAATAAACTCAAAAATGCAATTGAAGATGTTCTATTTAATAAAAATGAAAATGCAACAGAAAATTTAATTAATCTTGCTCAAACTTTTTCTGGGAAAAAAAAAGTAATAAAAAAAGATATATCATGGAGAAAACTTAATCCTAAAAAAAGGATGGAGTATGCACTTATAAATGGAATAAATGATTATGTAGATGTTGATACTGAAGAACTAAGAAAGAATGCTAAGAATCCTCTTGATGTAATCGAGGGTCCGTTAATGGATGGGATGAATGTTGTTGGTGATCTTTTCGGATCAGGCCAAATGTTTTTACCCCAAGTTGTAAAATCAGCAAGAGTAATGAAGCAGTCTGTTTCTATATTATTACCTTACATGGAAAACCAAGAAATTGGAGAAAAGAAAAGAAAAGGAAAAATTTTATTAGCCACAGTCAAAGGAGATGTTCATGATATTGGTAAAAACATTGTAGGTGTTGTTTTGCAATGTAATAATTTTGAGGTTATAGATTTGGGTGTAATGGTCCCAGCACAAAATATAATTGATAAAGCAGTTGAAGAAAATGTTAATGTTATTGGTCTTTCAGGTTTAATTACACCAAGCTTGGACGAGATGTGTTTTGTTGCCAGTGAATTAAGTAAACAAAATATTAAAATTCCATTGATGATTGGTGGAGCAACCACAAGTAAAATTCATACAGCAGTTAAGATTTTTCCTAATTATAATTTTGGAGTAGTGCACGTTCAAGATGCTTCAAAGGCAGTTAGTGTTGCTTCAAAACTTTCTTCATATAAAAATAATATGGCATTCACTCAAATGATTAGTAAAGAGTATACAGAAATAAAACAGAAGTTTATCAAATCGCAAGAAAAAGGATCTGATTACCCTATTGAGTTGGCAAGAAAAAATAAATTTAATATAAAATGGAATGAAGAAAAGCCAGTTAAACCTTCTTTTCTTGGGTTGAAATTATTTAATAATTTTTCAATTAAAGAAATAATTCCTTATATTGACTGGGATCCTTTTTTTTCAGCGTGGGAGCTTTATGGAAAATTTCCAGAGATACTTGATGATAAAATAATTGGAAGTTCTGCAAGAGATTTATGGAATGATGCACAAAAAATGTTATTAAGAATTCAAAAAGATAAACTGACTGTACCCAAAGCGATTATTGGTTTTTGGCCGGTCAATTCAACAAATGACGATTTAGAACTATATACAAATGAAAAAAGAAATAATATTCAAGAGAAACTTTTTTTTCTTAGGCAACAAATGCATAGAAAATCAGGTAGAAGAGCTAATTATTGTCTTGCCGATTTTATCGCACCTGTTGAAAGTAATGTAAAAGATTATTTGGGTGGATTTGTTGTTACGGCTGGTAAAGGTATTGAAGAAATTTCAAAGAAGTATGAAGACAAAAAGGATGACTACAATTCAATTCTTATTAAATCATTGGGTGACAGAATTGCAGAAGCATTTGCAGAGAAAATGCATGAAGAAGTTCGCAAAACATTTTGGGGATATTCAAAAAAAGAGAAATTTGACAATCAGGAATTAATTAACGAAAAGTATTTTGGTATCCGACCAGCTCCAGGATATCCCGCATGTCCAGATCATACAGAGAAAAAAACGTTATTTAGGTTATTAAATGTTGAAAAATTAATTGGAGTTACCCTTACTGACTCTTTTGCAATGCTTCCAACAAGTTCAGTTTCAGGCTTTTATTTTTCTAATAAAAAATCAGAATACTTTGGAATTGGAAAGATAAATAAAGATCAAATAATAAGTTATGCAAAAAGAAAAAAAATAAGTATCAAAGATGCAGAAAAATGGTTAGCTCCAAATCTAAGTTATTTAAATAAGCAATAATTATGAATGAAAAGTTATTGATAATTCCTGAGCCTGACTTTTTGCAAGGATTAAATGATCAGCAACGGCAAGCCGTTACATCTACTGAGGGCCCTCTTTTAGTTCTTTCTGGTGCTGGAACTGGCAAGACAAAGGTTTTAACTACAAGACTCGCAAATTTAATATTTTCAAACAAAGCAAAAAATTTTCAAATTCTTGCAGTGACTTTTACAAATAAAGCAGCAAACGAAATGAAAAGAAGAGTAGAAAGTTTAATAAAGAAACCTATAGAGGGGATGTATATAGGAACGTTTCATTCTATTGGTCTAAGAATATTGAGAAAAAATGCTAGTTATGTCAATTTAAAGAATGACTTTACCATTTTGGATACAGATGATCAATTGAGATTGTTAAAACAAATCTTGTCGTATTTAAATTTGGATAATAAAAAACATAATCCCAAAAATTATTTATATTTTATAGATAGTTTAAAAAATTACGCGCTTAATTTTGATCAAATTTCAAACCATGAATTTGAGATACATACCAACGGAATTTTAAGTAAAGTATATGAAAGTTACCAAAAAAGATTAGAAGGCTTTAATGCAGTAGATTTTGGAGATCTGATTTTAAAAACTTTGAATCTACTTAAAAAAAATGAAAACGTTTTAGAATATTATCAAAATACACTCAGGTATATATTAGTTGACGAATATCAAGACACAAATACAGCACAATATTTATTATTGAGACTTTTAGCTGCTAAACATCAAAATATTTGTTGTGTAGGAGACGAAGATCAATCAATTTATGGTTGGAGGGGAGCACAATTAAGTAATATTTTAAATTTTGAAAAACATTTTAAGAAATCAAAGATAATTAGATTAGAACAAAATTATCGCTCTACTGGAAATATATTATCTGCCGCTTCAAGTATTATTTCTGAGAATACTGAAAGGATTGGAAAAACTCTATGGACTAATGATTCTGATGGAAGAAAGGTTAAAGTTATCAATGTTGATGATGATACTGCAGAAGCAATAAGAATGTGTGAAATAATAAAACAATTGATAGAAAAAAATAAAAATCCCAATGAAATTGCTGTTTTAACAAGAGCAAGTTTTCAGTTCAAAGAAATTGAAGATAGATTTGTAAAAGAAGGAATAAAATATAGAGTAGTTGGAGGACCAAAGTTTTATGACAGAAAAGAAATTAAGGACGCAATTGCTTATTTTAGAATAATAGTTAATTGGGATGACGATCTTGCTTTAGAAAGGATTATAAATATTCCCAAAAGAGGTTTAGGGACAAAATACCTTTCAGATCTATATAAAAACTCAAGAACAAAAAATATTTCGCTTTTTCAGTCTCTTAAAGAACATCTAGCTTTAAAAATTTTTCCAAAAAAACTCTTAGATTCAATGAACTATTTTGTAAATATATTAGAATCAAATCAAAAAAAACTTTCAAAAAAAATACATTCGGATATTGCAGGTGAATTATTAGAGGAGGTTGGTTATTGTGATATGCTTAAGGATGATAAAACATATGAATCAGAAGGAAGATTGGAAAATTTAAAGAAACTTGTTAGTGATATAAATAATAGAAATTCTTTGGGAGACTTTTTAGAAGAGGTTAGTTTAGTAATAGATAATTCTTCAGATGTAAATGAAAAAAAAAAAATTTCGTTAATGACGATACACAGTGCAAAAGGATTAGAATTTGATACAGTATTACTTCCAGGTTGGGAAGAGGGGATCTTTCCAAACCAAAGGAATATTGATGAACATGGTAATAAAGGTTTAGAAGAGGAAAGAAGATTAGCATATGTAGGAATTACTCGTGCAAGAAATTCATTAAGTATTTTCTTTGCGAATTATAGAAAACAATACAACCAATCTTTGTATAGAACAATTCCATCAAGATTTTTATCTGAACTTCCAAAAAAAAGTTGTGATCTCAAAGTTGAAGACAAAATGGAGAAGGAATATCCAAGAATTATAGAATCAATAAAAAGTGAAAAATTTAGAGTTGGGGATAAGGTATTTCATGAAAATCTTGGTGAAGGAATAGTACTTGGTATTAGTAATGATAAGGTTCAAATAACTTTTCAAAAAACAAAAGAAGTAGTTAAAGTATTAGCCGATTATCTCAAAAAGTTAAATTAACTAATATGGTAGAATATTTAAAAAGATTAAGTTCTCTAAAGAAGTTATGTAAAGAAAAAAAATTTGATAGTTATTTACTGTCAACAATGGACGAATATCTTAATGAATATGCTCCTGTAAATAAACAAAGACTTAAGTGGTTAACTGGATTTTCTGGTTCAAATGGCTTGCTACTACTTTTTAATGACTCTTTTATTTTCTTTACTGATGGTCGCTACACATTGCAGGCAATATCTGAATTACCTTCAAGTATAAAAATTTATGATACATCTAAATATACAATCTTTGATTTTTTTAATGATAACCAGTCTAAGAAGACCAAACTTTGTGTTGATTCAAAAATACACTCTATTTCATTTATAAAAAAACTTATAGAAGTTACACAAAAAAAAGAAATTAAAATACATTTTAATGCTGGAATACTTATTGATCACATTTATAGATTTAACAGCATTCAACCATCTAAGCATGCTTTTTTGCTCAGCAATAAATATACTGGTTGTTCAGCAAAAAAAAAAATTAATTTAATTAGAAATAAAATTAAAAATTTATATTGCTATATAATTACTTCACCTGAGTCTGTATCGTGGCTTTTAAATTTGAGAGGTTATGATTTAGATTTTACTCCGGTTGTTATGTCAAGAATGATTTTTTTTAATCCAAAAAAAATTATTTTATATATCGATAAAAATAAGTTAACAAAGAAACTAAATATATTTTTCAATAATTTAGGTATAAGTATTAGCTCTGAAGAGCAAATACATAAAGATTTAAAAAAAATAGAAAAAAATAAGAAAATTCTAATAGATAAAGATTCTCCTTATTATTTTTACCATGAAATTAATAAAATGAATTTCAAATATGAGATGATTGAGGATATTTGTAAAAAAGAAAAATCAATAAAAAATTCTGTGGAGATAAGTAGTATAAAAAAAATTCATATTTATGATGCTGTTGCTATAATAAAATTTATGTTCTGGTTAGAAAAAAGTAGGCAAATATATAATTGTAATGAATTAGAAGTAGCACAAAAGTTAGAAAATTTTAGAAAGGAGAACAATTCATACTTTTCACCAAGTTTTGATACAATTTCAGCAACTGGTAAAAATGGAGCTATCATCCACTATAATCCCAAAAATATGAAACCAAAAAAATTAAAAAAAGGTGATTTGTATTTATGTGATTCTGGTGGACAATATTTTGGTGGAACAACTGATATAACAAGAACCTTTTTAATTGGGTCAAGACCTCCAAAAAAAGAATATATAAAAATATATACAAATGTTTTAAAAGCACATATTGATTTAGCTAAAATGAAATTTCCAAAAAAAACGCTGGGTATACAAATTGATGTTATTGCAAGACATAATCTTTGGAACTTAGGTTTAGATTATAACCATGGTACTGGTCATGGTGTTGGGAATTTTCTTGGAGTTCATGAAGGTCCTCAAAGTTTGTCAAAAAGCAGTATTAATGAAAGTATTAAAGAGGGAATGATTTTATCAAACGAACCTGGTTATTATAAAAAATCTAAATTTGGTATTCGTTTGGAAAATTTATTATTGGTCAAAAAATCATCATACAAAAATTTTCTAGAATTTGATAATTTGAGTCTGGTTCCATTCGAAAAAAAATTAATTAATAAGAATGAACTAGATAGTATTCAAATAAATTGGATAAATTCATATCATAAACAAGTATTTCAAATCATTTCAAAACTCATAAGCATAGAATTAAGAAGTTGGCTGAAGGATAAAACAAGAACTATGTAGTATTAATTAATATTTTTGCTGCCTCCTCAGCCTCAGATGTAATTTCTTTACCAGATAACATTCTAGCAATTTCTAAAATTTTCTTATTATTGTCTAATTTTTCTATTTTTGTTATGTTAACACCGCTTTCCATAATTTTAGAAACTTTATAATGCTGATTACCCAATGCTGCAACTTGGGGAGAATGAGTGACTACAATTATTTGTTTGGTTTTACCTAAGCGATTAAGTTTTTCTCCAACAGCTGATGCTACAGACCCTCCAATGCCACTATCAACTTCATCAAAAACAATGGAATTTTTCTTTATTTTTGATGAAACTACTTTTATTGCAAGTGCAAATCTACACAGTTCACCACCAGATGTAATCTTATTAAAATGTCCTAGTTCACTTTTAGGATTCGTTTTTATTAGAAACTTAATATCATCAATTCCATCTCTTTTTGGTTTTTCAGATTGTTCAATGCAAGTCTTAAATGTAGCACCATCTAATTTTAAATCCGGTAGTTCAAGATTAATTTGTTCATCCATTTTTTTTGCATTTTCAATTCTTTTGAGTGATACTTCATTTGCTATATCATTAAATATTTTTTCTGCTTGTTCTTTTTCTAAAATAATTTTTTTTAAATCTTTTGATTCATCCTCTAGACTTTGTAATTCTAACTCTATAGAATTTTTTTTATGTATAAGATCACTTTCTTGACAATTATGTTTTTTTGCTAATCTCACATATTCAAAGATTCTATCTTCAAGAGATTCTAACTTCTTTCCATCTTGATCATTGTTTTCGCAAAAACTGTTAATAGTATTTTTTAAATCAACCATATTAACAAGAAAGTCATCGATTGTATTAATTATTTTCTCACAATCTTTTCCAACAAATTTATTTATTTTCTCCAGCTCCTTTATTGAAGAAATCATTAGATTTTCAATATTTCTATTATTTTCAGAAAAAAAATTATCCAACACAATTAAAGAGCTGCTCATGATTTTTTTTGAATTAACAAGTAATTCTTTTGCTTTTAATAGTTTAGGATATTCAGATTCACTAGGATTAAGGTTTGAAAGTTCATTTAAATAAAAATTATACAGTTCTTTGTTCTCATTAATCTTTATTTTTAAATTTTGCATTGTTTTTAATTTTAGTGTTTTTTCTTGCAATACATCCCAGCTTTTATTTAAGTCTATAATCAAATTATTGTAGTTTCCGAATTCATCTAAAACTTTGATATGACTCGACGTATTTAAGAGTCCTTGTTCTGAAAATTGACTTTCAACTTCAACAAGTTTGTCACCAATATTTTTTAAAGTAGAAAGGCTTACTAAATTATCATTAATAAATGATTTACTTTTACCATCAGAGGTTAAAGATCTCTTCAGTATAATTTCATCTTTAAGATCTATTCCATTTTCACGCAGAATTTTTTCTATCTCTAAATCTTGAATATTTGAAAAAACTGCTGTTACCTTAGTTTCAAACTGATTCTTTGGTCTTAGAGAATAATTAGCTCTATTTCCTAAAACAAGACCTAATGAATCAAGAATTATCGATTTTCCAGCACCTGTTTCACCTGTTAGAACACATAGACCCTGTTCAAAATTAATATCAATCTTTTCAATTAAAACAATATTTCTTATGGATAAAAAACTTAACATTTGTAAAAAAAATTAAAAATCTAATTCATCAATATTTAATGTATTTAATTCTATTTTTTTTTTTTCCTTTAAATTCTCTAACAATGAGACTTTAACTTTTGTATCTTTCAAAAGGGCAACAGATTCAGCTGACCACACTGATCCAGGAAAATTATAATTAAGTATTTTAAAAAGTGTTATTGCTTGTGGTTTAATACCTAATGATAAATAACATTCCATAATTCTGAATAATGATTCTGGAATTTGAGCAGAATTTTTATATTTTTTTATAATGGTTTTGTATCTTAATGTAGCTGCAATAAATTTTCCTCTTTTT
Source organism: uncultured Alphaproteobacteria bacterium (assembly GCA_902526175.1). GTDB lineage: Bacteria > Pseudomonadota > Alphaproteobacteria > Methylaequorales > Methylaequoraceae > CACBWF01. The sequence continues at coordinate 165,487 of CABZJY010000001.1, read as the reverse complement.
TGGTAAAATTTACCAATAGTCATTTCATAACCGGCTAACTGATTATTTAACAACTTTATATGCTGTATAGCTCTTTGTGAATATTTTGAATTTGGAAATTTATTTTTAAGTTCAGTAAAGGTTTCTTTAGCTTTAATAGCCATATTTTGATCTCTTGAAACATTGTTAATTCTCTCGTAAAAACAAAATCCTTTTAAATAATGAGCGTAATCTAAATTTTTATCTTTGGGGTTTAAATTAATAAATTTATTGAGTGTAAATATAGCTTCCTCATATTTATTTTCTTGATAAAGAGAAAACCCAGACATTAATTGACCTTTAATAGCCCATTTAGAATAAGGGTGCATAAGATCAAGTTCCGTAAATAAGTTATTTGCTTCTTCGTACTCACCTGACTTTAGTTTTTTGTGAGCATCAATATACATTGACTTATCAGTTTTATTATAACTCTGAATTCCTAGTTGTTCATTACTAGAACTACAACAGTTCAAAAAAAGTGTACAAGAAATAATTATTAAAATTTTTTTCATAAAGCCTAAATCTTATTAATTTAGAATCTAACAAAAAAATAAAGAAAGTTAAAATTAAAAAATCGGATCTTGATTTGAATCAACAAAATCCCAATTGTCTCTGCAGCTAAAGATTTTTCTTACGAGTTTATAATTTATGGCATGACCACCATTTACACTTAAAAAAGAACCAATCATTTTATGTCCCGAAAGAGCGAGATCTCCGATAAAATCTAGGGCCTTGTGCCTTACAAATTCATCATTAAATCTCAAACCACCTTTGTTTAAAACCTTATCTTCTGAAATCACAATAGCATTATCTAGAGAACCACCAAGTGTTAACCCCTTTTTCCTTAAACAATTAATATCATTTAGAAAACCAAAAGTTCTTGCACTGGATATTTCATTTTTAAAAATTGATTTGGTTAAAGGAAAACTTATTGATTGTTTGCCGATAACCTTTGTTTGAAAATTTATTTCACAACTTATTATTGTCTCTATATTAGGAGAAACTTTGGCATAAGAGTTGTCATTACTTACCTCTAAGGTATTTTTAATTTTTATAAACTTCTTAAAGCTATTTTGTTCACTTAATCCTACTTTTGAAATGGCATCAAAGAATATTTTACTAGAACCATCTAAAATAGGAATTTCATTATTATCAATTTCTATAATTAAGTTATCAATATTAAGAGAGTAAAGAGAAGATAAAAGATGCTCAGTTGTTGAAACAAAATGGCCTTCCTCATTTTTAAGTTTTGTACAAAGAAAAGTATCTGAAACATTATTATAGGTTGCTTCAATATCTGAAGTTAAACCGTCTTTACTCTTCAATCTAAAAATAATTCCTGTATTTTCATCGCTTGGATGCAGCGTCATATTGATTTTCTTACCGGAATGAAGACCAACCCCACTAAATTTAACTTTATTTGACAAAGTAAACTGCTTATTCGCAATTTTAAGCTTAGGAAGATTGGTTATACTTTCTGTTTGTCGATCTGATACTCTTGGAGCTTTTTTATTAAATAACATATAATGATAATATATGATTTTTTTCACTCTTAAATTCACAAATAATTACAAAATATTTCAATAACAAACTAACTAATACTGTCAGATACCCAATTATTCAGTTTATCTAAGATGCCATTATCATTTTGTATAGATTTATTTAATAATAAATTCTTAAAAGTTAAATCATTACATATTTTAATTAAACCATTTAAAGTTGAAAATTCTGGTTTTCCAATATCTTTATGAAAAGCAAAAGGTTTTGCAACTCGAACTCTTCGATTTAGAATTTTAGATGAAAATTCCTGAAAACCTTTTATTTCAGCTCCACCTCCTGAAAAAACGACTGTATCCATACCTATTCTCGAGATAAGATTCTCCTCTAAGGTATTTCTGCACATTTCAATTATTTCTTCATATCTCGGCTTTATGATTCCTTGCAAAAAATTTGAAGTAATTACCTTATGTTCACCACATGGAAGTTCAACTTTAAATTTTTCCTCGTTAATAAAGCTAAGATTCCCTTTTATAATCTTTACATATTCAGCCTGCTCATAATCTATTTCAAGTATCTTGGAAATATCATTTGTTACATCATTACCTCCGAGCGATAAATTTTTTACAAACTCAATAGTATTTTTATAAAAAGTCACAATTTTTACTGATCCTGCTCCAAAGTCAATTGATGTTGCACCATTTTCTTTCTCGTCTTTCGTTAAGGATGAAATCGATGAAGCCAATCCTGAATATACAAAGTTATTTGGTTCAACTATTCTTGAATTTTTAAATGAATGTTTAAACTGATTAATCGTATCTTTGGTAATGAGGATATTTATAGATTTTAAACCCAGTTTTTTACAGGAAATTCCTATAGGATTATTATCTATAATTTTATCATCCAAGAAAAAATTTGTTGGGATAGTATGAAGTAGGTGCATACTGGTTGAAAAAAACTTTTTTAAATTTTTAGTAAACACCTCTCTCACATCTTTTTTACTTATCTTGTGACCATTAATATCAATGTCAAAATATGTTTTTTTAAGTGTTAGTTCAGGATCTGAAATACTAACTATTACAATTTTTTTTTCTTTTTTTAGTTTATAATTTGCAAAAATTTTTTTTATAGATTCAGAGGTTTGTTTTAAGGAAATTATTTTTCCACCTGTAAGACCAAGCGTTTTAATGTGATTCCAATTAATCAACTCTAGATTATTATTTTTTTTTTTTTTGTATTCGACAAAAACAATTTTATTAGTCCCTAAGTCTATCAAAATAAAATGGTTGGTAGGTTTAAGTTTTAACATATTTTATTTAACAAAAGCTCTGCCAATAACTCTTAAATCAATAACTTTTTTCTCAAAAATTTCAAAATTTTCATTTTTGATAAGATTATCTAGAAAATTTAAAGCAATATTTTCATTATCTTCAAATGGTAGTTTAACTTTAACGTTATTTGATAAATTAATATCCCATCTATAGTTTTCTACATAATCTGCAGATTGGAATTTTAAATTTAATTTCGGAAATAAGTTAATTTTATTAATAATAGAGTTTGCATGTAAATTAGCTAATTTTCCAGTCACAATTTTTAGATCATTATTTTTATAATTTTTATAATTAAGTATTGTACCTTTAGTATCTATTAAAAATCTTTTTCCGTCTACTTCCCAAAAAACAAAAGGTTTTTTTTCTTGTACAAGAATATTTATATCACCATTGATTTTTTTTTCTATTGATAAGGTTTCTATTTCATTAATTCTCATTAATTGCCCTTTTAAACTTTTTAAATTTAAATTTAATAAATTAGAATCTTTTAAATTAATCTTTTCAAGTATTTGTTTTTCGTCCAGAAGTTGTAAATTCTCAATTTTTATGGATTTTATTTTAATTCTCTCATTTAAGAAAGAATTCATAGAGTTAAAATTAATTTTTGAAAATAAAGGAAATAATTCTTTTTGGTAGAAAAAAGTAAAACATAATAAAATAAAAAATATTATAGTTATTCGCACCGAGCGTTTTCCACTATTTTACTACATAATTCATCAAAATTTATTCCAATATCAGCTGCCATCTCAGGTAATAATGAATTCTTTGTTAATCCTGGTTGAGTATTTATTTCTAATAAGTATACCTGGTTTTTTTTTTCATTATATCTGAAATCAGCACGGCTTAAATAATTACAACCTATAGATTTATGCGCTGTTAAGGTATATTCACTTAGTTTTTTTTTAATATGTTCAGGAAGCTCTGGAGATAACACATGTTTTGCAACGCTTATATATTTACTCTTATAATTATAAAAGCTTTCATTCGAGATAATTTCAATTGAACCTAGGATTTTATTATCTAAAACACCAACTGTAATTTCCCTACCTGGGATAAATTCCTCTAACATTCCTATTTTATTTCCAGAAAAAAAATCACTTAATTTACTCATAAGTTCTGTATTATTTTTTATTAGAAGAACATCGATACTAGAGCCTCCATCTAAAGGTTTTAATACAAGAGGAAAGGGTATTTTTAATGTAAATTTAGTATCCTTTTTTACAATAATACCTTTAGGGCAGGGAATACCAAAATTACTAAAAATAATTTTTGAAAAATACTTGTTCATTGCAATTGAAGATGTGAACGCCCCTGAGTGAGTGTAGGGTATTTTGAGCGTATTTAAAATTGATTGTACTTGTCCATCCTCACCAAATTTTCCGTGCAGAGCGTTAAAAACTATATTTGGAGAAAATTCAATAATATCTCTTACAAATTTTTTTAAATTCTTTCCAATTATAAATTTTTTTACAGTATAATTTTTTTTCTGAAAGGAACTTATCACTTGGTTACCTGTCTTAAGAGATATTTTTCTCTCTGAAGAATTTCCTCCCATTAATATGCCTAATTTAAAACTTTTCAAAATTACCAACTCTTTCAATTTCCCAAGATAACTTTATTCCTGTTTTATCTTTGACTATATTCTTAATATCCTCACCTAAAATCTCTAGCTCCAATGAAGATGCATTACCCATATTAATAAAAAAATTTGGATGTTTTTCTGAAATTAGCGTATTATTATATTTCTTACCTCTAAATCCTATTTTATCAATAAGTTCCCAGGCTTTAATTTGTTCTGGATTTTTAAACGTACTTCCTCCTGTTCTTACACCAAGGGGTTGATTTTTTTTTCTTAAGTTTTTTATATCCTGCATTTTTTCTTTAATTTTAATTTTATTTTCAAAATTAACGAAAAATTCAGCCTCTAAAAAGATAAAATCTTTAGGTAATTTTACCTCTCTATAATTAAATTTTATTTCATCTTTATTGATTTTCTTTAATTCCCTTTTACTATTCAACACTGTAATACTTTTTAAATTATCGCTTATACACCCATTAAAACAACTTGAATTCATCCTAATAGCACCACCAAGGGTTCCTGGTATACCGACTAAAAATTCAAAACTAGATATTGAATTATTTAAACAAAAATTAGCTAGATCGATATCTTTAACTCCACAACCAACTTTAATTATTTTCTTTTTCTTATTTAGCTCAATTTTCTTAAAGTCTTCACCTAGTTTTATTACAGCCCCATTAAATCTTCCATCTCGAAAAAGAATGTTTGATCCAAGACCAAAAATAAAAAAAGGAAAATTTTTTGGTATTATTTTAAGAAAAAAAAATAATTGTTTTATATTTGATGGTTCAAAAAATACTAGACATTTTCCTCCAGTACCAAACCAAGTTCGTTTACCAATATTATAATTAAAATTAATTTTTCCTAAAAACCTGTAAATTAATTTTTTATTTATTTGATTCATTATTTTCTATTTTTTTAGCAAATTCGTACGCTAGTTTTGTTATTGGACCCGCACCAAGAAAAACTATATTATCACCAACTTTAATAATATCTTCCAACTTCTTAAAAAGTTTTAATTTATTAGTTACATAATCTGATTTTTTTACACCAATACGACTTACTAACATTTGACTTTCGAACCTTTTGATTTTTTTTTCACCAGCTGAGAATACTGGTAGTAAAATTATATGATCTGCAATCCTTAAGCTTTTTATAAAATCTTCAAATAACGAATTAACTCTAGAATATCTGTGGGGTTCATGAACGACAATTATTCTCTCTTTACTAATTAATTTTAGGCTATTAATAACATTTGAAATTTCTACAGGATGATGGGCGTAGTCATCAAAAATTTTAATTTTATTTTTATAAATTAAATTAAATCTTCTTTTTACACCAGAAAATTTTTGAATACCTTCCTTAATAATTTTTGTATCAATACCAACGCCTACTGCAACACTTATTGCTGCTAAGGCATTTTTAATATTATGAAGTCCGATCATAGGAAAATAAACTCTTTTAATAATATATTTTTTTAACCAATTAATTCTTACATCAAAGCATGAGTAATAAGTATTTTTTCTAAAGATAATTTTTATATTTGAACAGCTGATATTAGAAAATTTTGAAATTCCATAAGATATTGTTCTTACGTTTTTAAGATTTTTGCAAATAGATTTTATATTTTTATCATCTTTACAAATACATAAAAAACCAAAGAAAGGAATATTTTGTCCATATGTTAAAAAAGCGTCTTTAAGATTATCAAAAGTTTTATAAAAATCTAAGTGTTCAGGATCAATATTATTTATTACTCCTATTGTTGAAGGCAGATGTGTGAATGATCCATCAGATTCATCCGCCTCTGCAATTATCCATTTACCCTTACCCAATTTAGCGTTTGTGTTGTATTTATTTATTATTCCACCATTTATAATTGTAGGATCCAAATTTGCATACTCAAATATACTTGAAATAATTGACGTAGTTGTAGTTTTTCCATGTGAACCAGAAATTGTGATTGAGTATTTTAATCTTAAAATCTCTGCAAGCATTTTTGCTCTTGAAATAGTTGGAATATTATTCTTTCTAGCTTCGATTATGTCTTTATTATTTTTTTTAATTGCAGATGAGAAAACTACTAAATCAGATCCTTTTATTCCTTTCTTTCCGTGACCTATATTAATTTTTACACCGATTTTTTTTAGTCTAATAGTATTCGAATTTTCATTTTTATCACTCCCCGAAATGTCGAAATTCAAATTATGCATAATTTCAGCAACCCCACTCATTCCGATTCCACCAATTCCAACAAAAAAAACTTTTTTATATCTTTCAAAAATCATTTTACGTACTTAATGTCCTTAGTACTAAATCTTTTAATTTCAGATTTTTACTATTTTTTTTATATAGTTTTTTTGAAGCTTTATTAATTATTTTTTTCTTCAATTCCTTAATAAATTTACTTTCATTCAAATTTGTCTCGTCAAATATTACACATTCATTTTTTTCAGAAAATCTTTTAGCATTTTCATACTGATGATTATTTTTTGAATGTGGTAATGGAAAAAGGAATGCCGGGGTTGAGAATGTTTCAATTTCGGCAAGTGAAGATGAACCACATCTTGAAATAATTAAATCTGCATTATGCATTTCATCATAAATATCTTTAAAAAAAGATTCTAGTTTGAATTCAATATTAAGGTCTTTATAAATATTTTGTAAATTTTTTTTTTGATTGATTTGAGTTTGCTGACATATAAAAATTTTTTCTTTTAATCTTCTATCAAGTTTTTTAAATATATTTGGAATTAAAGTTGAAAATACTTTCGCTCCTTGACTTCCACCTATTATTAAAATTTGTTTTTTATATCTATTTCTCTTTATTTTCTTTTTATAAAAAATACTTCTAATTGGCATGCCAGTATAAAACACTTTTTTATTAATTTTACAAAATTTAGTATTTTTGTATGAAAGTGCTATATAATCTACGATTTTTGATAGTATTCTATTTGATTTACCCATCACAGCATTTTGTTCATGAATGATAGTTGGAATTTTTAATAATTTTGCTGATATTAAACCAGGAAATGAAACATAACTGCCAAAACCAACAACAGTATCTGGTTTTTCCATTAAAAATAATCGCACACACTCGAATATGGATTTGATGATTTTAAAAAAAGAAATAGGCCACAAAAATATTTTTTTGTTAAAAGTAGTAAAATTAATTATTTTATAATCAATTCCATTTTCCTTTAAAATATATTCGCATCTTTTATCAGTTAAAAAAATTATTTGATGATTAGAGTCATTAAAATTTTCATATAATGATATGGCTGGAAAAACATGACCTCCCGTTCCTCCAGTGCAAAAAAAGAGTTTTTTAAACTTTTTCATATTTTATTTTAGATAGTGAAAGTATAAAGCCAATTAATATTGCGCAAGATATTAATGATGATCCTCCATATGACAAAAATGGAAGAGTCATTCCCTTAGTTGGAATCAAATTTAGCGTTGAGCAAATATTAATCATAGTCTGCAAAATAAATATGATTGCTAAACCAGAAATTGATAAAAAATAAAAAATGTCATTTTTTCTAGTTGAGTGATAAATAGATCTGTAAAATATAAATGTATAAAGAATAATAACTATTAATACACAAATTAGCCCTAGTTCTTCAGCAGCGAGTGATAAAATGAAATCAGAATAAACATCTGGCAAGAAGCGAGAAACTTCCCCAGCCCCCAGCCCTTGTCCAAAGAAACCCCCATTTGTAAAAGAATCTATTGATTTGTGTATTTGATAATTATCACCTGTGGCTGGTTGCAAATAATTATCAATTCTAAATTTCACATGATCAAGTGTGACATATGCTAAAATTATAATAATTAGACTCAAAAATAATAATAAAAATATTATTTTTTTGGATACTCCAAAAAGTATTAATTGTGCAAACCAAGTTAATAAAATTAACAAAAACATTCCAAAATCAGGCTGAAAAAAAAGTACTGAACCAATTAAGGATAATAAAAATACGTTAATTTTTAATGAATTATCTTTTTTTTTTTGAAATCTTGTTAAAAGTGTTGCAGTTACAATAACAAATGTTGGTTTTAAAAATTCTGATGGTTGTATTGAAAAACCATAAATACTTATCCAACGACTAGCTCCTTTTATCTCATAAGACACAAAATTTGGTATTATCGATAATACTAGAGAGACTGAAAAAATAATAAAAGAAAATATAACAATTTTTTCCACAGAAAGATTAGTTAAAATTATCATTATAAAAATACATATTGGAAGTATAATAAGATGCCGTTTAATAAGATAGTTTTCGCTAATATCTAATCTATTCGCATAAATAGAAGAGCTACTCAATATTAAAAAAATTCCAATTATCATCAGTAATATAATTGAAAAAACAATCCATCTATCCAAAGATAACCACCACAATTTGATTTGATACAAAAATGAGTTCATATTGACACCATTTTTTTAACTATTTTTTTAAAATATACACCTCTTTGTTCAAAATTTTTAAACTGATCAAAAGATGCAGATGCTGGTGATAGTAAAATATTTATTAATTTTTTTTTTTCTAAGGCAACCAATATTGCCTGCTCTAATGCTGTATCTAGAGTTTCGAAGGTTTCGGTATCTAGATAATTTGATAAATACTTATTAAAGTCTTCTTTACATTCTCCGAATATAAATGCTTTCAACACATTTCCTAATGAATTGTGTATTCCTTCCAAGCCACCAGGTTTTTTTCTTCCACCAACAATCCAAAATATATTGTCTAGGCTTTGAAGTGCCATTTTTGATGATTCAACATTGGTTGATTTGCTATCATTATAAAATTCAATATTTTTGTATTTTTTAAAATATTCAAATCGATGCTCCAGGCCTTTAAATTTTTTTAAAGTTTCTAAAAAAATGTGTTTATCGATTTGAAGTAATTCACTAATTACAAAACAAGCAAGTATATTTGGTAAATTATGTTTGCCTCTCAAAATACAACAATTTCTATTAAATCTAAACATCGTATTTTTTTTATTATCAGTTATAACCAGCATATCTTTTTTCAATTCAATGAAAAAATCGCAATTATTAGAATTTTTTGAACCAATTGTAATAAGTTTTGAATTAGAGTTTTTTGAAAAATCTTTAGCAAGTTTTTTGGTGATAGGGTCATCAATACAAATAATTGAAAAATCATTAACTGATTGATTTTTAAAAATATTTGATTTTGCTGCAATGTAATTACTAATATTTTTATGCCTATCAATATGATCATTAGTAATATTTAGTAGAACAGAAATATTAAATCTAAGATCTATTATTCTTTCAAGTTGAAATGAAGAAGCTTCTACTATTAAGTATGTTAATAGGTTATGTTTAAGTTTTAAATTACTTATAGGAACTCCAATATTTCCGGCAGAAAAAGAGTTTTTTTTACTTTGTTTAATCGTATGTTCAATTAATTTCGTTGTTGTAGATTTCCCATTTGTTCCTGTAATTCCTATCAGGAATACGTCATTACTTATAAACTTAATCATTTCAATATCTGAAATAATTTCACATTGATACTTTTTTGCAAGAGATACAGTTTTATGATCATTCGAAATCCCCGGGCTTAGTACTAAAAAGTCTATTTTATTAAAATCTATTTTATCAGGTGAAATTAAATTTAATTTTTTCTTTAAACAACTTTTACGGATGCTTTCATTATCATCCCAACAAAAATAATCAATTTTCTCTTTTTTAAATTTTTTAGCTAGAGATAAACCAGAAATTCCCAATCCAACAATGAAAATTTTTTTTTTATCTAGGTTTTTAAATTTCATCTTAATTTTAAACTTGCGAGACCAATCAGTGCCAGAATTATTGAAATAATCCAGAATCTAATAACTATTGTTGGCTCTGACCAACCTTTTTGTTCGAAATGGTGGTGTAAAGGAGCCATTTTAAAAATTCTTTTTCCTGTTAATTTAAATGAAAAAACTTGAATTATCACAGATACAGTTTCTAAAACAAATAAACCTCCAATAATGACCAATATGATTTCATGTTTTGAAGCTACTGCAATAGCACCTATAGTTCCGCCTACAGATAATGAACCAGTATCTCCCATAAAAACCATTGCAGGAGGTGCATTGAACCACAAAAAACCAAGGCCAGCACCTATAAGAGCAGAACATACAATAACTAGCTCACCACTCCCACTTACAAAAGGGATTTTAAGGTAATTAGAAAAAATATAATTCCCTGAAAAATAAGCTATAAATGCAAAAGATAGAGCAGTAACTATTGATGGACCAATTGCCAAACCATCAAGTCCATCCGTCAGATTAACAGCATTAGCAGATCCAACAATAACTAGAGAGCCAAAAATATAGTAAAAAAAACCAATATCAATTGATAAATCTTTAAAATATGGAATATTTATAAGACCCACCAAATCCTGATTAATCTGTTGTTGTAATAAATAAATAAATATAAAGGCAATAAAAAATTCAACAAATAATCTTGATTTTCCACTAACACCTTGAGATGATTTATACTTTATTTTTTTAAAATCATCAATTCCACCTATTATTCCAAATGAAGTACTTATCATCAGAACTAAAATTACGAGATAATTAGAAAGATTAGCCCACAAAATAATAGAAGTAATCATAGATATTAAAATCATAGTACCTCCCATAGTTGGTGTTCCTGCTTTTTTTAAAACATGATGTTTAGGTCCATCTCTTCTGATAGGTTGTCCATCTTTTTGGATATTTTTTAAATATTTAATAATATATGGACCAATTAAAAAACAAATAATTAATGATGTGAATAATGCTCCACCTGCTCGAAATGTTATATATTTAAATAAATTTAAAAAACTAAACGAATCTATAAGAGGAATTAAGAAATAATAAAGCATTTACGAACCACAAGTAAGAATTTTACATATTTCCCAAAGTTTAACAGAATTTGATCCTTTAAATAATACTAAATCATTTTTAATTAAATTTTTATTTAAAAAATTATATAATCTTTTGGTATCCGGAAAATGTTTTGATTTGATAGAGCTAGTTAAATTTTCACTTATTATCTTAGACTCCTTTCCTACAGTTATAACAAAATCTATATCAGATTCATTTAATATCAGTGAGATTTCTTTATGATAAAACTCCATTTTTTTGCCAAGCTCTAACATGTCTCCCAAGACACAAATTTTTCTTTGATTTTTAATCTTAAGATTTAAAAAGTTTAATAGTGAGTTTTTCATAGAATTTGGATTTGCATTATATGAATCATCAATTATGACAATATCTTTTCCATTTATTTTTGTTTTATGTAAGGATCCTCTTCCAATTTCGGGTTTAAGTTTTGAAATTTGTTTTAAAACATCATTGAATAACAGATTTAGTTCCTTGGCAATTATTAATATAATTAAGATGTTCGTTGCCCAGTGCACTCCAAAATAGTTCCAATCAAACTTAATTTTTTTACCTAATATTTTTAATTCTACTTTATAATTTGATTCACATTGGTTTGATGAAATATTTAAAATACTTGCGTCAGATTTGTTTGAATCTCCAAAGCTTAAAATTCTATTTTTATTTTTCTTAGCTTCATTTATCAATACTTCATAGAAATTGTCATAAGGTATTATTGCCAAACCTTTTTCCAAACTAGAAAATATTTTTGATTTTTCGATAGCTATATTTTTTCGATTTTTAAAATTTCCGATATGCGCATCTCCAATATTTGTGACAATAGAAATATCTGGAGAAGAAATTGAAGTTAAAAACTCAATTTCACCTGGCTGATTTGTGCCAACTTCTAAAATACAAACTTCTGTATTTTTGGGCATTCTTGACAATGAAAGTGGTAATCCTATTTGATTATTAAAATTACCTTGAGTAGCATAAGTTATAAAATATTTTTTTAAAACTTGATTCAACCAATCTTTAAGCGTTGTTTTGCCGTTACTTCCTGTAATACAAATCATTTTTTTCAATTTAGATCTCATTCTTGAATATTTAGCTAATAATTGTAATGATTTAAGAGTATCTTCTACAGGTATCAAAAAGTCGTCGAATTCAGTCTTATTTAAATACTTTTTATAGTAATCATAATTTACTAATGAAGCAGTAGCTCCATTTTTAAAGGCTTCGTGAATAAAATCGTGACCATCAAATTTTTTTCCTTTAATAGGTATAAAGAGAGAGTTGTTAGATTTTAATCGAGAATTAATTTTTATCTCATTAAAAAATAACTTTTTTTTAAATTTATTCTTAAATATACTTTCAATTTCTTCTGACGTGAAAAGTTCCATTTTAACCCAATATCTTTTCAACTATTTTATAATCACTAAAATACTTTTTTTTATTTTTAATAATCTGATAATCTTCATGACCTTTACCTGTAATAATAAAAATATCATCTTTTTTTAGATTTTTAATTCCAAATTCTATAGCCTTTCTTCTGTTACCAATGTTATAGATACGCGTAAGGTTTTTTTTATTTATACCTAAAAGCATTTCTTCCCTTATTTTTTCTGGATTTTCAAAACGTGGGTTATCATCTGTAATTATTACTTTATCACAGTATTTTAGAGCAATTTTTGTCATTAAGTTTCGTTTCCCCGAATCTCTGTTACCACCACAACCTATGAGTGCAAAAAGATATTTTTTTTTTATTTTTTGTAAACCTTTAAAAACATTTTTTAATGCATCTGGCGTATGAGCATAATCAATGTAAACCTTAAATTGTTTATCAAAAACTTTATCAAATCTTCCACGAGGCATGCTTAATTTATTTAAGTTTGAAAAATCATTTTTTTTTATATTTATTCCTTTTACTAGGAGAAGAGCACAAAATTTATTGAGAATATCAAATTCACATATTGTTCTCAGAATAATTTCCATTTCTTTTTTATTTAATTCTATTTTAATGATTGATAAATTAGATTTTATTTGAATTTTTGTTATTTTAAGAAATTTAGCATTGAAACCATAATCTAAAACTTTTATCCGATTGATCTTACATTCTTTTAGAAAAAAAGTTGAGTTAGGATCATCCGAATTAATTATTGCCAATGAATTTGATGTTTTATAATTCCTAAAGAGATCTAGTTTAGATTCTCGATATTTCCTAAATGTTTTATGATAATCTATATGGTCTCTTGTTAGATTAGTAAAAGCCAACTTGTCAAACTTTGCTGGGAACAATCTCCAACGATCTATTCCGATGCTTGAAGCTTCGGTAACTATTTTTTTGCATCCTATTTTTTGTAGTTTAGATAATGTTTTATGAAAGTCTATTCCGTCAAGGGTTGTTAGGTTTGATTTTTTATGTTTTTTTGACGATTGTATTCCAAGTGTTCCTACGCTTGCAGATTCAAAACCATAAATATGCCATAGTTGCCTTACAAATTCACTGACGCTTGTTTTACCATTTGTACCCGTTACTGCAATTTTCTCCGATATATTATTTGGGTATATTAAAGAAGCTATTTCGTTGCATAATTTAATTGGGTAATTAGTTTCAATTAATGAGAAGTTTTCTGGAATTTTTTTTAAATACTTTAAAACTTTATTTTTGCAATTTGAAATAATAGCAAAATTCTTTAAATGATAAAAATCTTGTATAAACTTGTGCCCGTCAAACTGTTTACCCTGAATTGCAGTAAAAATAAAATTTTCTTTCATTTTTTTTGAATTGTTAGTGATTCCTTTAATGCTAAAATTAGATTTAAATAAAATCTTAGATTCCACACGGCACCTTGAAATCACACTAGAAAGTTTCATTATACAAACTCTTTTTTTTGGTGATTTTCAATTCTTTTTTTAGTTGTTTTTTTGGATAAATTTTAATATCAATTGCAATTCTCTTAAGAATTCTTGAAAAGATTGGTGCAGCTGTATTTCCTCCGTATAGATTTTCTGAATTTAAATTCTGAGGTTCATCAAGGAGAATAAAAATTATGTACTTAGGTTTAGTAATAGGAAAAACTCCTACAAAAGATGTTATAACCTTATCACCATAATTCTTATTATTTGTTTTTCTTGCTGTTCCTGTTTTACCTCCAATATCAATACCGTTTACATATGCCTTTTTCCCAGATCCATTAATTACGACATCATGAAGTAGATCCCTAATTTCTTTTGATAAAGTTTCAGAAAAAATCCTTTTTTTCTTATTTTCTAAATTTTTAAGAATTTTAGGTTGTACATAATATCCTCCATTTACGAGCAAAGCGTAAGTACTTACTAGACTTATTGGGGTCAATGATGCACCATATCCAAAACTTAAACTACGTCCACTTAGTTGGTTCCACTTTTCTGGTAACCTATTTCTAATAATTTTTAGACCTTCAATTTGAAGATTTTTATCTAGTTTTAATTTTGAAAAAAACTCTTTTTGTTTGATATGTCCAATTTCATCAAATATTTTTATACTACCAATATTTGATGAATTAACGAAAATATCATTGAGATTTGCTTGATTAGATAATTTTACTACATCATGAACTAAATAATTTTTAGATAGCTTATATGGTTTAGAAACATCAAAAAATTGATTTTTAATAGAAATATTACCTTGTAGTGCCATTGCAACATTAAAAGTTTTTAAAGTGGAACCCATCTCATAACGAGCTGAAGTAATCAAATTATTTTCACTAAAAGGTTTTATTTTATTTGGAAAATTCGGGTTATAATCAGGTAAAGAGAGCATTGTAATTATCTCTCCAGTATTAACATCCATCATTATTGCAGCTGCAGCTCTAGCGTTAAATTTTTCCATCCCACTTTTTAGCTCCTCGTAAAAAATATTTTGGAGCTTGGCATCTAAAGTAAGATAAATATTTTGTCCTTTTTCAAGATTTTGATTTTGACTCTTTTCTAATTTGCTTTTTGGTACCCCATACTTTGAAACAAATCCAGTAACTTGAGAAAATAAATTATTTTGAGGATATATCCTTTTTTGAGATTCTTGAAATTTTAGTGCCGGCTCTCCCAACTTTAATATTTTTACTTCCTCTGTTTTACTAAGATGTTTTTTTAATAATCTATATTTTCCAGATTTAATTATATTATTTATCTTCTCGATTTTAATATCAGGAAAAATTAATCTTACCTGATCAATAAAATTTACATTATCAAGAATTTTATTGGGTTCTAAATACAAATCTTTTACAGGAATTGAACCAGATATGACATTATTGTTTCTATCGAGTATCATTCCTCTCATTAAATTATCTTTATTTTCTGATAATTTAATTAATAAGTAATTTTTTGTTGAGTATTTGAATGATTTTACAATTAATAACGCCATAAGAATAAATATTAAATAGGAAAAAATAGACAATCTTTTTTTACCAAGATTTAAAACTTCCGAAACCTGACTATTTTGTATAAGCTTTTTGTCGTCTGTAAAATCTATGAATTTTGAATCAAAGGAGAATGTTTTTGGAATTATATTGTCATATTTAATTCTTCTTGATTTATTCATTTTTAGGATTATCCATTATTGTAACATTTGATAAATCATAGGGTTCTAAATAAAATAATTTTTTGTTAATATTTTTTAAGTTTTCTGGACGTGTCAAAAAAGCAAAATTAATTTTTATTAGTTGCATCTCTTTTAATATATTTTGGTACTCTTGATTAAGTTTTTGAATTTTTTTTTCTTGTTTTTCTAAGCCAAAATGCAAAAGAAAATTTAAAATTATTAAGACAGATATCAAGTAAGAAAAAATTTTAATCATATTTTTTTTGCAGCTCTTAATTTAGCAGAACGAGAACGAGGGTTTCTTTTTATTTCACTAAATTTAGGTAATAAAGGTTTTTTTGTAATAATTGACAGCGTTTGAGTTTTATGAGTAATATTGGGAGGATTATTCCTATAATTATTATAAAAAATACCACTGTTTTCTTTAAAAAAATTTTTAACAATCCTGTCCTCAAGTGAATGAAAAGAAACAACTACAATCTTACCATCTTTGTTCAAAATACTTGGAATACATTTTAGTGTATCTTGCAGTTCATTAAGCTCTTCATTAATAAATATTCTTAGTGCTTGAAATGATCTTGTAGCACTATTAATTTTATAATTTTTTTTGAGACCTAAGCTATTTATAATTTCTGATAACTGGAGTGTAGAGGTTATTTTATTTTTTTTTCTTTCTGAAATTATTGCTCTAGCAATCTTAAACGATTTTTTTTCTTCCCCAAATTTAAAAAAAATATCACTCAAATCTTTTTCATTAAATTCATTAATTATTTTTTCTGCAGTAATTTTACTATCATTTTGATTACCCATTCTCATATCTAATGGTCCGTTCGAATTAAAAGAAAATCCTCTGGAAGGATCATCTAACTGAGTATTAGACAGACCTAAATCAAATACAATTCCGTCAATTTTTTCTCCAAATTTATTAATTATTTTTCTTAGTTGACTAAACCGTTTGTTAAAGAAAAAGAATTTTGTTTTATAACTTGACTGGTATTGTTTAATATATTTTTTTGAATTTGGATCTCTGTCAATAGCTATAATCTTACAATTATAACAATTTTTAAATATTTCTTTAGTATATCCACCTTGCCCGAAAGTTGCATCAACATATAGTTTTTTTGAACTAGGCTCTAAAATTTTCATCACTTCATCCACCATCACTGGAGTGTGAGTAAATTTGTCCACTATCCTTAGTTTGCTTGTCTTCTTAGAAATGCAGGTATTTGAAGAAGTTCATCATCTGATGTCTTTAAAGAAACTTCATCTGACTCAATAGCACTTTCTTCGATATTCTTATCTAAGTTGAGATTTGAATTTTCTGTAATTCTTTTTGAATCAAATAATGAGCGTTCTCCCTCCATTTTTTCTAATTCTTCTTTTTCTTGATCATCAAATACTCCTACATTTTTTTTAACTACACTGGATACCTTGTCTTCATCTTTATTTTTTTTATTTCCAAAAATTCTTTCAAAAAATGATGATTCAATTTTTTTCTCATCTTCTTCTTTAAACTCTTTAGCTTTATTTTCTAACTCTTTAATCTTTAGTTCGTGTGCCCCTTGATCTTGGTTATAGTCTTGGTTTAATTTTGGATTTTCTAGCTCAACTAGAAACTTAGGGACTGAGGTTTCATTATTGTTATCTTTCTCTATAAAGTTGTTATTTTTGTCTATAAATGCATCAACATTATCAATTTTAACTTTGTTTTCTGTTTTAATTCTATTACCAAATGTTTCAGAGTCTATTCCTGTTGATATAACAGATATCTTGAATTTTCCACTATATGCTTCGTCTTTTGTAATTCCCCAAATAATATTAGCATTTTCGTCAGATTCTTCTTTTATTTTATGTAACGCTTGATCTACCTCAAGTAATGTTACATCTTCGCCACCAGTTATATTTACTAATACTCCTCTAGCCCCTGACATTGAATTGTTTTCTAACAATGGGTTCAAAATTGCTTCTTCGGTTGCTTTTAATGAACGTTCATTATCTTCAGCAATACCAGTGCCCATATGAACCTTACCAGTTTCACTCATGACAGCTCTTACATCAGAATAATCATGATTCATAATGCCTGGTTTAACCATCAAGTCAATAATACTTCTTACACCATCAATTAAAACATTATTTGCAAGTTGTAATGCTTCTGTAAAAGTGGTTTCTGGCTTGGCAGAATGAAAAATATTTTGATTTGGTATTACAATTAAGTTATCAACATATTTTTGTAATTCTCGAATTCCTTCCTCTGCTCTTTGCATTTTTACTTTACCTTCCATTTCAAAAGGTTTTGTGACAACACCAACAATTAAAATTCCCATATCTCTTGCAACCCTAGCAACAACTGGCGAAGCACCTGTCCCGGTTCCTCCTCCCATTCCTGCAGTTAAAAATACCATATTTGCGTCATCAAGATACTCTTGAATTTCATTAACAACTTCTTCTGCAGAAGCTTTTCCAACATCTGGATCAGCACCTGCTCCTAATCCTTGAGTACAATTAGGACCAAGTTGTAAAGTTTCCTCAGCCTTTGAGTGTTTCAACTGTTGACTATCCGTATTAACATTCAGGAAAGAAACACCAGAAACATTATAGTCAATCATGCTATTAATAATATTTCCCCCTGCACCACCAATTCCTATTACTGAAATTTTTGGTGATAAATTATTAGCTTTTGCCGGCATTTTTAGATGAAGTGTCATTTTAGCTCCTTATTCTAGAATTCCTTTTGGAATTGGTTTTAGTCTGGGGTTAAGTTTTTTTTCCTTAGCTATTTTAATTGTTAAAACTTTTTGTTTTTCATATAAATCGGGGTTCCAGATTTGGAATGTAGGACCTAGTCCAACAAATAGTGCATTTTTTGAAATATCTGCATGATCAAGAAGTTTTTTTGGTAAGATGATTCTTCCATCTTTATCAAACGGTATTTCTTCTGCTTCACTAAAATATAAAGAGATTAATTCAAATTCTTCCTTTGAATAATTGCTTTCATCATCAATACTATTAGCAAGAGCTTCCATCCTATCAATTCCACATGCATCTATTGACTGATGCGAATATGAGGGAAATGCTATTATTCCCTTAAAAGATAATTTATTCAAAGAATTCCTAAATGTTGATGGTACAGAAACTCTTGATTTAGAATCAATTTTATTTTGAATAGTTGATAAAAATAGTGCCATAAAATTCCAAATTGGGATTCTATGGGATATTATGGTATTTTATACCAAAATAGCAACAAAAAAATAAAAAAAACTAGATGGTCTATAAGCCGGATTCTGTTACTTAAAAAGTATTATGGCTATTCATCTTGAGATAATTGTTACCAATTACTTCTGTGCGTCTTACCTGGCAAAACTCAGAGTAAAGCTGTCAAAAGACTTTGCCTGCTTAGACTTGCTCCCAATGGGGTTTACCCTGCCATTAATGTTACCATCAATGCGGTAAGCTCTTACCTTACCTTTTCAACCTTACCCTAAGGCGGTATATTTTCTGTGGCACTTTCCCTAAGGTCACCCTCGCCGGGTGTTACCCGGCACTGTTACTCTGTGGAGTCCGGACTTTCCTCCTTAAAAGGCAGCCATACAACCATCTAGTAAACTTTTTATAATTTTTAAATAACTAAAAATCAAACCTTTTTTCTGATATCTTGTTTAAGTTTTTCAGAAATTTCAAAACTAGTATAATTTGGGTCCTTATTTAACAATATTGGGTAAAAGTGTCTATGGAATGCATTAACAATTGACAAATTTTTTTTATTTAAATTCTTTTTAATTTCAATTTGACTATAACCTATATAATCGAGATTGTTAAAAAACTTTTGTAAAGTTAATTCGTCAAGAGGCCTAAGATTAATTTTTCTGTAATTCGAATAAATTGGAAGCCCAATGGAAAAAGAAAATAGTTGTTTCCAAGGAAAAAATATTCCTGGATCAATTTTTCTAGTAGGAGCCACATCACTATGTCCTAGTATATTATATTTACTGATCTGGTATTTATGTATAAGAAATTGAAGAAGAGCAATAAGTTTTTCAATTTGTAAATCAGAAAATTTATTCTTAGATGGCTCTCCTTTATTTACGATTTCTATCCCAATCGAATTGTCATTTAAATTAATATCTTTTTTCCAATAAGATAATCCAGCATGCCAGGCTCTCAGAGAATCATCAACTAATTGATAGATCATGCCGTCTTGGTCAATAACATAATGAGAACTTACTTTTCTGATTTTATCACTTAAAATATTTACAGCCTGTATAAGATTATCTGTTTCTGTGTAATGAAGAATTATATATTTGATTTTTGTATTTTTTGACCTATTATCAAAATTTTGGGAATTATATTGTTTTAAAATTTTAACTGTCATTTTTGAGGAAGCGTCATGAGATATTTAATTGTCATTTTTTTTGTATTTATATCATTAAATATATTGAAATCAGAACAAATTTTTAATGGGAAAAGCCTTACTAACTTTTATATAAACCCAAGCTTAGATGCATCTGTAATTTACCCTCTCGAAATGGGGCATGAAATGTTGTCTATAAAAAAAAACGGAGACTGGATACAAGTAACAGATAAACAAACAGGATTAGTGGGATGGGTTTTAAGTGTTGATTTTACTTCTAAAAAACCTGAAGAATCAATAGGTAAGAAAAACTATAATTTGATATTTGAAGAATTTAAAGAACGTGTTTTAGAAATGAGTAAGGCTATAGAAAGTGCAATTAATGTAAAAACATTTAAAGAAGTCAAACATATGGGCGGAGCTGCTGCATATGTTATAGCAGAGGATAATTGGTTTAATGGAAAGAGATTCCAACAACAAGCCTTTCAGGTATATGAGATTTGGAAAGGTATAAACCAGTCCCCATCTTTTCTTTCTTTTAGAGATTCAAATAATAACGAAAAATTTATAGTTTTATCAGGGCCACATAGACCGAGAATTCTGAAGTCAAACAAATAAGTTAGATGAAAAAATTTTTAATTTATTTTTTTTCTTTTGTTTTTCTTATTGTAGCATTATTTTCAATTCTCCTATCACTTGTTGATAAGCAAGAGATTGTTAATTCTATAAAAAAACAAATAATAAACAATAATAATTATCAAGTAGATTTTGATGATAATTCATCATTTTCGCTTTTCCCATACCCAAATGTGGAAATTAATAATCTAACCTTTTCAAATCAAATAGATAATTTAAATTTATTTCTTAAAGTAGAAAATATTAATTTAATTTCTAATTGGTCATCAATAATCAAAGGCAAACCAAAAATTACGAGATTGGATTTTGTATATCCAAAAATTATTCTTTCCAAAGAAGGATTAAATGAAAATGTTCAGACTGAAAAATTAAAGAGGAATATCAATATTGCAATAAGTAAACAAAATTTTTTTTTTGAAAATGTAGAAAAAATTGTTACAAGAGATGGCGAGTTTCTTTTCCAACTTCAAAACAATAATTATTTAATTGAAGATTTAGATTTTACTTACAATAAAAAAAATGAAGATAAAATAATTGAGGGAAATTTAAATTTCAAGAAATTTGATTCTAAATTTGATTTTAAATTAAAAACAAATGATTTGATAAATTTTGATATTTTGCTCAATCAAAAACTTAACACAAGCAAAGAAATGATAACATGGAACCTTAATGCTGAGAGAAAACATAAAATAAGGTTATTTGGTGATGTAGTTTCAGATTCTATTAATTTAAATTCATTTAATTTTGGACTATACCAAAGATTTGAAAAATTTAGTTCTAAAAGATTTTTTGTAAATTCAAATTCGAATACTACAGAATTTGAAATTTTTTTTTTAATAAAAAAAATAACCGCTAAAGGTCTTACACTAAAAGACTCCAAGTTTTTTATTCAAGGAAATGAAGATTACTTTAAAATAAGAGACATAAAAACGAAAATAAATAACTCCAATCTAATGATGAATGCAAATATCGATGTAAAAAATAAAAAAATTACAGGTTCAGGTTTTCTAAAAGATTATATAATTCCTGATTTTTTGCTGGGTGATTCAAAATATAGTCTATATGGAGGTAAATCTAAAATAGAATTCAATTTTTTAAAAAATAATTTTTTTTTTGGTGATGAGTTTTTGAGTAAACTATCCTTTAAATCAAAAATTTTTATTGAGAACCCATCTCTCAAAGGCATCAATCTCAATACATTATTTTTAAAAATAAAAGAAATATCTTCTTTGGATGATATACTCAAATTAGTTGAAATAAAAAATACAAATGGTAGCTCAAAATTAACTTTTATAAGTTCTGATCTGAACTTATTGTCAAATAAATTAAGCATAAAAAATCTAATGGTAAAAGATATTAATTTTGAGATGAGAGGTAATGGTTTTTTAGATTTAAATAAAAATATTTTAAAAATGGACAATAATATAAAACTTTTAAATAAAAATTTTTCTGATTTTCCTTCATTTCCATTACAGATAATTGGTCCAATAGATAATCTCAAATATAATTATGATTTAAATTATTTGAAAAATTCAATTATAGAAAAAGGATTAAATATTATCTTAAAAAATACAAACGAGATAACTATTGATCCAAAAAAAATATTTGAAAATTTAGATAAAGAAAAAACTGATAATTTAAAGGAGATTTTCGAAAATATATTTTAATTATTTATATCATATTTTTGGGATCTACTATTTTATCAAATTCCGTATAGTCCAAATAATTTAGCTTTTTTGCAGCTTCTTTTAGTGTAATTTTTTTTTCGTATGCCAACTTAGCTATCTCAGCAGATTTAGAGTATCCTAGGCTTGGATTTAATGCTGTTACTAGCATTAGAGAATTATTGAGGTTTTTTAATATTTGTTCTTCGTTTGCCTTTATTCCAAATAAACAATTATCGACAAATGAATTAATTGCATCATTAATTAAATTTATTGATTTTATCATCGCAAAGGCAAGAAGTGTTTTATTTGTATTTAATTGAAGTGATCCTTGACTTGATGCGTTGCTCACAGAAAAGTGGATTCCTTGAAGAAAAATACAAACTTGTGCTAAGGCCTCACACTGTGTTGGATTTACTTTACCTGGCATTATAGAAGAACCAGGCTCATTAGCAGGAATTGTTATCTCATTAATTCCACATCTTGGTCCAGATGATAAAAGTCTTATATCATTGGCAATTTTGTAACATGCTGATACGAGTGTATTTATTGCACTAGAAAAATTTAGTATTGGTTCATGAGAGGATAAAGATTCAAAGTAATTTTTACTCTTTTTAAATTTTATACCAGTCATTTTTTCTAATGCCTTTAGAAATCCGTTAGAAAAATCTTTTGATGAATTTAATCCCGTTCCAACAGCAGTTCCACCCTGCGCAAGATATAATAATTCCTCTTGAGCTTTTTCAATCCGCATTAAACTATTAGTTACCTGTGACTCAAAGGCCCCAAATTCACTTCCAAGAGTAAGTGGTGTAGCGTCTTGATAATGAGTTCTCCCGATCTTTATTATTTCATCAAATTCTCTTTTTTTTTCTTCTAATTTTTTTATAAACTTTTTTAAACACGGAATTAATTTTTTTTTTGTAATATCAATGATAGTTAAGTGAATAACAGTTGGAAAAGAATCGTTGGAAGATTGGCCCATATTACAATGATCATTAGGGTGAATGGGACTATATTTACCTAATTTTTCACCAAATAATTCGTTTGATCTATTTGCAATCACCTCATTTACATTCATATTGGTTTGTGTCCCAGAACCTGTTTGCCAAACAGATAGTGGGAAGTGATCGTCATGTTTTCCAGATAAAATTTCATCACATGTTTCGATGATTTTTTCACCAAGATTTATATCTAATTTTTTTAAAGCAATATTACTAATTGCCGCGGCTTTTTTTTGTAGTGCGAAAGAATAAACAATTTCAATCGGCATTAAATCGTTTCCTATTTTAAAATTTTTAAGACTTCTTTGAGTTTGAGCACCCCAGTATTTGTTTTGGGGAACTTTTATTTTCCCTATTGAGTCATACTCTTCTCTAAATTTCTTTTCCATGTCAGTCTTTCTTTTTTCTAAAATTTTCAAGTGAAACTATATTTTTGTCAATTTTACTGTTTGAACTATTACCAACATTTTTATCTTTAGAGTGTTTATAGTCAGATTTAACTTTATTCCTTATATCAAGTTCTAAACTAAATTTTACGAAGGGATCATTAAATCTTTTGATTGATTCAAAAGGTATAGTTAGATTTTCTCGTTTTCTATTAAAAGAAAGAGTAACGCTAAAAGATTCTTCAGATATGAGCAAATCCCAGAATTGATTTTGGAGAATAATTGTCATCTCTTTTGGATAATCTTTTTTTAATGATTTGCTAATTTCTACATTCTTATATCCTGTATCAAAAGTAATGTAAAAGCAATGATTAGATGAAATTTTTAATTCCGATAGGTCCATTAATATGTCTCTTACAACTTGAAGAAGAGCTTTGTTTATTCTTTGACCATAATCAATAAATTTTTTTTCCATGATTTAAGTTAATTTTCATTTAATATAACAGAGCTAAATAAATTTAAATATAGATTTTATTAAAAAAAAAAAACAAAAAAAAAATAAAAAAATTTTTGAGAGGTGTTTTATCAGTCTAATAAATTCAAACATTATTTTATTTTATAAAAAATTGCTAAGGTATTTATGTAGAATATACGCTAAAAATAAAATTAAGAGACCCAACGAATATGTAAACCAAAAATTTAGTCCCAGTATCTTTGCTAAAAAAAATGGAATAAAAAATGTTACAGATAAAGGAATAGCTATTAGAATATTCTTAGAAAATATAATAGTTTTTTCGAAATCTTTATATTCCAAGTAAGAAAACAAAATCGTTATAATGCTTACTAATGGCAGAGCAACAATAAAACCTGCGGTCGCGGGTTTTTTAAATGATAACCAACTAGCAAAAGAAATTATTAAGCTAGCAAATATTACCTTAAGAAAAAAAAACACAATGAAATACTCAAAAATTATAATATATTATATTTTTTTGAATAAGATTTTTCAAATTTATTTTCTTCTTTTTTTGGTTTATAAAATGTAATAAAGAAAAAAATACTAAAAATTATTAGTAAGTAAAGGTAAATAAATAATTTAAAATATACGTGGAACATACAACTATAACGTCAGGTATTTCTAAAGTTTAATAAAAATTAGTAGAAATTTGGTTGAATAGTTTGCAGAGTATGATTAAATCTTAACTATGAAAAAGATTGATACCCTTGATGCTGCAAGAATTAAAAAGTTAGAAGCTAAAATTAACAAGCTTCAATCTAGTATAAATGAACTAGATTCTAAATTGTCAACACACATTGGTTTTATTGAAAAAGTATATGAGAGATTAAGAAACCCAATCTCAAATATCAAGAATATATTTGGATAAAACATAGTCCAATTCTTTAATGATAATAACTTATGTGAGTTCATGTTAATGTTAACTAGCATTATTCAAAAATAATATGTTATAATAAGGTAATATTAGTTTTGCGTTTTTACTTTATTATGTTAAATAGTAAAATCTTTTTTAAAATATTTATTTTTTTATTTCTATTATACGGACAAAACTCTGTAGCAAAAAACTTCATAAATATAAACCCTGATGGTTTTTGTTCTTCTAATGAAGAAAATAGTAACAATAATCATTGCAATCTTTGTGTATTATCTGAATTAGATTATCTTAACAACAATAAATACTGTTCAAATTTACTAAAGTTAGATGTAAAAAAATTATTATTTAAAACATATTTAAGGCACAATCCTAAGATACAACCAAAATCAAACTCTCCCCCATATTAAAATTTTACAAAATTTAATTTTAAATCTAATTAAGGAGAGATAATGTTTTTAATATTCTTAACACTTTTTTTGAGTGTTTTTATAAGTTCCCACGCTGACGAACTTCATATTTCAGACAGCCATGGGCCAATTTCTATAATGGGTGAGCATATGCACAATGAAGGTGAAGTAATGTTTTCATATCGTTTTAGTAACATGAGAATGCATGGTTTATTAAATGGAGAAAAAAAAATAGCCCTTAGGGAGGCTATGGCTTCACCAAATTCAGCCTCAGATAATTCTGGTACATATATGAACTCACCTGTTGAAATGAGGATGGATATGCACATGTTTGGAGCTATGTATGCGCCTAATAACAATTTAACACTAATGTTGATGACAAATTATGTTGAGAAAGAAATGAAACAAGAAAGAATGCCGATGTCGGGAAGTTCAAGATTTGATGTAAATTCAAGCGGTATTGGAGATATAAGGATTTCTGGCCTTATTAAAATACTACAAGATAATCATCAGGATGCGATATTGGGTATTGGGTTAAGCATTCCAACTGGTAGTATTGATAAAAGAGATGTTACACCTGCTTCATCGAATGCGCGTCTTGGATATGCAATGCAGAATGGAACAGGAACTCTTGATCCTTTCATATTTTTAAATAATGTGAATAATTTAGGAAAATTTAAGATTGGTGAACAGATTTTGTTCAAAACAAACTTTTCTAAACATAATTCAAAAGGTTATCATTATGGAAATTTAATTGATTTAAAGACATGGATTTCTTATCGTTGGTTAAAAAATTTATCAACATCTTTAAAAATTAATTACAAATACCAAGAAAAAATGTTTGGTTCTGATAATGAAATGAACAAAAGAATGAGTCCAGCAATGGATAGTCGAAATCAAGGTTACAACAAATTAGAATTTGGTTTTGGATTAAATTTTATAAATCATAAAGAGTTCATGAAAAATAATAGATTAGGTATTGAATTTATATTCCCGGTCTACCAAAATTTAAGAGGTATTCAAATGTCAGATAGTGTAAATTCGATAATAGGTTGGCAATATTCTTTTTAATGCTCTTATAAATTTTATGAATATGTGACATTCTTATTATAAATTTAACATATTGAGTTACTAAGTTATAATTAAATTTTTCAATGGTAAATTTATGTTTATTTATTTTCTTGTCTCAGGACAAGTACTCCTGTTCTTATTTAGAAAAAAGAAACAAGTTTTGACATTGTCAAGTATCTTCGTTTTTGCAAATATTGTAATCAGTAATTTTGATTCAATAAGGTACCAAACTAAATTTGATAAGAAGGGAAATACTTACGTGCATGATCTTTTGACAGGAAAAAAGTGGAAAAAACGTTAAATCTATTTTTTTCTTAATTTAATATAAACTATTTCATTTCTAGATCCTAACCTCATTCTTGGTCCCCAACAACCAGAACCACTTGAAACATATAGTTTGGAATTTGATTTTTTGTATAAACCGAAGATGTATTTATACTTTAATTTAACAATTAAATTAAATGGGAAAATTTGGCCATTATGAGTGTGTCCAGATAGCATTAAATCAATTGAGCTTGGTAAAAAATCCCATAAACAAGGCTTATGTACCAAAACTAAATTAAAAAAATTCCTTTTTAATAATTTTGTAGTAAGATTTTCTTTTGTATTAAGATTGATATCATCACTAATACCGATGATATTAAGTTCTTTGTATTTGAAAGACATATTGTTTAGAAAATTAATATTATATTCTTTTAGCGAAGAAAGTTTTTCTTTAAAATTATTTAAATAGTATTCATGATTTCCTGATACAAATATTATGGGTTTGCTGATTTCAAAAAATAATTTTAAATTACCAAGATTAAATTTGCTTGAATCAATCATATCCCCACCTATTAAAAGCAAATCATATTTAATTTGTTTTATTTTTTTAATAATTTTTTTTAAATGATTTTTTGAATTAGATCCTAAATGAAGATCACTTAAAAAAATAAGATTTATATCAGTTTTTATCTTTTTATCAGTTCTAATATCTAATGTTTTGAGATAAATTGTATTTCCATTTTTTATACTTAGAATAATTAAGAAAATATGAATATTTAGACATATCAGAGCAATTTTCTCAGAGTTTCCAGTAAAGATTATATTGATTAAAAGCCCGAAGATTAAAATGAAAAATCCTATAAAACCTATTCCAATTCCATAATGTATTAAATACCTTAAAAAAGAAAGCCTTATAACTGATCGAAAATAAGAAATAACTATTGTTGTTATACAAAAGTTGATTAGAAAAGAATTAATTCCTATTATGTTTCCAAAGTATAGATAATATAATGCTTCATAGGGAAATATAAAAAAACAATATGAAAAAAGATAAATAAAAAAATAAAAAGAGAACTTTCTTAAAAAAATCAAAATAGTATTAATCAAAGGTATTTTCTGTATTAAATATTTTTGGATATTTTTCAACTTTATTTTTATAACTTTCATAAAATCCATAAAATATAATTGCGCAAAAAATTATAAGAGGTAGGAATTTTTTCATAAATAAAATAAATAAAAATTTCTTTACAAAAGATTTTACAGTTTAAAGATTGATAACACATATAATCAATTAAATTTACATTTGAATTACTTTTTAAAAATTTGTACTATATAAAAATTATTAACTAATTTAAAGGAGGTGATCTGATGTCTAGTATTAAAAATGAAACTCAATTTAACTTAATTAACTATTTGTCAGATAATCTCAACAATAAAGTTAATTAGAAAAGTTAAATTGACCGAAATTAATACGATAAGGGGATTAAAAATCCCCTTTTTTTTATAAATAGAATTTACTTTTCATTTGGTGCGCTCGGTCGGACTTGAACCGACAAGGAACAATGTTCCGCTGGATTTTAAGTCCAGTCTGTTTACCAATTTCAGCACGAGCGCAAAGATTTTATCTTAGTTGATGTTATTTTTATTCCAGATTTGAAATTATTTTGCAAGTTTTTAAGAATTTAATTTCTAAATCATAAAACTATTGATATTTTAAATCTACTCTTGCAGAAGAAATGAATTCGTAGTTCGATCATGATAATTAAAGTTTTCTGGCTTATCTTCTTACTAATTTTAATTTAAATTAATATTTGGTTTAAAAAAAAATAAAGAATGTTTAACTTATTGATCTTTTTTAGTTTTTCTTTAAACTTTTTTCTATCAAAATCTTGGATATTTCTTTAATCATAATTTTGTATCTCTTAGATTTAATATATCTTTTTTTTTCACTATCTTCCATTTCATCTCTCATGAATCTTTCAAACTCTTGATGAATACTTTCTTTAAATTTATCAATCATTTTTTATTAAATCAGTAAAATATAGAAAATTTGTATCATTTTTTGAGAAGGTAATACTATTTTATTTTTAAAATTTAATACTATAAAATAAGAGGAGAAACTTTCTTATTGAAATATGTAAAAAGAAATAAATTTCTAATAAATACTTAAGATACAAAATTCGATAAATACATAGTAACAAAAAAATATTCTTTATTTCTCTTCTTTTAGTTAAAAGCCTGTGATAAGTTTTAATCAAATTAAACATATGAAAGTATTAATTCTTGCAGGAGGTTTTGGAACTCGATTGAGTGAAGAAACTATTATCAAGCCTAAACCGATGGTTGAAATAGGGGAAATGCCAATACTATGGCATATAATGAAATATTATTCAGCTTTTACCTTTAATGAATTTGTTATTGCCTTAGGTTATAAGGCAGAAATGATAAAAACATATTTTCTTAATTATTCTCAGATTAGTGGTGATATGTATTTAGATTTTAAGAAAAAAAATATTTCAAAACCCAGAGATTTCTCAGAAGACTGGAAAATTCATTTAGTTGAAACTGGACTTAATACTATGACAGGAGGAAGGGTAAAAAGGTTACAAAATATTATTGGTAATCAAAGGTTTTTACTTACGTATGGAGATGGATTAAGTAACATAGATTTAAATAAGTTAATTTCATTTCATAAATCTCAAAAATCTATTGTTACCATTTCTGCTGTAAGACCTCCGGCGAGGTTTGGAGGTATAGAGTTTGAAGGAGACAAAATTAAGAGTTTTGTAGAAAAAAATCAGATTCAGGAAGGATGGATAAATGGTGGGTTTATGGTAGTAGAACCCGAGATTTTTGACTTTCTCAAATCTGATAATGATATCTTAGAAGTGGATGTGCTTGAAAAAATTGCAAAAGAAAAAAAACTGTCGGCATACAAACATCATGGATTTTGGCAATGTATGGATGCTTTGAGAGATAAACATCTTTTGGAATCTTTATGGAAAGACAAAAAAGCTGATTGGAAAATTTGGTAATAAATGTCAAATTACTCCAAAATAATTGAAGAAGATTGTTCTCACATAATTAAGAGAGTTGGTAGTTCATTAGATTATCTCAAAAATAAAAGTCTACTTATTACAGGAGCAAATGGTTTTTTGTGTAGCTATTTTGTTGATGTAATTAATCAATGGAACAAATCCCTAGAACCTTCCAACAGATGCTTTGTTCACGCAATGGATAATTTTTCTTCCAGCAAAAAAACAAGATTAAAACATTTAATCAATGAAAATGAAATAAAGTTCTACAATACTGATGTAAGTAAAAGTGTTAATATTAATGATGTGGACTACATAATTCACGGTGCAAGTATAGCTTCACCATCCATCTATAGAATTTATCCCCTCGAAACGCTAGATGCAAATGTTTCTGGAACGAGAAATGTTTTGAAGCTGGCTGTTTTAAAAAAAGTTACTAATGTTGTTATAATGAGTAGCAGTGAGGTTTATGGTGACCCAGACAATAACAACATACCTACCAATGAACAGTTTAATGGAAATGTTTCTTGTGAAGGTCCAAGAGCATGTTATGACGAATCAAAAAGAATTGCAGAGACACTTGCATATGTCTATAAAACAAAGTACAAACTTGCAGTTAATACAATCAGGCCATTTAATGTATTTGGTCCAGGTCAAAATTTAGATGATAAAAGACTAGTACCAGATTGTATAAAGTCTGTTTTAAATAACTCAGATATTGAAATTTTTAGTGATGGGAAATCGACTAGATCTTTCTGTTATGTTTCTGATGCAGTATCTGCAATATTGTTACTTTTACTTAAACAACCTGAAGAATTTTTAGCATTTAATGTTGGAAATGATGAGATTGAGATTACGATGAAAGAGTTAGCAGATCTAGTTCTTAAAGTGGGTAAAAGAGTGATTAAATCAAATACAAATAAGGTAATTTTTAAAAAAAGTTTTGATGTTCATTATAATACAGATAGCCCAAAAAGGAGATCACCAGATTTATCAAGAATTAAGTCCACTATTACATGGAATCCTATTGTTAGTCTTGAAAAAGGCATAGAGAGAACAATTAAGTCCTATTTATAATTAAAGATGAAAAGAAAGATCAGAAAAATCTGAATTACAATATTTTTTGTAATTGTTTTTATTTACAATGTGAATTTTTGGTAAATGAAAAATAAGATTTCCACCATTTTTAATATAATCAATTTCATCTTTGATAACTTCCTTTCTAAAATGCCAAATTAGTACTAAAATATAGTCAGGGTTTTTTTTCCTCATTTCTTTTTTGGAAACAATTGGAATTCGAGATCCAGGAGTAACCAAACCAGGTTTTTCTGGATTTTGATCACATATCTCTGGTAATAAATTTTTATTAATTCCACAATAGTTAAGAATAACATTACCTTTTGTTGAAGCTCCATAACCCATAATAGTTGATTTTTTTTCTTTTAAATCAGTTAGAAGTTTAAGCAATTTAGATTTATGCTTTTTTATTCTTTCAGCAAATCTTTTATAAACATCGAAATTAGAAAGGACTTTTTCCTCTTCTCTTAAAGTTTTAATTTTCTCAACATTAATGTCACAGTTAAAGTCTTTTTTACAAGCTGCAAGAAGAATACTCCCACCATTAACTGAATTTATTGAAAAATCTACTAATTTTAGTTTTGATTTTTCAAAAATAATTTCCATTTGTCTCAACGAAAGATAAGTCAAATGTTCATGCATGATTTGATCATAAGCTAAATTTTTCATCATTAGCGGCAAATAAGCTATTTCAATTATCCAAAAACCTTCATCATCAAGTAAAAGTTCTATAGATTTTGCAAATTCGACTGGATCATCGATGTCGTAAAACATTGCAATTGAACTTATGACTTTAAATTTTTTTCCCTCTGAAAATTCATTAACTTTGTTGTAAGAAAAAAAGTCTGTTAAAACTTTAATATCGTTTTGAAACATATGTAAAAATTTTTCACTTGATGGATCTACTCCGTATCTTTTTAATTTTTTTTCAAAGCCATACTTATTTAAAAGCGTCCCATCGTTACAACCTATATCTAAGACTGCATCACCTGAATTTAAGTTTACATGTCTTTTAGTAAATTTTATTATGTCCTCTAAGTGAGTTACCATTGTTGGACTAATTGAAGAGAAATATCCGTATGTTGTTCCATACATTTCTTTAATATCTGCGTTATGGTAAAGTTGTACTAAATTACATTTTAATTCTGGTTTATTTTTTGAATCACATAAGACCAATTCAAGCCCAGATTTGCTGGGATCTTTTGATTCAGGTTTTGGGTAAACACTTGTTAAGCATTGGTTCCCTAAACTAATTATTTTTTTAAATTTCCTGTTACAACAGATTCTACATTTTTCAATTTTCATTAATCACACTTTATTTTTTTAAATGATGTAACCACTGTATTATAAAATTTATTGTTAGGTGAGTTTTTATTGCTTAGACAGGCATGGGTGTAGTCTAATCCAGGGTCATAATTCAGCATGGTTATGAGATGATTTAAACTATAAAAATCCAAATTATTAATAAAATTTCGTAAAGATTTTAATTTAATAAGACTAATATATTTTCTAATACGTTCAAAGGGATTTTGCTTTTTTTCAAATAAATATTTCATTTTATTTTCACTAGAATACATCAATCTCATATTAAGATATAGATAAAATGTATCTCTAAAATATTTTTCTTTTTCATATTGACTAGAATTTGGAAAAATCTCTAACATCATTTTATAAAAATTTTTAACTGTTAAATAAAAATTTTTGTCAAAAAAATCTTTATAAAAGTGTTCTCTAAACATAGGGATACTATTTTCTTGGTATTTGTCTTTGTTATAATCAACATTTCGAATTTCAAATATCTTATTGACGAAATAAATTCTTCCAGAATTAATTGCAGATAAATTAAATAAAATTTCCGTATACTTTTTCCATTCACTTTTATTAAACGGTTTAAATAATTTCTTTAGTGTTGCAGTTCTCCAAACATGAAAAAGCTGATTCCTTTTTCTTCTAGAATGGAAGTACTCAATACATCTCTCATAATTATTTTTATTAGCATGTACATCATATTTTCCAAGTATTGGTACCCTAAAATTTTTTTTTTTTGCTAAAATATGATTAAGTACAATACCATTTGCAGCAACAAATTCAGTATTGTTTTCTAAAAAAGAAACACAGTTTTGTAATGTTAAAATATTTACATAGTCATCATCAAAAGTAAGTATTGCGTACTTAGTTTTTACAAGAGTTAATGCATGATAGATCTTTTTTGGAAAGTTAAACTGATTTGGACTAATGGCGTAATAATTAATATCAAGTTTGCTAGAATAAAATTTTATAGTTTTCTTGTTGTGATTCAGAAATAAGCCTGTACTTGTATCTAAAATTAAAATTTTAAAATTGCAGGACTGTAAGTTTAAGTGAAATAATTTTCTCTTTAGATAACTTGGTCTTTGAAATGTTGGAATAACTAAGCTTAATAGATCCTTCATATTGAATTAATTCTCCCTATAGAATAAAGTATGAAATTTTCTGATATAACTTTTTTGTCTATGCAATTTCTTGTGTCAAATAAGATTATCTTTTTTGAGCTATTTATATTTAAATTGTTAATTACTTTTGTTTCGGTTGCAACTACTATACAATCGGTTTTTTTGACTGAATGTTGTAAATTATTAATAAAGTTACAATTGTTGAATAAATCATTTTTTGGCTTTTTTTTGTACATTTCATCATAAATTTCAATTTTAAAGTTATATTTTAATAACTCTTTCAGAAGTTTTAATGAAGGAGAATCTCTCAAATCGTCTGTTCCTTTTTTAAAGGTAATACCAACTAAAATAATTCTTTTTTTTTTTTTAAGAACTTGCTTAATTTTATTAGCAATGATTTTTGTTCTATCATTATTAATTGCAATAACTGAATCTAAGAGAGGAACTTTAACATTATTTTTTTTTGAAAAAAACTTAAGTGCCTTTGTATCCTTTGGCAGACAAGAACCACCAAACCCCCCACCAGCTTTTAAATAATTTGTAATCTCAGGAAATTGATTTTTATTTTTAAAATTTGGACTTATTCTTTTATCTAAATGAATACAATTTAAAATTTCAGTCACATCAGTGTTTTCCACTTTTTCACAAATATTTGCTATCTCATTACTGAACGAGATCATGGTTGCCAGAAAATAATTAGATGTATATTTTATTAATTCTGAATTTATTATGGTTGTATAAAATAGTTTTTCTTTAAATTTGTAATATAGTTTCCTGAAAATTTTTTTTGTTTCATTTTCTTTGCAGCCTATGACGATTCTATCGGGTTGCATAAAATCTTTAACAGCTGAACCTTGTCTCAAAAATTCTGGATTTGAAGCAATGGAAAAGTTTTTAGTATATTTTTGAATTATTTTTTCAACATATTTTTCGGTTGTGCCTGGTATAACTGTACTTTTAACAATTAGTAATTGTTTCTCCCTTTTGTATTTTAACAAACTCCCAATTTGTTCACTTACCTCTAAAATTTGTGATAAATCAATACTACCATTTTTAAGCGATGGTGTACCAACACAGATAAATGTTATTTGGGTATTTTTAACTGCAAATGAAATATCAGAGGTTATATAAAATTGTTTTTTTATTATATTTTTTT
The DNA here is from genome assembly GCA_902526175.1 of uncultured Alphaproteobacteria bacterium. GTDB lineage: Bacteria > Pseudomonadota > Alphaproteobacteria > Methylaequorales > Methylaequoraceae > CACBWF01. The sequence goes on along the minus strand of CABZJY010000001.1, from coordinate 130,733 downwards.
TTATTAAATCATTTAATGATGGCTCAAAAAAAGGAGCTTTATATTTTCTAATACTATTTATTTTCTTATTATTACTATCAAGACAGATTACTTCGTGTCCCATTTCTGATAGACAGGCTCCTGTTACTAATCCAACATAACCAGATCCAATTATTGATATTTTAATTTTTTTCATTTTGGTCTAAAGAAGAATTAAAAGTTTTATTAAATTTATGTTTAATTGAATCTTTATTTAACAGTTATAATCTACAAATTTATTTTAATCCATAAGCTTAATAAATTCTTTATAAATAATTTCTGCAACTAACCTGTGGCCGTGATCATTATAATGAGCTCCATCTAAGAAAATATTATTTTTATAATTTAATTTTTTATGAATATTAATTCTACTGATATTTTGTCTTTTCGTAAACTCATCAAACCAATTAAAGACATGAATCTTATCTTTGCAATTCATAATATTTTTTTTTTTTGACAAAAAGTCTTGTTCAGATGGAGAAAGTAACAAAATCAAATTATTTTTAGCTATTTTATTAATATCTATGAGAATTTTTTCAATTAGATTTATTTTAATTTTTGATTTAAATACAGAATTGTTACAAATTGAATCATGATCAATTGTATCAAATTTCTCATTAGTTTCAGCTAAAGATGATTTTGTAAATTCAATAAATTTAAATTTCATAAAGTTAAATGTTTTATGAACTTGATTAATAGTTGAGGATTGTCTAATTAAAACAAGAATTTTTCTATAAATATCTTCAAAAATATTTAATTTTTCTTGGAAATTTATAACTTCTTGATTTTTTATAAGATAGGTCAATTTCTTTGAATTAAGAAATGTTTTGTGGTTTTCGCCATCAAAATCATCGGTAGTTGATAAAACTACAAAAATATAATCAGGGTTTATTTCTTTTATTATACTATCAGTGCTATTGATATGATTAATAACACTTTGTCCATTAATTCCCATATTTAAAATCTGATAATTGTTTTCTCCTTTAGAGAGTTTTTTCTCTAAGATTTCAGTAAATCTTCTATCTCGATGTGTTCCTAATGCCGATACAATACTATCTCCAATAACCGCTATTCTTTTGTTTTTTTCATTACTCTCAAAATTCCAATTTTTGTCTCTGTAACCATAGTTATTTGTTGAGAAATTTATTAATTCATTTTTATAATTAAAAACTATTTGAATATTTTTAAAATATCTATAGCCATAGTTGTCATCCCTAATTCCATAATTTGAAAAAATGGCGCCATAGAGATACATGAATATTTCAAACGAAATAAAAGAAATAAATGTAAATACAATGATACTTTTTTTCATAGTTAAAATTGAAAATAGATAAAAGGTTGATTTAATTGATTACCTGGAAATGATGCAATAAAAAGAAAAAAAGAAATAATTACTAGATGTATGTAGCTATTATTTAAATTATATTTGTAGATGCTTAAACTACCTCTCTTAAAACTTGGGCTTTTCAAATAAATTGAAATTTGGTTAGTATTAGGAAGTATCCATATAACGATAAATAACAACACAAACCATTTAATTTGATAGATGTAAGGTAGATAATAATCAATCTCACTATATTCCAAAAATATAGATGAATTAAAGAATGGAAAACATCCTGATATAATATTTAATGCACCATTTACAGTTTCAGCTCTAAAAAAAGCCCAAGCAACAGTAACACATAAAAATGTTAATAATACTTTAATAATATTCAATTTTTTACTCTCAAACCAACTTTTAGTAAGAATTCTCCACAAATGATTAGTTACTATGAATATTCCGTGGAGTCCTCCCCAAATAATAAAATTCCAAGAAGCTCCATGCCAAAAACCTGCAAGTGTCATAACAAACAAAATATTTAACAATTGTCTGAATATACCTTCTCTATTACCACCTAAAGGAAAGTAGATATAATGCTTAAAAAAAGTCGATAAAGTAATGTGCCACCTTTTCCAGAATTCAATTATTGAATTAGATTTATAAGGTGAATTAAAATTTATTGGTAATGTGATTCCAAACATTTTTGCAAGTCCTATCGCCATATCTGAATAACCTGAAAAATCGAAATAGATTTGAAAACTGTATGAAATAAGACCACTCCAACATTCAATAAAAGTAAGAGTCTGATCAGTTTCTGCTTGGTAAAAGATAGGCTTTGAAAATATTTCCAGAGTATCTGCAATACACATTTTTTTAAATAAACCAATGTTAAATATGAATAAACCAATAAAAAAATTTTTCTTAAAAAACCTAAAAGAAATTTTCTTTTCTAATTGCTTAATTATATCTCCATAAAGAATAATTGGTCCTGCAATTAATTGTGGAAAAAAAGATACAAATAATGAATAGTTGATAAATGAAGGATTTTTAATTTTTTTTTTATTTGCATCAATTAAAAATGCAATTTGTTGAAAAGTAAAAAAAGATATTCCAATAGGTAAAATAATATCAAGATAATTTAATTTAATTGAGAAAAAATTGTTTAAATTTTCTAAAAAAAAATTTGTATATTTAAAATAAATCAATACAAGTAAATTTGAAAAAATACCCAAAAAAAGAATTAATTTTGAACTATTTTTAATTAATGACTTCCCCACTAAGAAGTTAAATATTATTGAAAACACTAATATTAATAACCAAGAACTATTTGAGAAGGAGTAAAAATATAATGAGAAGATAATAATTACAAAAGAAAAAATATTTCTATTTTTTTTATTAAAAAATAGAAATAGTATAATTATTATAGGAAGAAAGATAAAAATAAACTCAAAGGAACTAAACAACATATCAATATAATTTTGGTATTATTTTTTTACAATTTTATTCGCATTTTTAAAAGATATAGATAAATAACTTAAAGACAAAATTATAGAAATAGATTTTATGAAATGAAATAGATGAGTAAAAAAAATCTTCATAAAACAAAAAAAATAGTTTACTGTTCAGACACATCAGATTGAAAAATGTTTACTTCATTATTGAAAAGAATATTATTTAAATTAAGAATATTTCCGCCTTCACTAATATTTGAAGGCACAAAATATACTAATATTAAGGACTCTAATCTCCTCATAGAAATATTTATTTCAAACTCGTATGAGGAAGAAATGTTAATTTTTTTTGATTTTTTTAGATACGATCACTTTTTTGATATTGGAGCTAACATTGGTTTATTTAGTTTTTATGCAACAAAAATTAAGGGATGGCCAACTACTGCATATGAGGCATACCCAAGAAATATTGAATATATAAAAAAAATAATGAAGCTTAATAATATTTTTTTTGAAATTAATGAGACCGCAATTTCTAATAAATTTGGAAAATCAAAATTCCATGTACCTATTGCAAAGAATTCATCTAAACTTGCATCTTCGTCTACATTAGATATTGAGGAAATGAAAAGAATTTATGAAAAAATTAAATATGAGACTATAGAAGTGAGTACAATTCCCTTTTCTAGTGTACTTAAAGATATTAATCCAAAAAAAAATTATTTAATTAAAATTGATGTTGAAGGGTGGGAATATAAAATAATTTCATCAACAAAAATATTGGAAACATTAAGAAATGTTGATCTTATTATAGAGTTTAACATCAATAATCCTTTTAATAATAAACTATTTAATCTATTGATAAATTTTGGTTATGACTCTTACTTAATGACTAATAAAGGTTTAATCAGAGAATTTAAACCACTCACAATTCCCAAACCTAAGATAAAATCATCTAGAACTATATGGAGAAATCATTTTTTCACAAAAAAACCTGAACATTTAATTAATAAAATCAATAAAGAGAAAATAGGTTATGTAATTTAAAAACAAATATTATTACAAGAATATTTTCGAAATTTTTGCGAGACTTCCTAAAACAAATAAGAGCGAACAATTAACAATTTCAAACCCTTGCCGATTTGACTTCTGTGTCTCGGCGTATGGTCTGAAACACTTTATTTCTTCCGGTTTTGAAAATAGTGTCTGCGTTTTTCTATTTTTTAAGAACGACTTCTGAACAAACTTACTTTTAACCAAAGTAATCTGGGAACAATTTTATGTGGTCATTTACCATTTGTTTTTGATTTCCTACATCTTGGTAAAAGTTTTTAATAACTTCGGCGGACAAAGATGTTAGTGTAGTTTGAAAAAGAAGATGAACGATGTATGATAAAAATAATTGATTAGTTTATAATTATATAGATATAGTTTTTGATATCAAAATGGATAATAGATATAAAGCGATTAGTTTATTTTCATCCTCTGGAATAGGTGATATAGCACTAAAAAGATGTAATATTGAGACTATCGTTGCAAATGAGTTACTTGAAGATAGATGTAAGTTATTTCGGCGAAATTTTCCAGAAACACACTTAATTGAGGGTGACATTAATGAAAAGAAATCAGAAATTATACAACAAACTTTATTAAAACTTAATGGACATAAATTAGATTACGCTCTTGTTACCCCTCCGTGTCAAGGAATGTCTAAAAATGGAAGAGGTAAACTCTTAGCAGAAATAAATGCCGGTAGAAGACCTAAAATCGATCCTAGAAATTTATTAATAATACCTGCATTAGAAATTATAAAAGAATTAAAACCAACCACGGTAATTTTTGAAAATGTATCAGAAATGATCAATACAAGTATTCCTTTTGATGGAAAAATATTGCCTATTATTGAGATAATAAAAAATACTCTTACAGAATATGAAGTTGAACCAAAAGTCATAGAATTTGCTGATTATGGTATACCCCAGCGTCGATTGAGATTGATTACTATTGCTACTAGGAGTGACCTTATAAAGAAACATAAAATGAATTATGGTTCTTTTTTTCCCCCGAAGACACATTCAAAAAACTCTAATGAAGGATTAATGAAATGGGTAACTGTTAGGGATGTAATTGGTAGTCTAGAAAAATTAGATGGTAAGACTAAAACTAATTCCTTTAATGATCCTCTCCATAAAGTGCCTAAATTAGATGAAATGAAATTTTGGTGGGTAAGCAATACTCCCTTAAACAAATCTGCTTTTGATAATCAATGTGTAAGTTGTGGATTTAACAAAAATAAACTTCATTCAAGCAATAAAAATTCATTTGGAGTTAATAAGTCTTCAAGAGATACTCCAGTTTATTGTAAAAATTGTAATGCTTTACTTCCAAGACCATCAATTAAAAAAAATGGAAAAATTCAGATTATGACTGGTTTTACAAGTGCTTATAAAAGAATGGATTGGGACTTGCCTGCTTCTGCTATAACTCGAAATTTTCCTTATGTTTGTAGTGATAATAAGATACACCCAGAGCAAAATAGGTCACTTTCAATAAGAGAGGCATGCTTATTACATACAATATCAAATGAAGATTTTTATTTTGAAACATGCAAAGGTGTTGATGCTAAACTAACAACTATAAGAGACACACTTGGCGAGAGCGTTCCTCCATTAATCATAGAAATACTTTTAAAAAATTTACAAAGTATTGCTTCGAAAAACTTTGACTTGAATGAAACATTAATTCAAAAGCAATTAATATTTACTTAATTTTTTAATGAAAGGGACTGAATATTTTTGGTCATTTATCAATAATATTATTCCATCTTTCATTTTTTTAATTCCCATCTTATTCATTATACTAACAGAAGTTGTTCTTCCACCTCCTTCTTTTGGAGTTACAGTCTTGCCCCAATCTTCTTCCTTAAGATTATTAGAATACATTATGCTAACAATAGTGGGTTTTCTTTCTACAAAATCCCATATCAAACCAATTAGATTATTTGTTTCTCTATGATGTGCTTTCCAATTATAACCCGTAACCCATTCCAATCTTTGGTCACCAATGATGGGTTTAGGAATATTTTTTTCGGTAAACCATTTTCCACTTTTAAGATCTCCACATGTTGCTTTTACCTCTATTCCGCCCGCTACAAAAGGACTAAAAGGTTCTTTTTCGTGGTGTTGAGATGATAATTTGTCCCATAAGTTTTTTCCTATATTATCCATAATCAATAGGTCGGGATAACCATCTTGATGGGGATTATTTTGTATATACCCACCCGATATTTTTTTTACTGATCGATTAAAAACTTCTCCTACGAAGGCACTGAGATTCCTGAGTCCTAAAATATCTCCAATCGGGATTTCTACATCATCAAAAATTCTTATAATTCTGTTAAATTCTTTAATTGCTTCAATAAAAAATCTAATTTCTACTACTCCAAGGGATCCATCTGATCTTTTGAATGTTAAATTATTTGTTTTAGATTTAATTTCATATTTTGGCATATTAAAATCTCAAATTGAAAATTAGCATTAAACAAAGTTTCTTGCCAATTTTAAATAATGATCAAATCTGAAATCTAAGAAATACTTTAATTTGGAGCAATCTATAAGGTGGGTTATTTCAATACTAACATTGAAAAAATTGACACAAATTTCATTTTAAACTTCAAAAAATTAGATGAGATTCCTGTGTCTTGGTAAATGACTTAAGTCCCTTTGTTTCTTGGTATTCTTAAAAAGTGTCTGTAGAGTGTCTGTAAAGTGTCTGTACTTTATTGCACTATTGTTTCCCTTATTTGTTGAAGAGTTAATCCTCTGAAACCCTTTGTGAGTCTCCCTAAAACAAACAAGGGCGAACAATTGCCCGCCCTTGCCGATGAGACTTCTGTGTCTCGGTGTTTGGTCTAAAACCCTTAATTTCTGAGGGTTTTGAAAATAGTGTCTGCGTTTGTGTCTGCGTTTTTCTATTTTTTAAGAACGACTTCTGAACGAACTTACTTTTAACCATAGTAATCTGGGAACATTTTTCTTTAGTTTTTTACCCAAAAAATAGATAAAAAAGATTCACAAAGGTTTGATTATCTTTAGATACTAATTCTTTTTCGTCTTTATCAAGATTATCTTTTCCACCATAATATCTAGAGACCAAAGAAATAACCTCAATAAAATCCTCAACGACTATTTTGTCTTTATACAAAGTATTTAAAATTATGATTAGTTTAGAGACCAATGCTATAAAAAAAATTAAATAAAAACCGTCATTAGAGTCAAAATCTTCATTAGTGAGCAATTGAGTTTTACCGAAGAACTCATGTATAAAAAATTTTTTAAATATATTTGGATGTTTTATTAGAAATTGATTGAAATTATGTAATTTGTTTTTTTCGTATAATAATTTAATTTTTTTTAAGTCTCTGTTTAAAAAACAATCTGCATAGAGTTTGTTAATTAACTCACTAAGTTTATTATTAATTTTCTTGTTTAGAAAACATCTAAAAAATTTCTTTAAGAAGTTTAGTTGCATTTCTGTATCTATTTTTTTTTCAATTTTATGATTTAAAAAAAAACTTTTTATATACTTAAAAACTTCATTAAGTTCGTGAGGTTCTATTTTTTTATTAGAAAATTCGTTAATAATTTGATTTGTGATCATCAAACATTTTTCTAGAGATATATCACTACTGTTATATAACTTATATAGGAAATTAAAGACTCTTTCTCCAGACACTGCATAAAGATTGTTCCTAAATTCGTCAGGAATAATCTTTAAATTTGTATCAACTAATTTTTTCTCATCATCAATGATTTTAAATTCTTCATTGTCTGCAAAAAAAATTCTCGATATTTCAGGACAACTTAGTAAACATGATGACAATTGTTTAGACCCAAAATCAACTTTCCGCCTTGGAAAATTTGAACATGTTGGAGATAGAAGTTTTTCTGAATATTTTTTTTGAATATTACAAAGATTATTTTTGTCTAGAAAAGAACATCTTTGATCCTTGACATTTTTAATTTTTGCGAATTTGTCATATGTTGGTTTTTGATTCACAGAAATGCATTTATTTATGTTACTATCATGCAAGTCTCTATATTTTTGAAAAGTTTTAATATCAAGATCTATCTCCCAACCTACGCAACATGAATTAGGACATTCTGATCCAATACATTTAAAATCATCATAATAAGATGTTTTATACATGAATTAAGGGAGCAAGTTTTATACCAATATACTCTTTACTTACTTTAAGTATTTTATATTATATTTGAATTTTCCAAAGATGCATATAGAACAAATATAAAACACTCATTAGTGTCTGCGTGTGTCTGCACTTTTACTCGTTTTATTTTCCCTTATTTTCTGTTGAGTGAATCCTCTGAAACCCTTTGTGAGTTTCGCTAAAACAAACAAGGGCGAACAATTGCCCGCCCTTGCCGATGAGACTTCTGTGTCTCGGTGTTTGGTCTAAGACCCACTGTTTCTGCGGAGTTCTTAAAAAGTGTCTGTAAAAGTGTCTGTAAATTGATGTCATTTTCTGCACGACTTCTGCACAGACTACTTTTCTGCTACAATAAATTATGCAAAAAATATTACTGATTCTGATTTGTTTGTTTGTATCTTTTGAAGTGAAGTCAGAAGATGAAAAAATCTTTGATAAGTATGGAAAATACAAAGGTAAATTTGATGATGGTCTTTTTTTTGATCCCTTTGAAAAATACAAAGGAAAAATAACAAAAGAAGGAAGTATATACTCACCTTATGGAAAGTTTTTTGGAAAGATTGAAAGTAGTGGGAAGATTTATGACCCTTATGGAAAATACAAAGGAAGAATTAAAAATAAGAAAAAGATTTTTGATTCTACTGGAAGTTTAAAAGGTTCAATTAGTCGATAATACAATGAAAATCGATACTGAATATCTTGTTTATACTGATGCAAAAGGGAGAGATCCCGATTCTCATAGTGTAACTTTAAAAGCGTAAAACCAAATTTTGTGGAGTAAAAAAACTCCCATGCAGAAGTATTTTTTAATTACTGAAGGTTGCCATTGTAATTCATGTTTTTTTGATCAGGTCGAACAATCTCAACCATATCTGGGTCTTTGATTTTTTTTTCTTTAGGAAAAGCAAATATGTAAAATTTACCTGAATTTTTGAAATAATTATTTGAATTTACCAAATAATTATCTTCGTTAAAGAACTTGTATTCAAACCAAAAAAGTTTGTAGTTTTGAGATATTAAATATTTATTAAGTGTATATGGATTTTTAGGGTTATTCTCAGAAACAATTATAGGTCTAAATTTATCCAAAAACTTTTTTCCTCCTTTTAGAATTTCAGTTTCAAGTTGTTCTGCTTCTAGTTTAATCAAATTACATTTTTTTAAATTAAGAAATTTATCTAGATTTTGAATTTTTATTTTCATTTTTTTATTTTTTCTTATTGAAATAAATTCTGAATAATTATAATTTTTTTTTATCCCAAAACCTCCAAAGTTACCTATTTCAGAATAGTCAATATCATCAAGTAAAATATGTTTTGATGATTTGCCCATTGCGACATTAAAAGTTTCTATATTCTTTATGTTATTTAAAGCGAGATTCCCACACTGAAGATTATAAAGCATTCTTTGAGGTTCAAAAGAATAAACCATCCCTTTTTCTCCAACTTTTTTAGCAATTGGTATACTCATCAAACCTACATGTGAACCAATATCAATTATATAATCCGATTTTTTTATAAATGATAAAATTTTTTGTAGTAATTTTTCCGACCACTCACCGTATTCTCTTATACTCATTCCAACAAATGAATCGTAATTATAAAACATGAAGTTTCCATGTTTGGCGTTAACTAATCCTATTGCATTATCTTTCATACCAACATAATAGCAATTTTTATTCCATTAATAATTGATCTGTATAAAAGTTTATAAATTTATGTGTTAATAAATTTAAAAATCCTACTCACATTGACTTACAAAAGAACTGAATGGATTCTAAATCCTATAATTTCCGTTAAAGTTCGTTTAATCGACTAGGTGTTCAATTTAAAATCAATAAATTAAACTATTACTAAATCATTCCATATATCACAAGAAACATTGTTCATGTGTCTTAACATTTTCTCATAGTCCATAATCATCTATAACTATTTATACATTTGATGTGTTTGAGATGTGTATGTTGGGGTCTGCAAAATGTAGAGTAGAACATATATTGAACAAACAAAAGTGTCTGTAAAGTGTCTGTAAAGTGTCTGTACTTTATTGCACTATTATTTCCCTTATTTGTGATGAGTGAGTCCTCTGAAACCCTTTGTGACTGTGCTTAAAACAAACAAGGGCGAACAATTGCCCGCCCTTGCCGATGAGACTTCTGTGTCTCGGTGTTTGGTCTAAAACCCTTTATTTCTTGGGGTTTTGAAAATAGTGCATTGAAAAGTGCATTGAAAATGAGGTCATTTTCTGCACGACTTCTGCACGGACTCAAGACTTAATCTTACTCCTTTCTGATTTTTCAACAAATTTCCACCCATTTGCAATGAGAGCATTTTTTATTATTTCAATAGTTTCCTTCCTTGTTTTATTTCTAGGAATTGAGAAAAAAGAGAATTTCTTCATTTTTTATCTCCTTTACTTTTTTTATTAAAGTTTAGTTTTGGATTTGAGATTATAAATCCAGTTTTGAAGATGGGGTCATCCTCTTTAAGTTCTTTCCAAATGATTTTAACCATTTTAGTTCTCCTTTGTTAATTGTTATTAACCAAGAAAATTTGAATGTACGGAAACCTTTACAGTTTGAGACAGAACGATTAGGTCGTTACTATTCCAGAACGGTAGGTCGTTACTATACCCCAAATTAAATTGGAGATAAAAAACTATCAATGTTAGATTAATATGTAATGAATAATAACATGTTATATTTATTAAATGACTAAAAAAAAATTTACTCTAATTGATTTATTTGCAGGTTGTGGAGGACTCTCGTTAGGTTTAGAACAAGCAGGTTTTATTCCAATATATGTAAATGAACTTAATAATGATGCATTGGAATCTTATTTGATCAATAGAGATAATCAATTTCCGTATTTGAGAAAAAAATTAAATTCAAATGACATCAAAGATGTTGTTAGTGATGAGAAATTTTTTGAAAAATTTAAGTCAGAAATAAAAAAAAACCTAAACCTTGATCTAAAAGATACACCTGTTGATTTATTGGTAGGTGGACCACCGTGTCAAGGTTTCTCTGGAATAGGAATTAGACGATCTTATTCCGTAGATAAGATTCAATTACCTTCAAATCATCTTTATCAAGATATGGCATATATGATTTTTAAGATTCAACCAAAAATTTTTTTATTTGAAAATGTAAGAGGTTTATTGAGTGCAAGATGGACAAAGAATGGTATCAAAGGTGAAATCTTCAACGATGTGTTAAATACTTTTACAGAAATTCCTAATTATATAATCAAGTATAAATTACTTCATGCAAAGGATTATGGTGTTCCCCAAAATAGACCAAGGGTTATACTAGTAGGTTTAAACAAAAATTATTTTAAGGATGTTAATCGAGAGAATATCGATGCAATTGAGGGTGGGTTTCTTCCAAAACCAACCAATGATTATCCTAATATTGAGGAAATTCTGTCTGACCTTGTAGATAAGGATTTTGAATACGGTGGAGAGTCAAAATTTTATAGTAAAGCACCCCAAAATAAATGGCAAAAAATGTTTAGGTCAAAAAATAACGGAAATTCAAGTTATTTGAATGATCTATCAGAACAACAGTATAGTAGACATAGCGAGACTGTTATCAAGAGATTCAATTTTATGATTAAAAATAATGGCAAAATACCCGAAGAATTAAAGACAAAAAAATTTGCTCAAAGAGTATTACCAAAAGTTTGGAGTAATAGTGGACCTTCGATAACAACTTGTTCATTGCCAGACGATTTTGTTCATTATTCTCAACCACGATCAATCACTGTCAGAGAGATGGCAAGAATACAAACATTTCCAGATTGGTATAAATTTTACGGAAAAAGAACCACAGGTGGAATAAGGCGGGCAGGGAATCCAAGAACATCTATTTTTGATAGAGAGGTTCCAAAATATACACAAATAGGAAATGCAGTGCCTCCAAAACTTGCCTACGAAATTGGAAAATTTTTTAAAAATTTAATTTTAAGAAATGAAATAAGTTAAATCAAATAGTTTTATGCTTTCTATTTCGAACAAAAATATAACTGAGACATTAGATGTTTTTAAAAGGTATGATAAGCAGGTTACTTTTTTAGTACCCACAGAAACTGCTATTAGTAAATCTATTATAGATGCAACTCATTCAGTTAGAGATTTTTTAAAAGAAAATAAAATTCATGATTATCATTCGCAAAAACAAGGTGAGGAGCATAAAAAAATTTCAGAAACTTTTTTATTTTCAAAAAATGAGATTATTAAAACAAAAACTTCATTTTACAGACCTCATACCAAAAATGGTGACCCAAGAATATGGATTTATAACTTATCAAAATATTCAAAACCTACAGATTTATTAGCATTAATGGCAAGTGATAAAAAGTTAATAGTAATTAATTGTAGTTCTTCTAGTTTAGAAAATTTATTTAATTCAACGGATAAAAGGGTTAATGAGTTAATAAAAAAAAATGTTATCTATTCTCAATTTTCAAATGAACTTTTAGATAAATGTAAGGAAATATCAAAACTGGGATTTGTAAAAACAATTAAAGCAGGTGATACAGGTATTGGTCTAACATTTGAAAATCTATGTGGCATTAAACCCAATAGTTCAGGCAAACCTGATTATAAAGGAATAGAGATAAAAACAAGTAGAAATGATTTTAAAACTAGAGATACTTTATTTTCTAAAGTTCCAAATTGGAATATCAGTAATCTTAAAAGTTCAGAAGACATTGTAGAAAAAAGGGGTAAACCAAGTGATAAATATCATTTTAAAGTTATCTTCAATACTATTAGTGCAATAAAAAAAAATTCTCATGATTTGAGATTAGATATTAAAGATGACAAAGTCTTACAGGTCTACCAACCTAATAATATTATTGAAGAAGATGTAGCCTGGTTGAAAAGTGAACTTATCCAAAAACTAGAGGAGAAACATAAAGAGACATTTTGGATAAAGGCAATTACCTCAGGTCAGAAGCGATCAGAAAATGAAAGTTTTCATTATAAAACATTAACACATACTGGATCTATAGATTCCACCAACTTTTTTACTTTGTTAGAGACAGGAGATATTACGTTAGATTATCTTTTATGGGTAAAAATAGATGGGTGGCAAAATTTTATTAAAAAAAAGGGTTACGATTTTCTATGGAAAATAAAACCTAAACATAAAAAATTATTGTTTAAATTCCATCGTGTTATTGAACTTAATGATTAAAAAGAACAAACAAGAGTGCATTGAAAGTGCATTGAAAGTGCATTGAACTTATTGCACTTTTGTTTCCCTTATTTGTTGAAGAGTGAATCCTCTGAAACCCTTTGTGACTGTGCCTAAAACAAACAAGGGCGAACAATTGCCCGCCCTTGCCGATGAGACTTCTGTTGCCCGGCGTCTCACAGCCGCGCTTACTTAATATTTAAGCAGCGAGTACCATTTCATTATCGTTGGCACTTATTATGTTTTAGTCCAATAACGACGGAACTACACCGAGCAAAGTTTTGATAATTCCACGCACGTCGATCCTATATCGCCCCCTTAAACTTTGGTGGAGGCGCCGGGTACCGCCCCCGGGTCCGCCTCGATTCCTCATCAAACATTTATTGCTATAGCTGAAAAATCAGCACCTTAAGAATATATAAAAAAAAAAAAAATTAAAGAATATTATTTTTGTATTTGTTTTTTTAAACAAAAAAGTTTTAATGTTTATGATGGAACAGAAAAAAAAAAATCTTGATCAAATTAATAAGATCAGAAAAAACACTAATACCACTAGAAGAGCTACAGTAAAAAAAATTGAAAATATTTTATATAAAAGTTTTAAGGTTTTAGATAAAGGTTTTATTAGAGTAATTGATTACATGGGAGATGATAGCTCAATAGTTCAAGCTGCTAGAGTTTCATATGGGAAGGGTACAAAAAAAATAAATCAAGATAAAAACCTTATAAATTACCTTTTAAGTCATAGGCATTCTACACCTTTTGAAATGAATGAAATTAAATTTCATGTTAAATTACCAATTTTTGTAGCTAGACAGTGGATAAGACATAGAACAGCAAATGTAAACGAATATTCGGCAAGATATTCAATTTTAGAAAGTGAGTTTTATATACCAAACAAAAAAAATATGCAGGCACAATCAAAATCAAACAATCAAGGAAGAGAACAACAACTTAATGACATAGAATCAAAAGAATATCTAGATATAATAAAGAAAAACTCAAAGCATGCATTTAGTGACTACAGAGAATTGTTGAATGAAGATGACAGCGGAAAAACTATTGATAAAAATAAGAATGGTGTTGCAAGAGAACTAGCACGAATGATTCTTCCACTAAATGCCTATACTGAGTGGTATTGGAAGATTGATCTTCATAATCTCATGCATTTTTTATCATTGAGATTTGATTATCATGCTCAATATGAAATAAGAGTGTATGCGGAAGCAATGCTTGATATACTGAAAAAATGGGTTCCACTAACTTATGAAGCATTTATTTCACATAGATTAGAAAATATAAGTTTATCAAAACATGGGATTGAGTTTATTAAAAACTTAATTCACGGTAAGAAAAATGACAAAATCAAAATTTCAAAAAGAGAAGAAGATGAATTGAAAAAAAGATTTGGTATTATATAAATTTTATTCAAAAGTAATTTTTGTATTGTTCGATTTACTGTCCTTTTTGAGATATTTAAGAAAATTATTAATAACCTTATCATAAACTAAAAAAGACTCGCTTTTCTTATCTGTTGCTACGGGTTTTCCAAGATCGGAATGAGTAGTTATTTCAGGCAAAATTGGTATCTGTCCTAAAAAAGGAATTTTTTGTTTTTTTGATTCATTTAAACCGCCATCTTTGCCAAAAATATAAATTTTTTTATTTCCTTGTTTTAAAAAACTCATATTTTCTATTATCCCTGTTATTTCAACATTTACTCTTTTAAACATATTTATAGCTTTTCTTACATCTATCAGTGAAATGTCTTGAGGAGTGGTAACTACGACAGCCCCACTAATGCTTAGTGATTGAGACAAAGACAATTGAATATCCCCAGTACCAGGTGGTAAATCTATTATCAAAAAATCCAATTCACCCCAAGCAATATCAGTTAACATTTGATTGAGAGCTCTAACAACCATAGCCCCTCTCCAGATAATTGGTTTTTCCTCATCAATAAGATTACCTATTGACATTGACCTAATGCCATATTTTTCAAAAGGCAAAATTTTTTTTTCTTTACTAATTTTTGGTTTTTCATTTATTTTAAGCATCTTTGGTATCGAGGGACCATATATATCAGCATCAAGTAAGCCAACTTTAAATTTCTTTTGGGACAAGCATATCGCTAAGTTTGTTGAAACTGTTGATTTACCAACACCTCCTTTACCTGAACCTACAACAATAATATTTTTTATATTTCTCAAAGCTTTATATTTTGTATAAATATGAAATAATTACTTTGCATGATTAAAACAATTCTTATATAAAAATGAAACATAAATTTTAATTGGAGTAAATTAATGGTTTGGTCGCCAAATGATGGAGATAATCAAAGTCCGTGGGGGAGTAGTAGTGGGGGTAACAACAAGAAGGGATCTAGCAAAGGTAATGGTTCATTTGATCCTGGTGACTATGATGATATTTTAAAAAATATTCAAAATAGGTTTAAATCCATGTTCCCTAAGAATTCTTCCTCAAACCTTCTGGTTTTAGTTGTAATAGTGGGATTGTTTTGGTTAGCCAGTGGTTTTTACAGAGTCGGGACCGATGAACAAGGTGTTGTGGTTAGATTTGGAAAATATGTTAGAACTTCAGAACCTGGATTACATTATCATTTACCTCTTCCCATTGAGAGTGTATCAAAACCAAAAGTGACTAAAGTTAATAGGATTGAAGTGGGTTTTAGAAATACTCAGAGTCAATTTAGTCAAAATTCACAAACAAGACAAGTTCCAGAAGAGGCGCTGATGCTGACTGGTGACGAAAACATTGTTGATTTAAATTTCACAATTTTTTGGATTATTAATGACGCAAAAGATTTTTTATTTAACGTAAGAAATCCAGAGGCGACTATTAAAAGTATTGGAGAAAGCGTTATGAGGGAAAAAATTGGGCAAACACCAATTGATCCAATCCTTGCCGAAGGTAAATCTATAGTTGAGGAAGATGCCAAACTTAAACTTCAGAATGTTCTTGATTATTATAAATCTGGAATATTAGTTACTCAAGTGCAACTCCAAAAAGCTGATCCCCCAGAAAACGTTATAGATTCGTACAGAGATGTCCAAAGAGCAAAAACTGACGAACAAAAACTAATTAATGAGGCTCAAGCCTACAGAAACGATATTATTCCAAAAGCCAGAGGTCAAGCCGAAAAAATGATTCAAGAATCAGAGGCATATAAAAAAGAAGTTGTTTCAAAAGCAAAAGGTGAAGCTGAAAGGTTTATTTCAGTTTATAATTCGTACAAAAATTCAAAGGATGTTACTAGAAAAAGAATTTATTTAGAGACACTAGAACAGACATTGGGAAAAATTGATAAAGTTATTGTTGATAAAGATGCGGGTAGCGGAATCGTTCCATACCTACCTCTTCCAGAATTAAAAAAAAGGTCTAATGTAATTAAAGGAATAGATGATGAAGGCAACTAAGGTATTAATTTATTCAATTTTATTTGTTTCATTTCTAGTAGTATTAAATGGCATATTTACTATGAAGGAAACTCAACAGGGTTTGGTACTTCAGTTTGGTGATCCAAAAAGAGTAATACAAAAATCTGGTTTGCACTTTAAGATCCCTTTTATTCAAAATGTCGTTAGATATGATAATAGAATATTAGAATACAATCTTCCAATTGAAGAGGTTATTGCTGTTGATAAAAAAAGGATGTTAATTGATTCTTTTGCGAGATTTAAAATAATTGATCCCTTAGAGTTTTACAAAACAGTTGGTAACGAAGCAAATGTAAGAAATAGATTAAACTCAAATGTAATTTCTTCCTTAAGAAGAGTAGTTGGAAAAGTTACCCTTGATGAATTACTATCATCTGAGAGAAGCAATATCATGGATAGAATACAAATTGAGGTAAACGATGCCGCACAAAGGTTTGGTATTGAAGTTGTGGATGTAAGAATTAGAAGAGCTGATTTACCAGAAGCAAATAGTCAAGCGATTTTTGACAGAATGATTAGTGAAAGGGTAAAAGAAGCCAAAGAATTCAGAGCAAAAGGTGCTGAACAAGCTCAAATTATTCGTGCTGAAGCCGATAAAGAAAAAACAGTATTATTAGCAGAAGCAACTAGAAAAAGTGAAATACTTAGAGGTGAAGGAGAATCAGAATCAATTGCTATTTATGCTGATGCATTTGAGAGAGACTCTAATTTTTATTCGTTTTACAGATCTATGCAGGCATACAGAAATGTTTTAGGAGAAGATGGTACAACCATGATTTTGTCACCTGATAGCCAATTTTTAGAATTTTTTAATAATTCTCGAGGTCAATAGTAGTTATGTCAAATTTACCTAAATTTTTATTTATACTAACTACATTTTTATTTCTTCAATTCAGGGAATCATTTTCACATCCTTCATCTGATGAGTTTGCTGATCTAGTTGAAGACTTATCCCCTGCAGTGGTTAACGTATTTACAACACAAAAAGCTGAGGACTCACCTTCTCAACAACTTCCCTTTGATAATATACCTCCACAATTTAGAGATTTTTTTAAAAACTTTCCTCCAGGCTTTGGTCCTGGACAGCCTCAGAACCCAGATCAGAAAAGAGAACAGCCACAAGCTTTAGGTTCTGGTTTTGTAATTGATCCAGAAGGGTACATTGTAACAAATCACCATGTAATTGCTCAAGCCAATGAAATAAAAGTTAAATTTCAAGATGATTCTGAACTAACAGCAGAATTGATAGGGCAAGATAAATTAACCGATCTAGCTTTACTTAAAGTGAAATCAAAAAAACCGTTAAAATTTGTAGACTTTGCAGATTCTGATAAAGCAAGAGTTGGACATTCAGTTATTGCTATTGGTAATCCTTTTGGTCTCGGTGGTACTGTTACATCAGGAATAATTTCTGCTTTTAATCGAGATATAAACTCCGGACCTTACGATAGTTTTATACAAACAGATGCATCGATAAATAAGGGTAATTCAGGTGGCCCATTATTCAATATTAATGGAGATGTTGTAGGAATTAATTCTGCAATATTTTCTCCTTCTGGTGGTAGTGTGGGAATAGGGTTCTCAATTCCATCTAATTTAGCTAAACCAATTATTGAACAACTAAGAAAGTTTGGAAAAACTCAAAGGGGTTGGCTTGGTGTAAGAATTCAAGAGGTCACTCCAGAAATAGCTGAAAGCTTAGGTTTAAAAGAAAGCGATGGCGTTCTTATCTCAATGGTAAATCCTGGTGAACCTGCGGAAAAAGCAGGTATTAGAGCTGGTGATGTTATCATAAACTTTAATGGAAAAAAAATAAAAAATGTAAGAGATTTACAACGAATTGTAGCCGAAGCAGCCGTATCAAGTTCTGCAAAAGTTGATGTGTGGAGAGATAAGAAAATTAAAAAATTTAAAGTAAAGCTTGCAGAGCGAGAAAAATTTGATGATCAAGCAAAGATTGATCCAAAAAAAGACTCTACTGAAAAGACTAATGAAGAATATGAAATTGATCAAGTTGGACTGAGATTAAAAGACATTACAGATTTTATTAGAGATCAATACAAAATTGATGAAAATATTTCTGGTTCTGTAATAACTGGAGTAAAAAATAATTCCCCTGCATCAAACGCTGGATTGAGTGTTGGTAATGTAATTTCTCAAGTATCGCAAAAAAAAATAACTTCTGCAAAGCAGGCAAAGCAAATTTTTGATGACGCCGTAAAAAATAATATGGATTCAGTTCTTGTACAAATTTATCAAAATGGTTTCCCTCGGTTTATACCGTTAAAGTTAAAATAACTTGTCAGAAAAAATTTTTATAATAGGCGGTGCTACAGCTTCACATAAAACAGATTTGGCGATTAAAATTGCAAAGGAAGTACCTTCTGTAGTTATAAATGCCGACAGTATGCAGGTTTACAAGGACTTGCGAACTTTATCAAATAGACCTTCAAAATTCGAATTTGAAGGTGTTGAAAATAAGTTATTTGGTGTCATAAAAACCCCGAATGCAGCAGACTTAGGATGGTGGTCAAAATCTGCAAAGATTGAGATCAAAAAAGCTCAAATAAAAAAAAAAGTACCTATTGTTGTTGGTGGAACAGGTCTATATTTAAGAAGTTTAGAAAAAAAAATTTCTTATGTTCCAAAAATTAATGAAAAGATAAGAGCCCGAATAAGGGAAATTTATTCTAATGAAGGTTTAGAATATATTTACGAAATGTTAAAAAAAAAAGATTATTCAATATCAAAAAAAATTCACCATAAAGATAAGCAAAGGATTCTTAGAGCTTTAGAGGTAAAAATTGGAACTGGCAAAAGCCTCAATTATTGGAGAGAAAAAAACTGCTCAAAAAATATTAATAATTATATTTTTCTAATTTTACAAACCTCCAGAGATACTCTTTACAATAATATTAATCAAAGGTTCGAAAAGATGGTAGAAAAAGGTGTGGTTAAAGAGGTAAGAAGTTTTATAAGAAAAAAGATTAGTACAGATCACCCTATAAACAAAATGATTGGATTAAAACATATTAAAAAATTTATTGAAGGAGAAATTAATCTAGATGAAGCAATTAGTTTAAGTCAAAGAGACAGTAGAAGGTATGCTAAAAGACAAATTACATGGTTTAAACACCAACCACAAAATGCTATTCATTTTTCTTATTATGATGCTTATAATTATTTAAAAAAAAATTTATATTATTTTTTAGATGTTTAATAAAAATATTTGGTTTATTTTAATTATATGAAAAAAAAATATACTGGCGCAGAATTAGTAATTAAATCCTTAATTGACGAAAATGTAAAAATCATTTTTGGATATCCAGGTGGAGCTGTACTACCGATTTATGATGAACTTTTCAAACAAAATAAAATACGACACATTCTTGTTAGGCATGAACAAGCAGCTGTGCACGCGGCTGAGGGATATGCAAGATCTACGGGAAAAGTTGGGGTTGTTTTAGTTACTTCAGGACCGGGTGCAACAAACACTGTAACTGGTCTGGCAGATGCGATGATGGATTCAATTCCCGTGGTTTGTATATCGGGACAAGTACCTACTCACATGATCGGCAATGATGCTTTTCAAGAAGCTGACATTGTAGGTATAACACGACCATGTACAAAACATAATTATCTTGTAAAGGATGTTAATAAACTCCAACAAGTAATTCATGAAGGTTTTTTTATTGCATCAAATGGTAGGCCAGGCCCTGTATTGATTGATATTCCAAAAGATATCCAGACATTTAAGGCCCCAAATAAAGAAAAATCTTCATTTAAAAAACCTATTTTGTATAGATCAAAAGACATTAATCAGGACTCGTCACTAAATCAATTCGTTGAAATGTTGCAAAAAACAAAAAAACCCATCGTTTATATTGGAGGGGGTGTTATTAATTCAGGTATAAACGCATCTAAACAATTATATAAATTTCTAAAATACACTCACTTCCCTTGTACACAAACTTTGATGGGCTTAGGTTCTTATCCTACTGATGATTATCAATTTCTTGGTATGTTAGGAATGCATGGAACTTATGAAGCTAATCTAGCGATGCATCAATCAGATCTAATGATTTGTATAGGTGCTAGATTTGATGACAGAATTACTGGAAAAGTATCTGGATTTTCTCCTAAATCAAAAAAAGTTCATATTGATATTGATGCTTCCTCTTTTAATAAAAGCGTTAATGTAGATTTAACAATTAAGGGTGATATCGCAAAAGTTTTGACAAAACTTAATTTAATTATGATTAAGAAAGGATTAAAATTTAAAAAACAAAATTACCAAGCTTGGTACAATAAAATTGAAAAATGGAAGAAAAAGGATTGTTTGAATTTTAAAAATAGTAAAACAATAATTAAACCTCAATATGCTTTACAAAGATTAAATGAACTTACAAAAAAGTTTTCTCCATACTTTACTACTGAAGTTGGGCAACACCAAATGTGGGCAGCTCAATATTTAAGTTTTAACAAGCCTAAGCATTGGATGACCTCTGGTGGTTTAGGCACAATGGGATATGGATTACCTGCTGCAATGGGTGTTCAAATTGCACATCCAAGGGGTTTAGTCATTGACGTTGCTGGGGAAGCATCAATACTTATGAATATTCAAGAAATGTCCACACTGAGTCAATACAGATTACCAGTTAAGATATTTATTTTGAATAATCACTATATGGGTATGGTAAGACAATGGCAAGAATTACTCCACGGTAATCGTCTCTCAGAATCTTACATGGATTCTTTGCCAGATTTTGTAAAACTTGCTGAATCATTTGGTGCTCTAGGATTAAGAGCAACTAAACCCAATGAACTTGATGGTATGATTAAAGAAATGATAAATGTAAAAAAACCAGTTATATTTGATGTTTGGGTGGATCAAAAAGAAAACTGTTTTCCTATGATTCCGTCAGGTTCTACACACGATCAAATGCTTTTAGGCCCTGATGATGAAGTTGATGAAAATAATTCTGAAGAAGGAATGGTTTTAGTTTAAATTTTTTTATGATAAAAAAAATAAACGAGCATATTATTTCTATAATGGTTGATAATGAACCAGGAGTATTAGCAAGAGTTGTCGGTTTATTTTCAGGAAGAGGTTATAATATAGAAAGTTTATCTGTATCAGAGGTAGACTCAGATAAATTCTTATCTAGAGTTACTATAGTTACATCTGGTACAAAAATTATAGTTGATCAAATTAAAGCTCAATTACTAAAATTAATCCCCGTGCATAATCTTGTTGACCTTACTGAAGAAGAGTATTTTATAGGTAAAGAATTGGTATTAGTAAAATTAAGCAATAAAAAACAATATAGAAAAAAAACATTAGATATTGCCAATAAATTCAATGCTTGTATTCTTAGTGATTCTGAGGTTGAGATGATATTAGAAATGTCTGGTAATAAAAAAGAGATTTCTAAATTCATTTCAAAGCTTAGGCCTTTTGGAATTATTGAAGTTACGAGATCGGGACTAGTTTCTATGGCTTCTGGTGTTGATTATATTAAAAAATAGTGTAAGGATAAATTATGAAAGTTTATTATGATAGAGATTCTGACTTAGGAATCATAAAAAATAAAAAAGTTGCCATCATTGGTTATGGTAGCCAGGGCCATGCTCATGCTCTGAATCTAAGAGATAGCGGAGTAAAAAATATTGTTATTGGTTTAAGAGATGGATCAAGTTCAAAAAAGAAGGCAGAATCAGAGAAACTTGAGGTTATGTCAGTTTCAAATGCAGCAAAATGGTGTGATATTTGTATGGTACTAGTTCCAGATGAATTACAATCTGATTTATATAAACAAGAGTTATTTAATAATCTTAAGGAGGGTTCAGCATTGTTATTTGCTCACGGACTTGCAATTCACTTCCAATTAATTGACCCTAGAAAAGACTTAGATGTTTTTATGATAGCTCCAAAAGGACCTGGCCATACTGTAAGAGCACAATATATGTCAGGGGGAGGTGTTCCATGTTTACTTGCTATCCATCAGGACTTCTCAGGGAATGCTTTGGAGATAGGGTTATCTTATGCTTCAGGAATTGGTGGAGGTCGCTCTGGTATCATTCAAACTACCTTTAAAGAGGAATGTGAAACTGATTTATTTGGTGAGCAAGCAGTATTGTGTGGAGGATTGACTGCGTTAATTCAAGCGGGCTATGAAACTTTAGTTGATGCAGGATATTCTCCAGAAATGGCATATTTTGAATGCTTGCATGAAGTGAAACTTATTGTTGATTTGATATATGAAGGTGGAATAGCAAACATGAGATATTCGATTTCTAATACAGCAGAGTATGGAGACTTAACTCGAGGAAAAAGAATTATTAATCAAAAGACAAAAACAGAGATGAAAAAAATTTTAAAAGAAATTCAATCCGGTGAATTTGTGAAAGACTGGATTTTAGAATGTAAATCAGGCCAATTAAACTTCAAAGCAGAAAGAAGAATAGAGGCCGAAAAAAATATAGAAACAGTTGGTAAAAAATTAAGAAAAATGATGCCATGGATTACATCTAATAAATTAGTTGATACTGATAAGAATTAACGTGTATATGATATAAATAAATTATGTCTGACAAAATTATAATATTTGATACTACTCTGAGGGATGGAGAACAATCTGCTGGTGCATCTATGTCAGTTGAGGAAAAAATTGAGATTGGTAAAGCATTAGATGAAATGGGTGTTGATGTAATTGAAGCTGGTTTCCCTTTTGCATCAAAAGGTGATTTTGAAGCAGTTGAAAAGGTTGCTTCAAATTCAAAAAACTCAATAGTCTGTGGTTTAGCAAGGGCGCAAAGAACAGATATTGAAGCAGCCAGAAATGCATTGAAGAAAGCAAAAAGATTCAGAATTCATACCTTTATTTCAACAAGTGATCTTCACATGAAATATAAATTAAGAATGAATAAAGTAGAGGTTAAAGATTGTATAAAAAGAAGCGTTTCGATGGCGAGAAATTTTACTGATGATGTAGAATGGTCCCCAGAGGATGCTTCAAGATCAGATAGAGACTTTTTATACAAAACAATAGAAATAGCTATAAATTACGGAGCAAGAACCATCAACATACCCGATACAGTAGGTTATTCAATACCAGATGAATTTGGAAATTTAATAAAAAAAATCAAAAGTAATGTTATCAATATTGATAAAGCGATTATTTCTGTTCATTGTCATAATGATCTTGGTCTAGCTGTATCTAATTCCTTGAGTGCCATAGTCAATGGTGCTCGACAAGTAGAATGTACAATAAATGGAATTGGTGAGAGGGCAGGAAATGCAGCACTAGAAGAGATAGTTATGTGTTTAAAAACTAGGAAGGATTTACTCCCGTATAAGACTGGTATTAAAACAAAAAATATTTCGAAGATATCTCATTTGGTATCTAAAACAACTGGGTTTTTTGTTCAACCAAATAAAGCTATTGTTGGGAAAAATGCATTCGCTCACGAGTCAGGTATTCATCAAGATGGAATGCTAAAACATTCAAATACATATGAAATCATGACTCCAGAATCTATTGGGTTATCTTCATCAGAATTGGTATTGGGTAAACATTCTGGAAGACATGCTTTTAAAGTTAAACTTGAGGAATTAGGTTTTAAAATCAAAGAAAAAGAATTAGATAAATTATTTAAAAAATTTAAAGATTTGGCAGATAAGAAGAAACAATTATTCGAGGAAGATTTAATTGCGCTTGTAGACGATGAATCTTCAACAAATAGTAAGATAAAATTTATAGATTTAAAGGTAAAATGTGGATCAAACTTAAATGCAAATGCAGAGATTCAAATTGAAATTGATGGTAAGTTAAAAAAATCTATGTCTGATGGACAGGGGCCAATTGATTCAATATTTAAGTCAATTCAAAAAATTGTAGCCAACAGTGCTCAGTTAATTCTTTTTCAAGTAAACTCCATAACAAAAGGAGTTGATGCTCAAGCTGAAGTCAACGTTCGGTTACAAGAGTCTGGAATATCAGTTCAAGGGCAAGGAAAAGATATTGATACAATGGTTGCATCAGCCAAAGCTTATATAAACGCTTTAAATAAATTGATTAATAAACGTGAAAAACATAAATCAGGATCAATGAAATTTTCATCTAAAATTCAACCAATTGATAAGCACGTTATCTAGTTAAAAAAATTTAAATATATATTTTAATTTTTTTAAAATTAGAATATAAATTATTAAGGTACACAATGTTTGATTTTTTTGGACTTTTTTCTCAAGATATTGCAATTGATTTAGGAACTGCCAACACGCTAATTTATGTAAAGGGTAAAGGTATCGTCTTGAATGAGCCATCTGTTGTTGCACTTTCAAATGATAAAGAACCAGGAAAAGCCAAAGTTTTAGCTGTTGGCCATGAAGCAAAAACAATGCTGGGAAGAACACCTGGGAATATTACAGCAATCAGGCCAATGAGAGATGGTGTTATTGCAGATTTTGATGTTGCAGAGGAAATGATAAAACACTTTATAAGAAAAGCCCATTCACAGAATAGTTTTTTTAGTCCAGTTGTTGTAGTTTGTGTCCCTTCAGGCGCAACCTCTGTTGAAAGAAGAGCGATTGAAGGTTCAGCTGCTGCTGCAGGAGCAAGAAAAGTATATTTAATTGATGAACCCATGGCTGCAGCCTTGGGTGCAGGTCTTCCTGTTACAGAACCATCTGGATCAATGGTTGTAGATATCGGAGGAGGTACCACTGAGGTAGCACTCTTAGCACTTGGAGGTATAGTTCACGCTCATTCAGTTAGGGTAGGTGGAGATGCTATGGATACTGCAATAATAAATTATATCAGGAGAGCACATAATTTACTTGTAGGTGAAAGTAGCGCTGAAAGAATAAAAAAAGCAATTGGGGTAGCAGCTGCTCCAGACGGTGGTGATGGGAAAGTTCTTCACATAAAAGGCAGAGATCTACTCAAAGGTGTTCCAAAAGAGGTAATAATTAATCAAAAACAAATAGCTGATGCATTAGCAGAACCAGTAGGGGCAATAATTGAAGCAGTAAAAAATACTTTAGAAAATTCAGATCCTGAACTTGCAGCTGATATAGTGGATAAAGGAATTGTTTTAACAGGTGGTGGATCTCTTCTTGGGGATTTAGACCATGTAATTCGTGAATCAACTGGATTACCAGTGACTATAGCCGATGATCCACTTAGCTGCGTGGTTCAAGGTACGGGTAAATGTGCTGAAGACCTTAAGTCATTGAGCTCGGTTTTATCTAGCAGTTATTAATTTGTAACTTTAATAGTGAGAAAAAGGTCCCTTTCCAGATTTTTAAAACCAACTCAATTAAACTATGAATTTGTTGAGAGATTTTTAGTATTATTAATTTCAGTAGTATTTATAATTGTAAATTTTAGTAAGAAGGAGGAGCAAAGATACCTTAGAAATCATGTAGTTGATTTTTTTTCTCCAATAAACATTATCTTTCAAATACCTGGAAATCAAATTAATAATCTTAAGGATTGGACAAATAATATGGTTAATCTTAAAGAAATCAATCTTGAATTGGAGAATAAACTTTTACATGCAAATAATGCTTTAAGTGAATTTTATCAATTAAAGGTTGAAAATGAAGAGCTGAGAAGCCTACTTAATTTACAAATACCTCAAACAATAAATAAAGTTGTTTCAAGAATAATTCTCGACCCTTCAGATATTCATTCTTCAAGAGTATTTATTGATGTAGGTTCTGATGAAAATATACAAATTAATTCACCTGTTTTTAATGAGAATGGATTATTAGGAAGAGTAATTGATGTAAAAAAAAAATCATCAGAAGTGCTATTGCTTATTGACTCAAAATCGTCTGTACCTGTAATGACAGATACAACTAAGATAAAATTTTTTGTTGAGGGAAATATGGAAAATCTCAGTATAAAGCACTTACCAGAAAATAGTATTATTTATGAAAATGAGCTTGTAATTTCAACTGATGTTTCTGGATATTTTAAAAAGGGAATAATTGTAGGAAAAGTAGTAAAAGATAAAACTTACAACTATGCTGTTTTACCTTCAGCGAAAAAAACTGATTCAGTATATGTTATGACTGTTAATTATGAAGACCAAAAAAAAATACTTTTAGAAAATTATAATGATTGATAATCCTTTTAATTTTAAAAAACTTTTCATTACAAGCACCCCTTTAACTACTACTATTTTGTTTATAATTATTGATGCAGTTCCATTTTATCTTTTTGGAGATTTTTCAGTTAAAACTCAGTTGAGTTTCATAATTGCTTATTTATGGATTTGTTTAAACCCAGAATCTATCAGACCGATTTTTCTTTTAATTCTTGGACTATTAATTGATATTTTAAATAATTTTCTTTTTGGATTTACAACTTTTTTTTTATCTTTAGTTTTATTTATTCAAAAAAAAGACAACACATTTCTAAATAGTCTTGATATAAAAATAACCTTTGTGAAGTTTTCTTTTTTTATTATATTCGTAAATATTTTTTCATCTATTTTTGAAAAACTCTCTGAAATAGATCTAATTTTTAATATTAAAGATTTTTTTATTATTAATTTAGTTTCATTGTTGGCTTTCCCATTTTTATTTTTAATTGTAAGATATTATAACAAACAGTTAAAAATATATGTTGAATAGAAATCTACAAGATCTTAGAACATTTCAGAAAAGAACATTCATTTTGGGAATGGGAAAAGCTTTTTTTAGTTTTGTATTAATATCAAAATTATATTATTTGCAAATATTGAATAAATCTAAATTTGGAAAACTTTCTGATACGAATAGAGTTAAAATACGAATTCTTTATCCTGAAAGAGGAGTTATTTATGACTCAACAGGAAGTAAGATTGCTGAAAATAGGATAGATTATCAGATAACGATATTAAAAGAAGATAAACATAAGATTCCAGATAATATAAAAAAACTAAGTAATTTTTTATCTTTTTCAGAAGAAGAAAAAGATTTTATAAAAAAAAATTTAAAAAAAAAATCGCTTGATGACTTCATTATTGTAAAAAAAAATCTAAGTTGGGACGAGCTTGAAGTTTTCGAATATTATTCTTACTTATTTCCTTATTTGTCAATTAATAAACAAAAAGTAAGAAATTACAATAATAGTTTAGCGTTTTCCCATGTTATTGGATATGTTGGATATTCTACCAAAAAAAAAGATAGTAAACTACAAGAACTCAAGATTGGTAAGACTGGTTTCGAACAAAAATATAACTCTATACTTCAAGGGAAAGAAGGGCTTCAAAAAATTGAATCGCATGCAAGTGGAAAGATAGTAAGGCTTCTCGAGGCAAAAAAAAGTTTGTCAGGTAAAAATCTTGATACAAATATTAGTAAACAACTTCAGGAATTTTGTTTCAAACAACTACAAGGAAAAAGTGGGAGTGTAGTTGTAATGAATGTGAATACTGGTGGTATAGTTTCACTTGTTTCTTCCCCCTCATTCGATATTAATGAATTTAGCTATGGAATAAGAGAAGATCAATGGAATCTTCTTAAAAACGATCCAATGAAACCATTGCTAAATAAATCTATTTCAGGGCTTTATTCACCAGGATCTACATTTAAACTTATTGTAGCATTATTGGCATTGAATGAAGTTGGATTTAATCCTAATCAAAAATTTTTTTGTAATGGTCATTTATTTTTAGCTGATCATAAATTTCATTGTTGGAAAAGAAAAGGTCACGGATTAATGGACCTTTCGTCAGCTATAGAAGAATCATGTGATTGCTATTTTTACAATTTAGCCAATTCTATCGAAATAGATAAATTAGCAGAATTTTCTAATATTTTTTCGATTGGTAAAAAAACTGGAGTTGATCTTCCGAATGAATTAGGAGGATTAATGCCCAACAATAAATGGAAAAAAGATAAAAAAGGAGATATTTGGCATTTAGGAGAAACTTATAATGCTGTTATTGGGCAAGGCTTTACACTTTCTACACCATTGCAAATTGCAACTATGATTTCGAGAATTGCAGCTGGTAAGAAAATTAAACCCAGCATTTTAAGAAAAAACGAAACTTTTGAAAAACTAAATATTCCTTTAGAGCATTTAAATTTTGTCAGAAAATCAATGTACAATGTTGTTAATGATTACAAAGGTACTGCATTTTCTTCAAAACTCAAAAATAATAAATATCAAATGGCAGGGAAAACTGGAACATCACAAGTAAGAAGAATTTCTTTAACTGAGAGAGAAAGTGGTGTTTTGGAAAATCAGGAATTACCATACAATCTAAGAGATCATTCAATATTTGCCGGATATGCCCCTTTTGTTAACCCGAGATTAGCAGTCTCTGTAGTTTTAGAGC
Organism: uncultured Alphaproteobacteria bacterium; assembly: GCA_902526175.1. GTDB lineage: Bacteria > Pseudomonadota > Alphaproteobacteria > Methylaequorales > Methylaequoraceae > CACBWF01. Next base: position 101,719 of record CABZJY010000001.1, on the reverse strand, counting down.
ATCATGGAAGTGGTTCAAAGTTCGCAGCCCCTTTTGCAAGAAAGGTGATCGATTTTGCCCTAAAAAAAAATATTAGTTAGATGAAAGAGCTAGTTTTTAAATTTAAAAACCTTCACTGGACTTTGATATCTTTGGTTCTTTTTATATCATTTGTGGGCATAGTAATGATTTACAGTGCATCAAAAGCAGAGGGTTTGAATCCAACATATTCTCATATTTCAAAATTAATTTTAGGAATATTTCTAATGTTTATAGTAGCAATGGTAAATATAAATTCCTTTCAAAAGTACGCATATATTCTGTATTTTGTGGGCTTATTTTTTTTAATATATGCAACTTTCTATGGATTTGTTGGAAAAGGTGCAAGAAGGTGGATTAATATTTTTGGGGTGAATGTTCAACCTTCAGAGATAATGAAAATTGTTTTAATACTTGCAATTGCAAAGTTTTTTGATGAAAAAAAAATTCAAACATTTAAAGAGCATTTATTTATTATCTTTCCAATTTTTCTAATTGTTTTACCATTTTTAATAATTCTCAAACAACCAGATCTTGGTACAGGTTTAATAATTTTATCATTAGGTTTTATAATATTTTTTATTGTTGGTGTTAATATAAAATTTTTTATTTTCTGTTTTATAATTTTTCTAATCTCTAGCCCAATTCTTTGGAACACACTTCATCAATATCAAAAACAAAGATTGCTTACTTTTTTTGATCCCTACAAAGATCCACTTGGGACTGGATACCATATTATACAATCTGAGATCGCAATTGGTTCAGGAGGTTTTTTTGGCAAAGGTTGGTTAAAAGGAACCCAGTCACATTTAGATTACTTACCTGAAAAAAAAACAGACTTTATATTTTCAATGTTAGGTGAAGAATTTGGATTTATGGGTACTATTTCTATAATAGGACTTTTTATTTTAGTTTGCCTAATTGGTTATATAATTTCAAACAATGCAGAAAAGGATTTTTTTTCAAGAGTTGTTGGGATTTCAATAATAACGAATTTTTTTCTTTCGGCTTCGTTAAATATGGCAATGGTAATGGGCTTAACTCCAGTTGTAGGTATACCGTTACCATTAGTATCTTTCGGAGGATCTTCTCTTGTAATGACTTTTTTGGGATTTGGTCTAATTTTGTCTTCTGATTTAAGTCATAAAATAAATAAAACAAAATATTAAATTATTTTATATTCCCTTTTTCAGATAGGAAAATAGCAATTTTTTTTGTTTGACTTAAATTACTAAATATTATCAGCAAGACGACTAAAATCGGAACACTCAGAAACATGCCTGCAATCCCCCAAATTTTCCCAAAAATTCCAAGAGATATTATCATAATAATAGGACTTAAATTTAAAGATTTACCCATTAGTTTAGGTTCAATGAAGTTTCCAATTAAAAGTTGTACAAATATTAAAGAAACTATCGTTAATATAGTAATAGAAAAATCGAATGATTGAACTATAGAAAAAATTACAGGTAAAACTATAGATATTAATGAACCAATGAAAGGAATAAAATTTAATAAAAAAGAGAAAATGCCGAATAAAATTGCAAGATCATTAGATAGTGCTAAAAGAATTAAAAAGGTAAGAATTCCAGTAAAAAAACTTGTTAATATTTTAATTTCAAAATACTCATAGATTTGCTTATTTATTTTTTCTAATATTTGCTTTGTTGATTTGTTAGGAGAAATTTTTTCTAGTTTAATTTTAAAAAACTTTTCCTCTATAAGAAAAAAAATTAAATAAATTATTACTAGTGAGATATTACCAGCTGCATTTGTAAAAAAGTTTAATGTATTTGATAGAATTCTTTTGAGATCAATATCTTTCAGAAAATTATCTGTAGAAAACAGAGACGAATTTAGTTCATATGTATTGATAGCGCTTATAATTTCCTGAATATTTTCTTGATAAATATTAGCATCTACTATTACTTTTGAAATATCATTGTCTACTAATGCACCAATGAAATAAAAGAATAAAAATAAACCTAGGCATACAATAAAGAAGGATACATAATAATTTAATGAATATCCAAATGTATGAATTGAAGTAATTTTATTACTTACTGATTTAAGTAGAATAAATATCAAAAAAGAAAATAAAAGAGGTAGTATTAAGAATTTACCAAGATACAATATTAGAAAAATTAAAGGTATAATTAGATAATATTTCATTTTTAAAAAGTATATTCATCTAGTACTTGGACCATTTTTGTTGTTCCAAATAAGTCAGTATCAGTTTCTTCAACCCTAACACTTTTAATTAAACCAATATTAGGAGCATACCATTCATTTGTTAAAATTTTAATTTTGATAGAGCCAATCTCTCTATCTATAAAATTTGTTTCCCCTGAACCTTTAATTTGAATACAATTTTTAAATTCACCCGCAGGAACTCTGACGACTTCATTAGTAGAGATAATCTGATTAGATATTTCAAAATCTGTAATTGCTTTATAGTCAAAATATGGATATCTTCTTAAAGTAAGGTAGGTTTTACTCATAGAGTTCCAGCTACTGCCTTTTTTAAGTGGGTATTTTATAACAAATCTATTATTTTTTTCAAAAATAATATCATTATTACCGGAGAATTGAACTCCTATTCTTGAGATGCCATTATTAGATTTAGTATAAAAATAAATACTATTATTTTCTCTTTGAATTGGGAATACAGTTATTTCTTCATTGGTTGTTGAATTTGTAATTTTCTGTTTTTTTAAACCACTATTAATTTTTTTATAGATTTTTTTTGCTTCAATTTCTGGTATCACATCTATTTGATAACTCCAAAATCTTTCTTCTCCAAGTGGAAAATAATTTTTTTTTTCAGTGTTACATGAGCTCAAATACACCAAAGAAAGCAATGCTAAAAAAAATTTTATTATTATCATTATTTTTCAGGTAGGAGCTGACTTGGCATATCAAAAAAATTTACTTTTATGCTATTACTTACAGCTTTTTTCTTTTCTAATATCTTTGCCACTATGCCCTCTTCATTATTTTCGTCACTCATTTCACCCATCTGCGGCACCCCATTTTTGATGTTAACTAATGCTTTAGAAATTTTCTGATGTATTTCTTTTGAGTATGGAATTTCAAGAGATCTAGGTGTGCTAAGACCGGATTTTTCGTTCATATTAGTTATCCATATATAAATTGATCCTTCAGAGTTTATTACAATATTTGGTTCATATATCTGCGCTGCTATCAACCTAAATCTATCTGGAAGTGAATCTTTTGTAGGCCAGCCAAGTAGATCATTAAATGACTTATAAGTTGTGATATAAAAGAAAGTAAGAACTGTGATCATTGTTGCTTTTAAAAACCAATGGAAACTTGTTCTCATACTAAAAATAAGTAATAAGAATGCCAGAATTACATACCCCAAAATTATTAATATTATAGTAGAATCCATTATTTATTTTCCTTCCTTTGTTTCATTATTAATTTAAACATCAGGTACTAGTTTTTTATATAAATTACCCGTGACAGTTACAAGACCGTCCTGAGAAATTCTAAATCTAGTTGCAGTTTTTTCTTCACCTTTATTCACTAAGTTGACAGTACCATAGTAAATTACCTCAAGTTGTGGGTTAACCTTTTCAACTTTTACATTAACATCAATAGGTAATTTGGTTTTAGTTGCATAATAATGTACATTAACTATATATTCTCCAGGTATTACAGCACGTAGTGTTACAACTTCTTGATTCAAAGGATTTTGAATTTCTTCTCCGTTGACCAGGATTGTATCATTTAATAATCCTCTGTCATCTCTATCTAAATGAACGAACCCGGCCTCTGTGCCTCTAAACCAAACAAGATCTCCGTTTGGACTTTGTACATAAGTATCAATATCATCAGGGCTATTATCTTCCCAACTCACTGTAATTATATATTCTGCTTTTGGGTTTATTACTCCAGTTTTAGGTATTGGGTTCATAAAAATAATGGCCAAAAACATGAGTAATGTAAAAGCTAACAAAACATTAAATAATAAGTCTGTAAAAGGGTCAGTTCTTAATCTTCTTCCAGAATATGCCATATTATAAACTATTATCTAAACTTACTTCAGAAACTTGATTTAAAACTGAAAACAATTCTTCGCAACCATTTTCTAAATTAAAGTATTGAAGAGCAATTAATACTCCAGTTACAAGTGCTGATAGTGTCGTGTATAGGGCAACGCCCATACCACTTCCCATTGTAGTTAAAACGCCTTGAAGTAATGATACATCAAAAGTAGTTATATCAGATAAAGAGCCCAACATAATTATAAAACCAATAACAGTACCAATTAAGCCAAGCTTGAGCATTATATCAGCACTAAACCAACCAAATTCAAAATATGCATTCACTTTCTTAATATATATATCCAGTATTTGAGCACTTTCAGTATTTCCTTTTTTTTTTAGATTTATTAAATCCTTGAAATACTGCGATACTATTCCATCAGACATTTCCCCTTTGGAAGATAAAATTAAGTGATCATCAATAAGTCGAAGTTTAACATCATCTTTAAGAAGATTTTTTTTTATAATGTGGGCTTTATTTAATTCGCAAGATACAAGAAATGTATAAAAACCACAATGCATTGATATTATAAAAAAGGCAGAAAAAATAATAGTTGTTATATAACTTCTATCAGCTGACAAAAGATGCTGGATAATATTATTGTCGTATAAAATATAGAAAAAAAAGAAAATTAAACTAAAGGTTAACAACCAATTTAAAAATAATTTGTGGTCTCTTGTCATGTTTCATATTTAATTAAAGATTCACATGGTGCACTAATTGCGTCTCTACCTTTTAAAAAACAAAGTTCAATTAAAGAAATAAAACAGACTACTTCTCCTCCTGCTTTACAAATTAGTTTTTCAGCTGCACTTGCTGTTCCTCCAGTCGCAAGTAGGTCATCAACTAGAATAAACTTTCCTTTTGAAAGATCGGGGTTTATTTCTAGTGAATCTGTTCCATATTCTAACTCATAATTAATCTTAATTTTTTTTTCCCCAGGAATTTTACCTTTTTTTCTTATTAGAGTTATTCCCTTTTTAAATCTCTCACAAAGTATTCCTCCAAATAAAAAACCTCTAGCATCAATTGCAGCAAATTTATCAAAATTATACTTATTTAATTTATTTTCAAACATGTCCGTAGCTAACGACAGTGCATCACTATTATAGATTAAGGGTAAAAAATCGTAGAATAAAATACCTTTTTTTGGGTAATCAGGTATTTTACCAATGCATTTTTCTAATAGAGATACATTCATACAAAATCAATTTTTAAAATTTTATTTAAGTGTTATAAAGTTTATATATAATTATTCTAATTACAACTTGAAAGTTTAATTAAGAAACACAACTATGACTGAAAAAGAAAAATTATTTAAATCTGTTTTTAATTATATTGAAACTAATGGATTTTCAAACTTCTCTTTAAATGAACTATCAAAGCAATTAAATATTAATATGCTCAAAATCGAAAAATATTTTATATCAGAATACCAAATGATTGATGTTTTTATAAAAATGATAAATGATCAAGTTTATAAAGAAATTTCTGATCCTAGCATAGACAAGTCAATCACAAAAGACACATTGTTTGAGTTTATTATGATTAGATTCGACAAACTGACACCATATAAAAATGGCCTAATAAAGATATATGAACAGGTAAGAAAAAATCCTAAGTTATTAAATTTTATTTCTATGAAGATTTTCAATTTTATTCAAACAATTTTTAATTTATCTGGAGCAAAAAAAAACTTTATTTTGGATAAATTAAGCATTAATACACTTTTCCTAATTTACTTATATGTTTTTAATACATGGATAAAAGATAACAGTTCTGAAATGAGTAAGACTATGTCAGACTTAGATCTATGTTTATCAAGAGCTGAAATGATAATGAAAAAAGTTAATTTATCTTAGTAATTCCAAGTTGATTTAACAGTTTTTGTTGAGAACTTTCAATTTTTTTGACGTTGAAATCTTTAATTAATGAATGAAACAATTCATACCAATTAATTTCAGCATTTAAGTGAAGGAAAACTGATCCCAGTCCTATAGCAGCTCTATCCATAAAAACAAATTCTCTTGGTGGTTTTACTCCACCTATTTTTTTTAATTCTTTATGTACTTTTGAAGCTGCCTCAGCACCATATGCAGTAGAATTGGTTTCCTGCATTTTTCGAATTTTACTTTCAAGTAGTGGAGAATAGAGAAATTTAGCCCATATATTTAAAATATTAATTAATTCTTTGTTTATATTTTCAAATCCCCAGGTCTCATATGCATTTACTGCTAGTTCTTCATCATTATTTAGAATTGCAAAGTACAAATCTATAACACCTTTTACAAAAGAAGGTTTAAAAACTCTAATACATCCAAAATCTAACAAATTAATTCCAAAATCATCTCTAACAGAATAATTACCTAAATGAGGGTCACCGTGAATGATACCATAATTGTAAAATGGATAATACCAAGCCTTAAACATATTTAAGGCTATTTTATTTCTTATTCTTGGAGGGTTATCTTTAAACACCATTAATTTTTTTCCTTTCAACCATTCCATTGAAAGTAACTTTTTTGTAGACAAACTATCAAACACTTTTGGTACTCTAACTTCTTTATGATTCTCAAAAATTTTAGAATAAACTAAAAGGTTTTTCCTCTCTCTTTCATAATCTAATTCTTCTCTAACTCTATAAGATAATTCTTTTAAAATATTTGAAGTGTCAATGCTTGCATCTATTTGTCGATAAATTTTAAAAACTAGCTTGAGTTGGTTTATATCAGCTTCAACAATAGATTCCATATCAGGATATTGGAGTTTACACGCAATATTTTGTCCTTTTTTATTTAAAGCCTTATGTACTTGTCCAAGTGAGGCAGCTGCGAAGGGTTCATTTTCAAATTTTTTAAATTTTTTTTCCCAATTTATACCCAGCTCAGATTTCATCCTTCTTTTTACAAAATTCCAACCCATCGGCGGTGCATTCGACTGAAGTTGCGATAAGGCATTTACATATTCAGGTGGAAGAAGGTCAGGTATTGTTGAAAGTAGTTGACCAATTTTCATTACCGGGCCTTTAAGACCTCCTAATATTTCAGTCAATTGATCAGCTGTTTCTTTACCCCTACCTTTGAATAATTTTGTACCTGCTAGCTTTAGTGCAAATGCACCTGCGGAACCACCAAGATTAGCGTATCTTTTTATTCTTTTTGTAAAACGGTTATATTCTTCCATTACATTAAATTTATACTAACTTTGATAATATTTAATATAAATTAAATGAAATACAAACCCAAACAGATAGTTATAAAAATAATTAAATATTTTTTTGAAACAAATTCTAGAATTTTTACTGTGTAGTAGGCAGTTGGCGTAAAAACTTTAAATTTAAACATGTGAAAGAAATTGCAATTTTTGTTCCATTTCTTAACTCTTTCTTTTCACTATTACTTCACACATTTCTAAAAGTTTTTCTTTATCAGAATTATTTTCAAATGGGCTCAGAGAATCTTTTGCAATCAAAGAATAATGTTGTGCTTTAAGAAAACAATCTTCAATAACATTATATTTTTGAAGAATCTCTTTAGCTATAATAAAGTCAGTACAATTTTGATCCTGATTATTTATTGTTCTAGTCCAAAATTCTTTTTCTTTTTTGTTAGATCTCTTATATGCTAAAATTATAGGAAGTGAAACTTTTCCCTCTCTAAAATCGTCTCCAGTATTTTTACCTAAAACTAAATCGTTTGAACAATAATCGAGTGTATCATCGGTTATTTGAAAAGCCATTCCAATATTTTTTCCGAAATCATTTAATGCTTGTTGTTTACAGTTATCAATTTTTGATATTATCCCGCTAACTGTGCATGCCGCACAAAATAATGAAGCGGTTTTAGCTTCAATAATTTTTAAGTAATTAGATTCTGAAGTATCAATTTGATTACAAGATTCAAGTTGAAGAACTTCTCCTTGAGAAATCTCAACTGATGCTTTAGAAATTATTTCGAGACATTGATTTGATCCATCTTTAATCATAAGTCTAAATGCTTTACTCAATAAAAAATCACCAACTAAAATGGAAGATTTATTATTCCAAACATTATTAGCACTGGTTTTCCCCCTTCTTTTTTTACTTTCATCAACCACATCGTCGTGAAGAAGTGTTGCAGTATGAATAAATTCAATACAAGCAGCAAGATTAACATGTCGGGTTCCATTATATTGACAAAGTTTAGAAGTAGATAATGTAAGCAGAGGTCTTATTCTTTTTCCACCAGAGGAAATAATGTATCCAGCTAGTTGAGAAATAAGAGGTACACTACTATTCATGTTGTCCATAATTACATTATTAACCTTTGCAAAGTCATCCTTCAACCAGGTGAGCATTTTATCCCAAAAATCTATTTTTTTTTTATTAGAGGAAAATATTTCGATTTTTTGCATAGTAAAAAGAATTGTAACAAAGATTATATAATGTTTAAAACTTAAGAGATATTATGTATATTTATTTATAATTTGAAATTTTCAATAGTGAATTAAAACATATTTTATGCTTACTTTCCAAGAGTTAATTTTCAAGCTACAAAATTTTTGGTCTCAGCAAGGTTGCATTCTCCTTCAACCTTACGATCTGAATATGGGTGCTGCTACATTTCATCCAGCTACTTCTCTAAAGTCTCTTGGACCAGATCCATGGAAGGTTGCATATTTACAACCTTGTAGAAGGCCAACGGATGGAAGGTATGGCGAGAATCCAAATAGACTCCAACACTATTTTCAATTTCAGGTTTTAATTAAGCCATCACCCAAAAATGCTCAAGATCTTTTTTTGGATAGCTTAAAGAATATATCAATTGATTTTCATAAACATGATATCAAATTCCTAGAAGATAATTGGGAAAGTCCAACATTAGGAGCTGCAGGTCTTGGTTGGGAAGTACAATGTAATGGTACTGAGATAAGTCAATTTACTTATTTTCAACAAATGGGTGGATATGATTGTAATCCAGTAAGTGTAGAATTCACATATGGACTAGAAAGAATTGCCACTTTTATTCAAAATATTGACAGTTTGTACGATATTATTTGGAATAATCAAGGAGTCACATATGGTGATCTTTATTTAAATAATGAAAAAGAATTTTCAAAATATAATTTTGAATATGAATGGGTAGGTAATCAAAAGGAGGATTATAGTAATTTTTTATTTGAAGCAGAAAATGCATATAAAAAAAATATTACTCAATTATTAGATCAAAAATTATTATATCCCGCTTATGAAGAGTGTCTCAGATACACACATTTTTTTAATCAGAGAGATGCTGGTGGTGAAATATCAGTTTCAAAAAGGCAATCTGATATTCTAGAAATAAGAAGTTTTTTTAAAAGATGTTGTCAGCTATATTTAGAGAGTCTCAAAAAATGACTGAACTATTATTGGAAATTTATGGTGAGGAAATACCCCCTCACTTTCAGCACGAAGGTAAAGAAAAAATTAAAGATGCATTTATAACTTTTTTTAATGAAAAAAAAATAAACTATAATGAAATAAATGCCTTTGCTACTGCTAGAAGATTTGTAATTGTTATAAACGGACTCCCAATAAATACCCTGGAATCAAGAGAGCTCGTCAGAGGACCAATTACATCCGCTAATCAAAATGCAATCGATGGTTTTTTAAAGTCAAAAAAAATTTCAGATATTTCTCTTTTAAAAAAAAAAATAATAAATACCAAAGAATATTTTTTTTTTGAAAAAATTCTTCCTAAAACTCCTATAAAAGAAATTTTAGAGATTGGTATTCCTGAGATTTTGTCCAGTATTAGATGGAGTAAATCAATGGTATGGGTATCTCGGAAAATAAGATGGATTCGACCAATCAAACATGTTTTTTGTATTTTTAATAAAGAAAATATTTCGATTAATTTTGAAGGTATTGAATCCTCAAATTACTTTTATGGTAATTATCAATACGGAAATACAAAACTTAAGTGTAATTCTTTTAAAGAATATGAAGATAAACTGGAAGAAAATTATGTTGTTTTGAAAGAAGAAATAAGAAGGAAAAGAATTGATAAATTGCTCACAAGATATAAAGCTCAGAATTATGAAATCATTTTTGACGAATCTACAATCAATAGTGTTGAATTCCCAAGTTTACATATAGGATGTTTTGAAAAATCTTATTTAAAACTTCCTACCAATTTTCTAATTGCAGTGATATCAGGAAAACAAAATTATTTTTCTTTTAAAAAAAAAAATAATAATCAAAATAAAATAGAAAATATTTTTGGTTATATTTCAAATAAAAAAGAAAATAATATAATTAAAAAAGACTTTGAAAAAGTTCTTAATTCAAGATTTTTAGATACAATTTATTTTTTAAATTCAGATATTAAAATTGGTTTAGAGCAATATTACAATAAGTTAGGAGGTCTTAAATATTTTGAAGGCCTAGGAAATTTAAGACAAAAATCTGAGAGAATAAATAATCTTTGTAAATTTATAGCAAAATTTCTATACAGTAAAATATTAATAAATAATAATGGAGAGTTAAAATTTAATGAAATCAAGTACGCAAAAGCAGATCTAGTATCGAATCTTGTACAAGAATTTCCAGAACTCCAAGGTGATGTTGGATCGCACTTGTTAGAATTAAATAAATCAAGTAAAGAAGTATGTTTAGCAATTAGAGAGCAATATCTTCCAAATACTTTAAACGACAAGTGCCCAAAAGAACCATTATCTATTTGTTTATCAATTGCTGACAAAATTGATCATTTAGTGGGAATATTTTTAATTGGTAAGAAACCAACTGGATCGAAAGACCCATTTGCCCTAAGACGATCTGCATTTGGATTAATAAGAATTATTATTGAAAATAAACTTGATATTGATTTAAATAGAATTATCAGCTTTGCTGAAGAAGTATATTTACATCAGAAAAATAATTTGAATAAAAATCTTGTTAATAAAAATTTAAATGCCCTAAATATCACCGAATCAAAAAAATCCGAGATAAATGAATATTTTAGTCAAAGATTAGTCTACTATCTAAAAGATAAATTTTCCCAGGAAAAAATTTATTCAATACTTGATACCAAAGATGAACTAAGACCTTATTATATTTTTCAAAAAGTAAAAAAACTAGAAGATTATCTCTCACAAAAAGATTCACAAAATTTTTTAAAGGCATACAAAAGAATAAATTCGATATTAATTGAAACACCACAAAATGCTAGTATTAATAAAAGTCTAATTAAAAAAAAAGAAGAAATGGTTCTGTTTAACAGAATACTTGAAATGAAAAATTTATTAATGAATCAAAAGGAAAAAAATATTTCAGAGTTCTCAGAAAATTTAATTTTATTGAATAATTTTTCTTCTCTTATTGATAATTTCTTTGATAAGGTTCAAGTCAATTCTTCTGATAAAAAATTAAAAGACAATAGGTTAAATATTTTGTTAATGTGTAAAAAGATATTTCAGGAAATATGTAACTTTTCAAAAATTTTAAATACCAAATGAATTCTTTAAAGAAAAAAGTTGAGCTTTCAAAAATTTTAGAATCAATTGAAATTAATAAAGATACACCAAAAATCAATAATCTATTAGATAAATACCATGCCAAGGCTAAGGCCCATGTAATTGGAATAACAGGACCACCTGGAGTAGGAAAATCATCATTAATAAATGCACTTATCAAAATAATACGGCGTGATAACTTTTCAGTCGGAGTTATAGCTGTTGACCCAAGTTCCAGGAAATCAGGCGGGGCTTTATTAGGCGATCGAGCAAGATTTTCAGTAGATCCAAAAGACTATAATATTTTTATACGTTCTTTAGCAGCTAAAGATTCCCTTGGTGGTATATCAGAAATGACATATCCATGTATATCAGTAATGAGATCTTTTTTTGATATTTTAATAGTCGAAACAGTAGGTGTAGGACAATCAGAAATAAGTATTGAGGATGTTGCAGATTCAATAATATTTTGTGTTCAACCTGGTAGTGGTGATACACTGCAATTTATGAAATCTGGTATAATTGAAATTCCTGATATTATTTGTGTTACAAAGAGTGATTTAATGGAGTTATCAAATAATACTTTATCTGACTTAAAAAGTAGCAGTAAATATTTAAATAGTTTATATGATTGGCCTATTGAAATTATGAGTGTTTCAGCTGAAAGCCAAATTGGTATTAAGGAACTGTATGCTATTTTACAAAAGAGATGGAAATGGCTCGTAGATAATAATATTTTAAAAAAAAAAAGATATTATCAAGACAAATTATGGATTGAAAAGAAAATTAAAGAAAAGATTGGTGAATTTGGATTTAAACTTGTAAAGGAAATGTTGGTTTTTAATTCACAGCCGTACAAATTTTATTACAAAATTGTAAATAAAATAAAAGTTGATTTAATTTGAGTCATTAACCCATTTTGGATTAAAAGGATTTAACAAAGCTTCATTGGATTTAAGATTTTGTGTTTGGTTAATACAATTTTCAGTTTCTTTTATATTTAGTAGCGCAATTCCATAATCATCCATATGGCTAGTAAGAATACCAATATTTTTTCCATTGTAAGTAATTTCATTTGATGAAATTTTTCCTTCAATTTTTACTCCATATATTTGCTTTTTTAGTTTACCTCTATAATTTGTAATTGCAGTCACCTCTTGACCAATGTAACAGCCTTTTTTCCAACTAATTCCATTTAATTTATCAAACCTTGCTTCAAGTAATAATGTTTTACCTACTTTAATGTCTTTTTCAGCTTCAGGAATAGTATTGCTAATTCTAATTTTTTCATAGAAATTTTGATCAATTTTAGATAATCCAAATTCTTTTTGTAAAGATTTTATTGAAGATTTTTGGCAGAAACCTTTTAAAAAAAACTTATTATTTCTTGGATCAGGAAAGTAAAAAAAACCTTCTATCCTATTTTGATCAAATTTTATTTGCAAATTATTGTTAACAAGTATACTAACCATATCCTGCATTTTATTAAAATTGACTTCAGCGCGTAATTTATACAGCTGAAATTTGTTAATTATTTCGTCTTCATTTTTTTTTAAACATTCCAAATAATAAAAATTTTTATGATTGGTAATATAAAAATCATATAAAAATTTTCCTTGAGGTGTTAAAAATGCACAATAAATAGAATTGTCTTTTTTAAGAATTGTCAAATCATTTGAAACCATTCCTTGTAAAAATTTAAACCTATCTGATCCACTTATTTTTAGAATAGATTTGTTTAAACAAAGATGGTATTTATTTTCTGGTAGCATGAATGTAATTCTTTTTTAATCATTATATCTTATAATTTAAATTATGAAAAAAATTCTCATAATATCTTCAAATAGACTTGGAGACTCAATTCTGACATCAGGTTTAATCAATTACTTTAGATCCAAATATAAAAAAACTGAAATTACATTTGCCTGTGGAGAGTTACCATCTTTATTGTTTAAATATTGTAGTAATATTGACAAAGTTATTGTTATTAAAAAATTGAAATTTTCCTTACATTGGTTTTTTTTATGGAAAAAAGTTGTTTTGGAATTTTGGGATATAATTCTAGATTTGAGAGGGACAGGTATATCTTTTTTTCTTTTTTCAAAAAAAAGGATTATAAACCCTCTTCATACCAAGAAATATAAAGAAAAAAAAGTCCATAAAGTAGCTTTGCTGTCAAAATTTTTTGGAGAAAAATTAATTCCACCGAATTTAGACCTAAATTATAAAGTAGAGAAAGAAGAAATTTTAAATAAATATTTATCTCATTCTAAAAATATTGTAGCTATTGCTCCTGGAGCAAATTGGAACGCTAAGCAATGGCCAAAAGAAAATTTTTTGTTGTTATTAAAAAATCTTCAGTCCAATCATAATTTTAAAAATTACAATTTTATTTTATTAGGTTCAAAAAATGAGTTAGAAACAGGGAATTTTATTAAGTTAAATTCGAAAAAAAAGAATATTATTAACTTAGTTGGCTTACCGTCATTAATAGAAATATATTTTTTATTAAAAGAATGTAAGTTATTTATAGGAAATGATTCTGGGCTAATGCATCTTGCAGCTGTGACTGGTATTCCTACCATAGGGTTATTTGGTCCAAGTGATAAATATCAATACCATCCTTGGGGAGAAAAAATTTTAGCCTTATCAACACCGGAAACTCCTGAAACATTAATGAATAAAGAAAATTTTTCACATAAAAATACAGTAAATTTAATGAAGACATTAACTGTTAAAACAGTAACATTAAATACAATAACTTTTTTTAAAAAATATAAATGAGCAATAGACTTTCAATTTTAGTTGTTGCAAAGAATGAAGAAAAGCAAATTTCAAATTGTTTAGAAACGTTAAATTTTGGTGATGAGATAGTTGTTATACTTGATTCTTGTGAAGATAATACAAAAAAAATTGCAAAAAAATATACAAACACTATTTACTCAGGTTCTTGGAAAAATGAAGGCGAGAGAAGAAATTATGGAATTTCAAAATGTAAATATGAATGGGTACTTGAAATTGACGCCGATGAAAGAGTAAGTGAATCTCTGAGCAAAGAAATAAAAGAGGTTATAAAAATTTCTAAATATAATTTTCATCACATACCAGTTATGAATTTTATTGGAAAGGACCCAGTTAAATTTGGTTGGGGAGCATATTTTGGAAAATCTTCATATCCAGGATTATTTAAAAGGAAAAGTAAGAAATGGGGCTTTCAGAATGTTCACCCAAAAATTTCATTAAATGGTAAGAAGGGGTTTACCCTCAAAAATAGACTTACGCATTTTTATTGTAAGGACGTTGAAGATATGTTTCATAAATTAAATTCCTATTCTGAAGCGAGAGCAAAAGATATACTAGATCTTAATATTGATGAAAATTTGACAATGAATATAAGACGTTTATTTTCAAGGTTTTGGAAATGTTTTTTTCTTAGGAAAGGTTATAAAGAAAAAAAATATGGTTTTGTAATTGCAATAATAGCATCTATCTATCCATTAATTTCTTTTTTAAAATATAAAAATCAACAAAAAAAATGAAGAAAATTTTATTTATTGATGATGGCATTGAATTTGATAGCATTACTGCAAGAGAAAAATCTACAGGTGGAGCGGAGTCAGCTTTTGTTTCTCTTGCTGAGGCATTAGCAAAAAAAAATTACGAAGTGTGTGTTTATAATAATTGTAAAAATACTGGCTTAATTAAAGGCGTTAATTGGAAAAAACTTTCATATAAAATAAATGATGAAAAATTCAATATATTAATCATGAACAGAGGAGATAAATTTCTTAATTTTAAAAAAAATTGTAAAAATAGAATTTTCTGGATTCACAATCCAGCAACTTATCTTCTGAAATTAAGGTATATTAAAAAACTTTTTTTCAATCCTGCGAACATAATCTTCTCAAGTAATTATCATTTAAATAGTTACCCAAAATGGGCACCATCAAAAAAAAGAATTGTTATTCCATACGGTATTCAAAATTTTATTTTCAAAAATATAACTGAACTTAAAGTACCGAAAAAAAATGTAATTTTTACATCCAATCCGGAAAGAGGTTTAGATTGGTTATTAGATAGATGGGAAAAGGATATTTATCCAAAAGTTCCTGATGCAAAATTAAATTTATTTACTGGTTTAAAAACCTATGGAGATTTTGGAAAGAAAAAATTAGAAAAAGTTTTACCTATTTTACAAAGAGCCGAAAATTTAAAGAATAAAGGTGTTATTTTAAATAAGCCTGTCAAAAGGCAAGAATTAGTAAAATATATAAAAACCTCAAGATTATTTTTGTATCAAGGTAGTATAAATGAAACATTTTGTATGTCAGTTGCTGAAGCACAAGTATTAGGTATACCGACAGTGGTTAAAAATCTTGGGTGTTTAGCTGAAAGAGTTTCTAATAAAAGGTCAGGTTATGTTTGTAATTCAGATGAAGAATTTAGTAGTAGGGCGATTGAAATATTGACAGACAATAAATGTTGGTTGAAGATGCATAAATATATGTTAAAAAATAATTTGCATTATTCATGGCAAAAAGTAGCAGAAATGTGGGAAAAGAATTTTTAAAAGTTTTAAACGTTATGTCCGGATCCGCTGGAGGCGGTGCTGAAAGGTTTTTTGAAAGAATCTCTATTTCATTAAACAAAGAAAATAAATTTGATGTTCGAGTTGTAATAAGAAAAAATAAAAAAAGATCTAATTTTTTTAAAATTAACAAAATAAAGGTTTATGAATTAAATTTTTATAACAAGTTTGATTTTCTTTCTAAATCAAAATTTGTAAAAATTTGTAAAGAATTTAAACCAAATTTAATTGTAACATGGATGAATCGAGCTTCATTAATGATTCCTGAAAAAAAATATAATAATGAAATAAGAATTGGTAGATTAGGTGGATTTTATAAATTAAAAAATTATATCAATTGTGATTATTTAATAGCAAATACTGAAGAAATTAGAAAATATATTATTGATAAGGGTTGGGATAAAAATAAAGTATTTTATTTACCTAATTTTGTGCAAGAAAATTCTATTCCAAATTTCAAAAGAAAACACAGTGATAAAATAATTTTAGGAGTTGGTAGATTTCATGAAAATAAGAACTTTGAAACAGTTATAAAAGCACTTGACCAGCTCCCTGAACATAAATTGTGGTTGGTTGGAGAAGGTTTTTTAAAAAGTGAATATATTTCAATTGCAAAAAAACATAATGTTCAGGAAAGAGTCAAAATATTTAGTTGGGAAGACAAGATATCAAAATATTATAATTCAGTGGATGTAGTAGTATGCTCATCAATCATTGAGCCACTTGGAAATGTAATTTTAGAAGCATGGTCACACAAGGTACCAGTTGTTGCTGCAAATGTTATGGGACCAGCAAATCTTATAAAACATAAGGTGAACGGACTCAAGTTCCAAAAAAAAAATATTAGAAAACTTGTAGAATGTATAAAAATATTGGAGGCAAACAAAGAGTTAAAACAAAAAATAATACAAAATGGATTTGAAATGTTTACAAAATATTATTCAGAAAAAAATGTTACTAAGAAATATATAAATTTTTTTTACAAAGTTAATAAATTATGTGTGGATTCTTAGGATTATTATCAAAAGAGTTGGATAAAAGAAAAGTTAACAAATTTCTTAATGCAGGAAACTTACTTCATCATCGGGGGCCTGACAATACTGGAACTTTTAAAAGTAAAAACCTTATTTTTGTTCATAAAAGATTATCAATTGTTGATATTGAAGGTGGAATACAACCTATAATAAACGCTGGGTGTGTTTTGGTAGCTAATGGAGAAATTTATAATGATCTTGAATTGAGAAATTTGTTAAAAGATTTCAAGTATAAAACAAATTCAGATTGCGAGACTATAATTGCAGTATATAAAAAATATGGAATTAAGGGTTTTGAAAAGTTAAGGGGTATGTTTTCGTTTGCAATCTATGACAAAACTAAAAAAGAGCTAATCCTGTCAAGAGATTCCTTTGGCATTAAACCATTATATTTTTTCCAAGATAATAATAATTTTGTTTTTTCATCAGAAATTAAACCAATAATTAAATCAAAATTAATAAAAAAGAAAATAGATAAAAGAAAAATTGTTGAATTAGTACAAATACAATTTAATTCAGGGAGAAAAACAATTTTTAAAAATATTTCAAGAATAAGACCTGGAGAGACTCTGATAATTAGAGATTTTAAGATTATAAAAAGTAAAATTATAAATATTGAAAATTCAACAAAAAAAGTTGTTGTTAGTCATAATAAATTGAAAGATAAATTATTAGAATCAGTATATCTTCATCAAAGAAGTGATGTACCCTATGGAGTTTTTTTTTCAGGAGGTATTGATTCTACCTTGGTATTGTATCTTATGTCTTTGATTAATAAAAAGCCAATAAAAGCATTCAATATTTTTTTTAAAGGTATGGAAAAAAAGAATGATGACATTGGATTACTTGCAAAAAGATTTGGAGCTAATTTACAATCCATTGAATTTAGTGAAAACGATTTTTGGAATATTTTACCAAAATCTATTAGTTTTATGGATGATCCAGTATCAGACTATGCAATAATACCGACCTATAAATTAGCTTCAGTGGCAAAAAATTATGTAAAGGTTGTTTTAACAGGCGAGGGTGGTGATGAATTATTTGCTGGTTATGGAAGGTATAGAGATAATTTAAGAAAGAGGTTTAGAAAGGGATTTTTAAGTAGAGGTATATTTGATAAATTTCTTGCTGAAGAAAGTAATAAGACAAAATGGGATTTTGATTTATCGTTCGTTAAATCAAAAATATTTGATTATGATTTAACTGCTTTACAAAAGGATCAAATTTTTGATTATTATGAATGGTTACCGAATAACATTTTAACTAAGTTGGATAGATGTCTAATGGCTCACAGTATTGAGGGCAGGACCCCATTAGTAGACAAAGAATTATTTGAAAACTTTTTTTTTATGACCGATGAAAGCAAAATTAAAAATAATTACGGTAAATACTGTCTCAGAGTTTTTCTAAATAATGAAATTCCTTTTTATAAAGCTTTTTCAAAAAAAGAGGGTTTTACAGTTCCTATATCAGAATGGATTCCAAAAAAATCTAAAATACTATCTGATCTACTTCCAAAAAGTAAAATACTTAATGAACTTCTTAAACCCTCTAAAATTAAAAGTTTATGTATGAATACTAAAAATAACAAAAAGAATTCTATAATAGTTTGGAGATTATTATTTTTTTCTATCTGGTTTCTCATTCACCATGAAAATATTAAGGACTTTGGAAATTCTTTTGATATATTGGAAAATTATAATTAATAATAATTTAAGATGGAATATTTTGACTATATCTTGAAAAATGGAAATGCTTTCGTTGGAAATAGCATTCAGTCTGAAATTGATATTGGTATAAAAAAAAATAAAATATCTCATATTGGTAATATTAATCAAAATAAGGGTAAAAACACATATGATATGAGTAATTTGACAATATTACCAGGATGCATTGATTCACAAGTACATTTTAGAGAACCAGGACTTACTCATAAGGAGGATATTAACTCTGGTACGAGGGGAGCCATACTTGGGGGAATCACTAGTATCTTTGAAATGCCTAATACTAATCCACCAACATCCACAGTGGAAGCCCTTAATCAAAAATTAAAAATAGCAGAAGACAACAGTTTTTGTAATTATAGTTTCTATATTGGTGCTGTAAGAGAAAATATTGGAGAATTAAAATATCTTGAAAAAAGCGAAGGCTGTTCTGGAATTAAAATATTTATGGGTTCTTCAACAGGAAGTTTATTGATAGAAGATGATAATAGTTTAGAAAAAATATTAGCTTGTGGCGCCAGACGAGTTGCGATACATTCTGAGGATGAGTATAGATTAAGAAAAAGAAAAACAATTGTCAATGATTCTAATGTAGATGTTAAATATCACCCAATATGGAGAGATTCTATCTCAGCAATTGAGAGCACAAAAAGGTTAATTCAAATTTCAAAAAAGGTTTCCAGAAAAATACATATCTTGCATATATCAACAAAAGAAGAAATAGATTTAATAAAAAAAAATAAAAAATTAGTTACCTGTGAAGCTACACCTCAACATTTATATTTTCATTCACCTGATTGTTACCAAAAATTGGGGACATTAGCACAAATGAATCCTCCTATTAGGAGTAAGGATCATCAAGAAGGAATATGGTACGGAGTAAAAAATAAAATCATTGATGTTATTGGTTCAGATCATGCTCCCCATACTCTGGAAGAGAAAAAAAAAAAATATCCAAATTCTCCTTCAGGCATGACTGGAGTTCAGACATTAGTCCCAATAATGCTTAATTTTGTTAATCAAAATAAAATTGGAATTCATGATTTTGTTAGACTAACTTCCTCAAACCCTTGCAAAATATTTAGTATCATTGGAAAAGGTAAGATTGAAGTTGGAAATGATGCAGATTTTACAATTGTCGACTTGAAAAAAAAAAGAAGAATTGAAAATAATTGGATAGCTAGCAAATCTGGATGGACTCCATATGATGGAGAAACAGTTATTGGATGGCCTGTTCATACAATTGTAAATGGAGAAATTGTTATGTCTGAAGACCAAATATTAGGCAAGCCAAGAGGCCAAAAAATAAAATTTAGGATTGAATAACTTTACAACTAAAAATTTCTATTTCGTGCTCTTTTACTCCGTGCCTTTTCGCAATTTCTAATAAAGCAATAGATTTTGCTGTTTCTTTATCTGTGGCTTTTACAGTCTCAGTATCTTTACCAAAAATTGAAATTTCATAATCTATTATAAACCATTTCATTAAAAACTCTTTATTTTTCAGTATGATTAATAAATAAACTTACTGCAATATCTCCTGAAACATTTGTTGCAGTTCTCATCATATCTAAAACTCTATCAACACCAATAATTAAAGCTATTCCTTCAAGAGGTAGTCCAATTTGATTTAATACCATTCCTAGCATAATAAGACCAACACCAGGAACTCCAGCAGTTCCAATAGACGCTAAAGTAGCAGTTACTATGACAGATATATAATCACTTGGCATTAAACTAATACCATAAATATTGGCGATAAAAACTGTTGCGACACCTTGCATAATTGCTGTACCATCCATATTAATTGTGGATCCTAATGGCACAGTAAAAGAGGCAATATTCTCTCTAATTTTTAGATTTTCTTTTGCAACCCTCAATGTTATAGGTATTGTCGCACTACTACTTGAAGTGGAGAAGGCAAAAAACATTGCGTCTTTTATTTGTTTAAAAAAGAATATTAGGTTTATTTTGCTTAGAAATTTAATTAATGAACCATAAACTAAGAACATATGAACGACTAAGCAAAAAGCGACAGTAAAAAAATATTTTCCTAATTCATATATTATTTCAATTCCTTGGGATGAAAAGGTTTTTGATATTAGACAAAAAATTCCTAAAGGTGCAACTTTCATAATAATTTCTAGGCACTTAAGGTTAACAATATTTAAACTTTGAAAAAACTTCTCAAGTGGTTTTCCGTTTTCTCCACAAAGAGATATTCCAACGCCTAATAGGATTGAAAAAAAAATAACTTGTAACATATTTCCCTCTACTAATGCTTTGAAAGGATTTTGCGGAATTATATTTAACAGTACTTCTAAAACTGATGGTTTTTCTCCAATAGAAAAGTCTCCAGTTTGGAGTTTTATTTCAGTACCTAACCCAGGTTGAATAAAATAAGATACTAACAAGGCCAAAGAAATAGCTAAAGATGTTGTAATAAGATATACAGTTATTGTTTTAAGGCTAATCCTCCCAAGACTAGAAAAATCCTTGAGACCAAAAAGACCACAAATAATTGATGCAAAGACTATAGGGACAACAAGCATTTTTAGTACTGAGAGAAAGAAGTTTCCCCCAAAGTCAAAAACAG
Source organism: uncultured Alphaproteobacteria bacterium (assembly GCA_902526175.1). GTDB lineage: Bacteria > Pseudomonadota > Alphaproteobacteria > Methylaequorales > Methylaequoraceae > CACBWF01. The sequence continues at coordinate 80,215 of CABZJY010000001.1, read as the reverse complement.
TTACAAAAAAATTGAATACATCATTGTTTAAATCTTGGAAGATATTTAAGATAATCCCAAGTAAAAATCCATAAATAAAAGAATATAAAATGTATTTTGTTATATTTTTTTTCATATTTTTGGTGCTCTTACCCTGTACTGACCAGGAAACTCATTCTTACCAAGAATGTATTATACCATTTAACTATAAGAGCAACATCTGAAATTTAAATGATAAATTTAATTATCAGAAAATTTCTTGTTATTATTTAGTTTTGATTTTTTAAGTTCTGATAACCCGAATGTTTCATTTACTGTAAAAGTGTAACTTTCCTTATATTTTTGTATTTCATGTTTGTTTAACAATCTTGCTAACCCTCTAGATATCATTTCAATAATTAAATATTTTGGGATTTCTATTGTTTGCCCTGATAAAAATAATGAAGAATTAATTTCAAAGTTATTCAAAACAACCACTTTAATTTTATCATCATTATCTTTTTTGAGCAAAAAGTTTAAAATTGGATTACTGTTTGAATCTAAATTTTTAGTTGAGTTATTTATTACAAACTTTTCCGTATTTGATTGCTTTAGATTTTCTTTTATACTCTCTTGATTTGTTTTGTCTTGATTTTTCTCAGTTATTTTTACTTTAATTTTTTTTTCTTTATTTCTTAAAGTATTTATTCGTGCCTTAATTTTACTAATTTTTAATGATTCATCATCAAGATCCCTAAATTTAGCATTTTCAAATTCATCATCAATAACATATTTTTGATCTAATTTTTTTGAAAAAAACTTTCCTGCTTTACTAATTGAATTTTCATTCTCTTGATCATCATTTGTCATAATTTTTTTTATATCATGATAAGCTTGATTTCAAATCCTTTATTTTTTCATTTATAAGATTTGCACCATCCAATCTTAAATAGGTTGATCTTAGAATTGCTTTAATTATTACTGGGGTATCCTTCATGGCATCAAGTAAGACATTTCGCGATACTATAATACCTGAGGTTTCAATGAAAGCGATCGCTTTAACAGATCTTTTTAAGCCTAATATACAGGCCTTATCACCAAAAATCTCATTTTCCTTTATAATACCAACTTTGATACCCTCTGAGGACTTAATTTCAACTTGCCCGCTATTAATTATGAATGCGGCTTCAGGCTCATCTCCTATGTCATAAATAACTTCACCTTTTTTCCAATGTATAATATCTTTATTCATAATTTACTTGAATTGAAAACTATTTTGACTCACTCTGTCCCAGTAACTTGCTAATCTCGGATCAGCAGTTTTTTTACCTTTAATTAGTTCTCCTTTTTCAACTTTTGGATAAATTTGGTCGGCGAGTTTTATTTCACTTTCAGATAATCTTCTAACGACATGTCTTCTATTCAGTTCGTGTGTATGTTCAACTCCAGCAGCTTCAAGAAATTCTTTTAAAACTGAAATTGTGTTTTTGTGAAAATTTGCAGCTCTATTTGATCTATCCTCTATATCAATTGCGCGATATCTCATAGGATCCATTGTAGCAATTCCAGTTGGACATTCTCCCGTATGACATGATCTACATTGAATACAACCAATTGAAAACATAAATGGCCTTGCCATATTAACCCAGTCAGCTCCTAATGCACATATATGCGCAATATCAAATGCTGATACTATTTTTCCTGAAGCACCGACTTTAACACGATCTCTTAAATTAGCACCAATTAAGGCATTTTCAACAAATACGACAGCATCCTTTAAAGGACAGCCTAAATGATCTGTAAATTCAACTGGAGCTGCACCAGTTCCTCCCTCCGCACCGTCTACAGTTATAAAGTCAATATATTTTTTTGTATTAACCATTGCCTTAATTATAGAAATGAGCTCCCAAGGGTGCCCAACGCAAAGCTTTATACCTACAGGTTTTCCATTTGACAGTTTCCTCAAGTCTTCAACAAAGTTCAAAAGTTGAATAGGGTTTGAAAATTCTGAATGACTTGAAGGTGATATACAATCTTTACCAACTTCAACACCTCTTGTCTCTGCTATTTCTTCTGTTACTTTTTCAGCAAGTAACATTCCACCATGACCAGGTTTAGCTCCTTGACTTAATTTTATTTCTATCATTTTAACTTGATCTAGTTTTGACTTCTTAGAAAACTGTTTTCTACAAAAATTTCCATTCTTTGTTCTACAACCAAAATAACCTGTTGAAATTTGCCAAACTAAATCTCCCCCTCCAGCCTCGTGATATTTTGACAATGAACCTTCTCCGGTATTATGGGCAAACTTTCCAATTTTAGCTGATTTATTTAGTGACTCTATTGCTGGAGGTGACATAGCACCAAAAGACGTTCCAGAAATATTGAGAACAGACATTAAATATGAATTTTTCCCTATTCCTACTTTTGTTTTAAAATCATCAACCGTTATATTTGAAGGCTGAATGGAGTGGTTTAACCAGACAAAATCATCATTATACATTTTCTCCAATGATCCAAAGGGCCTTACTCCTCCAACATTTTTTGCCCTTTCATAAACCATGGTTCTTTGATTTCGTGAATAAGGTAATTCATCATCGTCGGATTCCCAATAATATTGACGCAATTCAGGTCTTATACTTTCAAGAAAAAATCGGAATCTACCTAATAATGGAAAATTTGATAAAACTGATCTTTTTTTTTGAAGAAAATCATAAATTGCTATAGAAAATAATATAAATGAAGGTAAGAAAAAAATTACAACAAATGGGTAGTATAATAACAAGAGGAAGGTGATGGCACTAAATATGCCAGTATAAACTAATAGTGAATATCTTCCCCAAATTATTTCACTCATAAAAAAATAATAACCCTAAAATGTGATATAATATAGTAATTTTACAAAAATATAAAAAAAATATCTAAGTTTTAGAAATGAGTGAATAATGGATTGTAAAAAATTAAAATTTCTTCTGCGTCAGTTTTCAAATGATCGCGAATGGAATAAATTTCATACTTTAAAAAACCTTGCATGTTCGATTAGTATTGAGTCAAGTGAATTATTAGAAATCTTTCAATGGCAAGATCTCTCAAGTTTGGATATTAAACAAAATAAACTTAAAGAAAATGTTTCTGATGAGGTTGCTGATATTATGCTATATTTGTTAAGATTTTCTGATTTGGCTGAGATAGATTTAGAAAAGGCATGTTTAAAAAAAATTGAAAAGAATAAAAAAAAATATCCTGTAAATCTGTCTAAAGGTAATTCAAAAAAATATACAGATCTGTGAAAATTATTTTTTAGTATTAAGGATAATGAATAAAAAAAAAATTACACAAAAACAAAAAGATGAGAAAAGGGCACAAGCTTTAAGAGAAAATCTTAAAAGACGCAAGAGGAAGAATTAATTATGGCGATAATGAATGATAAATGGATAAAAAAACAAGCTTTAGAAAAAAAGATGATTCAACCTTTTGAAGATAAGTTAATTAAAAAAAATGTTTTATCATACGGTTTGTCGTCCTACGGTTATGATGCTAGAGTTTCAAATAGTTTTAAAATTTTTACTAATGTAGATTCAGCAACTGTTGATCCAAAAAAATTTCAAAAATCAAGTTTTGTTGATAGAGAGTCAGATTACTGTATGATTCCTCCAAATAGCTTTGTACTTGCAAGAACAGTAGAATATTTTCGAATTCCAAGAGAAGTTTTGGTCATTTGTGTTGGTAAATCAACATATGCAAGATGTGGGATTATAGTTAATGTTACACCACTAGAACCTGAATGGGAAGGACATGTAACGCTAGAATTTTCAAATACAACACCACTTCCAGCAAAAATTTACGCCAATGAAGGTGCTGCTCAATTTCTTTTTTTTAAAGGTGAGGAAATATGTGAAAAATCATATGCAGATAGAAAAGGAAAATATATGAAGCAATTAGGTGTAACGCTTCCAAAACTATAAATTTATGGAAAAAATAATAATTTCTGGCGGGAAAACACTGAGTGGAAAAATAAGAATCAGTGGATCAAAAAATTCTGCATTACCAATTCTGGCGGCTACATTATTATCAAAAAACAAAATAATACTAAAAAACATTCCTAATCTTTCAGATTCACAATCTATGCTAAAATTGTTGGAAAGTCTTAACTCAACTATTCTTCAGACTAAAGAATTTATCAAAATTAAATCCGGGCAACCTGAAAGTTGTGTTGCTTCATATAATTTAGTTAGAAAAATGAGGGCGTCATTTTTAGTTTTAGGACCACTACTAGCTAGGTATTCATATGCTAAAGTTTCTTTACCAGGTGGATGTGCAATAGGAGCTCGTCCAATAAATATTCATTTAGAATGTCTTAAAAAGATGGGTGTAAACTTTGAGATCAAAGATGGTTACGTAATCGGTAAAGTTGAAGGGTTGCTAAAAGGTGCTGAAATAAAAATGCCTTTTAGTTCTGTAGGTGCAACTGAAAATATACTAATGGCAGCAACTCTTGCAAATGGTCAAACTGTTATTAAAAATGCAGCAATTGAACCAGAAATTTCTGATTTGGCAAACTTTCTGAATGCGATTGGGGCAGAAATTTATGGAATTGGTTCTCGCACATTAAAAATAATTGGTAAAAAAAAATTAATAGGTGGAAAATTTTCTGTAATGCCTGACAGAATTGAAGCTGGAACATATATACTTGCTGTTCTTGGTTGTAAAGGAAAAATAAAGCTAACTAATTTAAACATAGATTTAATTAAACATTTGATTAATATTTTTTCCTCAATTTCTGAATTGCATTTTAAAATTTCAAAAGATAAAACAATGCTAGAGGTTTTGTGTATGAAAAGAGTAAAAAAAAATTTAAAAATTAAAACAGATATTTTTCCTGGATTTCCTACTGATTTACAGGCTCAATTAATGGCAGCAATGAGTATTTCAGATTGTAAAACAAAAATAGAAGAAACAATTTTTGAAAACAGATTTATGCACGTACAAGAACTAATCAGGATGGGCGCAGACATAAGTTTAAAAGGTTCAAATGCTATTATTGTTGGTAAAAAAAAACTCAATGGAGCAGAAGTAATGGCAACAGATTTAAGAGCTTCTTCATCTTTAATTATCGCCGGTTTGATGGCTGACGGCTTAACAACAATCAATAGAATATATCATCTTGATAGAGGATATGAAAATCTTGTTGAAAAACTATCATCTTGTTGCGCTGAGATAAAAAGAATATAGTTTTAATCTATGAAAAAGATAATTTTTGCAGTTCCCAAAGGTAGAATACTTGATGATCTATTGCCTTTAATGAAAAAAGCAGAAATAGTACCCGAAAAAGAATTTTTTAATACTAGTTCAAGAAAACTAATATTTAAAACAAGTCTACCAAATTTTGAAATTATAAGAGTCAGAGCATTTGATGTTGCTACTTTTGTTGCCTTTGGTGCTGCACAAATTGGAGTTGCAGGAGACGATGTTTTAAAAGAGTTTAACTATGAAGAAATCTATTCAATATTAGACTTAGATATTGGTAAATGTAAGTTATCATTAGCCAAACAAAAAAACAATTTGGATTTTGAAGAAAAAAAACTTGGTAATATTACAGTTGCCACAAAATATAAAGATACTGTAATTAATTATTTTGCATCTAAAGGTGTGAGGGCTGAGTGTATAAAATTAAATGGAGCTATTGAACTAGCTCCAAAACTAGGTATATGTGATTATATAGTCGATTTGGTATCAACAGGTAAAACTTTATATGAAAATGATTTAGTCGAGCAAGAAGTATTGATGAATATTACAGCAAAGCTTATAACTAACAAAATTGCTTTTAAATTAATGAATAAAGAATTACAACAAATTGTTAAAAAATTTGAGGTTGCCAAAATTGAGTAAAATAATATTTCAAAACAGTAAAAATTTCCAAAATAATTTTTTGAAGATTTTAAAAAAAAGAGAACACTCTGACCAAGCGATTGACAATACTGTTGAAAAAATTATTGACAGTGTGAAAAAAGGTTCCGAGAAGTCTTTGCTTGAATTAACAAGAAAATATGACAAAAACCCAGCTATAAAATTTAAAGATTTGATCGTAAGTAAAAAAGAAATAAAAAGAGCAAAGTCATTAATCTCCCATGATGTAATAAAAGCACTCAAGAAAGCAGCTTTTAGAATAAAAAATTATCATGCAAAACAATTACCAAAAGATTTTTATTACACTGACAGTCAAGGTGTTAAACTTGGAAGTAGATGGTCAGCAATTGATTCAGTCGGTCTATATGTTCCAGGAGGAAGTGCATCATACCCATCTTCAGTTATAATGAATGCTGTTCCAGCTATTGTAGCTGGTGTGGAGAGAATTGTAATGGTTTGCCCAGCAATGGGTGGTAAGATTAATCCTGTTGTACTTGCCGTTGCAGAAATACTTAAAATTGAAGAAATTTACAAAATTGGTGGTGCCCAAGCTATTGCAGCATTGGCTTTTGGTACTGAAAGTATTAAAAAGGTGAACAAGATTTTTGGACCAGGTAATGCCTATGTAGCATCAGCCAAGAAAAAAGTTTTTGGGGATGTAGGTATTGACATGATTGCTGGTCCTTCTGAAATTTTAGTTGTAGCTGACAAAACTAATGACCCAAGTCACATAGCAATTGATTTATTATCCCAAGCAGAACATGATGAAAACGCTCAAGCTATATTAATCACAGATTCTGAAAAATTCGCTAAAAAAGTCTTAAAACATGTTGAATCAGAATTGAAAACACTTAAAAGAAGAAATATAGCTGAGAAAAGTTGGAAAAACTTTGGTTGTGTGATTGTTATGAAAAATATTAATGATTCTCACACGTTAGTTAATGAGATAGCTCCAGAACATTTAGAAATTTCAGTTCAGAAACCTAGTAAACTACTTAAAAAAATAAAAAATGCAGGTGCAATTTTTTTAGGAAAATTTTCGCCAGAAGCAATAGGCGACTACATTGCTGGACCAAATCATGTTCTTCCCACTGACAAGACAGCAAAATTTTCATCTGGTTTAAATGTTCTTGATTTTATGAAGAGAACTTCTTTAGTGGAATGTAGTAAAGAAAGTATTAACAAAATTGGTCCAGATGCTATTACATTAGCTAATGAGGAAGGCCTTGGAGCACATGCAAGATCTATTTATAAAAGGTTAAATAAAAATTGATTGTATGACCTTTATTTGTTAGAAGTTAAAATCTTAAGGGAGTATTTATATATGGCAAAAGAAGAAGTAATGGAATTTAACGGCATTGTTAAAGAATTACTGCCTAATGCAATGTTTAGAGTCCTTTTGGATAACAATCATGAGATCATAGCTCATACTGCTGGTAAAATGAGAAAATTTAGAATAAGGGTACTAGCTGGTGACAGAGTAACAGTTGAAATGACCCCTTATGATCTTACAAAGGGTAGAATAACATTTAGATTTAAATAAATTTTAGTTGGTTATTGAATCAAAAATAATTCTCGCTTCCTCGTCTCCCAGACGAGTAAAATTATTAAAGCAAATTCAGATTGAGCCATATGAAATAATTCCTCATAATATAAATGAGAAGGACTATTTAGACCTTAAGCCAACAAAAATGGTAAAAAAATTATCATACCATAAAGCAATGAATATTAAAAAAAAGGTTCAAAATAATAAATTCGTAATATCCGCAGACACTGCAGTGGCTAGAGGAAATAGTATATTTGAAAAGACTAATGATAAAAATTTAGTCAAGGAGTATTTAAATCAATTATCTGGGAAAAAACATTTAGTTTATGGAGGAATTTGTGTTATAGCTCCAGATGGTTCTATATCTAACAGAGTAGTTAAAACCGAAGTTTTTTTTAGAAGACTTTTTAAAAATGATTTTAATAATGATGATCTAATTAATGAAGGAATTGGAAAAGCAGGAGGATATGCTATTCAAGGTTATGGTGCTAGTTTGGTTTCAAAAATTAAGGGATCATATTTCAATGTTGTTGGTTTGTCTATTTTTGATGTATTATTAATGTTGAAAGGGCTAGGATGGACAAGATGATAATTTTATGTTTTTTTTTTTTAATAGTAGTATATATTTCTATATTATTCTTCTTAGCCCAGGTAGCTCAGTTGGTAGAGCAAGCGACTGAAAATCGCTGTGTCGGTGGTTCAATTCCTCCCCTGGGCACCTCATGAAAACAAAATTCATACAAATGTATATCTTATTATTGTTTATGATAGGCTGCAAATCAGACTATAGTTATTTTCCTCATGAACAAGGTTTACATTGGAATTATAAAATAGTATTTAAATCAAATTATACTGGTATTGAAGAAAAAAAAAGATTATCAATTACAAATTCATCATTGTTTATCAATAAAGAGGGGGTTGCATTTTCAAAACTTTATTCAAACGGAAATATAGTTTCTTTTCTTAAAGAAAAAAAAAATAATTCTCTTTTAAGAACAGGTGCTTTATTTAAATCTTCGGACGGATTAGATGAACCAGTAAAAAAAATAATTTATCCATCAATATTGTTTCATAAAAATAATTGGAAAGCAGTAAGTCAGCTTTTTATAACACGGGGATTTCAACCCCCACTTCGAGGATTTATTCCATCTGCTGTTTTTGATATTGATTATTTGATAGAAAAAAGAGATCTCACAGTTGAAGTACAAGGAAATAAATTTAAGAACTGTATTTTTATTACTGGAACTGGGAAGTCGGAATTTATTGCTGATACCAGATCAGGCCCAATTCCGATTGAAATTAAAACAAAGGAATGGCTTTGTCCTGGCGTTGGCCTTGTAAAAGAAGAAAGACTTGAGTCTACAAATGCCTCGGCTTTCGGGAATATGTTTTATAGTGCGGAATTAATAGATTTTAAAAATTAGATGTCATCTGTTTCATTTGTAGTACCAGTATTTAATAAATCAAATTATCTAAGATATGTTCTAAAATCATTAGAAAAACAAAAAGGCAATTTTAAAAAAGAGTATATCTTTGTTAACGATGGATCAACAGACAAATCACTGAATATTTTAAAGACATATACCAAAAATTGGAAAAACTGTTTTATAATCGACCAAAGAAATAAGGGCTCAGCAAATGCAACAAATGTAGGAATCAGAAAAGCGCAAAATAAATATATTAAATTTTTAGATGCCGATGATGTTCTATTAGAAAATTCTACATTAATGCTGTTAAAAACTATAGAGGCAAATAGAGACGCTGTTTTAGTTTACGGATTACAACGGAAGATTAAAGATATTTCAAAAGTAAAATTAGAAGGTAAGATAAGTGCAAACTACAAGATTATTAATAAACCAATAAATCTTGCAATGAGAAACTCAATGTTTAATCCCTCACAGTTCCTTGTAAAAACTGACATGTGTAAAAAAGTTGGTGGGTGCGATGAAAGAATTAAATATAGCCAAGAATATTCTTTGACATTAAGATTAGCTTTAAAAGGCAAATTTCTTAAAATAGACGACTTTGTAACTGTTTTGCCATTGTTTGCTCCTGGTCAAATATCTGAAAATAAAACTGAGCAAATTTATAGGGTTTCAAAAGCCTTAGAACTTTTCATAAAAGATAATAAATTATCTAATATTACATTATTGAAAGCTCAAAGAAGATTAACTGGAAGAGCTTGGAGATTTGCAAGAAAACAACTTGGTCTTTCTTATTTCTCGAAATGGTTTTATTATTACCTTAGAGGTTTAGTAGGTATAAATAGTGATATTATTAAAACATGTGAGGAAGCTAATAAAATATATAAAGAATTAATTTTTAAATAACTTATTTGGATTTAATATATTGTTAGGGTCAAATATTTTTTTTATTTTTCTCATTTGTTCCACTTCAAAACTGGTCTTGTATCTTTTTAATTCGTCTATTCGTAATTGTCCCACACCATGTTCGGCGCTAAAACTTCCACCATGATTACTTACATTTTCAAAAATAATTTTGTTAATAACTGATTGCTTTTGCTTTAATTTTTCATTTTTTTTATCATCGGTTGAAAATATATTGTAATGAAGATTATTATCTCCAATATGCCCAAAGTTAATTATTCTAAAACATTTATCAATTAATGAAATTTCCTTTTCTGTTTTTTTTATAAAACTGCTAATTTTATCTAATGGAATTGAAATATCATGATTAATGCAGAATTCTAATTTCGTTTCTGCAATTGGAATTAATTCTCTATAATCCCATAGTTGCTTATTTTCTTCATAAGATTTTGAAAAGATAAAATCTTCGGAATCCTCCAAACTTTCAAAAAAGAAATCTTCAATTTTTCCAAAAAAGTCAACGTTATGAGTAAAATTAGAAAGTTCAATTAAACAATAAAAATTATTTTTCTTTAATATTCTTTTTTTGTTATTTTTTTGAATCACTAGTTCCATTGCTTCACTATTTACTAGTTCAAAACTTGTTAATAAGTCGTGATAATTAATTCTAATCTTAGAATAAAAATTTAATAAATCTTCTATATTAGAAAATGTACCAAAAACTACTCTTGTTTCTAAGGGTTTAGGAAAAACTCGAATATTAGCTGCTGTAATTAAACCAAGAGTACCTTCAGAACCAATAAGTAATTGTTTTAAGTCGTAACCAGTATTATCTTTTCTAACATTTTTCATACTTGAAAAAAAACTGCCATCGGCCATTACAGCTTCTAGGCCTAAAATATTTGAACGTAACGTTCCATATTTTATTACGTTCGTTCCACCTGCATGTGAAGAAATATTTCCTCCAATTTGGCAATTTCCTCTTGATCCAATTGATAACGGGAAGTAAAAATTTTTTTTTGAAAGAAAATGTTGAATATCTTCTAGTATGCATCCTGATTCAATTTGAATGCTAAAACTATTAGGGTCAAGATTAATGATTTTATTTAACTTTTTGAAATTAATAATTATTTGAAGCATTTTTGAATTTTCGAGTGGTACTGAACCGCCAACCAAACTAGTGTTTCCACCCTGAGGAATAACTGATATTTTTTTTTCATTACATTTTTTTATTACATTAACCAACTTATCCACTGATTTTGGAAATATTACTATGGAGGCATTGCCGTTAAAATTTTTTCTCCAATCAATTGAATGATTAGAGATTACTTCCGATTCATAGGAATATTCGTTTTGATCAAGATTTTGTATTAAATAGGTTAACTGCTCATTCATTTTTTAGATGCTCTTTTAAGTTTATCATTAATTACTCTTCCTAAACCTATATCAGGAATTGGTGAAATTGCTATCTTTCTCATATTTAATTTGTCCAATTTAATTAAATAATCAAACAAATTAAATGCTGCTTCATTTAAGTTTGAATCTTTAGATAAATTTAGGTTTATTTTTTCTTCATTTTGTTTTTCGCCAAAACCTAAAAATGCCTCTCCTTTAAGTTTTTTTTTAGCATTCATTCTAATTGGTGTATTTGTTGAATAATGTTTTAATAATTGTCCTGGTGAGGAAATTTTGCTGTTTTGTTTAGTTATTTCAATTATATCCTTTCCTAATAGATCTTTAATTATTTTTTTTTCAATAATTCCCAATCTCAAAATTTGGTATGGACAAGTTGTAAGATTAATCACTGTCGATTCAATTCCATATCTTGATTGTCCAGAATCTATAATTAAGTCTATTTTATTTTTAAAGTATTTCTTAACGTGTGAGGGTTTTGTAGATGAAACAAAACCACTTATATTCGCAGAAGGTGCAGCAATAGGTTTATTAATTTTTGAGATAATTTTTGAGAATATTTTTGAATCTGCAAATCTAATTGCAATAGTTTCCAAATTTGCAGTAACAGTAGAACAAATATTTGATTTTTTTTTTTTAAGGATTAATGTGAGCGGACCAGGCCAAAGACTATTTGACAGTTTTTCAGCATCTTTTGTAAAACAAGCAATTCTTTTTGCCATTTTTATTGAATTTACGTGAACTATCAAAGGATTAAAGATTGGTCTTTTTTTAAATTCATAGATTGCTTTTATAGCTCTAGGATCTTCAGCATTTCCAAGTAGGCCGTAAACGGTTTCTGTCATTGCACTTATGACCTTTCCTTCCAATAAAATTTTTGCAGCTCTATCAAGAACTTTCTCTGATTCTTTAAAAACACACATCGTAAATTTTTTCTAATAAATTTTTTCGGCTATAGATATAATGATCATCTTAATTATTAATAAACTTGGACCTTTAATAATTATAATAATTTACTCAATTTAATAAATCTATAATATAAAACTATGAAAAATACATATCATAAATATCTGTATTTAATAGGCTTTTTGGCTATAGTTATCGCTTGTATAACCATATTTGCAGTTTTAAGCGAAATAAACAATTTTTTTACTGAAAAAATAAAAATTTAAAAGAAATCTAATAATTGTTTAAAGTTTTTAATTTTGTGGGTGGGTTTTGAATTAAAAAAATCTCCGTACCCATATTCAACAAAGACTGAGGTTATCCCAAGTTCATTTGATGGAATTATATCATTATCACTGTCACCAACCATCATAATATTTTCAACATTTAAATTTAGCTTATTTATAAGAAAACGTAACATTGCAGAATTAGGCTTTAATTCCATTTCGTGAGTTGATCCTAAAATTAATGAAAAAAAATTATTTACACCAAGATCTAAAATGATTTTTTCAGCTAGGTATTGTTTTTTATTTGTACATATACACATTTCAATCCCTTTTAATTTTAATTTTTCTAGTGTTGATCCTACAGCCTCATACAAAGTAGTTTTTTTGGAGCAATTAATCGAATAAAAGTCAAGAAATTGAGAAACTAAGAGATCCATTTCATTTTTATTGATTTCTTTATTAAAGTGTTTGTATGCTTTTTTTAACATGTTTGCAGCCCCACCCCCTACGAGATTACCAATTATTCCTTTTGGTATTTCTGGCATTTTATTTTTTATTAGTACATAGTTGAGGGAATCAAGTAGGTCTGGTCCACTTTCAATCAATGTACCGTCTAAATCAAAAAAAATACATTCAATTTTTTTTTTCATAAATATTTAAGAACAAAAATTAATCTTATAGTATAAGATGTGTTATCAATAATGAAATTTTTATAAATAAAATTAATGTCACTAGCAGTAATTATTTTAGCCGCAGGAAAAGGAAAGAGATTAAACTCAGAAAAATATAAAGTTTTTCATGAAATAGGTAATTTTCCAATGCTTTATCATATCGTAAATACTGCAAAGCAACTTAATCCCAAAAGAATAATAATTGTAATTTCCGAAGCAATGAAAGGTCATGAGAAAGAGATAAAAAAAAAATTTCCAGATTTAAAATTTTGCATCCAAAAAAGACAACTTGGTACAGCAAATGCCCTAGATTCAGCAAAAACGTATTTTAAAAATGAGGTTAAAAAAGTATTAGTGTTATATGGTGACACGCCTTTAATAAAATTGGCTACATTAAGAAAATTAGAAAACAAATTAAAGAATAAATCTGATATGTGTATTCTAACTATGAAACCAAAGGATCCAAAACAATATGGTAGGGTTGTTTTAAATACAAAGAAAAAAGTTGAAAAAATAATAGAATTTACCGAAGCGAGTACGGACGAAAAAAAAAATAATTTATGTAACTCAGGTATTATGATTTTTAAATCGTTTGAATTATTAAAATACATAAATCAAATTTCAAATAATAATAGTAAAAAAGAATATTTTTTAACTGATATTGTGGAAATTTTTAAGAAAAACAAAAAAGTTACTGATTATTTAGTTTGTGAATATGAAGAGACACTTGGGGTAAATGACAGAGATGATTTATTGAAAGTTGAAACTAATTTTCAAAAAGTCAAAGTAAAAGAATTTCTCAGTAGGGGCATTACGATACTAGATAAAAAATCGGTTTATTTTAGTTACGATACTAAAATAGGAAAAGATTCTGTTATATATCCTAATGTTTATTTTGGTAAAGAAGTTGAAGTTGGTAAAAATGTAAAAATTAAAAGCTTTACTCACCTTGAAGGTACTATAATTAAAAATAATTGTGAAATTGGCCCATTTGCCAGAATAAGGCCTGATTCAACAATATACGATTCAGTACGAATTGGAAACTTTGTTGAAATCAAAAAATCCAAAATTAAAAATAATGCTAAAATACCCCATTTATCATATGTAGGAGACTCAACTGTTGGATGTGAGACAAATATAGGAGCAGGCACAATTACATGTAATTATGATGGTGTAAGGAAAAATAAAACCAAAATTGGGAAAAATTGTTTTATTGGATCGAACACATCGCTCATTGCTCCCTTGTCGATTGGTGATAATGCGATTATTGGGGCTGGGAGTGTGATTAAAAAAAATGTATCAAAGTCTGTTATTATTTATGGTAAGCCAAAAATAATAAGAAAAAATAAAAAAAATTAGTATGTGTGGTATTTTTGGCATTGTAGGAGAGGATTTGATTGTTGAAAAGATCTTGGGTTCTTTGACTCGCCTAGAATACAGAGGTTATGACTCATCAGGAATCGCAATAAGTGATAGTGAAAAAAAAAAAATATTGTGTTTTAGAGCTGAAGGTAAACTTGATAACCTTAAAAAGATTCTTAAAAATAAAAAAATAAACGGTCAAATAGGTATAGGTCATACTCGTTGGGCAACTCATGGAGTTCCATCAGAAAAAAATGCGCACCCGCATTATACTGATTCAGTTGCAATTGTTCATAATGGTATTATTGAAAACTATATTGAGCTAAAAAAAGAATTATCAGATAAAGGTTGTAAGTTTAAATCTCAAACAGATAGTGAAGTTATTGCTCATTTACTTACACAGTTTTTAAATAAAGGTTTAAGTCCTAATGAGGCGATAAAGGAAACACTTCCAAAGCTAGAAGGTGCATTTGCATTGGCAATTTTATTTAGAGATCACAAAAAGCTTATAGGAGCAAGAAAAGGTAGTCCTCTGGCACTTGGAATATCTAAAAAAACTTTTTTTTTAGGATCAGACTCTATAGCAATTGCTCCTCATACACAAAATATCTGTTATCTTGATGAAGGTGATTGGGTTGAAATTAATAAAAGTAGTTTTAAGATTTATGATTCAAGTAACAATACAGTAAACAGAGAAATTCAACTTACTTCTTATAACAATAAGAATTCAGGAAAAGGTAATTTCAACCATTTTATGCAAAAAGAAATTTTTGAACAACCATCAGTACTTGGAGATTCTTTATCACGATTTATAAATCCAACACAAAAAAAAATACAAATTCCTGGTCTTAAACTTAACTGGAATAAGATAAAATCTATTAAATTTGTTGCATGTGGAACATCCTATTATGCATGTTTAGTAGCAACATATTGGTTTCAGAAATATTCAAAAATTCCTGCAGAGGCTGAGCTTGCCTCGGAATTTAGATATAAATCACAAATTGACCTTACAAGCCAACTTTGTGTATTTATTTCCCAATCTGGTGAAACAGCTGACACTCTTGCTGCTTTAAGACACGCCAAAAGACATAAAATGAAAATTTTAAGTATTGTAAATGTTGTAGAAAGTAGCATTGCACGAGAATCAAATTTTGTACTTCCAACTGCTGCAGGCCCTGAAATAGGTGTTGCTTCAACAAAAGCATTAACTGCTCAGTTATGTGTTTTGTCATGTCTATGTATTTTTATTTCCACAAAAAAAAAAATTATTAGTAAATCAAATGAGGAAAGATTGACAAAAAGTATTATTGAAATTCCTTCAAAAATTTCTGAAGTACTAAAAAAAAATAAAAAAATAGAAAAAATTTCAAAAGATATCTCAGTGGCTAAAAGTTGCTTATTTATAGGAAGAGGGGTTTGTTATCCGATTGCTCTAGAAGGAGCGCTTAAATTAAAAGAAATTTCATATATACATGCTGAAGGTTACGCATCTGGTGAAATGAAACATGGTCCAATTGCATTAATTGACAAAAAGATGCCTGTAGTTGCAATATGTCCTAAAAATTTTATCTTTGAGAAAAATCTTTCAAATATACAAGAAATTTTAGCAAGAGGGGGAAAAGTATATGTGATTACAGATAAAAAAGGAGAAACCTATTTCAAAGATTTAAAAATAAAGAAACTAGTAATTTCTGATGTTGAGGAATTTGTCTCACCAATCTTGTATTGTGTTCCAGTACAGTTATTAGCTTATTATGCTGCAGTTATAAAGGGTACTGACGTAGATCAACCAAGAAATTTAGCAAAATCAGTAACCGTAGAGTAGCATTGTTAGTGAGGGTTTAGATTTTGAATTATATTATTTTAATATATATGTAGTAGCTGCCAAAATAATTAATATTCTTATGTTTAAAAATTCATTGGTTTGAGGTAAAATTATATTATGAAAATTTTAGTGTTTTTTCTGTCAATATTAATCAGTACAAGTAATTTAGTTTCAGGTGGATTTGATGATCCGTTTACTTCAAGTATTAATGAAGGAGCAATAGGTTCCGGATTTGATGATCCGTTCACTTCAGGTATCAATGAAGGAGCAATAGGTTCTGGATTTGATGATCCGTTTACTTCAAGTATTAATGAAGGAGCAATAGGTTCCGGATTTGATGATCCGTTCACTTCAGGTATCAATGAAGGAGCAATAGGTTCTGGATTTGATGATCCGTTTACTTCAAGTATAAATGAAGGAGCAATAGGTTCCGGATTTGATGATCCGTTCACTTCAGGTATAAATGAAGGAGCAATAGGTTCCGGATTTGATGATCCGTTCACTTCAGGTATCAATGAAGGAGCAATAGGTTCTGGATTTGATGACCCATTTACCTCAGGCATAAATGAAGGTTCCTGGAAATAAAATTCAAAGATTTAGTTGCTTCAAAGGTTAATAGAATCAAGAAAGTAAGGTTATATAGCGTGCTGTAAAATACCTACTATGACTTCAACTCGGTTACCATTGAATAGAAAGAAAAGTGAAATCATAAAATAACAATATGCAAGCAATTACTAGTTTTTCAATATGGCCCCATCATTAGAACAGTGGATTACCAAGCTATATTTTATTCTTTTTATTTTATAAAGTTAAAAATTAAGTTGATTGAGTCAATTAATATAAAAATTTTCTAATTAAGAGTTGATGGTTTAGAATATTAAAAATAGATATTAGCTATTTTTTTAAAATACCAAAGATTAAGGTATCAATTCTTTTTTTTTCATATATGACGTGCCTTCTTCTTTTACCCTCTATTGTAAAACCACATTTTAATAAAACTTTTTTTGAACCTAGGTTATTTGAATAACATCCAGCAGTTATTTTTTCTAAACTAAGTTTTTTGAAAGAAAAGTTTATTAAATATTTGATTACTTTTGTCATTATACCTTTATTCATATATTTTTTTTCACCAATGAAAAAAGATATTTCAGATATTTTATGATTAAAGTTTATAGGTCCAAGCTTAATATTTCCAATATGATCAGAATTATGAAATATTCCGAATAGTAGATCAAATTTAGAACTTTGTTTTTCATCAACATAATTTTTAATATCTTGAAAATTATGTTTTTTATTTTTTTGCTCTGTAAATTTGACTATTTCGATATCATTCATCCAGCCTAAATATTTTTCTGATGTGTCTTCTACCTTTAAACTTCGTAAAGAAAGTTCACTATGATTTATTTTATAGGAAATATTCTTATATCTGTTTATATTTTTCATTTAAACCTTTATTTAGGTTAACAATTTATATTGAAATCTTTAATAAGTTTTAATAAAATTTGTTATTATTTATTATGAATTATAAATTATGGTAAATATAATAGAATTATTAAATTTCAGTTACGCTTTAAACAAAAAATTAAATTTTGTAATAAAATAGAAATTACAAATCAAAACTAGTTTTCAAAAATAAAAAAGTTCTTATAACAGAAGAATTTGTACTTTTGGTTTTAATTTATTTGTTATGGTATGTATTCTTGGAAAGAAAAGAGTAAAATAATAGGTTTTTTTTATCTGCACAATAATAAAAATTCGGTTGCAGCGGAGTAGATTTATCGAAATTTAATAACATAAAATGCGTTAAATTGTTTGATAAATAAATTTAATGCTCAGAGCAACAGTTATTTGAGTCACTGCAACATCCATCACTGCAACAAGTGCTACTGCACTTTCCAGTTTTACATTCCTCACTACAACAACCATCTACACAACAAGTGTACTTACAACAAGTTTCTTCAATATTTGTTTTTTTACCAATCATAACTTACATTCTATAATAATTTTGCATAACCTACAAATATTGTATATATAAATAAAATCCTAAATTTTAAATCATGTATTAGACATCTTGACAAACATTACATCCATTTTTTTTTGAAATAAATTTAAAACTCTTGAATTTATTTTAACAAATTAATAATTAATAATCTAAATGATAAAAAAATGTAAATATCTTTTACCTTCATTTATATTTATTTTTTTATTTTTAAAAGATAAAGAATCCATTAGTAAAAAAGTTGTTAATGTTTACGATAAAGCTTTTGAATGCAAGTTTCCAAAAAATTCATTTGAAAGAATGAGAGGTGTAAGAACACGTATTTGTATTTTAGATGAAGAGGATAATGAAATAATTAACAAAATAAGAAAGAAGAAAAAAAATTTGAAAAGGTAGCATTTTACTACTGTTAAAAAACATCATAGTTTTTAACATTTATGTTTCAGCTTAATGAAGGGGGAGAAAATTTATCGTTTCTTTTTTAAGTATATTTCTATTTGATGTAAATATAAATTAAGACTCCCCCATAATAATACTAAAAATAATTGATATAAAATTCAATCGCAAAATAAGAAAAAATAAAAATTAGTTTTTATTTCTACTTTTTACTTTTGTTTTGAGATTTCTTTTTAAACAATTCTAATTTTTTTAAATAATCTTCTTCAGTAAGATCATGCCAACCAATGCATTTGCCAGTTGGACTTCGGCCACAACCACAATCCATAATTAACCCTTTCTAATAATCATCATAAAGAGTATATTACATAAGATATGATTTGAAAAAGTAAATATTTTCTTAAGTCTTAAAAATTTTAAAATTTGGTTTTAAAAATCATTTTTATTACCTCTTACAAATATAAATTTAATTTCAATATCAATGCCACTAAGAAAAAGAAATAAAAAATGTTTCGAGTGTAAAAAAGTTTTAAAAATACTTTTTCGGTGCAAGTATAAAAACCTAGAAAAATGGGTTTTTGTTTGTGAAATATGTTTAAAAATAATTAAAAATAGTTATCTCCATACATACAAGTATGGAGGAACTTGGAAGAGTGAAAAAAATTAGAGATCTTATGTGTGGAAGGTTTACATTGTATGATTTGTCAAAGTCAAAACTTAAAATTAAAAGAAAAGTTATTCCTAATTATAATATTGTACCTAACTCAAATGTTTTAGTTATAGACAGAAATAATAAAATTACTAAAGTTAAATGGGGTATTAGTATAAACTGGTCAAAAAAAATAAATATTATAAATGCAAGATCAGAGACATTAGGTGAGAAAAAAATTTTTTCAAAAACAGAAAGATGTATATTTATAGCTAATGGTTATTTTGAGTGGAAAAGAGAAAAAGTAAAGAATCCCTATTATCACACATTTAAAAATAACATGTTGTACTTTGCTGGGATTAAAAATGATAATGAAGCATGCATTGTTACCAGACAGAGTTATGCAAACACCAATATTATTCATGAAAGGCAACCAGTAATATTAGATTATTTAGATTTTGATAAATGGTTTTTAAAAAATCACAATTTTGAATGTTTGAATACTAAAAACTTATTGATATTTAGAGTATCAACCGAGGTAAACAATCCAAAAAACAACACAATTAATAATATCTTAAAGGAATAGCTATCTAAAAAAGTTATTGCTAACTAACCTTTTCTTTTGCAAGGAAACGGATATGTTATTGTACCTTCCTTAAAAGTTTTATTTTTCTCAAAACATGAAACTTGGTTTGGCCCATTTGACCAGTAATCATGAGGGTTTAGAGAACTGTAGTAATCTTTAATAAAATATTTGCACCCCCAATTATCTTTTTCACTTTTTTCACAATATCTTTGACCAATTTGCAGATGAAGATGACGCACTCTGGCCATACACCGATATTTCACATTTTCTGGAAGTTTTGCTATTAAATCTCCCCTCTTTACTTGTTGATTTTCCTTAACCAAAAATTCTCCAACATGTCCATAGATCACAATTAAATTTTTACCGTCAAAAGATTTACCATGATCGATTATAACTGTAGCCCCCCAGCAATCTTCAACTGTTGTTTCTAATACTACACCATCAGCAATAGCAATGATTTTTTGATTTTCAGGACCAATTATGTCTATTCCTTGATGAATAGTATCACGAGGTCTGGTATTTACCCCATTCATACTTCCAAAATCTGAAAGTATAGGATTAGCTTCAAACCCTTGCGGGCTTACATCTTTTGCGTAGGTTTTACAATATTTATAAACTCTTTTATATTCACCTTTGTATGTAGGGTGGCGCTCGTACCATTCGAGTGCATTTTTACATTGTAATGGAATATTATTAAGATCTTCCATACTGGTCTGCTCTAAGTCTTTTGATAATAAATCGAATGTAATTAAGAACAGTGATATGTGAAAGAAAAATGAAAAATAAAAGTACATTTGGTTAATTTGTTAATTGCAAATTATATATATGATTATTATTTTCAAAGAAAAGTATTTTATTGTCATTATTGCGATAATTTTTTTTAATGTAATACAATGATAATATTACTATTTTGATATAATTTTCATGGAGAAAAAAAATTATGATGAAAGTAAATATTGGTTTATTTGGAATCTTTATTATTATAATTTCAAATCTATATCTTTTTTTTGACTTGAAATCAAAAAACAAGGAAATAAACGAACAACTCCTCATTGTTAAAAGTATTTTAGAGGATCTTGATGATGATATTCACGAAATTGAAAAAAAACTTGCAAAATAAAAGAATACAATTAAAAAATTTTAAATTTTTTTTCTTAAAAATATTATTTATTTTTTTTGTAAATATTTTTTGGGTTTTGACACCTAATTTATTAGTTTCTGGTTATAATGAAGTTGAGGAAAATATTTTAGTTAAAGATTGTTTGAGATATTTCGAGAAAGGCAAACTAATTAACCAGTATTCAAATAGATATTCAATCGGCAAAGGTCTAGAACGATCGGATGAATATTACGAATTTTCACATCTAGGTAAATATTATAATCTTTTTTTTGGATACAAAATTTATGACAAAAATTTTAAGTATATTGAGAGCTCTGAATGTATCACAATAGATTTTGACAAAAAATAAAAATATAAATGATAGAAATGTAGATAGAAAATTCTGATATAAAAAAATCCCAATTTAAATTTAAGGAGAAAAAAAATGCTAAATGTTTACTTGTCTGGTGAAATTCATACAGATTGGAGAGATCAAATAATAAAACTTTGCAAAGATGAAAATTTGAATATTAAATTTTCATCACCAATTACCAACCACGATTTTTCTGATAATTGTGGTGTTGAGATTCTCGGGGATGAGGAAAGAAGATTTTGGAAAGATAATAAAGGCGCAAAAATAAATTCAATAAAAACAAAAAAATCAATAAAGGATTCGGATGTTGTCATAGTAAAATTTGGAGAAAAGTATAAACAATGGAATGCTGCCTTTGATGCCGGTTATGCCTCTGCATTAAATAAATCAATCATAGTTATTCATAGTGACGAGCATCAACATGCTTTAAAAGAAGTAGATGCTTTTGCGTCCGCTGTTGCAAAAGATCAAGATCAAGTTGTTAGGATATTGAAATATGTTATACATGGTTTGTTGTAAATAGATTTTGAATATTATTTTCAATTAAGTTATTAAAATTTTTATTTTAAAGATGTGATCAAAAACTTTATTTATATTTTTATCATACTTATTTCACTTTCTAGTGAATGTTTAACTAATTGTATAGTACCGTCTGCTCCAAACAAAAAGCCAATCAGACCTAAAATACCTAATTGTGTTAATCAATCATTAGGAACGCATTCTTGCGGTGAAAACGAAATTCAGAATTATTATAATAAAATTGATTCTTTTAACCTAGATATTGAAAATTATGCTAATAAACTAAAAACATATTTAGAAAACACTAACAATTACGTTAATTGTGAAATAAAAAGACTAAATTCTGAATAATTATAAGCACTACTTGAAATCCCCTTTTATAAACTTGAAGTATAACTCTAACCATTCTTTTTCTGTCATACCATTAAGTTTAGTGTTACCATCCTCTATTGATTCCCAGTCTTCTAAAACAAAATCTGTAAAGTCCATATTCATTTTAGAAAGAATGTCACAAAATTTATCTAAACTTATACGATCGGTCATTTCTGTAATTTCCAAGAATGTAAAATTGTATTTCTGGGTAAAAAATTTAATATATTAAAATAAATTGAATAAAACTATTTTTCTACAATAAAGTCTCTTTCCCCAGCATAAACTTCAACTTTAATATTACTTTGTTTTTTAACTTTATCAATATACACAGAACCACCTTTTTCAGCCAGTTCTTTTGAGTGCCACTTTGTAATAGCAACAGATTGAAGATCGCTAATTTTTATTACTTCTATAGATATTATCCCTTCCAATTTGTGTATCATTTCATATTTTGCTAACGCTGTCATGGCATCAGCATCAATTTTAGAAGAATATTTTAATACAATTACTCTTACGTACATAGAAATTATGTATTATGGGTTTTCAAAAAAATGTTAATCTTACTACTTTTATTGATTATAGTAAAAAATATTTTATGTTTTATATAAATGTTGTTAAAAAAAATATTTGGCATTTTCTTAATATTCTTAGGGTTAACATTTTTTAGCTTTAATTTTATATTAATTTCAAGCCTGCTTACACAAGAAGTAAAAACTATATCTGATATTTGCCTTAATGATTTAAAAGATAATTATTCAGAAAATGAAGGTTTTAATAAATGCTTGAATGACGGGCAAAGAGTAAATAAATCTGTGCAGTCTATATCTTTAATTTTAAATCTGGTAAGTTTTATATCTGGAATATTTTTTATATATAAAGGTTACAAATTTTTGAGTTTAAGAAAATAAAAATATGAAAAATTTTGAATATAAAGTGTTTGATTATAAAAATATAGAACACCATAATAATGAAGTTGTAGAATCATACTTAAATAAAAATTACGGAGAATTAGGTTTTGAATTAGTATGTGTTTTAGATATGGGTGAAAACAACTCTAATAAAGATGGAAAAAGTTCTAGATTTAGATATATTTTTAAAAGAAAAGTAAATAAGTAATGATTATTATTAATGAAATTGATAATAATAATTTTGTAGTTTATGTAAAATCTGATGAAGAATCAAAGCACACAGTAATTTTTGAAGATAAGTATTATTTGAGATTTAAAAAAAATAAAAGTAAGCGAGAAATTATAAAAGAATCATTTGAATTTCTTTTAAAAAGAGAACCTAATACACAAATTTTGAAAAGTTTTAATTTAAATATTATAAATAATTACTTCCCAGAATATGAGGACGAGTTTAGTGTGAAATGATGATAGAATGAAAAAAAAGAATATCTATATCAGTGATCTAAACAATAAAAAATTTCTTATTAAAGATCTTAAAAAATTTAAACAGCATATTAATCTTTATCATAGTAGAGGATCTACAATTCATGAAGAAGACGGGTTTATATTCAAAGTTGATGATAATTTTAGAAAAAAAATAAATTCATATGAAGAATGAATTAAAAATATTTGATTCCTTAAGTAATAAAAAAACTAATTTTATACCTTTTGATAAACAAAATATAAGGATATATGCTTGTGGTCCTACAGTTTATGATTTTGCACATATTGGTAATGCAAGAATGGCTGTAGCATGCGATGTTCTTGTAAGAGTTTTAAGAAGTATTTATCCTAAGGTTACATATGTTTCAAATATTACAGATATTGACGACAAAATCATAAAAAAATCCTTAGAAACAGGTACACCAATTAAAAAAATTACCCAAAAATTTCACAAAATTTATAATGAAGATATGGAGATGATTGGGGTAGAACACCCCAATGTTCAACCTAAAGCAACTAATTATATAAAAGAAATGATTAATGCAATTACAAAATTGATTGACACTAATAATGCATATTGTGTTGACGGTCACGTTTTGTTTCATGTTCCTTCCTATAAATATTATGGAAGTCTTTCTAAAAGAAGTATTGAGGAACAAATAGCAGGAAATAGAATTGATGTTGCTCCTTTTAAGAAAAGTAACGCAGATTTTGTACTTTGGAAACCAAGCAAATCTGACGAACCCTCTTGGGATTCTCCGTGGGGTAAGGGTAGACCAGGTTGGCATATAGAATGTTCTGTTATGTCAGAAAAAACACTTTCTTTACCATTTGATATTCATTGCGGAGGCGCAGATCTTAGATTTCCTCATCATGATAATGAGATCGCTCAGAGTTGTTGCTTGATTGGTAAGAATATGAGACCAGAAAATTTCTCTAGATATTGGTTTCACAATGGTTTTGTTCAGGTAAGTGGAGAAAAAATGTCAAAAAGTATTGGAAATATAAAATTAATAAATACTTTATTAAAAAATAAATCCGGACAATGTATAAGATTGGCTTTACTATCAAGTCACTATAGACAACCTTTAAATTGGACAGATAGTGTTTTAGAACAAGCAGAGAAAAATTTGGAAAGATTAAATAGAATAGCAAAAGAAACTGAAAATGTGAAAATTACAAATGAAGAAAAAACTTCATTTTGTTGCGAAATAAAAGATGCTTTAATGGACGATTTGAATACCCCAAATGTATTTGGAATATTATTTAAAATGACCAAGCAACTCTCAGAAAAAAAAAAATTAGATCAGAAAAAAATAAAATCTAATCTTCAATTTATAAAAAATAATTTGGGGCTATCATTAGAAATAAATAGTAAAAAAAAATTTTTTATAAAGACCGAAGAAAAAAAATTTATTGAGGATCTAATTAAAGAAAGAAATAATGCAAGGATAGAAAAGAATTTTGAAAAAGCAGATAAATTAAGGAAAAAACTTGAAATATTAGGAGTTGAAATAAGTGATACAAAAAATGATACAAGTTGGAAAAAAACTAAATAAAAATGCAAGAAATATTTTAATTTATCTAGTAAAGATATACCAATATATTATTTCTCCATTTTTTCCAAATAATTGTAGATATTTTCCTTCGTGTTCAGAATACTCGATAAATGTATTAAAAAAATTTGGTATTTTTAAGGGATCATATTTAACTATAATAAGGATTTTAAAATGTAACCCTATATTTGATTCTAAATTTGACCCAATACCAGACAAAAGAAATAAAAAAAATTAATTCTGTTAAAGATGTTACTGCATTAAGAACTGTCCGAAAAAATGTATTGTATGAAAGATTACCAAATTTTTATGCAATATATGATGAGGACTTTGACAAGGAGACAAAGCACTACATTATTACTTACAAAAAAAAAATCGTAACGGGTGCTTCCCTCATTAAAAAACCTTATTCCTTAAAAAATAATCTAAAAAGTTATCAAATTAGAGGTATGTTCACCCAAAAACTGTTTAGGAAACTTGGGTTTGGGTCTCACTTAATAAAATATCTATTATGTTTAGCAAAGAAAGATGACAACTTGGATATTTTGTGGTGTAATTCAAGAAGGAATGCAGTTGACTTTTATATCAACAACGGATTTATAAAATCGACTGGATTTTTTCTGATAAAGAAAATTGGTATTCATAATCGATTGTTTTTAGATTGTAGATAATGACAACGTTATTAAAATATAATATTTTTGATCAACCACTTGAACTCTGCTCTCTAGATCCACTTACTGGATATTATAGAGATGGTTGTTGTACATCAAGTGACAAAGATACTGGCATGCATATGGTCTGCGCAGAAATGACGTTAGATTTTTTAAATTTTTCTTTAAAAAAAGGTAATGATCTCATAAGTACCAATCCTGCTTTTAATTTTAAAGGACTTAAACCTGGAGATAGGTGGTGCTTATGTACCGATAGATGGTTAGAGGCATTAAAAGCAAGAGTTGCTCCTAAAATATTTTTAAATGCGACAAACAAAGAAGTATTAAGAAAAATAAATATTGAAATTTTAAAAGAATATGCATTAGATATAAATTAAAATGAAGAATTTATTAATTATATCCTCAACCAAGAACACAAATCTTGATTTATCTTATGAAATAAAAAAATATTTGGATAATTTTAGTGATGGTGAAATATCTGTCCTATCTTTAGAAGAGTATGATCTTCCATTGTATACCCCAACTCTAGAAGAAAAGTTTAAACAAAATAACTCTTTCCCAGACACAATAGAACGTGTGAAAAAAATTCTTATAAACTCGAGAGCGATTATATGGTGTAGTCCAGAATATAATGGTGGTATTTCTCCCATTGTTACTAATACTATCGCTTGGATTAGTAGAGCTACAGAAGATTGGAGGGAAGCTTTTAAAGATAAGAAAATATTGATTTGCTCATCATCTGGTGGAAATGGAAAAAACTTTATAAAAGGATTTAGAATACAACTTGATTACCTAGGTTCAAATGTAAGTGAAGATTATATAATTAGAACAAAAAAAAATGGTGGTGACAAAGATAACTTTGAACAAATCTTAACTAAATTTTACGAACAATTGAATAATTAAAAGTTTTTTTTAAGAGTCGTTTATATATATGCAAGCTTGCTTTCCATTAACTACAAAAGGGGTGTATTTATACACCCCTTTTTTTATATGTATTACAAAAAATAAAATTACTCTAACAATTACAAAATTAGGTATTAATGATGTATTTTGATTTATTTGTTATTGGTGGGGGGTCAGGAGGTGTTAGGGCTGCTAGAATAGCATCAGGTTATGGGTTTAAAGTTGGACTAGCTGAGGGACAGGATTTAGGTGGTACTTGCGTTAACCGGGGATGTATTCCAAAAAAACTTTATTCATATGCAGCACATTTTCAGGACGATGTAGAAGTAATGAAAAGCTTTGGTTGGAAAATAGATAAGAAAAGTTTTAATTGGTCAAAATTAGTTTTGGAAAAAAAAAAGGAACTTAAAAGACTTAATGGAATTTATAGAAATCTATTAATTAATTCTGGTGTGAAAGTTTTTAATAGTTGGGGTTCTTTTGGTGAAAATAATAAAATTCTTTTAAATAATAAAAAAATTATAAATTCGAAATATATTTTAATTGCTGTTGGAGGTAAACCCAAGTTACTTGAATGTGAGGGTGCAGAACATTGCATTGATTCTGATTCAGCATTTGATTTGAAAGTATTGCCAAAAAAAATATTAATTATTGGTGGAGGATACATTGCTCTTGAATTTGCAAGCATTTTCAATGGTTTAGGAGTTGATACAACTGTTTGTCTTCGAAGAAATATGGTTTTGAGAGGTTTTGATTCAGAAATTTCTGAATTTTTATATAAATCTATGGAGGCAAAAGGAGTAAAATTTCTATTTAATGAAACCCCAAAAAAAATATTTAAAACAAAAAATAAGTTTTTAGTTGACTTTAAAAACCAAAAACGAGAATTTGGGCAAGTAATGAGTGCTATAGGCAGGGTTCCTTTGATTGATAATTTAAATATTAAAAATACAAAAGTAAAAATCTCCAAATGTGGTGATATTATCGTAAATGACTATTATGAAACACACCATAAAAATATTTTTGCAATAGGTGATGTAATCAATCGTGTTCAACTAACACCAGTTGCAATTGCAGAAGCGATGAATTTCGTTAATAATTTAAAAAAAAGGAATAAAAAAAAGTTGAATTATAAAAATATACCTACAGCGGTTTTTTCTAATCCAAATGTTGCAACCGTAGGACTTTCAGAAAATGAAGCGAGATTAAAGTTCAAAAAAATAAAAATATTTAGAAGTACTTTTAAACCACTCAAACTTTCATTGGGAAATTTCAAAGAAAAAGTATTTATTAAAATGATTGTTGATACTAAAACTGATAAAGTTATAGGATTACATTATATTGGTGAAGATGCAGCTGAAATAATACAAGGGTTTTCAGTTGCGGTTCTAAAAGGTTTGAAAAAATCAGATTTTGATGAAACTATTGGAATTCATCCTTCAAGTGCAGAAGAAATTGTTACACTTAAGCAGTGAGTTATGAAATAATCAAATTGCTATTTTATAATTAATTAGATAAATTTTATGAAAAGTAAATAATATGAAAAAATGGAATCCTAAATCATGGCAAAAGAAAATTGCTCTTCATCAACCGGTTTATAAGGATACAATTGAACTGAAAAAAACTATTGGAAAGATGTCTAACTTCCCCCCTTTAGTTTTTGCAGGTGAAGTGAGAAATCTAAAGAATGAACTTGCTAAATGTGTTAATGGTGATGGTTTTCTACTTCAGGCAGGTGATTGTGCCGAGAGTTTTGCAGAATTTCATCCAAACAATATAAGGGATACCTTTAGAGTTATTATGCAAATGTCAGTTATTTTAACTTTTGCTGCGGGTGTCCCTGTTACAAAAGTAGGAAGATTGGCCGGGCAATTTGCTAAACCAAGGTCATCACCCACAGAAAAAAAAAAAGGTCAGGAGTTAGATAGTTACCTAGGTGATATGATAAATGCAATAGAATTTACAAAAGAAGGTAGAACACCTGACCCAAAAAGAATGATTGATGCATATTTCCAATCAGCGTCTACACAAAATCTTCTCAGAGCTTTTGCAAACGGTGGTTATGCAGATTTGTCATATGTACAAAATTGGAATTTAGATTTTGTTAAAAATTCATCACAAGGATCAGCATACAAAAAAATTGCAAATAGGATAACTGAAAGTTTGAATTTTATGAACGCTTTTGGCATTAATAGTACAAATTCTAAACAAATATATGAAACAGACTTTTATATATCTCATGAAGCATTACTGCTTCCCTATGAAACTAGTTTTGCTAGGATAGATAGTACCACAGGTGATTGGTATGATGTTTCCGCTCATATGCTTTGGATAGGTGATAGAACAAAGCAGTTAGATGGTGCACATGTTGAATTTTGCAAGGGTATCAGTAATCCGATAGGAATTAAGATAGGACCAAAAACTAATTTAGATGAATTACCTAAATTGATTGAAGTAATTAACCCACAAAATGTACCTGGAAAAATTGTTTTGATAGTGAGAATGGGACAAGAAAACATTAAAAAAATTTTTCCTCCAATTTTAAAAACAGTTACAAAAAATGGGTTTAACGTGGTTTGGTCCTCTGACCCAATGCATGGAAATACCGAAAAAAGTAATAGTGGTTATAAAACGAGAAATTTTTTAAATGTTATTAGTGAAGTAAAACATTTTTTTGAAATTCATAGATCTGAGGGAACTAAAGCCGGTGGAATTCATATTGAGATGACTGGACAAAATGTGACCGAATGTCTTGGTGGCATGCAAAAAATTTCTGATGAGGATCTTGGAAATAGATATCATACACATTGTGATCCAAGATTGAATGCATCACAATCAATAGAGCTTGCCTTTTTACTTGCATCGTCACTTAAAGATTTTTAATTTATAAGGAATTACAGTCTTGAAGATTAATTTTTTAGTTGCACAACTTGAATCAAGTGTTGGTAATATTGAACAAAATTATCAAAAAATAAAAAAAGTATTTTTAGAAGCTGAAAAAAAGAAATTTGATTTTTTAATATCCACTGAACTTGCTTTATCTGGTTATCCTCCAAAAGATTTATTATTAAGAGAAGATTTTATCAATTCCACAAAGTTTTACATTAATAAATTGAAAGATTTGACTAACAAAAAAAAATGCAATCTTTGTTTAGGTAGTCCATACTTAAGAAATAAGGAATTATATAATTCAATATTAATTTTTAATGGTGGGAAGATTATGCAAATAATTAATAAAACTATTTTACCAAATTATGGGGTATTTGATGAAAAACGTTATTTTAATTCGGGTGATGTAGGTTCTAATATTTTTCATTACAAAAATCAAAAAATTTGTTTTTTAATTTGCGAAGATTTTTGGAATATTAAATTTGTAAAATCTCAACTTATCCATAAGCCAGATGTAATAATTGTCGTTAATGCTTCTCCATTTGAAAAAAAAAAATATCAAGAGAGAATATACACCGCTCAAGAAGTAGTAAAGAAATCAGGGTGTACAATAATTTACTCTAATTTAACTAATGCACAGGACGATTTAGTATTTGATGGAGGTTCATTTTGTATGTCAAAAAATCAAAAAATTATTTATCAGGCTCCGTTTTTTGAAGAGAATAATTTAGAAGTAACTTTTCCCCCCAAAAAAAAAGAATTAAGTAAAGTTGATGATACAAAGGAGCATATGATAACTTACAAAGCACTTGTATATAGCTTGAGAAAATATCTAAGCAAATCAGGGTTTAAAAAAGTTTTAATTGGTATTTCGGGTGGTATTGATTCAGCATTATGTGCAACTATAGCATGTGATGCAATTGGAAGTTCAAATGTATCAGGTTATTTATTACCATCAAAATATACATCAAAAGAGAGTATTAAAGACGCACAGAAACTGTCTAAAAACCTAAATATAAATTTAAAAAATATAGATATTGAAAAGATTTTGGATTCATACAATAAACAACTAAATCCTCACTTTAAAGGTTATTCAAAAGATATTACTGAAGAAAATCTTCAATCTAGAGTAAGGGGTAGCTTGTTAATGTCTTTATCTAATAAATTTAAACACCTATTAATTACTACTGGAAATAAATCAGAGCTTGCTGTAGGTTATTCAACTTTATATGGCGACATGTGTGGAGGTTTTTCAGTATTAAAAGATGTCTATAAAACCGAAGTTTTTGAACTAGCTAAATGGAGAAATCAAAGCACTAATAAATATTTTAAATTAAAAAAAAAAAAATTAATACCGAATAACATAATTATAAAAGAGCCAACTGCTGAATTAAAAGAGAATCAAAAAGATTCAGATTCCTTGCCACCATATAGTATTTTAGACAAAATCTTATATTTTCTTATTGATGAAGGTATTCCAAAGAATGTTATAATAAAAAAAGGTTTTGAAGAGAGATTAGTTAATGAAATTTGGAACATGCTTAAGAAATCTGAATTTAAAAGATATCAATCTGCTATAGGGCCAAAAGTGTCAAGAATGAGTTTTGATAATGATAGAAGATTCCCAATTGTTAATGATTACAAAATCTAGATTTCTATGCTAAGATTCGCACCTAGTCCAACCGGTTATTTGCATGTTGGTAATGCAAGAATTGCTATTTTAAATTATCTTTTTGCAAAAAAAAATAACCTAGAATATTTTTTAAGATTTGATGATACTGATACTATAAGATCGAAAAAATTATATGAAGAGCAAATAAAGATAGATTTAGACTGGCTAGGTGTAAGATTTAAATCGAGTTTCAATCAACTCGATAGGTTAGATATTTACAATGGCATTGCAGATGATTTGAAAAAAAAAGGTTTTATTTATCCTTGCTACGAAAAAGCTGAAGAATTAGAAATAAAAAGGAAACTTCAGTTAAAATCTGGAAAACCACCTTTGTATGATAGAGCTTCACTTAAATTGACATCAAAAGAGATAAACGAATATAATAAACAAGGAAGAAAGCCACATTGGAGATTTAAATTAGGTAGCAGTCCCGTTAAATGGAAAGACCTTCTTCATGGGGATATTTCATTTGAAAATTTACCAATATCAGACCCAGTTGTAATAAGGTCAGATGGAACTCCCTTGTTTACCCTAACATCAGTTATTGACGATTTAGATTTTAAAATTTCACATGTAATTAGAGGTGATGATCATATAACTAATACAGCTGCGCAAATACAATTATTCAACACGATTGGTGATAAGGCACCAAAATTTGCTCACGTTCCTTTAATGAAATCAATATCAGGAGAACAACTATCAAAAAGGGATAAATCTTTTTCTTTAAGTGATATCAAAAATAATGGAATACAGTCTAAGGTTCTTTTTAATATGTTATCAAAACTCGGTTCAAAACACAATTACGATACAATTGATAGTTTATTAACGTTACAGGAGAATTTTGAAATAAATAATTTTTCAAAAAATACAATTAATTTCAATTTTTCAGACTTAGAAAGAATGAATTCTAAATTTTTATGTAATTTATCTTTTAATGAAATTAAAAATATGACACATCTTGATATATCTAAAAATCAATGGTCAGTCATAAAACCAAATATAAAAACTTTTGAAGATATAAGTGTTTGGTTTGATATAATTAATAAAAGTTTTAAAAAAATTGAAGATAATTCAAATTCAGAATTATTTAAAATAGCTGCAGAATGTTTGCCAGATAACATATCAGAAGAAACATGGAAATTATGGTGTGTAGAAATAAATAAAAAAACCGGTATAAGTGGAAAAAAATTATTTCTTACTCTAAGATTAAAATTGACAGGTAGAGAGAGTGGGCCAGAAATGAAAAAAATTATTAATATTCTTGGGAAAAATGAAATTATAAGAAGACTAACTTAGAATGAAAAAAGTTCGAAAAAATTTAACAATTTACGACAGTACTTTGAGAGATGGGGCTCAAACAAGAGGTTTAGCATTTGGATTAAATGATAAAATTAGAATAGCCGAAATTCTTGATAATCTCAAAGTAGACTATATTGAAGCTGGTTGGCCTGGTGCAAATCCAACAGATGATGAATTTTTTAAAAAAATCCCCAAAATGTCAAATTCAAAGATCGTAGCGTTTGGCATGACAAGAAAATATGGGAAAAATTGTCATAATGATCCCGGGTTGAACGCAGTTCTTAATAGTGGGGTCTCAACTGCATGCATTGTTGGTAAAGCGTGGGATTTCCATGTTAAAAAAGCACTTGGCGTAAGTAATAAAATTAACTTAGACATGATAGGGGACTCTATTTACTATTCCTCTAAAAGGATGGACGAAATAATTTTTGATGCAGAACATTTTTTTGATGGTTACAAATCTAATCCTAAATATACTTTAAAAGTAATCCAAATAGCTTACCAAGCTGGTGCTAAATATATTGTATTGTGTGATACAAATGGTGGAACGCTTCCTTTTGAGTTAAAAAACATAATTAGTGATGTCCAAAACTTTGTACCATCTGAAAATATAGGAGTTCATTTCCATAATGATTCTGATTTAGCAACTGCAAATTCTTTAGAAGCCATAAGATTAGGAGTTGGTCAGGTTCAGGGTACATTTAACGGACTTGGTGAAAGATGTGGAAATGTAAATTTAGTAAATGTAATTGCAAATATTTGTTTAAAGATGGGAATAAAAATAGAAATTAGAAAAAATCTCAAACAACTAACAAACAGCAGTAAAATGATAGATGAAATTTTAAATAGAACACCAAGTAGAAATTTACCTTTCGTAGGTTCTGCAGCTTTTGCCCATAAAGGAGGATTGCATATTTCAGCTGTGGAAAAAGATCCAAAAAGCTATGAACATATAGATCCTAAGTTAGTAGGCAATGAAAGAACTCTTGTTGTTTCAAACCAATCAGGTAAATCTAATATCATATCTCAATTGAAAAGTTTAAAAATTAAATTTAATAAAGATAGCAAGGATCTTACAAATTTTGTAAAACTCGCAAAACATCAAGAATATTTAGGATTTGCTTATGATGGTGCTGAAGCAAGTTTTGAGCTTTTAGCACTAAGAAAATTTAAAAAATTAAAAGAATTTTACGTTCTAAATAGTTTTAAGGTTTCTGATGAAAAAAGAATATCATCAAATGGAGTGTATTTGACCTTATCTGAAGCAAGAATAAAGCTTACAGTAAAAAATAAGAAATTTTATAGTGCCGCTGAAGGAAATGGGCCCATACATGCACTTGATAATGCGTTAAGGCAGGCTTTAACTAAGTCATATCCTAAAATAAAAAAACTTAACCTTTTAGATTATAAAGTAAGAATTTTAACTCCACGTGAGGGAACAGATGCTCAGGTAAGAGTAAGAATAGAATCTACAAATGGTATCTTCAAATGGTCAACTATAGGTGTTTCAAAAAATGTAATTGATGCATCTTTTTTGGCTTTAAATGATAGTTTTACCTACCACTTATTGAAAACGTCTTGAGTTAAAAGTGTGGATACTTTTAAAAATCTAGAAATAATACTAGTTAAAACGCAAATACCTGAAAACCTTGGTTTTGTAGCAAGAGCAATGTTAAATTGTGGTTTAAAAAAACTGAGACTAGTTTCTCCAGAATTTGACATCAACAATGAAAAAATTCTCCCAATATCTGCAGGTGCTGATGAAGTAATAAAAAAAATGCGTGTTTTTGATAGTTATTCAGAGGCGGTTGGAGATTTTAATTTTTTAATTGCAAGTACGGCCAGAAATAGAAGTTTAAAGAAACCAAATTTGACACCAGAAAAAGCAGCTAATGAAGCAATTGAGAAAGTCAATGCTAACAATAAAGTTGGTTTTGTTTTTGGACCTGAGAAATCTGGATTAACTAACGATAACCTGTCAATTATTGATAAAACTGTAACAATTGAAACAAATCCTTCTTTCTCCTCTATCAATTTATCTCATGCAGTAATGATCATATGTTATGAACTGATAAAATTAAATAAGTTAATAAAATTTTCAAACAATAAAGGAAAATTAATTAAAAAAGAGAAATTAATATTTTTCTATAATCATATCGAAAAATTACTTGATAAATCTGGTTTTATAAAAACAGATGATAGAAGAGATATGATAATTCTAAAGATAAAAAACATTTTTTCAAAAAGTAGTCTTCAAGAAAATGAAATCGATATTTTGTTTGGAATATTTACAAGTTTATATAAAGCAAAAAAAAACAAATGAAATTGACTTAAAAGAATTTAAAAGTATATTCTCAATATGACAAGAATTTTAAAATCTAAGTATAAAATCGATAGAAGACTTCGTTGTAATCTTTGGGGTAGACCCAAAAGTCCATTCAATAAAAGAGAGTACCCACCAGGACTAAATGGACAAAATAAAAGAAGAAAACCATCAGATTATGGTATCCAGTTAATGGCTAAACAAAGACTGAAAGGACACTATGGTTATATAACTGAAAAGCAGTTCCATAATTTGTATGTTAAAGCTTCAAGGCTTAAAGGTGATACTAGCCAAAATTTAGTACAGCTTCTGGAAAGAAGGCTTGATGCTGTTGTTTATAGAATGAAATTTGTGTCCACAATTTTTGCGGCAAGACAGTTTGTAAGTCACGGACATATCCTAGTTAATGGAAAAAAAGTTACAATTGCTTCTTACAGTGTTAAAGATGAAGATATTATTGAACTCAAAACTAAAAGTAGGGAGATACCAATAGTATTAGAGTCAATTAGTTCTAACGAAAGAGATGTACCGGAATATTTGTCAGTTGATTATGATAAAATGAAAGGAAAATTTATTAAAGGCCCAAAACTTGATGATGTTCCTTATCCTGTTGTTATGGAGCCTAACCTCGTAATTGAATATTATTCAAGATAATATTTATATTGGATGCAGATTTCAGCATTAGTTATTGCAAGAAATGAAGAAAAAAATATAAGTAAATGCCTACAATCATTAAAGTTTGCGGATGAAATCATTGTTGTTTTAGATCGATCAAGTGATAGAACAGAAGAATTTTCAAAAATTTACACAAAAAAAACCTTTTCAGGTAATTGGGAATTTGAAGGTGATCGGAGAAACTTTGGTATCGCTAAATGTAGTCACGAATGGATTTTAGAAATTGATGCTGATGAAATTATTTGCAAAGAACTTGCTAAAGAAATAAAGATAAAAATCAATCAAAATAAATATGACTATTTTTATATTAAGTTAATAAATTACATATATAACAAAAAAATTGTTGGTGGTTGGATGGCTTGTTTAGCTCCAGACGGAAAGTTTTGCTTATTTAGAAAACAAAATAAAAAATGGAGTAATAAAAAGGTACATCCTGATTATAGAATTTTTGGAAAAAAAGGTAAAGAATTAAAAAATAGTATAGATCATATGATGTCTAAAAATATATTTGAATTAATCAACAGATTTAACAGAAATACATCTTTGCATGCAGAAGATTTGTTTGATCAAAAAACAAACCTAAAGAAGAATTTTTCAAAAAGAAAAATTCTTTCAAGATTTATAAAATGTTTTTTTATAAGAAGAGGATTTAGGAATGGTGGTATAGGTTTGTTAGTTGCACTTTTATGTTCTTTTTATCCATATGTTGCAGCTTTGAAAACAAAGTGGTTAATTAATATTAAAGATTAGAAGAAATCTGTTTTTCTTTCAATATTGATTCAATTTCTCCACTAGAAACAAGTTCATTAAAGATATCACATCCTCCAATAAATTCATTTTTAATATAAATTTGCGGTATAGTAGGCCAACTTGAATAATCTTTGATACCTTGTCTTAATAAATCGTCTTGAAGAACATCATAACTTGCGTATTGAATATTCAAATTATTTAACAAACCAACAACATTAGCTGAAAAACCACATTGAGGAAAATCAGGACTACCTTTCATAAAAAGCACAACATCGTTTGAGTTAATCATTTTTTCTATCTTATCTTTAGTTTCGTTATTCATTTTTATCCTTTCCATTTATTGTTGTTAATTTTAAAGCATGAAGCGTAGTACCCATGTGTGAACCAAGAGCCCTGTAGACTAATTGGTGTTGCTGAATTTTACTAAGACCGTTAAACAGAGAAGATTCAATAGTAGCATGATAATGGTTTTGGTCTCCGCGCAAATCTTCAATATCTATAATCGCATCTGGTATAGATTTTTTTATCAATTCAACTATATTTTTTTCTGTCATTGGCATTTAATTAAAACACTCCATAAAAAACTTACTATTGATATTAATAAGTTCTTTATTTGAAATTTCAAAGAGTTTTTCTATTTTTAGACCATTCCCTTTGACTACTCCAATATTTTCTATAAAAACATCAGCATGTAGTGCTTCATTTTCAATGCTATTTTTCTCTCTCACTACAACAATATATCTTGATTGATCTTCACCAAAAAGCCAATTTTTTTTGTTTTTTTTTTGGGGAATTTTAATTTTTACACCAAGATTACATTTAATTACCATTTCAGCAAGACCAACAATAATACCTCCTTCTGAAATATCGTGAACACCAATTAATTCATGATTAAATTTATCAATATAATTTCTAATGAAATCCCCATTTTTTTTTTCTTGTATTAAATCAAGGTTTGGTGGTTGGCCCAATTCTTCGTTGAAAACAATTTTTTTGTACATTGAGAGATCAAGATGACCGTATGTTTTTCCAATTACAAAGATTTTACCATTTTCTTCAAGATTAATAGTAGCCTTTTTTTTATAGTTTTTAAGTAATCCAACCCCACCAATAACTGGCGTAGGATATATAGATTTACCATTTGTTTCATTGTAAAGTGAAACATTTCCCGATACTACTGGAAAATTTAATAAGGAGCATGCATCCCCAATACCTCTTATAGATTCTTTGATTTCATGCATAATTTCATTTTTTTCTGGATTTCCAAAATTAAGATTGTCAGTTATTGCCATTGGCTTTGCTCCGACTGCACAAAGATTTCTCCAAGATTCGGCTACAGCAATCATTGCTCCACGGTATGGGTTCGCCTTACAGTAAATAGGATTACAGTCACTTGTTAAAGCGACAGCCTTATTAGTATTATGAATTCTGATTACAGCTGAATCACTTTCTTGGGGACCTAATACAGTGTCTGCCATAACTTGAAAATCATATTGTGAAAAAAGAGGTCTTTTATTAGAAAAATTCTCATTAGAAATAATTTTTTTAAAACTTTCTTTTATTGGAATATCCTTTTTTTTTGGTGAATGTTTCACTGATATTCTTTTTTTTTTTGAGTTTCTGTCATATTCAGGTGAATTTTTTACTAAGTCATTAATTGGAAGATTACATTGAATTTTATTCTTACTAAAAATTTTCATCTGTTGTGTGTCGTTTAAATTCCCCACTTCAACAGACTCTAAACCCCATTTATTAAATATTTCAGATGTTATTTTTTTATATTCTGGGTTAATTACCATTAACATCCGTTCTTGTGTTTCAGATAGCATTATCTCGTAGGGAGTCATACCTTTTTCTCTAAGCGGTATTTTATCAATATTTAGATCTATACCTTTATTACCTTTTGATGCCATTTCAAAAGAAGAAGAAGTTAGACCTGCTGCACCCATATCTTGGATCGAAACTATCGCTTTTGTATTCATAAGTTCCAAACATGCTTCTAACAGTAGTTTTTCAGTGAAAGGATCACCAACCTGTACTTGAGGACGGTTTTCAGAGGAGTAATCATCAAATTCAGCAGATGCCATTGTTGCTCCATGAATTCCATCTCTACCTGTTTTTGCACCTACATAAATAATAGGAAAGGATTTGCCTTTAGCAGCAGAATAAAAAATTTTATTTTTTTTTACTAATCCTACGCTCATTGCATTTACTAAGATGTTATTATTGTAACATTCGTGAAAAAAACATTCTCCACCAACGGTAGGTATACCAACACAATTCCCGTAATCTCCAATACCTGAAACAACTCCATTAACAAGATAATTTGTTTTAGGATTTTTTGGTTCACCAAAACGCAAGGAATTTAAATTTGCAATAGGACGTGCACCCATTGTGAATACATCTCTCATAATGCCACCCACACCGGTTGCTGCACCTTGATAAGGTTCAATAAAAGACGGATGATTATGACTTTCCATTTTAAAAACCAAAGCATCATCATCACCTATATCAATAACTCCAGCATTTTCACCTGGACCACATATGACCCATGGAGCTCTAGTTGGTAGGGTTTTTAACCATTTTTTAGTTGATTTATATGAACAATGTTCACTCCACATTACTGAAAATATTCCTAATTCTAATAAATTAGGTTCCCTATTTAATATAACTAATATTTTTTGGTATTCTTCCTCAGTTAAGTTATGATGCGATAATAATTTTTTTGTAATTTTTTTCATAAATACATGTTTAAGCTTTTGAAAAATAAAATTCCATCGGCTTGTTTGGTTAAATCAATTGCCCTTTCAGGGTGAGGCATCAAGCCAAAAACATTCTTGCTTGAATTGATAATTCCAGCAATATTATTCATAGATCCATTCGGATTAAAATTATTATTAATCTGGCCCTTTGGGCTACAATATCTTAATATTACTTGATTGTTATCTTCCAGTGAATTCAAAACTTTTTTATCTGCGAAGTAATTTCCTTGCGAATGCGCAATTGGTAGTTTGATAATTTGGTTATTTTTAAATGAGCTTGTAAAAATAGAATTATTATCAACTTTTAAATCTATACTTTTACATAAGAATTTCGGATTTGTATTTTTTATCAAAATACCTGGTAACAACTTACACTCAGTAAGTATCTGAAATCCATTACAAATACCAATGATTGGAACTCCTTTTTTTGAAAGTCTTTCAACTTCTTTCATTGCAGGAGATTTTGTTGCTAATATTCCGGCTCTTAAATGATCTCCAAATGAGAAACCTCCTGGTACAAAAATCATATCAGATTTTTTAATATGCGCAGTTTTATGCCAAACCATATCAACTTTTTTTTTTAAGGTTTTTTCAATTGCGACTTTTAAATCTCTATCACAATTTGATCCTGGAAAAACCACTATTGAAATCATTTTAGTTATCTATTTTCTTTATCTTGAAATTTTCAATTATAGGATTAGATAATATTTTTTCGCTTAAGGAGGAGATTTCATCTTTACTATTTTTACCAGAGGTATCAATGTCAAAAAATTTACCTTTTGTTAAGGATTTTATTTTTCTAAATCCACTGGTATGAAGAGTTTTTTTTATTGCTTCTGCCTCAGGATCAAGAATTCCATTTTTAAAAAAAACGTAGACTCTATATTTCATTTTTTAAAACCTTTTTAAATTCTTTTTCAGATAAAACACCCAATCTAAAAGCTATTTCTTTATAACCAACATCCTCATCACCGAGATTATGTCGAAATCTATCTTTATCAAGTTTTTTATTAGTATTGGTATCCCATAGCCTGCAGTTATCGGGACTAATCTCATCTGCTAACATAATTATTAATTCATCATTTTTCCACATTCGACCAAATTCAAGTTTAAAATCGATGAGCCTTACATTTATTGACATAAAATACCCCGACAAAAAATCGTTAATTCTTAGGGACAATGAAATAATTTCTTCTAACTCATGTTCAGTAGCCCATCCAAAGTTTAAAATATGTTCATCTGAAATTAATGGATCATCTAACTCATCTTTCTTATAAAAAAACTCTACAAGAGGTTTTGAAAGCACTTTACCTTCATCTATACCAAGTCTTTTTACGATTGACCCTGATGAAACATTTCTTATTACAACTTCAATAGGTATTATATCTAGTTTATAGATTATTTGCTCTCTCATATTTATACGTTTAATAAAATGATTTGGTATGTTTAGTTCAGATAATTTCGTCATTAGTAATTCGGAGATAAAATTATTTATTATTCCTTTACCTGGTATAATAGACTTTTTTTTGTTATTGAAAGCTGTTGCATCATCTTTGAAATGCTGAATTAATTCATTAGGTTTAGCTGAACTAAAAATTTTTTTTGCTTTACCTTCATAAATTATCTTTTTTTTCATAACTTATTTAAATACCTTCTTGAATATTGAATTAAGATTTTTGTAATGATAGTTAATATCAAATATTTCTTCTATTTCAGATTTACTTAAAAAATTATTTATTTCATTGTCGCTTAATAAAAGTTCTTTGAAACTTATTTCATTTTTCCAGGATTTCATTGCTATTTTTTGAACTTTTTTATAAGAATCTTCTCGCGAAAGCCCTTTTTTTACAAGCTCAAGCATTACTCGTTGTGAGTTATATAGATATTTTGTATTGTTTAAATTTTCATTCATTTTCCTCTTATCCACAACAAGTTTATCTATAATGTTCTTGATTCTAGATATTGCAAAATCAGTTAAAATTAAAATATCTGGGCATAGAACCCTTTCAACAGATGAATGGGAAATATCTCTTTCATGCCACAATGTAATATTTTCGACAAAAGGAATAACTGAATTTCTTATCATTCTAGATATCCCAGTTAAATTTTCACTTAATACTGGGTTTCTTTTATGTGGCATTGCAGAGGAACCCTTTTGATTTTGATCAAAGTATTCTTCAACTTCTCTAACTTCACTTCTTTGCAAGTGTCTAATTTCTGTTGAAAGATTTTCAATGGACCCAGCCAAAACACCTAATACAGAAAATAAAAAGGCATGTCTGTCTCGAGGAATGATTTGAGTTGAAACTTGTTCAGGTTTAAGTCCTAGTTTTTTCGCAACATATTTTTCAACAAATGGGTCTACATTTGCAAAAGTGCCGACTGCACCAGAAATTGCACAAATAGAAATTTCATTTTCTGCCTGTAATAGTCTATCGTAACTTCTTTTGAATTCGCAATATTTTCCTAATAATTTTAAACCGAATGTTGTTGGTTCTGCAAATATACCATGACTTCTACCAATACAATTATAATTTTTGTATTTTTTTGATTTTTTTTTTAAAATTGATAAAAAACTTTTCAGCTCATTTCTTATAATTTTAATAGACTGTTTAATTTGAACTGATAGGCATGTATCTAAAATATCAGATGATGTTATTCCAAGGTGAATATATCTAGAATCTTCTCCAATATTTTCGGAGAGATTTGTCAAAAAAGCAATAACATCATGTTTGACAACTTTTTCAATTTCATCAATTCTTTTTATATCAAAAGATGAATATTTTTTAATATTATCAAGTGATTTTTTTGGAATATTTCCCAATTTTTGTTGTGCTTCGCAAATAAGAAGTTCTATTTGTAGCCAAATAGAAAATTTATTTTTGGGATCCCAAATCTCCTTTAATTTATTTCTTGAATATCTAGGAATCATGATTGATATGGTGGAAAGTAAAATTTCTTTTCTGATAAGGTAAATATCTCAGGTCCATTATTTTTGATTCCAATTGAATGTTCAAATTGGGCTGACAATTTTTTATCAGATGTAACTGCTGTCCAACCATCACTAAGAACTTTTACTTTAAAGCTTCCAATATTGATCATAGGTTCAACAGTAAAAAACATTCCTTCTTTCAATAATTCTCCATCACCCTCATTTCCAAAATGAAGGATGCTAGGGTTGTCATGAAACACCTCACCCAAACCATGACCGCAAAAATCTCTAACTACAGAATAATTTTTTGATTCAGCAAATTTTTGTATTGCATTTCCAATGTCACCAGTTGTATTTCCAGGTTTAGCCATTTCAATTCCCCTCATCATAGCCTCATAGGTTGTTTCGATTAGTTTTTGAGCTTTCAGGCTAACTTTTCCAACATGAAACATTCTACTTGTATCTCCATGCCATCCATTCAATATTGGAGTTACATCAATATTTATTATATCACCATTTTTTAAAATTTTTTTTCCTGGTATACCATGACAAACTACATGATTTACAGATGTGCAAACGGATTTTGGAAACCCTTTATAATTTAACGGAGCAGGAGTTGCTCCTCTTTTTACTTGAAAATTATGACATAACTTGTTGATTTCTTCAGTGGAAACACCAGGTTCAATGAAATCTGTAATATAATCTAGGCAATCAGCTGCTAGTCTTCCAGCTTCACGCATTTTGTCAAACGATTTTTCATCATGTATTTTAATTTTATTTAATTCTTGTACCATATAGAAAACTATCTTTTGAGAAGAAAGATATATAATAATTTAATTTTATAGATTAGTAAAAATATAAATGAATTCAAAGAGAAAAAAGTCTGGTATTATAATTATTGGTGATGAAATTCTTTCTGGTCGAACTAAGGATACTAACTCAAACTTTATTATCAATAATTTATCAAAGAAGGGGGTTGATGTTGAAGAGGTGTCAGTTATTAAAGATGAAGAACCTGAAATTATAAAAAAAGTAAAAGAATTTTCTTTAAAATTTGATTTTGTTTTTACAACTGGTGGTATAGGACCAACTCATGACGATATAACTGCATTGAGTATTTCAAAAGCATTTAACTTAGTATATGAAATAAATAT
The DNA here is from genome assembly GCA_902526175.1 of uncultured Alphaproteobacteria bacterium. Taxonomy (GTDB): domain Bacteria; phylum Pseudomonadota; class Alphaproteobacteria; order Methylaequorales; family Methylaequoraceae; genus CACBWF01. Next base: position 37,064 of record CABZJY010000001.1, on the reverse strand, counting down.
AGCTGCAAAAAAACAATTGAAAAAACACTACAATAAGCCTGGAGAACTTACAGAGGCAAGATTGAAAATGGCATATATGCCAAGAGGATCTAATCTAATTAATAATCCAGTAAGTTTTGCACCCGGTTTTAATATTAAAAATATTTTTGTTTTTCCTGGTGTTCCTCAAATTATGGAGTCCATGTTCTTAGAATTTATAGATTCTATTACAGAAAATAGATCAATACCTCAGGTAAGTATTAGTACAACTCTTTCTGAGGGCGTTATTGCTACTTTTATTGGACAAATTCAAAAAGAAAATATTGATGTCAAAATAGGGAGTTACCCGTATTTTAAAGATGGAGATTTTGGTGTAACCCTTGTAATAAAATGTGAATCCGATATTGATTTAAGAAATGTTTCAAAAAAAATCTTTTCATATCTAAGTAAATTAAATGGTAATCCAAAGTATCTTTGATTTTATTTTGAAGATATGCTCTTATTTTTTTGAGTAATAGCATCATTTAAAAATGAAGAATTTTTTAATATCCAATTTTGAAATTCCTCAATAAATACTTTTTCAATAATTTTATGGGACTTTTTAGAAAATATTTTTTTTTTATATAATATTTTATGAGATGACTTAAAATTTATATTTTCCCAACTACTAGAATTACTTTTTTTTCTTTCTATATTTTGTTTAAATCCATGAATTTTTCCCAATGGACTTTCTTCTTTTTTTTTTAAAAAGGCTTCTTTAGATTTATCATTTATTTTAAGATTATTTGTGTGCTCAATCTGGAGTGCTTGAGCTTCATTTATTAATGAATAAATTGAGTTAAGTAATTCTTGTATATTTTTTTTTTTATTCATAGACTTTCTTTAACTTATCAGAAATTGTGTTAATGTTAATATATAAATAAATTCATTACATTATGTTCAACGAGATACTTCCATTTTCTTTGTATTTTATAATAATCATCTTCTTTTTGGCTGGAATAAAGCATAGTAGAATTAATAATAATAAAACCTTTTTAAATCTAAGTACAAATAAAATTGAGAATTTTCTTATAGACTCCGAAAAAAAATTGAAGGCTTTAAAGGACTTATATATTCAAGGTTTAATTTCACAAAGAGTTTATATTGAAAAAACTGATCAGATAGCAAAAATTGTTAAGAATGTTATGAGTAATGACTTTTATGAATTTGCAAAAAAAAAGAATAATGAAATCATCAAAGAATTGAAAAATGAAATACAAGGAAAGATTGATAAATTAGATTCAGTAAAAGAAAAAGATGTAAATATTGATAATCTTTTAGATTCGATTGATAATAAATTAGAAAAAAAGTCATAATTAATTTATGAAAAAAAAAAATAAAGAAATACTGGATGATGTTCAAAAATACCTAGAGAATGATTTAGAGCATCCTAAGGAAAAAAACAAATCTACAGAAAATCAAGAAGATAATTCTCAAAACGTCGAAGAAACGAATTTCGAACATGTTGTAAGATCTGAAGTTAAAGCATGGATTAAAAAAAATGCTAAAAAGTTTAGCAGTATTGCTATTGAAAATGCAATTAAAGAAATTAATGGCAAAAAAAAATAGGAGCCAAATTTCCTAATTTGGCTCCTTTAGTCTACATGAATCAATTACTGATGATATTTGGGTTAGTATTTGGCTAGTAATTTTGACTCATGCGGAAACTGGTTACATATCTAAAACTCAGCTGTCATTAATACGTATGCTGTTAAAGGAGCACCTGCTCGAGCACCAGCTGGATGTCTTGTAGCAATATACTCATTATCAAATGCGTTATTTAAGCCTGCCCTAATTTTATAATTATCGTTTATTTGATAACCTCCATAAAAATTTACAAGTGCGTAACTATCAATTTTACCGGCTCTAGCATTTGGTGAACCCGCAAACTCCTCAGATTCTGTTTCTGCTGCAGTACCATAAGTTTCAGACTGATAAGTTATGTTAACACCGAAATCAAATGCATCTAATTCGTAATCAGCACCTATAGAAAGCCTATGTTCTGGAATATAAGGAACATTAGCACCTTTCATTCCTCCAGCAAATAGTGAAGCTTTACTATCACTTGCATTTGAATCACTAGCTAAGTTCGCATTTGTGAATGCATAGTTTGCAAAAAATGAGATATCACCAACTGGTACTATGCCAACTGGATCATATTTGCCAGTAAGTTCAATACCTTTAGTAATAACATTACCTGCATTATCTGGGGTAGAGTCATTGTTTGTATTATTTATAACAATTAAATCCTCAAAATATGTTCTAAAAGCAACAGCAGTTACGTTGAGGTGATCATCACTATAACGTACCCCAATCTCTTTAGCTAAACTAGTTTCCTTTTCAATTGGTGTACCGTCATCTCTTGCGGTACCAGGCGAAGGAATATTAAATCCTTTATAAGCTCCAAAAAAAGATTGCCAGTTTCTGTTATGGTTGTAGAGTAACCCGCCACCTGGAGCCCACATTGTCATTTCTTCTTCCATGTTAGATGTACCAGCACCAATTTTGTCTCTGTAGTGCATCTTAAAATGCTCTAAACGTGCTCCTAAAGAAAGTTCAAGCTTATCAAATTTAGCAGTATCTTCAAAATAAACTGCATGACCTTTAGTGGTTTCTTTTCTGTCATCTGAGAATGTTACACCACTAGAATGTGCAGTTATAAGTCCACCAACGGCTTGTGAAAAGTTATGCTTTTGTTGATCTCTATGATGATAGTCATAATGATACTTATAACCAACTTTTAACTTATGTGAGGCGTTTCCAAAGAAACTAGTATTAAAATCAAAATCAGTTTCATTCATAAAACCATAAGCACCATATTGCCTATCATTTCCTTTGTAAACTAATTGACCTGCAGTTAAACCCTTAGCAACATTCCTTGCAGTCAACTGATCACCAGTTGCCATCTTAGAGTTAAAAACTTGCTCTGAGATGGTTGTTGTGCCGGTCACTATGATAGAGTCTAACTTAAACCAATCACGTGTAAAATAATTAAAATATGCAGTAGAAGTATTAGATATATTAGAATTTACATCAGCTCTTAGTTTAATGTATGAAGTATGGTGTTCAGTATTGTATTCACCCAACTGATGAGCTACATACTGGTGATGAGGATTGGCGTTAAAATCTGCAGTAGATTGTCCAGCATAACTCTGATTATAATTATTGTCTTCATATGCATACTTTACCTCAAGAACAATATTTCTTTCTGTAGGTAATTGCCAGAGTAATTTGACCATAGGTGCAAACATGTTCATATCACCAAGTTCATCACTACCATAATTTTTTCTATGAACTGCGCTTGATGGCGGATCAATATTAAACTCTCTTTGCCCTCCACCATTTCTGTAATATAGTTCACCTAATATAGCAACAGCTCCAAAATTTCCAGTTAGACCATAATTGATATAATCATGGGTTATAACATCATGCCCACTTCCGTATGAAATACTACCAAAATATTTTTCACCTAGAGTAACTGGAGTTGTAACGAAGTTTAAGGCACCTGCTGTGTTATGCGGACCATATCTATATTGAGATGATCCTTTTAGTACTTCTATTGCATGCATCTTTCTTGTAATAGGAGTGTAATATGCATCTGGAGCAGTATATGGTGCTGGTGCTATATTTATTCCATCCTCTAATAAATTTACTTGAGTGGACCTTAGAGTTGCCGTACCTCTAATACTAATATTTCCAATAATACCTTTTCCAGTTTCCTCTCTCGAATAAACACCAGGAACTTCTCTTAAAACTTCGTTAATACCACCAAAATTATATTTTTTTAATCTTTCAGCTCCGATGTATTCACCAGATCCAGGGAGTTCAAAAATTTGTTCAGGTGAAGAAAAAATTGTCACTTGTGGAGCTTTATAAACTCTTTCTTGAGCATAAATTGTTGATAATGCTGGTGAAATCATGGCAATTGTAGCGAGAAATCTAAATTTTTTTATATTCAGCAATTTTCTTTCCTTTATTTAATAAATATTTCATTTTTCTAAAAGTTAGTAATTATTATTATTATTACCAACCTTATAGAAATTAATAATTATTATTAACATTAAATATATAATAAGAACTATTATTAATAAGTAAACAAATATTAATAATTATTATTAATTGTACGGGATTGATTATTTTTACAACTCAACGGATAGGAGAAAATTTTTAATCTAATTTGAATTTATTTTTGTAATTTAAAAGCAGACTTTTGTTTTGTTGCGTTTTTCTCAATATAAAATTTTCAATAACTAGTATATCAAGATCTGTTCCCATAAAACATTTGAAGGCATCATCAGGGTTACATACAATTGGTTCACCTCTAATATTAAAAGATGTGTTAACTAATATTGGTACCCCAGTTAATTTCTTGAAAGCTTTTAATAATTGTGTAAAAACTTTATTTGTATCATTATGAACTGTTTGAATTCTTGCAGAATAATCTACATGAGTTACAGCAGGTATGCATGACCTTATTTCATTGATTTTTTCTAGATTAATATTTTTAGTTTTATTAAAGACTCTCTTTTGTTTTTTGATCATGCCCACAAGCAACATATATGGGCTTGATTTATTTAAATCAAACCAATTGGATTGTTCTTCAAAAAGTATAGAAGGAGCAAAGGGTCGAAAACTTTCTCTGTACTTTATTTTGAGATTTAAATTTTTTTGCATACTTTTGTTTCTTGGATCAGCAAGTATTGACCTATTACCTAGAGCTCTTGGGCCAAATTCCATTCTCCCTTGAAACCATCCAACTGATTTCCCTTTCGAAAGATCCTTAGCAACAATTGATATAAGATTTTTTTTAGAAACCTTTTTAAAATCAGCTCCAATATTTTGTAATGTATTTTTAATATATCTTTCACTAAATGAAGGACCAAGATACGATCCTTTCATCTGATCAAATTTATAAACCTTTCTGATATTTTTCTTTTGGTTATACCAGTATGCAAGTGCTCCACCAATTGCTCCACCTGCATCTCCCGAAGCTGGTTGAATCCATAAATTTTTAAATATTTTTTTTTTTACAATTATACCGTTAATTACACAATTTAACGCAACGCCACCAGCCATGCATAAATTATTAAGACCATATTCTTTTTTTAAATTGCTAACAATATTAATGATTACATCTTCAGTAACTTTTTGAATTGATGCAGCTACGTCCATATGGAATTTTTCTATCTTTGATTCAGAAATCCTATTTTTATTTCCAAAAAGCTTAATAAACTTCTGATTTATCATTCTAAAGCCCTTTGCATACTCAAAATAATTTTGATTGAGTCGAAAAGATCCATCATCTTTTATATCGATTAATTCTTTTTTTATAAGATTAGTATAAATTGGATCACCATATGGGGCTAATCCCATAACTTTATATTCTCCACTATTAACTCTAAAACCTAAGTAATATGTAAAAGCTGAATAAAGCAAACCAATTGAATGTGGAAAATGAATTTCTTTAAGTATTTTAATGGAATTATGTTTTCCTTTTGCTACAGATGTAGTCGTCCATTCTCCAACACCATCAGCTGTTAAAATCATAGCTTCTTCAAAAGGGGAGGGATAAAAAGCGCTTGCAGCATGACTCATGTGATGTTCTGAGAAAAACAACTTTGAATCAGAAAAGGTTTTATCAAATTTTATGATTTCATCATAAAGCAGTCTCTTCATAAATAGTTTTTCTTTAATCCATATAGGCATTGCAACTAGGAATTGACGAAACCCTTGAGGAGCAAATGCGAGGTATGTTTCAATTAATCTTTCAAATTTCAAAAAGGGTTTATCGTAAAAAATAATTGCATCAATTTCAGATATTTTTATTTTACAAAATGTTAGAAGATCAGTTAAAGCCAGTTTTGGGAAACTTGAATCATGTTTTATTCTAGAAAATCTTTCTTCTTGAGAGGCATAAATGATTTCTCCATTTTTGATTAATGCTACGGCGCTGTCATGATAGTAAGCAGAGATTCCTAAAATTAGTGACATTAAAAAATAGTGTAGATAAATGGTGCTACTGCTGTACCTTGGGTTAAAAAAATTAAAACTCCAAATACTAATAAAATAGTGACAACAGGAAATAACCAGAATTTCTTTCTTTCAAATAAAAAATTAATAAATTCTATGAAAAAATTTTTCATATCAAAATTGATTTTTCATATCGTTAATTTTTGTTTCACGCTTAATCCAATACGATTTTTTTTTTAAATCTATATTTTTATTAATTATGTCAATAGAAAAAAGTCTCATAATTATACTTATTGGAAGTAAGGTTATTATGTATACTAGTGACAAAATAATTGGAGATATAAATTTACTTAAAAAAATACTTAGTTTTTGCCACAATAATGTTGGAAATTTAAGTAACCCAGGAAAATAAAAGGCTGTTAATGATAATGCGAAAGATAAACCAATTAAATATAAATTAGGACTTTGCAAATTGAACAGAGGATATAGACCTAAAATTAAAAAAATTATTCCAAATGTGTATCCAAAATTTTTTTCTGATATTTGTTTTTCAGCTTTGTAAAGTTTTAATTCTTCCATAAGAGCTCATAGTATAGAATAATATAACAACTTACTTCAAATTATAAAAAAATACAATAAGTGTAAAAACTATTGATTTACTTAATAAAGGAATAAAAAGGAAATTTTTTTTGTTTATGAATTTTTTTTGAAAATAATTTTAAAAATTTATTTAATCCAAACGCTCCAAGCACTATTAATATAACTTCTATTTCAGATCTATATCTAGGATTACCAATACCTATAGCTGGAATTATGATTACCGGAATTAAACTAATTAAAGTTAAAATATAATATAAATTACTACTATTTCTTTTTAATGAAAAAATACCAACTAATTGTAATATTCTTAATAAAAAGATGAAGATTAGGCTCATCATATACAAAAAATATTTAATATCTGAAAAAGATTTTTTCAAAAAGAGAATAAATTTTTCTTCAAAGTTATCACCATTAAGTGCTGAAAAATTCTTAAAATCAACATTAAATGACGGGTATATTTCAGTCAATGTCGGATGGAATAATAGTTTAGAATATGAAAAAAAAGCTGATTTTATTGCTTCGGTTTTATTCATTTCACTTAAAAAATAATTAATACCTATCTTCCATGCAATATTATTTTCTTGAACTTCACTCAAATTTCTTTCACCAATTTCATTTTTTAACCTTTGGTTAAGTAAACTATGAACTTCCATATTTCTTGAACCACAACCATATTTTTGAGATAAACAAGGTATAACCCAGTATATTAATTGAAAGCCAGATTGAGTAGAATATGAAATATTATTAGTGTTATTATAATACCGTATGAATTGGACCCCAGCTGCAAAGAAATATGATAAAACAAGAACTAAAATAAATTTTATTTTTAAATTTTTTTGAAAGCCTTGTTTTAATATGAAAATGATCAGAATGGGGATAGTAAAAACAATACTTAGTTGAAAAATCGGTCGTGTGAGCATCATCAAAAAAATACACAAACTCATCAAATAAATACTTTTGTTTTTCTTGAAATAAAAAAAATTTGTACAGTTATATAAAAACATTGTAATTAAGAAAACAAATAAACAATTTGGTAAAAAAACTGAAAATCTAAAAACTATACTTAGATTTAAAAGAAGTGTTAAAAGTATTATCAAACTCTCAGAAATATTTAATTTTTCTAGTGTTTTTATGAGATAAATAAAAGTTATTGAACCTAATATTGATTGTGCTGTAATTAAAGCGATAAGGTTGTAATCTCCAAAAATTTTGAATATCAGAGCAATGAAAAGTGGATAAAGAGGTAACCTTTCTATCATGAGGTTATCCTCAAAAGAATTTTTTAGCCAATTTTGTGCAATACTTGTGTATTCGCCACTTTCAAACATTCCCCTGTAATCTACAAATCCACTTAGGATTACAAATAAACTAAAAAAAATGGGATTGAGACAGATTATTAGTTTTAAAAATTTGTATTTTCTTTGGGATTTTAATGAAATCTTTATCATTTATATAATTTATTTCTGAACAATCTTTTTTATAATATTATCGAGGCTTTCCCTTATCTTCCAATTAGGGTAAAATTTTGAGAATTTAGAATTATCAGTAATCCACCAAATGTGATCTCCAGTTCTATTTTTTTTTATAAAAGTTATTTTTGATTTGGAATTATATTTTTTTTTCATGAGTTCAATAACTTCAATTATTGAACAACTATTTTTACGTCCACCACCTATATTAAAGATTTCACCTGCTACAGGTTTTTTGAAATATTCCCAAAAACAATTTATTAAATCTGAACTATGAATATTATCTCTAACCTGTTTTCCTTTATAGCCAAAAACCTTATATGGCTTATTATTTTTTAAAGTATTGATAAAATATGACAAAAAACCATGAAGCTCTACACCTCTATGATTTTCCCCAGTTAAACATCCACCTCGAAAAGATACAGTATTAAGTTTTAAATTTTTTCCGAATTCCTGAACATAAATATCTCCACTTAGTTTGGATGCACCAAAAAAAGAATGCGTGCAATTATCTGTACTCATTGTTTCATTAATTCCATTTGGGTAATACATAGATTTTTTATTCAATTCGAATCTGGTATCTCCTTCAATAAAATCTAATTTATTAGGGTTATCACCATAAACCTTATTTGTTGAAATATTTATAAAAGAGGCTTCAGGACAAAATCTTTTAAACATTATTAAAAGATCTAGTGTTGATTTTGCATTAATTTCAAAATCTAATAACGGGTTATCTTTTGCCCAATCATGCGAGGGTTGTGCTGCACAATGAATAATGCATTTAATCTTACTTTTAAATTTTTTAAAAATATTTTCAATTTTTTTCGTATGTCTTATGTCATAGTCAAAATGTTCATATTCTGAAATCAATTCTAATTCTTTTTTTCTTTGCAGAATACTCCCACTATTACCAAAAAATTTTTTTCTGAAGTTATTGTCTATTCCAAGAATGCAGAAACCCTTTTTGGAAAAAAAATCTGCGGCCTCAGAACCTATTAAACCTGATGAACCTGTAATAAGTATATATTTTTTTGACATTATTTTTTAATATTATAGGTTTGTAAAAAAAAAGATAATTTTTCAGATTTATTAGTAATAATGGACTATAAAGAATACTATAAAATAAATATCAATAAAAGAATTTCTTTCATCAAAAAATTTAATTATTTCTATAAATTGCTTGGAGATGAAATTAATAGAGTAATTGAAACTAATTCCAATCTTATTTTTTTTAGTGCAGGTCACTCAAAATTAGTTGAACATATAAACTTCCAAAAAGTTTACATTTCAGAAATTATAAACGAATTTATTTCTTATATTACTAAAGATAAGAATAAAATTACAATCATTGATAACTTAAGTTTAAAATCAATTAAGAATAAACATATAGATGATGTTATTATAACTAGTTTAGAATATGCTGAAAATCCTATAAAACTTCTAAAGTATATTAACAAGAACGTTGGCTCTGATTGTAAAATTAACATAATAACTAGTAATGTTTTTTGGAACCCTTTGTTTCAAATATTTGAAAAATTTAATTTAAAATTTAAACACCCAAGACGAAACTTGATTACATCAAATTTTATTCATAATTTATGTTTTTTATCTGAATATGAATTATTGGCTCAAAAAAAAATAATTATTTTTCCTTTCAAAATTCCATTATTAAGTCAGTTGTTAAATAATATTTTAGCAAAATTACCTTTAATTAAACATTTTTGCTTGGCTAGTATTTTTATATTAAAACCTATAAAAAAAAATACACATAAGCTAAAAGATTTTTCTGTATCAATGATAGTGCCCTGTAAAAATGAAGAAAAAAATATAAAGAATGTTTATAGTTCATTAAAAAAATTTGGTAAGGGAACAGAAGTATTATTTGGAGATGATCAATCAACAGACGATACTAAAAAGGAAATTATGAAACTTATGAGGAACCAACAAGACTTTAAAATAAGATATTATGAAGGCCCTGGAATAAGCAAAGCACAAAATGTTTATAAAGGTTTTGAAATAGCTAAAGGCGACATTTTAGTTATTCATGATGCCGATAATACTGTAAGCCCTGATGAGTTAAACTTTTTTCTGAATACTTTGGTTGAAAAAAATCAAAACTTAGTAATTGGAACAAGATTTGTTTACCCAATGGAAGAGGGTGCGATGAAAAAATCTAATTATTTAGGTAATATATTATTTTCCTACCTTTATTCCATAATAATTCAAAGAAAAATAACTGATACATTATGTGGCACAAAGATTGTTTTTAAAAAAGATTGGAAGAAAATTAAAAAATATTGTGGATCTTGGGGTATTGAAGATAAATGGGGAGATTTTGATATTTTATCAGGTGCCAGAAAGAATTATATGAAAATTTCTGAAATACCTGTAAATTATAAAGAGAGAATAGAAGAAGAATCAAAAATGACAAACACTTTTATTAATGGAATAAGAATGCTGATTATATGTATAAATTCTTTTTTTAAATTAAGAACTTAAATGATATTTAAAAGAAGTATTCTAGAATCATTAATTTTGTTTTTAGATAATTTCTCTCAAAGAAAAAATATTACTTTTGTAAAAAAGATATTTAAAAACGAAATTAATATTTTTTTTGATGTAGGATGTCATAAAGCTGAAACAATAGATATTTTTCAAAAATATTTTAAAATAAATAAAATATTTGCCTTTGACATAAATAAATACGTTCTTGATGAAATAGATAAAAGTAAATATACAAATACATCTTTTTACAACATTGGGCTTGCCCAAAAAAACTATACAAGAAAAATCAAAATTGAGGATTTTTCTTTTACAAACTCATTACAGGAAACAAATGAAGAATCTTCATACAATAATTTTAAAAAATTAGTTATTAAATTTTTAGATTTTCCCAAAAAAAAAATTAGCAATGATTTTTATAAAGTGGAAATAATTACGATCGATAAATTTTGTAGAAGTAATTCTATTCCAGTCATAGATCTTTTAAAAATTGACGTAGAAGGAGGTGAACTTAATGTTTTAAAAGGGTCTACAAAATTTCTTAGGCAAACAAAGTCAATAATTTTCGAACATCATTATGATGACTCTATAATTAAACAATATAAATTTTCAGATATAAATAATTTTTTAATTAAACATGGTTTTATTAAAGTTTCTAAAAATAAATTACTTTTTAGAAAGATATTTGATTATATTTATGTCAACAAAGCTTTTTTTGATGAGAAACCGTTAAAATATTAATTTTAGAATATAGAATTTTTTTAATATTTTTTTAAAATATAGATGTAATTAGACAATACAATCTTTTAGTATCTCGAAATAACCTTTTTTAGGTTTTAAATCATCATTATTTTTTTCAATTTCTTTTCTTAATTTTTTGAGATTATAGGAGGGTATACTTGGATACTCGTGGTGAGTTGCATGATCGGCAAAACCATAAGATCCAAAAATTAAGTTGGTCAAGAAATTAGATTTTAGATTTCTTAAGATTGCATGACCATGAAGATGTTCATCGTTATTATTGACTTGATGTTCTGCAATTGCTCTTAAGCTTGAAAAAAAGACACCTAAACTAGCCAAACTATATAGATAAACAAAAACATAACTTAGAACTGTATTCATAAAAATTTCTTTTAAATTATGGTTTAGAACTAGAAGTTGTGAAAAAAAGATTAAAGAAAAAAGTATGGCTTGAATACTAATCGTCTTAACAAAAAAATCTAAAGATATTTTAGTTTTGTTACCTTGACTAAACTGGTGAATAAACTTTGATATACCTTCTTTAAGAAACATGCACTCAAAAAAGAAAATTATAAAATTAAGTCCTTTAATTTTTTTTTTATAAATAAATTTTGTATCTTCTTCTGAGCCAAGTTTATTATGGTGTACCCAATGCCTATTTCTGTAAGCTTTAAAATCAGTTATTAAGAGTGGACCCAATATAAATTCACCCAAAAAATCGCAATATTTTTTTTTTTTGAAAACTAATCTATGTGCTGACTCGTGCATTAAATTAATTATTCCGTTTATAAAAATACCCACCCAAATAAAAGAAATTACAGTTAGAATTATTGAGTCAAAGTATGTTGATAGTAATAGTGGAAAAAAGACAAATGAAATATGACTTAAAGATAATATAATTGAAGTAAAATCTGACCTTTTAGCTATATGATTTTTTAAATTATTAACTTTCATAACTCTAATGACTTAAATGCTTTAAAATTAATGATATTGGGTCTTTTTATAAAAATATCAATAAAAGAAAAAATACCCCCAATAAAAACAAGAATTAACCATTTGATTCCATTTCTTTTAAGGATTGTATTTTTTTTTTTTGTAATCGATCCAATACTTACAGCATAGCTTGCAGGATTAAATCCAGATTGGACAAAAACATTTTTGAAACCAATTTTTAAAAAAATTCTTTTCAAGCCTAAAACTGAAAATATTACAGTATGTCTGGGAGCATGAAAACCAGACCAATAGCTTTTAAAAAGAAATTTTTCAAATGATTTTGTAGCTGGGGTTTGGCCCTCAATAAAACCGGTACTTTCTAATTTTCTAAAAAGTTTTTTTATAATTTCTTTTGGTTTTGGCAAATGTTCTATGGTGTGATTCATAGTAATAATCTTAAATTTTGGTAAATTTTTAAATAAGAATTTTTCATCTCCTTTAATGATAATAACATTTTTATTTCTAATTATTTTATTATTTCCTGAAATTTCATAACCAAAAAATTTATTAGACGGAAGCTTTTTTGCAGCATAAAATATGAAATTTCCATCTCCACAACCATAGTCAAGAAGATTGTCGTGCTTATTAAGATAATTTCTAATTCTTATAAATCTCATCCATAATCTTGCTCTTGTCAGAACTCCATTACCGGAAAAACTGTGATATGATTTTGGGTAGAATTTTTGAAGTTGTTTTTCCGAAGGCATAGGTGATTGAGATAATGATTCGCAATCATTACACTCTTGATAAAGAGTAATATTTTTTAAACAATATTCATGATCAAGAATATAATGTGAACTTTTAGACAAATTACAGTTACATGCACCACAGAAAAAAGGTTTTATTTTCATAAACTCCCTTGAATAATAAACTAACTAGATTCATTATAAGTTAAATTTGTTAAAATTAATATTGTTAGTACATCTAAAATAAGTTTTTTTAATTTCTAAAAAAAATATAGGTTAATGTTATAATTAAAAAATTTTTTCACTTATCAATTTCTTTTTTTAATAATTCATTCGAATTAGTTTCCTTAAAAAGAACAAAAAATATGTAAGTAGTAGACAAAAGAAAACCGCTAAGAGTTGATAACGGTAGATCAATGATTCTTATATCTTTTATAGATATTAAATGAATTGATTTTGATATCAGTGTTATGAGACAAATAGTAAATATTACTTTTAATCTTTGCTGACCATAAAAAAACGTCAAGATAATTACAATAATTAAATAAAAAGGAATTAAATAAGTGAAGAACTTAAAAATCATCGATACCTCCTGTAAATCAAAAAGGGTAAAACTTCCTCTATAAAATAATAATGCTGTAATTGTATTCGAATTATATGAAAGAAATAAACTAAATAATATACCCAAACACAGTGAAAACAAAATATACCCTATAAATTTTTTATTAATAACCTTTTGTGTATCAATAAAGAATGTTATTAGTGTTCTGGAAACTATTAAAAAAATTATACTATATACAATTGAATATATTTTATTAGCATATGTAAAATGTGCAAGAGATCTTTGTTCAAGGCTTGAGACTAAAAAGTGATCAATAATATTGGGTAATGCAAAGATTATCTGAACCAAAAAAATTTGTAAAAATATATTGTTTAACTTAAAATTTTTTAAATTCAAAAAATTATTTTTTAAAAACGATAACGGAAAATTTCTATAAAAATTAAGAATGATTAACTGAATAATAATACCAAAAATAAAGGCAGATGATAACATATAATCATTATATGAAATTAGGAATATTGAAATAATGATTATCAAACTTGGGATTGATTCATAAAATAAGCCAATGTGATTGTTTTTTGCAGTTAACATTGAAGTAAACACAAAAGTCATAATTAGAATTGGAAAACCAAGACAAAATATTAAGTAACTCTTTTGCGCACTTTGCTTTAATTCATTAGAAATAACAAATAAATCTAAATTAAAGCCTAAAAAAAAAACCATAGCTAATAAAATCTGAAAAAAAATTCCAATGTAAAAGAAGAGTAGAATTTGTTCATTTTCAAAGTTTTCTAAATTTACTATAATTTTTTTTTTTTTGAATTGCGGAACTAGATAAAAAATAATTGTATTCAAAAAAATACCAGCTAGTAAATTCATAATATTAAAATTGAAAAAAAAACTTTCGGCATAAATGCTAGAACCATAGAAGTAACTAAATGATAATTCTCTTCCGAAAGAAATTAACTTGCCTAAAAACACGAATAGCGAGACAATAAGTCCCAGTTTAAAAAATTTTTGTTGTGCGTTATTAAAAAACGTCATTGTTATAAATAAAAAGTTAAAATATAGTCAAATTATATGAGATTTTTTTTTACACTTATATTAATAATCTTTCCACTTTTATTATTATCACATGATAAAGATATTGATGAAATTATTAAAAAATACATTTTAAAGCACCCTGAAATATTGATTCAATCATTAAAGAACTATTCAGATGATATTGCAATAAAAAATGAATCTGAAATTAAATATAATATTGTAGAGCATCAAAAAGAGCTATTTGATAATAATTCAAATATGTTCATTGGAGAAAAGAATGCAGATATAGTAGTAGTCGAATTTTTTGACTATAATTGTTCTTACTGTTTGAAGGCTCATATCAAGATTAATGAACTTCTAAAAAAAAAATCGAATTTTAAAGTAATCCTAAAGCATTTACCGATTTTGTCTGAAAGTTCTGAAAAACTTGCAAGATTAGGAATAGCTCTTTCTTCTTTAAATAAAAAAGATTTCTTAGAATTTCATGAATTTGCACTTAAAAATGCGTATTCATTAAAAGAACCAATATTAAATAAATATTTCGAAAGAAAAAAAATTGATTATGAGGAATTAAAAGAAATTTCAAACAATAATGAGATAACAAAACTTTTAAATAAAGATATTATTTTAGCTAAAAAACTTAATATTAATGGTACACCTGCATTTGTGATTAATGGGGAAGTTTTAACTGGATGGATTGGTAAATCTTCGTTTAGTGAATTGATAGATCAACAGTAAAGATCGTCTTTACCTCTATTTTTAAACTTTCCAGCAAAACCTCTGCTATATAATATTTTTTTCCCAAAAGTACTCAGATAACGATTTTGCAAAACAAGTGCCTCCATTTCCATCATATGTTTTCTTGTTTTTTCCTCATAATCGGCATAAGCATTTTCATTATTTTGATAAATATGAATTAATTCATGGAGTAATACTCCTCTATCACACACGTTTTCTGTAGGGTTAATGTTTTTGGATAGATAGATTTTTTCTTTTGAGTCTTTTGGTGTGTAAGCAATAATTTCACATGGCCTCTTACAAGCCAGTTCAGCTAACTCTGACTGAACCAAAAATTGAACCTTGGGGTTCACTGTAATGTCGCCATAGTCAGTATTTGAGGTAATCCACAATAACAAAGATAATATTATTTCATTGATATTTTCAAATTTCATAAACTGATATATAAATAAACTTTTTTTAAGTAATATTATGAAGAATCATAGTCTATACATTCATAAAAATCTACCCCAGATGTATCAGCTTGATGTTGATAAATCCAACACTCTTTATGTTGAGGTAAGTGGAAACCCGTCCGGTATCCCAATTATTTTTTTTCATGGCGGACCTGGTGGCCAGTGCAGAAGTGAGCATCATAGTTTGTTTAATCCATCTCTTTTCAGATCTATTATATATGATCAAAGAGGTACTGGAAAGAGTACTCCATTCAGATCACTTAAAAATAATGATACTGATTCGCTAATTGAAGATGTAGAAAAGATTAGAAAATTTCTTAATATAGACAAATTATTTCTAGTAGGTGGATCATGGGGGGCTACATTAGCCCTTCTTTATGCTCAAACATATCCCGAGAATACTCGGGGTATTGTATTAAGATCAGTTTTCTTAGGAACAAAAGAAGAAATTGACTGGGCATTTGTAGAAGGCCCTAAATATTTTGCACCGGATCTTTATAAATCTTTTGAGGGTTATCTTGATAATAAAGAGAAAAAAGATGTTATAAATTCATATATAAAAAAAATTCATGATGAAGGATCTACGTTACATTCATGGATTTGGCATGATTATGAGAGAATTCTATCACAACTCGATCCTCAACAATATTTTTTTGATTCTAAAAAAGATATTATGAGGAGAAAAGGTAAACCAAACTCACCATTTATGGAGACTCATTATATAAAAAATAATTTTTTTATAGAGGATAATCAAATCTTAAAAAATATGTCAAAAATAAGTAATATTCCTGGAATAATTGTCCAAGGTAGATATGATTTAATTTGCCCACCAAAAAGTGCATTTGCAATTTCTGATAAATGGAATAAATCAAAAATAAAAATACTTAATACTGCAGGCCATTCCTCTTCCGATAATGGTATAATCGAAAATTTAGTTGAATCAATTGAAGAAATTAAAGAATGCTAATTGTGTTCCCATTCAAATTTGACATACGAATTTCTTTCTTTTGAAACAAATTTTTTTTTAAGGTAGTTAAAATCTTTTATTGCAATCAGCTGTTTTAAAGACCAAATGCAGGCTCCTCTTAAAATAGGGTATTCACTATCCAAAAATTTAATTAAATACGCTACAAGATCTTTATTTTGGCTATTTCCGGTAGCAATAATTACGTTCCGCATAAATCGAACCCAACCTATTCTTTTGATTGGAGATTTTTGAAAAAAAAAGTTAAAATTACATTCTTTTAAAACTAGAAATTTTTTTAATTCTGGATTTATTAATGTTTTTTTAGCAAAAAATTCTTTTTCTGATGTTATCTCAGAAAACTTATTCCACGGACAAACGGATAGGCAATCATCACAACCATAAATTTTATTACCAATCTTTTTTCTTAGGCTCATTGGAAATACACCCTTATGCTCTATTGTTAAATATGAAATACACTTTCTTGCATCTAAATTGTATTCAGAATCAAACGCTTGGGTAGGACAAGATTCTATACAACTTGTGCAGTTACCACAATTATTAATCTCAGGGTTATCTGCATCAATTTTTTCAGATAAAAATAATTCTGATAGAAAAAACCATGACCCTATTTTTTTTGATACTAGATTAGTATGTTTTCCAATCCAACCCAAACCAGCATATTGCGCTAATGCTTTTTCAAATACTGGAGACGAGTCAACAAAGCATTTTGATTTTATAGAGAATTTTTCATCTAAATATTTTTGTAAAATAATTAATTTTTTTTTTATTACTGTGTGATAATCTTTGTTTCTAGCATAAACACTGATGTTGGCCTTGTTTTTTTCATAATCTAATATTTTTGGGTTTTCTTTTGGAGCATAATTTATACCTAAAATAAGAATAGTTTTTACGTCTTTCCAAAGTTTTTTAGGTTTACTTTTAAGTTCATATTGTTTATTAAGCCAGTTCATTTCACCATGAAAATTCTTGTTCAAAAAAACCTTATACCTCTTTTTATCACTTTGTTTTATTATAGGATTTGTATAACCTATTAGTTGGAAACCAAGCTCTTTTGCTTTTTTTGAAATTGTATATTTCTTTGAATTCATTAAAAAATATTAATATATTTATTATCAAATTAAACTAAATAAATTATGAAAAAAAAAAAAGCTGTAGTATTATTAAGTGGAGGTTTAGATTCTTCAGTTACTCTATCAATTGCATTAAAAAAAGGCTTTGAGGCACACTGTATTTCTTTTAATTATAAACAAAGACATGCTACTGAGATATCTTTTGCAAAATTTCAAGCTAAAAATCAAAATGCTAAATCTCATAAAATAATTAAGATTGACTTTTTTGGGGGTTCTGCACTTACTGACAATATTCCTGTACCTAGAAATAAAAACTTTAATAATATTCCAGATTCTATTCCAAAAACATATGTTCCAGGTAGAAATCTTATTTTCTTGTCTTATGCAATTGGTTTCGCAGAGTATTTGAAATCTAGTTCAATTTTCATTGGTGTAAATGCAATAGATTATTCAGGTTATCCAGACTGTCGACCAGATTTTATAAAATCTTTTGAGAAAACATCAAATTTAGCAACGAAAAAAGGAATTGAAGGAAATAAAATTAAAATCTATACACCCCTAATAAATATTTCTAAAAAAGATATTATTCTCTTGGGAAAAAAAAATAATGTTAATTTTAAAAAAACATTAAGTTGTTATAATCCGACAGAAAAAAAATCTTGTGGTGAATGTGATGCTTGTTTAATAAGAACAAAAGGATTCTCAGAAGCAAATATAAAAGACCCTTTAACTTATATGAAATAAATTTGATGTTGTATGTAAAAGAAATATTTAAATCTATTCAAGGTGAAGGTTTTTACACTGGAAAAAATGCTGTGTTTGTTAGATTTACTGGTTGTAATTTATGGAATGGCAAGAATAAAGATAGATTAAACTCGCAATGTAGTTTTTGTGATACTGATTTTATTGGAACAGATGGAATTAATGGTGGTACATTTGATGAAAAAAGTCTCGTAGAAAAAATTAATTTAGTTTGGAATAAAACTTTTTCGAATAACAAAAAATATGTCATTTTAACTGGGGGTGAACCCATGCTCCAAGTAACACATTATCTTGTAGAATCTTTAAAAAAGATAGGATTTTTTGTAGCATTAGAAACAAATGGTACATTCCAAACATCAAACATACCGTTTGATTGGGTTTGTGTAAGTCCAAAAAATATGATGAGTTGGCAACAAAGGGAAGGAGACGAAGTAAAAGTTATATTTCCTCAACACAATTTAAATCTTGATATTATAAAAAAAATGAAATTTAGATATTTTTTCTTGCAACCAATGGATGGTTCAAAAAAACAAGTAAATACATGGAACACAATTAATTATTGTAAATCTCATAAACCATGGTTTCCAAGTTTTCAAATTCATAAAACATTGAATATTAGATAAAATGATTTTGTATAAAAAATATTTCTTTGATGGAGCTCATTATATGCCTAATTTTCCGAAGGGCCACCCCTACAGAGAAATACATGGACATAGTTATGAAATGGTTATTCATCTAGAAGGAAAAATTAAAGAAAATCAAGGCTGGATTACAGATTTTGATAAAATTGACAAAATTGTTAATTCAATAATTAACATTATCGATCATAAATTATTAAATGATATTGAGGGTTTGGGCATTCCAACAAGTGAGAATATTGCAATATGGTTTTGGAATAAACTTAAACCAGATTTGCCTAATATACAAAAAATTGAAATTAATAGGCCAAGAATTGGTGGATGTATTTATTCAGGTTAACTTACCTGCCTCTAAAGGTTTTAATATTATGTTTTTCAATCCATATTCCTTTTGGTTTTTCTTTTGTTTGAAAGAATATGTCTATAGGAATTCCTCCTCTTGGATTCCAACAACCTGATATTCTTAGCCACTTTGGTTTTATTGTTTCAACAATTTTTTTTGCTATCATTAATGTGCAATCTTCGTGAAATGCACCATGATTTCTGAATGAGAATAAAAATAATTTAAATGATTTACTTTCAACTATAAATTTATCTGGAATATAATCTACTATTATATGTCCAAAGTCTGGCTGAGCGGTAATAGGACAAATACTGGTAAATTCTGGTGATGAAAGTCTTACAACATAATTAAGGTTTTTATGAGGATTCTCAACATACTCTAAAGTCACTTTTGTTGGGTCAAGAGGTATCTTTGATTTTTTTCCTAAATTCTTAAGTTTTCTCATATTTACCATGAATTTTTAAATAATTTTTTTTAACCTTTTCAAAATTATCTGATTTAATTGATTCTCTAATATCAAACATCATCTTTTGATAAAAAGCAATATTGTGTAAACTTAAAATCATTGAAGAAAGTATTTCGTTAGATTTTGTAAGATGATGAATATAAGATTTTGAAAATTCTTTAGAAACAAAGCAATCTAAATCAGGATCAAGTGATGAAGCATCTTTTGAGTAACATGAATTCTTCAAATTAATTTCACCCTCATTAGTTGTAAATGCTCTTCCGTTTCTACCAAATCTTGTAGGTAATACGCAATCAAACATATCAACTCCATATGTTACAGCCATTAAAATATCTACTGGTCTACCAACACCCATTAAATATCTTGGTTTATTTGTAGGAAGTTTTAATGCTGAATGCTTTATAACTTCCTTCATTTCATTGTGTGTTTCACCTACAGATAACCCTCCTAAAGCATATCCATCAAAGTTATATTCTTTTAGCTGATTTATTGATAAATCTCTAAGATCTTTATACATTCCACCTTGAACTATTGCAAAGATTCCAAAACCAGGCCTAGGTTTATAAGACTCTATACTTTTTTTTGCCCAATTTTTGGTTAAATTTACAGATTCGAGAGTATCATTATATGTTGAAGGGTGAGCAGTACACTCGTCTAGTGCCATTGAAATATTTGAATTTAGCATTCTTTGAATATTTATTGATCTTTTTGGAGTTAATCTGTATTCCTTACCATCTATATGGGATCGAAATGTGACTCCGTTTTTATCAACTTCCCTGATCTTTGATAATGACCAAATTTGAAATCCTCCTGAGTCAGTCAAAATAGGTTTATCCCATGACATAAATTTTTGCAGCCCTCCCATTTTAGATATCAATTTTTCTCCTGGTCTTAACATTAAGTGATACGTATTTCCGAGAATTATCTCAACGTTTAATTTTTCTAAATCTTTTGGAAAGATTGCTTTTACACTTCCTGTAGTCCCAACAGGCATAAAAACTGGTGTTTCAATTTTTCCATGTGCTGTTTGAATAATACCATGTCTAGCTTTTTTGTATTGTTTAATTGTTCTAAATACTAGATTATCCATTTTTTATCCAAATTAGGCATGCATCACCATATGATAAAAATCTTAATTTTTTTTTGATTGCAAATTCATAAAGTTTTCTAGTTATTGATTCACCGATCAAAGCATGTAAAATAAGCAACAAAGTAGAACGAGGAGTATGAAAATTTGTTATTAATGCATCTATAGTATTAATTTTCCATCCTGGTTTTATAAAAATATTAGTATTACCCTTAAAAGGTAAAACTTTCCCATTTTTGTCCTTTGAACTTTCAAGAATTCTTAAAACTGTTGTGCCAACAGCAATAATTTTTCCTCCATTAGATCTTAATTTGTTAATAAGATTTGATGTTTTTTTTGAGATTTCTCCATATTCAATATGCATTTTGTGATCATTAAAATTTTCTGTATTTATTGGTAAAAAAGTACCTCCATTCACATGCAAAGTAACAAAAACTATTTTTACACCCTTCTTAATTAATTTATTTCTTAATGGTTTGCTAAAATGTAAGCTTGCAGTAGGGGAAGCTACTGCACCAAAAATTTTTGAGAAAATTGTTTGATAATTTTTATTATCAGAAACTTCAAAATTTCTAATTTTGGTGATGTATGGAGGAAGTGCAATTTTACCAAATCTTTTAATTTTTTTTAAAAAGTCTTCATAATTACAATTAAAATTAATTATTAGATATGGTAAATTATGATCTCTTTTAATTTCCTCTATTTTTGCATCAAAATTTTTAGAGAAATCAATTATTACATTCTTTTCTATTTTTTTTATTGGTTTGCAAAATGCTGTCCATTTTACTGTCGGATTTTTACTTACTAGGTTATTAAGTGTTAAAGAAATTTTTTTTCCTTTACATATTCCAGATAGTTCTGCTGGAACAACTTTCGTATTATTTATTACAAGACAGTCACCTTTTTTAAGTAAATTAATAAGATATGTAAATTTATATATTTCAAAACGTTCTTTAACCTCAACTAATGAGGAACTATCTCTTGGTGAGGCTGGTTTTTTTGCAATTAATTCTTTTGGTAATTCATAATCTACACTTTTTAAATTCATTTTTTTAGTTTATAAATTTGATAATTCTTTTGAGAAATAGTTCGCACTTTTGAAGTTGAGTTTTTTTTACAAATTCGTCAGGTTTATGAGCTTGTTTAATATTCCCTGGGCCACATACTATAGTCTCGATTCCTAAATTATTGAAAACACCAGCCTCAGTACCAAAACTTACTGTGCTAGTTTTATTACTTCTTAATGAATTTAGTCCTATGTTGACTATTGATCTATTATCTTTTGTATCTAACCCAGGAAAACTATCTTCGGCCTTAAAAAGTATCTTCGCTTTTTTGTTACTTATTTTCATTTTCTTTTCAAGTTCCTTGAGATAATTTCTTAGGTTTTTTATAAAAGAATTTAGATTTAAATTAGGTAAATTTCTTATTTCAAATTCAAGCTGACAGGATTTGGGCACTATATTTAATGCTATTCCTCCACCAATTTTTCCGACATTAATTGTTGAATATGGTGGATCAAAGTTTTTATCTAAATAACCTTTCTTTTTAAGATTCTCCTGGAATCTTTGTAGAAAATTTATGAAATTAGCAGCATATTCAATTGAATTTACTCCGTCATTTGGTAAAGAAGAATGTGATTCAATACCCTTAAAAATTACCACAAAATTTTTTTTTCCTTTATGTTTGGTAACAAGTTGCATGTTAGTTGGTTCACCAACAATACAGTATTTTGGTTTTTTTTTCATTTTTTGAATAAATGGGATTGCTTTTCTGATTCCAACACAACCTATCTCTTCATCATATGAAAAAAAAATGTGAATAGGTTTCTTTAAAGTTTTCTTTTTCATTTCAGGAATCAAAGATAAGACAACAGCCAAAAATCCTTTCATATCAGCTGATCCTCTACCGTAAATTTTTCCATTAGATTCTGTTGCTGTAAATGGGTTAAAAGACCAATTTTGGCCTTCAACAGGTACCACATCTGTATGACCAGAAAATAGTATTCCACCATCACGGTCAGGACCAACTCTAGCATAAAGATTTGATTGATTGTCCGTTCCATATAATACAGAAGATTCAATACCAAAATCATTTAAATATTTCACAATATAATTTACTAATGAATTATTTTCAGTTTCGCTTACTGTTTTAAATTCGATAAGGTCTTTTAATATCTTTTCCTTATTCATAACGGTTAAAATTTAAAAAATAAATTGTTCGTTTATAATTCTATCTTCAAGGTCATGCCCAGGATCAAACAGAAGATTTATATATTTTGATTTATCTAATTCAACTTCAAGTTTTGTAATTTTTTTTAGCTCAAAAAAATCTGCTTCGGCTCTAACAGGCCTTTTATCTGTTTCTTCTGCAGTTAGTGAAATTTTAACTTTATTAGGTACTAATGCTCCTCTCCATCTTCTTGGCCTGTATGGACTAATTGGTGTGATAGCCAATAATTGTGCATCAATTGGTATAACTGGTCCCCTTAACGACAAGTTGTAAGCGGAACTTCCTGCAGGTGTACTAATTAAACAACCATCACAAAGAAGTTGATCTATTTTAGTCTGATTATTTATACTAACTGAGATTTTTGCAATTTGTCTTGAATCTCTTATCATTGAGACATCGTTAAATGCAATACTCTCCCTTATTTTTCCATCTTTATTAAAGCACCTAATTTTGAGTGGGTATAACTTTGTTGGAATAGACGAATTTAATCTTTCTATAAGTTTTTTTTCAGAATATTCATTCATAAGAAAACCAATATGCCCTCTGTTCATACCATAAATTGGAATTTTTTTTTTTAAATATTTATGAAGATAATTTAGAACTGTTCCATCTCCACCTAAGACTACGATTACATCCGCTCTTGAAGGATCAGAAAATTTATATTTTTTTCTTAATATGGATAGTGATTTTTTAGCAATTGGATTTTGTGACGAAACAAAACCAATTTTATTCAACGAAGTCATTTAATTACCCACCAGTTAAATTCATGTATCTTCCCAAATCTGAATCTATTTTTGAAATATTAAAAAAATGTTTTTTTGGTTTATTGTAAATAGTATGTTTAATTTTTTTTTTTAATAATTCTAGATCCCCGCTTAAAATTAGTTTCTTAAGGTCTATAGAATTTTCATGTCCTAAGCAACCATACAGTATACCATTACTGGTAACTCTTACTCTATTACAAGACTCACAAAAATTATTGCTAATTGGACTAATAAATCCAATTCTACAATCTAATTTATTATTCAAGTAATATGTTGATGGTCCATTTGTTTTGTAATCAATTTTGTTCAAATCGTATTTTTTTTCTAAAATATTTTTTGCCTTATCAATTGAAACGAATTGATCTTTTCTTTTCACACCAAATTCCCCAATTGGCATAACTTCAATAAAGGAAATATCAAATTTATTTTTTGAACACCATTCAACAAATTGAATTAATTCATCTTCATTAAAATCTTTTAATAAAACAGTATTAATTTTTACTTTAATACCAGTGTTTTTGACATCAAAGATCCCATCTAAAACTTTTTTAAGATTACCTCCATTGGTTATGAAGAAATATTTTTCTGGAATCAAACTATCTAGTGAAACATTTATTCTTTTAATACCATTTTGATGGATTTGTTTTGCGTATTTACTAAGCATTGTGCCATTGGTTGTAAGACTTATTTCAGAAATTAATTTTGACTTAAGTTTTGAATTTAAAAAACTTAAAAAGTCTAATATGTCCCTCCTAATTAATGGTTCTCCACCAGTAATTCTTATTTTTTTGAAACCCAAATCAAAAAAAATTTTAGATATTATTTTCATTTCTTTAACTGAAAGGGAATCTTCTTTCTGCGTAAATTTCATTTTTTGTGGCATACAATATCTACATCTTAAGTCACATCTATCTGTAACAGAAAATCTAAGGTAATCTATTTTTCTTTTAAACGAATCAAGCATAATATTTCTTCAATTTATATTACTATATATATGTGATAAATATATAAGTTGAGTAATTTAATTATATTAAAACAAAAAAAAATGATTTTAAAACCAAATATTAATAATCCAAAACTTACCAGAAAAATTTGCGGATATGATCAAGAAATGAAAAAGATTAGTCTTGATGTTGTAGAGGAACAGCCTTTGACCTTATTTTTAAATTCTCAAGAAATAGTTACAATGATGACAATTAATGATTATCCAGAATTTTTAGCAGTTGGTTATTTACTGAATCAAAATATGATTTCAAGAGATGATGAAATTACTTCAATTGAATATGAAGACGAGATTAATGTAGTTGTAGTAAGAACAAAAAAAAAATCTAATTTTGAAAAAAAACTCAAAAAAAAAACAATTACTTCTGGTTGTGCTCAAGGCACTGTTTTTGGAGACATAATGGAAATATTTGAAAAAAAAAAATTTAAAGATGATCAAAAACTTAAGATAGAGTGGATTTATGAACTCTCAAAATCGATTACTCTAACTCCAAGTATTTACTTGAAAGCCGGAGCAATACATGGGTGTGTTTTGTGTGAAAAAAATACACCTTTAATTTACATGGAAGATGTTGGTAGACATAATGCAATAGACAAAATTGCTGGGTATATGTTTTTAAATAAAATTAATTCTTATAACAAAATCTTTTACACAACGGGAAGATTAACTAGTGAAATGGTTATTAAATCAGTGATTATGGAGATTCCAATAGTCATTTCAAGATCTGGGTTTACAGTTTGGGGTGTTGAACTAGCGAGAAAAGCAAATTTAACTCTAATAGGAAGAGCAAAAGGAAAAAAATTTACTCTATTGTCTGGGGAGAAACGTGTTGAAAATAAATAATGGTCAAAAAGTTTTAGTAGTTATATTAGCTGGAGGAAAGTCAAGAAGAATGATGGGTAAAGATAAATCTCTGGCTACAATTAATAAAAAAAAATTATTAGATATATGTTTTAAAAGAATTTCTCAACAATCTGAAATGATAATTATTAATACAAATAATAAAAGTTTGATTAATTTTGATAAAAAAAAAACTTTTGTGAAAGATCATTTTTCTGGTTTTTTGGGACCATTGTCAGGAGTTTTAACTGGCATGAAGTGGGCCAAAAAATATTATCCTGTGGCTAATTGGATTTTGACTGTTCCAGTTGACTCACCCTTTTTCCCAGATGATTTACTCAAAGAATTCCAAAAAAATTTGGATGATGAATTAATTGTTACCGCTAAAAGTGGAGATAAAATACACCCTGTTTTTTCGATGTGGAATTTAAGTTTAAATAAACCACTAGAATTAAGCATAAAACAGGGTATTTTGAAAATAGACGAGTTTACAAAAAATTTTAAAACTAAGGTAGTTAATTTCCCAATAATTGATTATGATCCTTTTTATAATATAAATAATTTAGAAGATTTGTCAGTGGCAGAAGAAATACACGATAAATACTTCTCTTAATCCAGGAAGGAATGAGATTGTGAGTTTTGTAGATAAATTATACAAGAAGAATATTATCGCCAAACCAGGTTTTAATAGATGGCTTGTACCACCTGCATCTATTGCAATTCACCTTTGTATTGGTTCAGTTTATGCCTGGAGTATGTTTAACCCAGCACTTGTAAAAACAATTGGAGTAGTGACTTCGTCAGGCGATGATTGGTCATTGAGCCAAGTTGTATGGATTTTTTCAGTTGCTATTGTATCTCTTGGCTTCGCAGCAGCGTATGCTGGAAAGTGGTTAGAAAAAGTAGGACCAAGGATGGTTGGATTTGTGGCAGCATGTTGCTGGGGAGGAGGTTTCTTAATTGGTTCGTTAGGTATTTTTCTTCAAGAATCAGGTTTTCAAATATCACTTTCTCTGGATTCAGGTAATTTAATATTGCAGCCTGGACTTTACTTACTTTACTTAGGTTATGGAGTAATTGGTGGAATAGGGCTTGGTTTAGGTTATGTTTCTCCTGTTTCAACATTGATAAGATGGTTTCCAGATAGGAGAGGTATGGCAACAGGAATGGCTATCATGGGATTTGGTGGAGGAGCTATGATAGCAAAATTTTCTATTGATAAATTATTAGCTAAATTTTATAAAGTCCCAGAATATTTAGGAGCAACAGATGCAATCAATCTAATAACTGAAGGAGGAAGGCGTTTTGCTGAAGTAGCTGGATCCAAAGTAGAAGTGGTTGTTGTAGGTATTAACGATGTTTCAAAGATGATTGTAGCAAGTGATCCAGGCGTTTATATCGTAGGAACGGGTTCAAGTGGAGCAGCGCAAACATTTCTATTTTTAGGGATAATTTATTTTATAATCATGACAATAGCAGCTTTTTCATACAGGGTTCCTGCTGAAGGGTGGATGCCAGAGGGTTGGACTCCGCCAAAGGATTCGAATAAGACAAGGTTAATCACAAAAAATCATGTTCATATCGATCAAGCATTAAAAACACCACAATTTTATTTCTTATGGATAGTTCTTTGTTTTAATGTAACTGCAGGTATTGGAGTTATAGGCGTAGCTAAGACTATGATGATTGAAATTTTTAGTTCAACACTCCCAGCGATTGTAACCGCAGGATTTGCCGGAACATATGTATTAATGATAAGTGTTTTTAATATGGTAGGAAGAATTTTTTGGGCATCAATGTCAGATTTTATAGGTAGAAAAACTACTTATTTTATATTTTTTTCGTTGGGTATATTACTTTACCTATCAATACCATACTCAGCTAAAGCTGTAAGTATAGATCCAGCTGTAACATATCTATTAATGTTTTACGCTGCATCTATGATTATTTTTACAATGTATGGAGGCGGATTTGCAACGATTCCAGCCTATCTAGCGGATATTTTTGGTACTAGGTATGTTGGAGGTATTCATGGAAGATTGTTAACTGCTTGGTCAACAGCTGGTGTTCTTGGTCCACTTGCAATTACTCAACTACGCCAAAAATCTTTTGATGAATCTATTGCAGATTTAGCAAGTAAAGTTGATCCTGAAGTTTTTAAAGAAAAATTTGGGGAATCAATAGATAATCTTAGTCAATTAGTTTCTCAAAAAACTGTTACAATATCTAATCTAATGGAAATTGTGCCTGAAGGAACTGTAGATCCATCAGCAACTTTATACAATACAACTATGTATGCTATGGCCGGTCTACTTGCCATTGCTTTTGTTGCAAATTTACTAATTGGACCAGTAGCTAGTAAACATCATATGACAAAAGAAGAACTCGAAAATTCCAAAGATTAAAAAGTTTTAAATTGAAAGTTAACTTTAGAAAATTAGAAATAATTCTAAGAAAATAGGTACAAATACAAATTTCTCCGGTTTTATTTTTGTAGAAATTTAATGCGCTTTTGTTACAGTAAAAAGAAAAAATATTTGGCAAAAATACTATCAGGCAGAAACTTTATCAATCTTTGCTGCACAGTATTTTAATTCTGGAATTTTTCCATCAGGATCTAACGCTTGGTTTGTTAATAAGTTTACAGGAGCATTTTCAAAACAAAATGGCATGAAAATCATTCCATCAGGTATCATTTTATCAAATCTAACTTTGGCTTCAATTTTTCCTCTCCTAGTTGAGAGACTAACTAACTCATTTTGGGTGAAGTTATGTTTTTTCATATCATTTTTTGAAACGTGAACATAAGGTTCAGGTTCAATATGATTTAAAATTTTTGATCTCATCGTCATTGATCCTGTATGCCAATGTTCGAGAAGTCTTCCAGTGGTTAAAACAAATGGATACTTTTTATCAGGAACTTCGTCGGGTTTAACTAAATTAGCCGGAACAAGTTTCCCCTTTTTATTTTTTGTTGGAAAACCTTCACCATACAAAACTTCGTTTCCAGGTTTGTCATCCGCATCACAAGGATAGGTGACGGCTCCTTCTTTTACTAATCTTTCCCAACTAATATTTTTTATTGAATCCATGCAGTTTCTTAATTCTTCATAGATCTCGTCTGGGCCAGCATAATTCCAGTCAAGACCAATCCTTTTAGCTAGTTCTTGAATAATCCACCAATCTTGTTTAGCTTTGCCTGGAGCATTTACAGCTTTTCTAGCTAGTTGAACTCGTCTATCTGTGTTAGTGAAAGTTCCAGTTTTTTCTGGGAAAGCTGATGCAGGAAAAACAATATCAGCTAAATAGGCTGTCTCTGTCAAAAAAATATCTTGTACTACTAAAGTGTCTAATCTTGCCAACGCTTCTCTTGCGTGATTTGCATTTGGGTCAGACATTGCAGGGTTTTCTCCCATAATATACAAACCTTTGATTTTATGATCATAAATTTCTTCCATTATTTCAACAACTGTTAAACCTGGGTTTGGATCTAACTCCGTTTTCCAATAATTCTCGAAAAATTTTACATTTTTTGGGTCCGATATTGGTTGATAATCGGGGAAAACCATTGGAATAAGTCCAACATCAGATGCTCCCTGAACATTATTTTGTCCTCTAAGGGGATGCAACCCTGTTCCTGGTCTACCTACGTTTCCTGTAGTTAATGCAAGAGAGATTAAACATCTAGAATTATCTGTTCCGTGAATATGTTGAGAAATTCCCATACCCCAAAAGATCATTGCGGATTTTGCTTTTGCAAATATTCTTGCAGTTTCTCTTATTTCTTCAGCAGATATTCCACAAACCATCGACATTTCCTCTGGAGTGAAATCCTTGACATGTTTTTTGAGTTCTAAATACCCTTCTGTATATTTCTCAATATATTGTCTATCAACCAAACCCTCTTCAATAATAACATTTAACATTCCATTAAGAAGTGCTACATCAGTTCCAGGCTTAAATTTAAGATGTTTAGTAGCAATTCTGGATAAGTCTTGTTCTCGCGGGTCCATGATTATGAGTTTTAAACCCCTTTTAATTTCATTTTTTATAAATGTAGCTGCAACTGGATGATTTTGTGTAGGTCTTGCACCAATAACAATTGCAACGTCTGCATTTTTTATTTCTGATACTGTTGCTGTTACTGCTCCGGTACCTATAGACTCCATAAGTGCTGCAACCGATGATGCGTGGCACATTCTTGTACAATGGTCAACATTATTATTATTAAAACCTGTACGAATAAGTTTTTGGAACAAATATGCCTCTTCGTTTGAACCTTTGGCACAACCAAAACCTGCTAATGGCTTTCCGTCTACTTCATTTTTGATTTTCATAAACTTTTTAGCAGCCAGATCTAATGCCTCTTCCCAAGATGCTTCTCTAAAATGAGTAAGCGGATTTTTTGGATCTAGTCTTTCGTTTGGATCCTTTATTTTCCCTTCCAATCTTATCAACGGATTTGTTAATCTAGCTTCATCGTGAATATAATCGAATCCAAACCTTCCCTTTACACATAATCTATTTTTATTTGCAGGACCCTCTCTTCCTTGCGCGGCTACAATTTTTTCATTCTTAATTTTAAACGTCAGTTGACAACCAACACCACAATATGGACATAATGAATCAACTTCTCTATCAGGCCGACCTTTATGCTTTCCTTTTTCATCAAGTAGACTTGATTCCATCAAAGCTCCAGTTGGACAAGCCTGAACACATTCACCACAACTTACACAAGTTGAGTCGCCCATAGGATCATCAAAATCAAAAATGACTTTAGATTCATATCCTCTCATTCCCATACCAATAACATCGTTAACCTGAACTTCTCTACAGGCCCTTACGCATAGATTACAATGAATGCAAGCATCCAAATTAACTGACATTGCTTTATTAGATACGTCCGATGAAGGTATTAGTGACTTCTGTTTTTTGTCGAATCTACTATTAGAAATATTAACTTTTTCTGCCATCTTCCAAAAATGAGAGTCAGGATCATGGGAGCTTTGTTTTTTAGGCTGATCTGTAACCAAAAGTTCAAGAACCATCTCACGAGATTTTTTGGATCTAGTATCATTTGTATAAACCTTCATTCCGTCACTAGGTTTTCTTATGCAAGATGCTGCTAATACTCTTTCACCTTCAATTGAAACCATACACGCTCTACAGTTGCCATCGGCGCGGTAACCTGGGTTGTCTGAATAACAAAGGTGTGGTAGTTCTGTTCCACTATCTTTTGCAACTTGCCATATAGTTTGGTCTTCTTTTGCAATTACTGGCTTGTCATCAATAAAAAATTTAATGTTTTTTTTCATTTTAAATCATTACCAAAATATTTTATTGCACATTTTATTGGGTTACCTGCAGCCTGACCTAAACCACAAATTGACGCATCACCCATCATTTCAACTAACTCATTCAGCAGATTTTTGTCCCAATTTCTTTTTTCTAAAAGTTTAACTGCTTTTTCAGTTCCAACTCTGCATGGGGTGCATTGTCCGCAACTTTCATCTTCAAAGAATTTTAACAAATTTAACACTATTTTAGTTATATCATCTTTGTCAGAAAAAACAACGATTGCACCTGAACCAATAAAGCAACCAAACTCTTCTAAGCTACCAAAATCTAATGGTATATCTCCCATTGAACTAGGAAGTAGCCCCCCCGATGCTCCTCCTGGCAAATACCCATAAAACTTATGGTCATCTTCCATGCCACCACAATATTCACTTATTAATTCATTTATTGTTATACCAGCTGGCGCAAGCTTTACACCAGGTTTTTTGACTCTACCAGAAACAGAGTAGCTGTGTGGGCCTTTGTGACCAGGTTTTCCTTGAGAAGAGAACCAATCATAACCCTTTTCTAAAATATCTCTTACCCAATAAACAGTTTCTATATTATGGTTTAAAGTTGGTCTTCCAAAAAGACCGACCTTTGATACAAATGGCGGTTTATGTCTTGGCAAACCTCTTTTACCTTCAATAGACTCAATCATAGCTGATTCTTCACCACAAATATAAGCACCGGCACCACGTCTCAAATGAATAACAGTATTCTTTAAGATATTATTATCTTCTAATTTTTTAATTTCTTTCCTCATTTTTGATATGATACCTGGATACTCATCTCTCATGTATACATAGATATCTTTTGCTTCAACAGCCCATGCAGCAATTAACATTCCTTCTAAGAATTTATGCATATTTTTTTCTAGATAAAATTTATCCTTGAACGTTCCAGGTTCACCTTCATCTCCATTAATGGTCATTAACCTAGGACCTTTTTCTAATCTTACAAATTTCCATTTCTGACCAGCAGGAAAACCTGCTCCCCCCATCCCTTTCAGTCCAGATTTTTCAAGTTCGTCTATGATAAAATCTAGAGAAATTTTATTTTCATAACATTTGTTGAGTAAATTATAACCACCGTTTTTAACATATTCTTCAAAAGAAATTCCATCTTCAATCTTACAATGGATGTCTTTATTTAAGATAGCTTTATCAATTTTTTCAATAGAACATTGTTTGATATGATTATGACCAACCTCACACGCAGGGGCATAATCACATAAACCCATACATGGAGCGCGTAATATCCTTACTTCATTTTTATATTTTGCTTTAAGTTCTTTAATTAATTCTTGTGAGCCTCTAAGTTCACAAGTTAAACTATCGCATACTCTTACTGTAATTTCTGGAGGAGTTGAGTCGCTATCGTCTATTATGTCAAAGTGAGCATAAAATGAAGCAACCTCATAGGCTTCAGCAAAAGGAATTTTCATAATATCAGCTAAAGCAGCGAGATTCTTCTTATGAATACATCTGAATTTATCTTGAATAAGATGTAAGTATTCTACCAAAAGATCACGCTTTAAAGGCATATGTGAAATTAATTTCTTAATTTCACTAATCGCTTCAGAACTAACATCTCTGCCTTTTGGATATGGCACAAATTTTTTTTTTTTTACTTTATCTAACATTTTATTTAACTTTAGTAAGTATATAATTGATTTTTTCTATTTTTGAATATCAGATATCTAATTCCTTTAAAATTTCTTGAATTCTATCAAATAAATTTCCTCCTTCAAAAAGAAAACCCGTGATTCCAGCATTTTTAGCAGCAATAATATCTGATTCTTTATCACCAATCAAGAAACTCAAAGATTTATTAATATTATACTTTTGTGTGGCTTCTATTATCATACCCGGGCTCGGTTTTCTTCTAGTCTGATTAAATTTTGTGATTTTAGGGTCATCAGTGGAAAAAAAAAAATCATCTATTTTTACTCCATGTTTATTTTTTAATTCGTTATTCATGAATTTATGTAGTTTTTTTACTTCATTTTCAGTGTAAAAACCTCTAAAAACTCCTGATTGATTGGTCACTACAATAATCAAAAAACCCAAATCCTTAAGTAATTTTATACTTTTTACAGCACCATTAATCCATTCAAAATCATCTATTTTATGCACATACCCAAAATCTTTATTAAGAACTCCATCTCTATCAAAAAAAACAGCTTTTTTTTCAAGAGTTTTATTTTTTCCTTGATTCATGTTTTTTCAAAATATATTTATAATCAATCAATTATTATTAACTTTAATGTCTAGTTTAAAAGATGGTAACAAAAATTAAAAAAAAAGAATATGAACCTAATGAAAAAGAAAAGTTTATGAATCAAAAACAACTAAACTATTTTAAAAATAAACTTGAAATTTGGAAAAATGACCTTTTAAAAGAGTCTAACTTAACGTTAGAAAATTTAAAGGGTGAATCACTAAATAGGCCTGATATTGCTGATAGAGCATCACTTGAATCAGAAAAAACATTAGAATTGAGAACCAGAGATAGAGCTAGAAAACTTATTTCTAAAATTAATAAAGCATTAAAAAAAATTGATGAAGGAACATATGGATATTGTGAAGAAACAATGGAGCCGATTAATATTGAAAGACTCAAAGCTAGACCAATAGCAACCTTATCAATTGAAGCTCAAGAGAAGCATGAAAAAAGAGAAAAAATATATAAAGAAAAAGATTATTAATTTTTTGTTTATTTATTTTATATTTAATGATACACTGATAAAAGAACATTTATAGAACATATTCATGGATAAGATTAAAAATTTAGAATCTACAATTAGCCAAATTGAAAGAAATTTTGGAAAAGGTTCAGTCATGAGACTTGGTCAAAGCGAGAATATTGAGATCGAAACCGTTCCTTCAGGTTCGATTAGTTTAGATATAGCTTTGGGTATTGGGGGACTCCCAAAAGGTAGAATAGTTGAGATATATGGACCTGAAAGTTCTGGAAAGACAACATTAGCTTTACATGCTATTGCTGAAGCTCAAAAAATTGGTGGTACATGTGCATTCATTGACGCTGAGCATGCTCTAGATCCAGTTTACGCCAAAAAACTTGGAGTTGATTCAGATAATATGCTTATTTCACAACCTGATAATGGAGAGCAGGCTTTGGAAATCGCAGATACGTTGGTAAATTCAAGTGCTATCGATATACTTGTTGTTGATTCAGTAGCAGCATTAGTACCAAGAGCAGAACTTGAGGGTGATATGGGAGATTCTCACATGGGATTACACGCTCGATTAATGAGTCAGGCTTTAAGAAAACTTACCGGATCTATATCAAAAACTAATGCCATGGTTATATTTATTAATCAAATCAGACAAAAAATAGGTGTAATGTTTGGTAACCCTGAAACTACAACAGGAGGTAATGCTCTGAAGTTTTATGCGTCAATTAGAATGGATATTAGAAGAATCGGGGCTATTAAGGATAGGGAAAAAATTGTTGGTAATCAAACACGTGTAAAAATAGTAAAGAATAAATTATCACCCCCTTTTAAAACAGTTGAATTTGATGTTATGTATGGTGAAGGGATTTCAAAAACAGGAGAGATATTAGACTTGGCTGTCGACAAGGGTTTGGTTGAAAAATCAGGAGCCTGGTACTCTTACAACAATCAGAGGATTGGCCAAGGCAGAGAAAATGCTAAGATTTTTCTTAAAGAAAATCAAAGTATCTCGGATGAAATTGAAAAAATACTTCGTTCAGATAATAAAAAACAAGAAGCTGAATTTGAAGAAGATGCTGTTTCTAACAGTGAAGAGATAGCTGAAGTTAAAGACTAGTATTTATTGATTTTTAACTAATAAATTCATATTATACATTATAATTTTAATCAGTACCTAGTTCAGAATGAAAAAATCTGATGATCTAAGAAAATGTTTTGTTAATTATTTTGAAAAAAATGGTCACACTCACTTAGACTCATCAAAACTTGTGCCTAGTAATGATCCTACTCTTCTTTTTACGAATGCAGGTATGGTTCAGTTCAAAAATTGGTTCACTGGAGAGGAAAAACCAAAATACCAAAATGTCGTAACATATCAAAAGTGTATTAGAGCTGGAGGCAAACATAATGATCTTGATAATGTAGGATTTACTCCAAGACATCATACATTTTTTGAAATGTTAGGAAACTTTTCATTTGGATCGTATTTCAAAGAAGAGTCAATAATCATTGAGTGACCGTAAGTTTTTCTTTTTAAGGTATTATTTCCACACTGAGCTGGTGCAAAAATGTAACAACCATTTTCTATCGCTCTTGCCCTTAACAGCGATTCCCAGTGATCTTTACCAGTTGTAACCGTAAATGCTGCTGGAATTGAAAAAAAAATGACTCCTTTTTTTAATAATTTTTTAAATAGAATTGGGAATCTTAAATCATAACATATTGTAAAACCAAGGTTACCCCAAGGAAGCTTAAAATAACTCAACTTTTTCCCAGGATCATAATTATCAGACTCAAAATACTTTTCTTCTTTACTCAATGAAACATCTAAAAGATTAATTTTATCGTAGTGAGCTAATATTTTGCCTGACGGTCCTATCAAAATTGAGCGGTTATAAAATTTATTATTTTTTTTCTTATAAGCAACAGAACCAATTAAAATATAACAAGAATATTTTACGGCTTTAATTGAAATATATTCAAGAAATTTTTTACAAGCGTTTCTATCATATTTCTTAATAATTTTATTTGAGTCGGTAAGTAAAGCAACACATTCTGGAAGGCATATAAGATTTGGTTTTCTCTTAAATGCTTTGCTAAAAAGTTTTTCCAAATGTAAAATATTACTATCCTGATTTTCTCCACTTGAGGTCTGAATACAAGCTACTTTAAATTTCATAATTTCAAGTTTCTAAAAAATCTTTAAGTTTTCCTTTTTGAAAAATACTATTTAATTCATCGAATCCTCCAATTAGAGTATCATCAAAAAATATTTGGGGAACTGTATTTTTACCATTAGATTTTACTCTCATTTCATTTCTTAAAACTGGATCACCATCAACTAAAATTTCTTGATATCTTAGGTTAAGTTTTTCAAAAATCTTTTTTGCACCTATACAGTACGGACAAATAATTGAGGAATAAATTGTTATTTTTTTCATTTCGACTTTATAGTATATTTTATAATGTTAAAAATATTTGATAAAAAATCAATTATAGCTTCTAAAAATTTCGCTGCAAGAAATTGGCTCAATTCGAATTTTATTTTTGAACATATTGCCTCTGACACCTTTGAAAAAATTAATGAACTAAAAGGTTCTTTCAAAAATATATTAATAATTACTTCAGATGCATTTGAAATTTTTGAAAAAATCAAAAAATTCGAATACGGAAATATATTTATTGTATCAGAGTACATTGATTTACTCAGGCTCTATAGAACTAACAACACTAATCAATTTAAAATATTAAGTAATTTTGAAAGTCTTAGTTTAAAAAACAATAATTTTGATCTTATAGTGTGTAATTTATGTTTACATAGAATTAATGATGTAAAGTCTTTTATTGGAAGGCTAAAAAACCTCGCATCAAGTGATGGTTTGTTGATATGCACTTACTTTGGAGGCAAAAGTTTAATTGAACTAAGAAATGTTCTCATCAAAACTGACGAAATAATTAAAAAAAAAGTTTATCAAAGAATTATTCCGTATATTGATATGATTGATGCAACTACATTATTTCAAATGTCAGGTTTTCAAGAAGTTGTTGCTGAAAA